>CAMOGW010000035.1 GCA_946614435.1 uncultured Prevotella sp. | reverse complement strand
GGTTGGAGAAACCCATCACCAAAGAGGAATATATTGGCATGATGAAATCGTACTTTCCCCAGTTGAAGCGTTGGCGCCAAACGTTGGATGTCAGTAACGATGAAGTCACGAATGTCAACCCCGCCTTGGCAGGCGTTAAAGAACTCATTGCCCAGATGGCCGACAAACTGCCCATCGCTTACATCTCATCCGTAGATCAGGATGGTTTTCCCTGGACCAAAGCCATGTTGGCACCACGCAAGCGCGAGGGCATCAAGACATTCTACTTTACTACCAACACGTTCTCAATACGTGTGGCTCAATACAAGGCTAACCCTAAGGCCAGCATCTATTTCTGCGATGCCAAAGGATTTAAAGGCATGATGCTCAGAGGTACGATGGAGGTACTGACTGATGCTGCCTCGAAAGAAATGATCTGGCGCGAGGGCGACGAGCAGTACTATCCCGGTGGTGTAACCGACACTAACTACTGCGTGTTGAAGTTCACCGCCACTGACGGCCGTTTCTACAGCGGTTTTTATCCACGTAGTTTTGTGATTGAGTGATGAAACAAATGCAACTCCGGCCATTCCATCCCGACGATGCAGAGACAGTTTTGAGTTGGTGCAAAGATAAACAGGCATTCCGCCTTTGGAGTGCCGACAGGTATAAAGTTTTCCCTGCACAGCCGGAGGATATGATGGAGCAATACAACGGCGACAACATGTATCCTTTTACGGCTACCGTCGGGGATACCATCATCGGGCATATCCTGTTGAGACACCCGTCAGAAGACAAAACCCTGGTGCGCTTCGGTTTCGTGATTGTCGATGACGAACTGCGAGGCAAGGGCTATGGCAAGCAAATGCTCCAACTGGCTATCCGGAAGGCGGAAGATGAATTTGGTGCTGAAAGGATAACGC
Organism: uncultured Prevotella sp.; assembly: GCA_946614435.1. GTDB lineage: Bacteria > Bacteroidota > Bacteroidia > Bacteroidales > Bacteroidaceae > Prevotella. The sequence goes on along the minus strand of CAMOGW010000035.1, from coordinate 2,474 downwards.
TGGGCGTCTTTGACAATAATCCGACAGCCCTTCATTGCTATGCATCCGTAGGGTTTAAAGTTATAGGTACGGACACCTATATGATAGATGGGGAAGAATGGGCGGGTAGAGAAATGGAACTAAAAATAATGAATTGATGAACCAGGCGGCACCTGCTCATAGGTGCAAAAAGCAAGAAAGTCTTTCTGTTCGTGCATGGATTACATGGGCATAAGGAAGAAGCATTGCCTTTGCCAAAATGGCCGCGCCAATGGGCTATCAAGTATTGGGTATACCCTCTCTCGCAGAGGATGAGGAAGAAGGTATAACGAAGGTAAGTAGTAGAAAAGTTCTAATATTTAGAATTATTTATCAATTTTCTTTTGAAAATCAAAATTATTTTGTAACTTTGCAACCGGAATGAGAATAGTATCACATAGACGATTAGTTGAGTTCTACAGTTCAGAAGGACATGGAGACGCTCAAGCTGCACTTGAACGATGGTATGACATCGCAGAAAAAGCAGAGTGGAAGAACCTGTCGGATATAAAGGTTGACTTTCCTTCGACAGACTACGTAGGAAACCAACATTATGTCTTTGACATCAGGGGCAACAAATATCGTCTTGTTGTGGTCGTAAAGTTCACGATCGGGCATATCTTCATCCGGTTTGTAGGTACGCATAGTGAATACGATAAGATTGACGTTTCAACGATATAATAAAAGGAGACACGAATATGGCAAAGATTACAAAAGAACAATATGAGTTCGCATTGGCACGTATTGAAGAACTGCTGCCAATGGTGGACGACAACACACCAGCCAACGACCGCAATGCCGTGGAGTTGACAATGATGTCGGATGTCGTCATAGACTACGAGAAGGAGCACTATCCCATAGGCAAACCCACCGTAGCCCAGTTGATACAATTGTCGTTGGACGAGAAAAACATGAGTCAGAAACAGTTGGCTGCAGAAATTGGAGTCAGTCCTTCCCGCATAAGCGACTATGTTTCCGGCAGGGCAGAACCTACCCTGAAGATTGCCCGTTTGCTTTGTTCCACCTTGGGGATAACGCCAGCGGCAATGTTGGGATATTGAACAATAGGAAACCTAAAGAAAAATATTAAAAATCCTGCGAAAATGTCAAAACATGTATTTTACGTTATTGCAATTATTTTTCTTGCAGTTGTTTGTGTGGTTGATTACATGCGAATTAATAAACTGCAAGAAGAATTGACAGATGCCCGTAAACAAATAGAAGCAGAATTTGATGCGGTCGAATGGAAACTTGATGCTAGTATCTATAAGAAGGATGCTCAACTTCTGCTGATAAATCAGAATTTTGGCAACCCAAAAATTCACAAGATGTTGACAGATTCTTGTTATAACGATTGTATGAAATATCGCAAGAAATACGGAAAGGAGGGAACAGAATGAATAACTATTTACTAATTGGGATCGAAAGCTTTATTGACCATATCGGAAGCATTCGTGACTTGGGAATTGCCTATTGGAAGAAGGCAAACAAAAAGATGCAGGTGGGCGACATTGTGTACTTGTTCATATCTGACAAGGAACATAATCGTGTTATGTATAAGCTTCAAGTTGTTGAAACGGATAGCGTACGAGCAGACAAGAAATATTGGCATGGCATTTATAAGCATGACACCTGTTGTTTCAAGTTGAAAAATATCGCCCCAGTTTATCATGGTGATGGGCTCGACCGTGACGAATTGGAAGAACATGGTATAAGTCGATATGTTCAATACAAGAGACTGACAATAGAACAAGCAGAATGGCTTTCATCACATTTTTAATGAAATTGTTTCTACTATTAGGCTTTATTAGCTTGTAATCAATCAGATTCTGATTGATTTGAGAATTATTTTTTTCATCACTTATGCATAATGGCTTATGCTGATTGTCAATCAATACAATGTTATACACCTCTGCCCCACCCTCACGAAATAATCTTTTTGGAACATATTGGAATTTCAATTTATTCATGGTGAATGGTTATGATTTGTGTGAGTTGGCAAAGTGAAAACTTGAACTAGACGTACATTGCCAAAATGATTCGGACGGGAGTTTGACATCCGAAAAAAATCCTTGAGAAAATGCTGGGAGTATGAAATATTATTCGTAACTTTGCTCCGTTTTCCACGTTTTTAATTTAAGGTAAAAAGAATATGATGCTGACAATCAAACCTAGGACGCAACTTGCGGGACTGCATGCCGGGAATGGCAGGGCGGCCAGCAAGGTCGTACTGCAGACTATCAGCATCGTGGGCAGCGGGATACGCGTTATTATTTTAGGAGACAGTTCGCCCATTTCAAGCGAAGACTCACGCGAAAACAGCCTCTTTACAACCCATATTCCCAACAACTACAGATGCCCCTTTTACCGTTATGAAGCAGCAGCAACAGACCAGAGCAAACCCCGACGAGGGGATGACCACCCTTCAGAAGATGGTGGCCGAGACGGTGGAGTAC
>CAMOGW010000034.1 GCA_946614435.1 uncultured Prevotella sp. | reverse complement strand
CTGTCTAACAGCCAATTATCGCAGTCGTGGTACAACGTCGGTACAAACGTCCCCTATTTGCCCTCTTTTTAATGTTGCAAGGCAATGACGCTAACGAACTGAGACGTGCCGACCATGAAGTCCACGACATTGCCGAGGGCAGATACGATGGGCGAATACAGAAGTTCCAACAAGGGATGTCGATATAGGATGTTGTCAGTAATAGAACAGCTATTGTCCGAAAATATCTGCAAGCTTCGCTTTTAGTTTCTCACCCTCCAAGTCGGTGGAGACAACCTTGCCATCCGGGGCAATGAGGATGACTGCCGGGATGCCTGTGATGCCGTAAAGTTCGCAGGCATCGCCTTTGCGAGCAGGGCTAAGCAGAGCCGTCCACGGGAGTTGATGCTTTTCAAGGGCTTTCAGCCATGCGCCACGGTCCTTGTCGCACGATACGCCAAGGAAGACAAGGCCTCGGCCTTTGTAGGTGGCATAGATTTCCTTCATGAGTGGGAACGAACCGATGCATGGGCCGCACCATGAAGCCCAAAAGTCTATCAGAACGTATTGGCCATGACCTGTGTATTCTGAAAGGCGGTGCATTGCGCCATCGGGAGCCTCGGCCTCAAAGTCGGGAGCTGGCTTGCCAGTGATATTCATTTGCTGAAGTATGCCCCAATACTTCTTCCATGGACGTTCCATAGCAGGGTGGTGGGCGTAGGGTGCATCCTCTCTCATGAACTCTCGCCTTTGCTCATAGTTGAGTTCGGAGTGATGCACAAAGAGATAATATGCTGGGATGATGTTGTCTTTGTTCTCGCGGATGTTTTGGCGGACGAGTGCATCGCGGTCGCCCATAAAGTCCTCGTATTTCAGGTAGTTTGTGCTGTCCTTTGCCGATGCATCGGGCAGTCCTTCCTCCCTCATGATGATGATTCTATCTTTTTCTTCGTCGCTAAGGCTATACCACCATGGCTCTGCTACACGGTCAATGTCGCGTTCACGCATCTGGCAGCGGATGAAGCGTTGCTGCAAGTCACTACCCGACACCTCGCCTGTAACGAGATTGATGTTTATCGGCGTTTCTTCCACGATGAAGCGGAGGTCGTTTTCAGCATAGTCACCAATTTGGATGAATGTATGGAGAGGCTGTCGGCCTGTTACCTTGAACTTCCCGTCAACGATGGGGAATTTCATGGTTTTGCCATGTGGTGCGCATGGAAACATTGCCACACTGTCATGTGAACTGGTTGTTGTGCCAGTGATGACGAAATCAATGCTGTCTTCCACGATGGGAGTGAATGTCTGCGCCTGCCCCGCCATTGCGACGAGGGCGAGCACGGGGATTACAAGTCCCCTCAAACAGGTGCTGATGGTTTTCTTGTTCATATTTGTTTCGTTTTAGTCCTTCTTCAAAATTAGCTTTTTGCCATAAGCAAAACTACCAATGGCAATAAGAATGACAAGCAGCGTGACTATATAAGCCCAGATGTTGGTGATTCTCGACTTGGCAGAGATCACATAATCGTGAGGAATGAGCCGCTCACCGGTTAATGGGTAATAGACAACACCATCCTTGCAGATTCCCGTTCCGGCATCAATGACCGTGCCTGGCATAGAGAGGGAGTAAGGAACACTGAAACCCAAAATGCTCAAGCGGTCGGAGTAAATTTTCATGAGTTCTTTTCCGCAGTTGGTGTCTTCATCGAAGAACAAAGCGTAAGAATCAGAGCCGAAGAAATCCTTAAAGACTTTATCAGCTTGTATCCCTAAAATATCATCCTTGCCTTTTTTTGCAAATTTCACGAGAGAGTCTTCAAGTTCAATGAATCGTTGGCGACTGACTGGTGGATTTGGGATGCTGTCGTAGTGGCTCACGATGTAGTCGAAACACAGGTTGACAAAGTTATCGTCAAGCCATTTGTTGATGAGAGGTTCTATCTCGTTCAGTTTCGACATAGTTTCTGCTCCGCTGAGTCCTTCGGTAATATTAGGATGTCCCGTAAACCAATAGCTCACAATGTTTTCGTCGGCATAGTTGACAGGTGGCAGTTTGAAGGAATCGCCGACACAAGCAAAAGTTTCCGTGAAAGTATATTCTGTATAGAACCAACGGAAGCGTTTATGCAACTGGGCACTTGACTTCAGGCGGACGCCATTCAGTTGCAGAGGTGTCTGTTGGCACATCTCTTCCACAGACGAGAATGGACAGGTAAATGTTGTTTTTACAGTATCATCCTTGCCAACTTCTGTATAACTCTTACAGAAAGCATCGATGTTCAGACATTCTGGCATAGGTTGAGACCATCCATTCAAATGCTCTCCTAAGAGGGAGTCTCTTTGCTCTTTAGTCATCACATTGCTGTAGCTGACCGTGCGCTCGCAAGTACCATCGGAGTGAATGACGGTGTGCATGTTGATGTTCTGCTTCTGGCACGAACTCAATACTGCTACAATAAGCAGAAAATATAAACTAATACTTTTCATACAGTTTCTTTTTTAATTGAATGTAACTAAATGTAGCCTGTTTAGGTTGCAGATTGCTGGTGTACACATTTTTCAGCGTGCTGCCTCCTGTCCAGTTGGTTTTATCGTAGCTATGATCATTGCTCGTTTTCTTTACTGGTTCATACACATGCAGGAATAGTCCAATGAGTATAACAGCTGCGGTTGATGCTATGGCTCTCAACGCGAACAGAAAGACGTTTCGCGTGGGCTTCTTTTCCTCGGTTTCAATGTGCTGCATCACCCACTGCTCCATGTCGTCGGGCATCTTCATCCTTGCGGCTCGTTCGTTCTGTCGTTGCAAGGCCTGGCAGAATAAATCTTTATCGTTATTCATTGTTCATGCGTGTTAAGATGATTCTGAGTCGTTGACGTATTCGATGAAGCCGGCTGCTGAGACGCGAAACTTCACGATTGAGAGAGTCGCTTGATGAGCTTGTTATGTAGGCTATTTCCTTCAGAGGACGCTCGTCGAAGTAGTAGAGTTGCAAGAGCATTTGGTCTTCCGGGCTCAGCTTTTGAATGGCCTCGTCCAGTTTTTCTGCTGTAGCCGTCTCTGGCAGTTCGTCAGGAACGTCGTCACCCACATCAAGCGGCAGCAGCACCTGGCGCCTTCGCTTTCGCAGATGGCACAACGCTTCATGGTAGGCTATGCGCTGCAGCCATGTCGATAGCGATGCCTACTGTGGATCGAAGTCCATCAGGTGCTGGTAGGCAGCAACGAAGGCATTCTGCACTACATCCTCGGCATCCTCCTGCTGCTGGGCAATGCGCCCCACAAATGTCATGAGCGCAGGGCCATGTCGGTTGACCAGCAGCCCGAACTTCTGGGTATCACCGCTGAGAACGCGTTGTATGATTATGTTGTCTTCGTTTGCCATTCTACTATATATAGACGCAAATAGCCGAAATGTCACGCCTGGCAAGCAACTTTTTTTGATTTTCTTCTGGTATAGAGCATTTCACCTTACCGAAAGTGGGCGAGGATGCGCTGTTTCCCATCCTCGCCCGTCTTGTATAACTGTGTCTATTGCCATAGCGGTTCATTCTCCCGCCCACGGGGAAAGCCCATTGCGTTGATGTCAATGGACGGGTAGGAACTGAGTAGGGCATCAATCT
>CAMOGW010000033.1 GCA_946614435.1 uncultured Prevotella sp. | reverse complement strand
GCCGTCAACTGCTATTTCTACATTGACGATGAGACGCACCACGGATTCCTTATCGATCCTGGCGCACAGGCAAGTCGTATCTTGCAGAAGATAGCGGAGAACGGATGGACTATAGAGCGAATCCTTCTTACTCATGGACATTTTGACCATACGGGTGCTGTCAGTGAGATTGCCCAGACCTTGGGCATTCCTTACTGCATCCATCGTGCAGGAGAAAAGTATTTGACGGATACCCGCTGGAACCTAAGCGCCTATTGTGGCAGGAATGTCTATCTGGACGGTGCTGAGTATTTCGATGATGGGGATGTCATTCGTTTGGAGCCTAATCCATCGTTCGCCCTGAAGGTCATCCACACTCCTGGACATACCCCTGACAGCGTCATCTTCTATAGTCAGCAAGATAAAGTTGCTTTTGTCGGTGACACCATCTTTCGCGACTGTCCTGGCTCCACGCAATATATCGGTGGAAACGAGGTGCAACTTTACAATAGCATCGTGAACAAAATCCTCACGCTGCCCGATAACATTATTCTGTATTCTGGCCATACCGAGCCCACTACCGTCGGTCAGGAAAAGCCTGTTTATTGTGACTGAATGATGAAACAATGGCATTTTTCATTCAGGCATATTGAATGGAATGGGCTACTCAAAACTTTGAGAATATTGTTAGAAATGAGGGTGATCTATAAGGACGAGGTTTTTATCATTTAGAATATCAGAAACCTTGCTTTCCTCCACGTTTTGTTGATATAAGTAAAAAAAAGGGAATTGGGAGCATTTGTCATTTGTCATTTGTCACATTTTCGCGGTTTACGCAGAGACACGCGGCTTTCGCGTGTTTTAGCAATAAAAAGATGCCCCAAGTGTCTGCTTTGACACCCGGGGCAAAATTCCTTAACAGTACGGAGAGAGATTCAGAAGAGCGGCCAGCGCGACAGCCCCATGCAGGAGGTAGTGGTAAGGGTGGCTGCAATGGCCGTCAGAATGTTGATGACTATGCTGATGATGGTTTTCCATAATTTTGCGTTCATGATGTTCAAGCTGTTTTTTTGATGTTAATAATATAGGTTTTCCCCCACTTTTTTTTGTCAAGAATTAGAGAATGATTAGCGATTAGAGCCGTCAGCCTTATATCTGAAGAGTCTATATACTCCCCTCTCCAATCGGAGAGGGGTTGGGGGTGAGGCTTCTTTTACGGCTGTTCCTCCACGCTCCCGCTGGTGCCGCCGCCCTGCTGCTGGCCGCTGTCGCTGCCGCCCTCACCGCCTTCGCCGTCAGCCTGAGGTGAAAGGCTGGCGAAGCTCACTCGTGCTGACTTACGGGTGATGTTGGGCCCTACGAAGTTTGAGTTCTGGCTTCGGTCGGGCGTGAAGCCCACTGAGAACTCGATGTTATTGAAGTTCAGCTCCTCAAGGGTCTCGGCACCTCCGTAAATGGTGGCCCCGTCCTCAGTCTTGCCCGTCTTCAGCCGGGGCTTCAGGTAGAAAGTGCCAATGCCGTCGAGGCGCACCTTGTGGCTGTCGAGCAGCAGCTCCTGAATGCAGCTGACGAACTTCTTCACCACGCCCGTCACCACGTCGGGGGTGAAGATGGAGCCATGACTGGTAATGTGTTCGCAAAGCCCGTCGAGGTCGATGGTCTTCAGGTTCACCACACGGGGATACCACTTGCCGTAGCTATGGGTCTGATTTTTGTTGTCGTTCTGATATTTTCGAATAATAACTGCCATATATGATGATTAGTTTTAAAAGTTAATAAATACAGAAAAAAATGTTCGCGTGCTCGTTGCAACTAAGCACTGCAAAATTACAATGTCCGAATAATCCAAGAAGACAAGACAACATAATTTTAATCCGTTTCACTGATTTTAACATGACCTGTTCAGATTTATTCCGTAACTTTGTCGCGCTTGCCGCCGAGGCAGGCGCATCTAAGGAACGCGTAGATGGGGCTACGGCGCACATAGATCAGCCTAAGGAAACGACCGGAAAAACGGAATTGCCGCCGCAAAGCCTGTCTTGCCCTGAATATGATTGAACGGCTTTCCGCGGAGCCTATTCAAAAAAAACAAGGGTTAAGAGAGAATCATTCAACTTCTGTCAGGGATAAGGATTAAGGTACCCAACAGGCATTCAACCTATGGCAGGGTTAAGGTAAAAACCATTCAACTTTTTCTAGGGTATGTCTCATATTTTTTCTTTGACATAATAACATAAGAACATATAATGCTCCGTCAGTTTCTATTTTTTTGTTCTTCTGTTATTATGTCTTTAAAATCCCATAATATGTTCTTCTGTTATTATGTCTTTAAAATCCCATAATATGTTCTTCTGTTATTCTGAGGTGGCCACCCGGCTGTGCAAGACAGAGAGTAATTTGCTCTCTAATAAATCAACCGGGGTGTCTGCAAGGTCACCTCGGTTGTTTTTTAGGTTCAAAACACGCGAAAGCCGTGTGTCTCTGCGTAAACCGCGAAAATGTTACAAATGACAAATGACGTTTTGGGTGAACGAAGTGTAACAAAAAACGTAGCAAAATTATTTTATAGTCACCATCCTCATAGAACTCCATGTGAAGCCCGATGGGATTCTCAGGGCAACATCCGAAACAGTTGTATTCAGGATGGTTTCGCCAAGGGTTTATTATTTTCTTCATTTTATCTCTAATCTTGGTTTTACAGGATCTGTCAGACGGTAAACGTGGTCGTATTCAACATTTGTCACACCTTTGACTTTCTTGAAATACTGCATGGTCTCTTCAAGCGTTTTGTCATCAGGCTTTTTCAAGGCCATGCCGTTGATAATGCCGTAGTCATATTTTATCTCACATTTGTAGTTCTCGATGGCTTTTAACAGAGGTTCTTTCCCTATCTCCGCATCATACATTACCAAGAATACGTTGGGAGAGTGTTCTTGAATAATGGGAATCTCAGTCGAGGAAGAAAGAACGAAAACTGACTGTTGACCGTTCTCCTTGCCAAATTGGATAGCAGCTTGGAGAGAATCTTCTGGGAACAGTCGGGTACTGTCAAAATAATAAAGGCCATTATCCTTGTTATACCAACCACCAACATACCCATTATTCTGAATAGCATGGTTAACCACTTTATCAAGTTGGTCACGGGAATGGCTATTCTGTGTTGCTGCATAACTGACAAAAATACCCTCCGTTGGCTCAGTCATCGTCCGAAGGTCAAGTGTGAATCCGTTTGGATGGCTCTGACTGAAAGCCCAAATCTTATCTGCGACTTGTGATATGTTACTTTGCTCTATCTGACCCGAAGGGGTTGTTGATAATGAAGCAGTCCTACATGAGCAAAGGAAGAATAAGGCTATCTGAGCAATTAGAATAAGAGGAACACCAAACCTAGACTGGTACCCTCCCACGATGTTATCAACATCGCGGTTCCCTCCCTTATGCAGGGTCTTATGATGCCAGACCTCCATTCCAAGCCAAGCTCCGATACTTCCACCAAGTACAGCCAAGCCCAATAATGCCGTCTCTCTTATGCGCCATTTGGACTTCTTCGCCTTCTTGCGTCCCTTCGGTAGCAAGCGACCTGAGGTCGAGCGCCACTTGTCGATACCGTACATGAAGAAAGTGACCACGTTGATGACAGCGAGGTAGATAAAAACTACATGTAGATGTTTCAGTGGTATCATCTGTTCGCTAAATTCCGATTTATCTGTTACTATTTCTTATCTGGCTGCTGGCCGTCGTGGGCCTTCCAGGCGCACTCGGTAATCTTCATGTCGGAGAATACAGCCGTGAAGGATGATTCCTCGGGCGAACAGGCATAGATGCCAAAACTGATCTCGTCGGCACCGGCATACATGTGGCAGATGCGCATCTGGCTGAACTTCTCGCCGTCGGCGGAGCACTCGATGCAGTAGTCATCTTCGCGGCGCGAGAAGCGGTACCACATGGTCTTCACATCGGCAGGAATGGCCGTCGTGGCCCAGTCGGAGTAGCCATTGTTGGTGGCTACGCTGCCCAGATGCTGAAACTCCTCGTTCTCGTATTCCACCGAGCCCTTCAGCCAGTTCTCGCTATCGAGATACATCACGATACCACATTGGTCGAAGCGGTGATGACTCTCCGTGAAGTCAGTCTTCACCACGAAGCTGA
>CAMOGW010000032.1 GCA_946614435.1 uncultured Prevotella sp. | reverse complement strand
TATTGTCTAACTTTTAAAAATATAATTAGGAGGTATTGATTATGTTGAACGGATTAATGAAAAACAATGGTTGGTTCCCAACGATGTTTGATGATTTCTTTAACACTGATTTCATGCCTCGTGCCAACAGTACAGCACCCGCAGTCAATGTCAAGGAGAGTGAGAAAGCCTACACGATGGAACTTGCAGCCCCTGGCATCAAGAAAGAATATTGCCGCGTAGGCATCAACGATGATGGCAACCTCACCATCGCCATTGAGAACAAGCAGGAACACAAGCATGAGGACAGTCATCGTCACTACTTGCGCCGTGAGTTCAGCTACTCTAACTACGAGCAGAACTACGTGCTGCCTGACGATGTGGTTCGTGACAAGATTTCTGCCAAGGTGGAAGACGGCATCCTGACCATCACGATGCCGAAGACCGAGCCGAAGGAGAAGGTCACCAAGGCCATCGAGGTCTCGTAACGGACATTAATGAACCGCAAATGCAACGAGAGCGGCATCCGGATTAAGTTCTGGATGCCGCTCTTTTTTGCCTTTTTATTTAAAATTATTGCCTTATAGTCATCATAATGCAGTTTTTTTATATTTTTGCTCCTGATATGTAGTCAATGGAATTTCACCACGTCAGAGTACGTCCTACGGTGCAGATATTCCTCTTCGACCTGTAGACAGTATGCCAGCACGGATTGTCACAGATGGAGACAAATGATAATATGGCTCGCATCTTCCTCCGTTTTCTCTCACTGGCCCAGCAGCATGCACGGACGGAGCGCGAGGTGGCCTTCTATGCCGACAAGCTCTGCATCACGCCGAAGTATCTCTCGCAGGTAGCCCGCACCATCACCAATCTGCCTGCCTCGCAGTGGATTCAGTTCTATGCGGCCTTTGAGTTGGTATCGTTGCTCAATGATACGACAAAGACGCTGACGGAGGTATCGAACTTAATGCACTTCGAGAATATCTCCCACTTCTCCCGCTATGTGAAGAAAACGCTGGGGAAAACGCCATCGGAGTACCGAAATAAGTGACTTTCTGCAAAATGTGAAAGTTTGGAGGCAATTCGTGTAACGACGGATTGCCTTTTTCATTATACCTTTGCGCCCAGTTAAAAACAGGTCGCGAAGATGCTCATGCTCGGCATAGCTCAAACAAGTTTGGCTCTGCTCTCGCTTAATCGCATCATTGCACCATCAAAATTAGAGTATATGGATATTTTCGAGCAATTAAAATCAGGGGCTGATGTTGATATGGCGACACCTGAGTATGCAGAGGCCATCAATCACATGACCGACTGCGCCAACATTTGTTTCAAGATTAACACCACGGCTCCGCAGCCAGAGCAGATTCGCCCGTTAGAGGAAGAACTGTTTGCGGGCAATCTCGATAAGACGAGCTATCTGATGCCACCTGTTCAGATTGACTTCGCCCGTCAGATGAAGATTGGCAAGGGTGTGTTCGTGAACCATTCGCTGACGTGCATGGCCGCTGGCGGCATCACCATCGACGACGGCGTGATGATCGGCCCGAACGTGCGCATCGTCACCGACAACCACGACTTCGAGAACCGCATGGTGCTGCGCTGCAAGCCCGTACACATCGGTCGCAATGCATGGATTGGCGTGGGAGCCATCATCTTGCCTGGCGTGACCATCGGCGAGAATGCCGTAGTGGCCGCAGGTGCCGTAGTGACCAAGGATGTCGCACCGAACACGATTGTAGGTGGCAATCCGGCAAAGTTTATCAAGAATATATAATAAAATAGGAGGACAGAATATGATTTTCGACAGAAACGAGAAGAAGCAAGTAGTGGCACTCTTAGGTGCCGGTAGTATGGGAACCGCCATTGTGCGCCGCATCGGTGCAGGGAAGAAGATTCTCTTAGGCGACATCAGCGAACAGGCATTGGAGCGCGTCAGCGAGGACTTCCGCCGCTCTGGCTACGATGTGGATTCGCTCGTAGTGAATGCTCTGAAGAAGGAAAGCGTGGAGGCATTCGCACACCGAGCCGCAGAACTGGGCCCTGTGATGTATTTCATCGACACGGCTGGTGCTTCGCCCAACCAGGCCAATCCGGAGCACATCGTTGACCTCGACATGGTAGGCACGGGCTATGCCGTAGATGCCTTCGGCGAGGTGATGGCCGAGGGCGGTGCCGGACTCATCATCTCCAGTCAGGCCGCCTATATGTACCCCATCCTCAACGATGTCGAGCTGCAACTGGTGCGCACACCTACTGAGGAGCTGAAGGACGTACCCTTCATCAAGGACGTGGCCATGCAGAACAGCGGTCTGGCCTACATGATTGCTAAGCGCATGAACCACCTGCAGGCCCAACGTGCCGCCGCCACCTCATGGCGCAATCGCCGTGCACGCATCAACACCATCTCGCCAGGCATCATCGTCACCCCGCTGGCTTACGATGAGTTCAACGCCAATGGTGAGGGCTACCAGCGCATGATTGATGCCAGTGCCGCCCAGCGTGTAGGTACGAGCGACGAGATAGCCGAGGCAGCAGCCTTCCTGCTGGGCGAGCATGCTAAGTTTATTACGGGCACCGACCTGCTCATCGATGGTGGTGTCATCGCATCCATCCGAACGGGCGAGTATCAGTTAGGGTAAAAAAAGAACAATGAGAAAAGTAATCACATCCATCGCCCTGCTCCTGACGGCCTGCCTGAACGTGCAATGCCAGAAGGCAGAGGTCCACACTTGAAGCATGGTTCCCACTGGGTGGTCGCGGCACGGGCATCAAGACACTCTCGCAGCATGAGGTGATCACCAGCATCGCCCAAGCCCACAACAAGTCGGCCTATCAGGTCTTGCTCCGCTGGCATCTGCAATGCGGCACCATCGCCATTCCCGGCTCCTCCAATGCCGTCCACATTGCCGAGGACTACGATATTTTCGACTTTGAACTGACTCCCGACGAGATGCAGCGCATCCGCTCGGCATCCCGAAGGGTGACGCTTGCCTAAGCAAGAATGACTTGGAGTGTAACCACCGTTTTGCATCGTATTGATATGAACAAACTGCTTTCCACAATATGCTGCACGCTGATGGTCTGTGCCTGTGAGACGCAGACCAAGCGCGAGTGGCTGGAAGAGGTGGCCAGCGGCTCGATGAAGTATCACAAGATAGAGAAGCGCGATGTCGTGGTGACCTCAAACAGTGACGGTTCAGCCAGCGTGTCGTTCACCTCCGTCATCACCGCCACCATCTGGGGCAGTTATGGTACATGGACGCTCAGCGGCACCATGAGACTGGTAAAGCGAAGCGGTCGTTGGATAAGGGTAGAATAAAGCCCAACGACGAGCTCACCCGTAGCCTTTTGTCTGAGCAACAGCTGAACATAGAAACAAAAGTGTAAGAAATCGCCTGTTTCGACAAATAATATATAAAATGTAGGGCAAAGTGAATCATTCTGCAAAAAAATGCTTAACTTTGTCGGTGAAATGACAAGACCAACAGCGATTATGGCATACAGCATGACAGACAAAATGGAGTGGACGCTTATCTTTGCCGCCGAGTTTGGCCGCCGCTTCGGACTGACGCTCAAGCAGGCGTTCAACTACCTGAGCCGTTTCGGGGGCATCAAGTTCGTCGACGAGCACTACGACTACTGCCACACGCAGTCGTTCCAGTCGATGGTCAGCGACATGGCCGAATACTGCCACAGGAAAGGAGGTGCGCTCATATGATTCTCTATCACGGCACCAATGAGGACTTTGGCGAAATCGACCTCAACAAATCGAAGCCCAACAAGGACTTCGGCCAAGGCTTCTACCTTAGCCGCGAGTACACTCAAGCTATGGACCTGGCCAAGACCAAAGTGGAGCAGTTGGAGACTGGCGTTCCCACCGTCCTTACTTTCGAGGCCGACGATACGGCCATGGAGCAGCTGAGAGTGCTTCGCTTCGACGACTACAGTGAGGAATGGGCCAAGTTCATTCTGCTGAACCGCAACAACTCCAACCGCCAGCCCGCCCACGACTATGACATCGTTATCGGCCCCATCGCCAACGACCGCGTCGGCGTGCAGCTATGGAAATATGAGAACCGCAGCATCGACCTGCCCACGCTCGTACACAATCTCCGCAACATGCGCGGCATCACCTTCCAATACTTCTTCGGTACTGAGCGTGCCGTCAAAATCCTGAAAAGACTATGAGCGAACAAGAACAGATGAAAATCGACATGGTTAAGAACCTCGCCCTGCTGCTCATCGAAGACCAGCCGCAGCTCACCATGGAGCAGGCTCTCGCCACGGTCATCAACTCCGACACCTACCAGCGCCTGCAGCGCGACGCCACCGGACTCTACCACCAGAGTTCCCGCTATGTCTACAGTTTCCTCGACAGTGAACTGAAGACGGGGAGCGTGAAGTAACACAAAGTGCAATTAAAAAATTTGGGGCAGGCTCTCGATTCTACATCAGGAAATCAAGAGCCTGCCCCAATTTGCAGGACAATCCATATATGCCTATATAGAGAGGAAAGACGAATTAAACCTTTGGGAACTTCCTGCAAAACTCCTCATAGATTATCCTGTTAGCTCCTGTCGTCAGCCGCTGGCGGTGATTGTCATCGACATTGGCACGGGCATCAAGACACTCTCGCAGCATGAGGTGATCACTAGCATCGCCCAAGCCCACAACAAGTCGGCCTATCAGGTCTTGCTCCGCTGGCATCTGCAATGCGGCACCATCGCCATTCCCGGCTCCTCCAATGCCGTCCACATTGCCGAGGACTACGATATTTTCGACTTTGAACTGACTCCCGACGAGATGCAGCGCATCCGCTCGGCATCCCGAAGGGTGACGCTTGCCTAAGCAAGAATGCCCTGGAGTGTAACCACCGTTTCGCATCGTATTGATTGCCTTTTTCGCCTAATAATATATAATAAGGTGGAGGCAAAGTGAGCATTTTTCGCAAACTTTTTGTATCTTTGTCGCCAGATTCTAAAACGATACGCTTATGAGTACCCAGACGATGCAACAAACGATTGCCAACTACTTCAAGACTCAGCCCATTCAGCGTGCATGGCTGTTCGGATCGTATGCCCGAGGCGATGAGTCGCCACTGAGCGATGTTGACATCCTCGTGCAGTTTGACGAGGGAGGCGTCAGTCTGCTGAAACATGCGGCAATGATTTGTGAATTGGAGAAGATTCTCGACCGCCCTGTTGACATCGTTCCTGAGAAGATGCTTCG
>CAMOGW010000031.1 GCA_946614435.1 uncultured Prevotella sp. | reverse complement strand
TCTTGCAGCCATTGACGTAAAGTGTGGCTTCCTTCTGGTTGGTATAAGCTTTCACGTCGGTGAGACCATACTTGCGGTTCTTGAACCGTCGGCCAGTGATATAGACCATCGGCTCGGGGTTCCACTGCGCCTTGTAGAAATAGTAGATATCCTTGCACACCTGTCGGTCGTAGGTCACCACGCCTTTGTCGTTCATACCGTCGCGATCGCCCTCATGACGTATGCTGGTCTGTGTGTCGCTGAATTGCCAGATGCACTTGCACCATAGCCATTGCTCGTCCTTGATGGCGCGCCAGTAGCCCTCGTGGGTCAGGAGCTGGTAGTTCTCGGCATGGTCGCGGGTCCGATCGTAGCGTGGGTCAGTGTGGATATGGATGCTGCCGGCATCGCCATACTCAGAGATACCCAGTGGCTGACCGCCGCGCGTGGCCTTGGCCTCGGCATAGAACTGTCGCACCTTCGGCTCATTACCAGGCTTGCGGAAGTATTTGTTCCAGGCCATGAGGTCGCTACAGCCGAGATAGTGGGTGTGCTGGACGCAAGTGGCAAAGGTAGTAAGGCGCGAGGGGTCGGCCTGTTTCACCAGATGATGGAGCTCTTTGACGAAGCCGACGGGATGGTCCCATTCCCGGAAGCGTCCCTCGTCAACGAGTAGTTCGTTGAAGAGTCCCCAGAAACATACCGACGGGTGATTGTAATTCTGATATACCATTTCGAGCGCCACCTGACGGGCATTGTCTTCCACATTCTTCACATAGCCTGTGAAATCGTAGCCCCCCGGACCGACAAGGGGAATCTCGCTCCAGAGCACCATGCCATGACGGTCGGCCAGATCGTAGAAGCAACGACTCTGTGGATAATGTGAGAGACGAATCATCGTGGCCCCCGTCTCGCTGATGAGTTGCATGTCGCGCTCATGATCGTCTGCTGAAAGCGCACTGCCCTTGCCATCGACATCCTCATGACGGTTGAAGCCCTGCAGCGGATAGTGTTCGCCGTTGAGGAAGAAGCCTTGCTCTGGGTCAACAGAGAAATAGCGCAGACCGGTCTGCTCGTCCACCATATCGATTACCCGTCCGCCATCAAGTAGTTCCACCTTTATATTATATAGGTAGGGATTCTTGCGCCCGTGCCAGAGTGTGGGATTCTTTAACGAGAGGTCTTGCTGCATCACGCCACCACTGACGGCATCTGTCCGCTGTGCCACCACCTTTCCCCAGGCATCGGTCATGGTCAGCCGCAGCTGCTTGGTCTCAGTTGCCGTGGTCAGCGACAACACGGTCTCTACACGGAGTTCAGCCTCCTGTCGCGACACTTTCTCCTGATGCACATAGACACCTCTCGAAGCATAGTCGGTGGGTGATATGCAGTCGCGGTCTGTGATGAGCAGGTGTACGGGCCGGTGTATGCCTCCATAGACATTGAAGTCGCCCGCAATGGGCAGCACATCGGTGCGAAAGGCATTGCCTGCCCACACTTCCAATTCGTTGTTGCCTTCATGAACGAAATCGGTTATCTCTATACAAAATGCTGTGTAGCCACCTTTGTGGTGGCCAACGGTCTTGCGGTTCACGAACACGTCGGCTACTGAGTTGACACCCTCAAAACGCAAGAACAGGCGGTTGCTGCGTAGCATCTTCTCGCTCACGTTGAGCATGCGGTTATAGACCATTGTCTCGCGATTGTAGTAGGTGCCCTTCACGTAACTGGCATTCCACGTGTGGGGCAGTGTCACCGCTGTGCCCTGCTTGCCGTATGTGGTATCGCTAATGGGGCGAAAGGTCCAGCCGTCGTTGAGGAGCACATCAGTTCTTCCCTGGGCTTGACTTGTCATCACGGTCATGAGCAGTAAGGCGAGGCAGTTCACAACAGTTCTTTTCTTCTTTGCATTTCCATCGATTGCCAACACTCCCATAACTGAAATAAGGCTTAATGTCATTAGTTTGTTTTTGATTATCATTGTTTTTGATTTGTTTAACCAGCCGTTTCCTTTATGTTGAATCCTATTCGCTTATTGCCGATGCTATTCATTCTACAGAATGCCTGCTTCTTTTCACAAGAAGCTTCCTTTTTATGCTTCTATATCACTAATGTTATTGTAGCATTTGTTTAAAGATGTCACATTGTGGCATCTCTGCTGGCGGCTACAAAAGTAGTAAATATTAATCATATTTTATAATTTTGTGCATAAAAAAGTTTCGGTTCGCAACGGATTTGAGAAGATTAACGAAAAAGGGGATTTGATAACGAGAACTTTTCCGTAACTTTGCAACGAAATAGGAAGAATCATGAAGAAACTAATATATTGGATGGCTGTTCTCGCAATGTTTTTCAGTTGCAACAAGGACGATGACTCTAATCGCCACGACGAGAAGGAACCGTGCGACCGCACCGTACTGGTGTATATCTCTGGCGAGAACAACCTGACTTCTGAGATATATAGCGAACTGGAAGAGATGCGCGTTGGCTCGCAAGGCATCGGAAACAACTCACTGGTCGTCTATGTGGATGATGTCAGCAACTCGCATAAGCCCTACATTATCCGCATGCACGAGGGTGTCGCTATCGACTCTCTCTTCCTGGAGACCGACGGCTACAGCTCAGACCCTGCCGTGCTACGCAACATTCTTGACTACACATCGAAGAACTATCCTGCACGCGAATACGGATTGGTGCTATGGGGACACTCTTCGGGATGGCTGCTCGAAGACTCGCTCAGCACCGGCACCAGAGCCGGCACTTCGGCACATGGCCCACTGAAGGCTTACGGAATAGACAGCGGCAATAACTCTTATTCTGCCTCAGGCAAATGGATGAACATGCACACGCTGAACAAGACCATCTGCGAATGGGGTCACCTGAAGTTCATCTTCGCTGACTGCTGCCAGTTCCAGTGCATTGAGAGCGCCTATGAGCTGCGCCATGCTGCCGACTACATCATTGCCTCGCCCGCCGAGGTTCCGGCAAAGGGAGCCCCCTACGCTACACTCACGAAAAGCTTGTTCGACAGCTCTGAACAATTCTATCAGAATATTGTAGATAGCTATTTCAACCAGGCATTCAAGGTGAACTATTCTCCTAACGGCTGGTCCACCATATCCTATGTTGCCCGCACGCCACTCTCAGTGGTTCGCACTGCGGAGCTCGACCAACTGGCCACCGCCACTAACACTGCGCTGCACAGCTTCTTGACCTCGACCGAGAAATCAGACTGGCCCGATCTTTCAAAGGAGAAGCTTATATACTATCGTGGGAACAGAACCAGCAACAAGGCCAGCGTGATGTACGACATGAACGATGTGATGCACCACTACGCCGATGCGCAGTCATACAACATCTGGAAAGCGGCTCTCGACCGCGCCGTCATTTACAAGGTGAATGCCTCAACGGGATGGATGACCGACGGACAGATCATGGCTTATGTCTTTGGAAAGGATGACAACGGAAGAACTACCGAGACGATACTCACTGACGAGCGCTATGGGGGCATCAGTATGTTCGTGGCACAAAACAGGCCGAACACACGGTATTTGCCTTACACTTCGAACAACGTGAGCCACGAAGGCTATAATGCCAGCATCAAGAAGACGGCCTGGTATTACGCCGCACACCTTTCCGACTTCGGATGGTAGCGCAAATCTCTCAGATGGTAGCACACGTATAAAAAGGCTCTCAATTAGTAGCACACGAAAAAGAGAATAGGCTCTCGGTTGAGGGCCTATTCTTTTATGTTTTCGTCTTTTCCTATAATCACCTTTATTTTCGAGATGCGGTGCTGATCCATCTCAACGATCTCGAAACGGAAGTTCTGATATTCCAGTTTCTCATGAGGCTTGGGGAAGTCGCCCTTTAGCTCCAGCATCAAGCCGGCCAGACTGTCGGCATCGCCCTGCACTTCTTCAAACGACTCGTCGTCAAGATTCAGAATCTTATAGAAATCGGAGAGAAGTGTCTTACCCTCAAACACATAGGTATTCGCATTGATGCGAACGTAGGGTTTCTCCTCCTCGTCATACTCGTCGTTGATTTCTCCCACAATTTCTTCCAGAATATCCTCCAGCGTCACCAGTCCGCTGGTGCCACCGAACTCATCAACCACGATGGCGATGTGTACTTTGTTTTCCTGAAAGTCGCGCAGCAGGTCGTCAATCTTCTTCGTCTCAGGCACGAAATAAGGCGGACGTATGAGCGACTGCCAACGGAAAGCGGCAGGCTTGTTGAGATGGGGAAGCAAATCCTTGATGTAGAGGATGCCGCGCACATTGTCCATCGACTCCTGATAGACAGGTATGCGCGAGTAGTTGTTTTCCACGATGCACTGCAGCACTTCGGGAAACGTGGAACGGAAGTCGAGTGCCACCACATCCTGTCGGCTGGTCATCACCTCCTTGGCCGTCTCGTCGCCGAAGCGCACGATGCCCTCCAGCATGTTCTTCTCTTCCTTCAGTTCCTCCTTGTCCGTAAGCTCCAGTGCCTGCTCCAAATCATCCACGCTCAGTCCGCGACTGTCTTTCAGCATCACCTTCTCAGCCAGTACGCCCAACCGTATGAGCACGGTCGAAATGGGATAGAACACCTTGCGCAACACCATGATGGGACCCACAAAAGCCCGACACACAGCCAGTGCATGCTGCGAGCAATACACCTTCGGCATGATTTCGCCGAAAAGCAGCAGCACGAAAGTGAGGAGCACCGTGATGACCAGGAACTCCAGCCAGTAAGCATTGCCAAAACTGATGACCTGAGCGAAAAAGTAGTTACAGAGCATGATGATGGTCACGTTCACCAGATTATTCGTAATCAGAATCGTGGCGAGCGTGCGCTCTGAGTCTTCCCGTAAGATTTGTATTTTCCCGTCGGCCTCTCTTTTCTCCTCGTCCAGTTCGCTCAAGTCATTGGGAGAGAGTGAAAAGAAAGCAATCTCCGATCCCGATGCGAAGCCAGAGGCGATGAGTAGCACACCGGCCAGGATAATGGAAAGCACAGCTCCGAACGATGGTTCAAAGAACTGCACTTCACTGATTATTTGTTGGAGATACTCCATCGTTTTGTTTTTCTGTGGTAGAAGCGGAACGAGGTGTCAACATCTCCATGTTGTCGGCCCATATTTCCGTGTAATACTGACGTTTGCCCTGTTTGTCATCGTAAGAAGCGTAGTGTATGCGCCCTTCAATGTAGAGTTTGTCGCCCTTGTGTACGTAGCGCTCCACGATCTCGGCCAGCCGGTTCCAGAGAATCACGTTGTGCCACTCAGTGCGGTCGGGCACTTGTGTGCCGTTCTGCAACGTATAACCGCGCTCCGTGGTGGCCATCGTCAGACGTGCCACTGCCTGTCCCTGATCCACGTAACGTATCTCAGGGTCTCGGCCCACATTGCCTATCAGCATTACTTTGTTCATGATTTCTCAAAAAAAGCCTCTCATTTTGCCATTCCCATATAGCGGAACTTGAAATTCTTGCCCTTTGCCGACGGGAATTGACTTCTGTCATCGACGCGCTGCCGCAGATGATCCACAATACGATTATAGCAGTCGATTCCCGACATGGCCTTCACTACAGCCACGAAATGCGTGTCGCGATACTGGAACTTGCCTGTTCCCGGCACTTGCTGCACACGCTTGAAGTCGATTGTTCCCTCATACCATCCGTCGCGTTCCTCATTGAGTTTCATGACATTCGATGTACTCTGTCTCACCTTTTCAGGCGCACCGTTGCGCACGGCTTTTTTCTCTTTGAAGTCGTTCATGTTGGCAGCTTCGGTCTTGATGATAATAAAATAGACGCGCGGACGAATCTTGTAGCGTTTGGGATAGAACACATCACTGGCGGCATAGTCGCGAATGTCGGCCTCAAGAACAGGATTCATGCCAATCTCGTCAATAGCTTTCAGAAAATCAATGGCTTCATCTACAGTATTGACAAGTGCCTCTTTGTCAAAGTATCTTAAATATAAGTTCATTTGAAGAATTGGTTGTTTTCCTAAAAATATAATAAGAGCGGAAAACGGGACTCGGACCCGCGACCCCAACCTTGGCAAGGTTGTGCTC
>CAMOGW010000030.1 GCA_946614435.1 uncultured Prevotella sp. | reverse complement strand
AAAATATGATATTTGGAAAGAAAATAAGAGAGCTCAGAGATGAGCAAGGAGTGCTGCAACGACAGTTGGCTGCACTATTAGAGATTGACACACCTATGTTCAGCAAGATAGAGCGAGGTGACAGACGGGCAAAGCGCGAACATGTAATCAAGCTCGCAGAATACCTGCATCAAGACGAGAAGGAAATGCTGACATTGTGGTTAGCAGATAAAGTCCTTGATGCAGTAGGCGATGATGAACTTAGCAAGGATGCAATCGCTGTCGCCCAAGAACAGATTCAAAAGTGATAACGGCACAACGGTAATTTGGTGTTAACAACTGCAAATTGCCGTTCCGTGATAAAAGAGTGAGCAAGTCTTCACCGTGGCTGTGGAGGGCGACTGCATGCCCAGTCGTACAAAACAGAGCATTCATGCCAACGGCGAACAGATAGGTGATACGACAGCCACCGTATTCTATCAACAACCTGAATGGCATCAAGAGCCTGCATCTACCTACAGGCACAAGCAATTTCTACGACCTGCAAGGCCGTAGCTGGAAAACTTCCATCCACAAAGGTATTTACATCAGGAACGGAAGAAAGTTTGTGTACAAATAAAAAGAGGAGAAGTGCCGACGCACTTCTCCTCTTACTCTATGCAGCTCATGATGAAATCGACTGCCCCATTCACGCCGAACTTTCGCACATTGAGCGAGAGGTCGTAGTTGCGTGCATCCTGCCACTCACTGCCAGTGAAAGTCTTGGTGTAGAGTTCACGCGAATAGTCGTTGTCAACAATCATCGCGCCTGCATCGCTCTCCGAGATGTTGTACTTGCGACCTATACGGTGCTTGCGACAATCGACATCGGCATGAATGAAAATCTTCAGGCTGTTGGGATGATCACGGAAAATGTGGAATCCGCAACGACCGATGATGACACACGACTCCTCGCTTGCAATCTTGCGAATGGCACGAGCCTGTGCCTCAAACAGCTGATGTGAGGTCTCATCTTGCTCCTGTCCGTTGTACTCGGCACCTGCCATGTACTGACGGTAGAAGTTGGTGAAGTCGTCGCGCCACAAGGGATTGCGCGCCTCAATACGTTCAACGGCCTCCTCAACGGCACAGAAACGGCTGGCCACCTCATTTATGATCTGCTTGTCGAGCAATTTCACGTCTAAACGACGCGCCAGTTCTGCTCCAATCTCGTGTCCACCAGTGCCAAACTGACGGCTAATGGTGATAACAAATTTATCCTCCTTATTCATAAGCGTCATTAGGTTTTAGGTCATTTCATATTTCAATGGCAAATATACAAATAAAAAGAGTAAAAAACGAAAAAAAAGTATCATTTTTTCTTTTTCGGCCTAAAAACGAGAAAAAAGATGCCGCTAAAAGCTGTTTTTTTGAAAATAATTGGCCATTCGCTTTTTTTCTACTACCTTTGTAGCAGATTATCAGAACAATCATACTAACTTAACAAAATAAAAGGAATTTATGAACTCACAACCAACTATGAAGCCATACGTCATTGGCTTAGACTTGGGGGGAACGAACTCAGTATTCGGCATCGTCGATGCACGCGGTGAGATTAAAGCTACTACTGCCATCAAGACAGGAGGCTACACTACAGCTGAAGCGTATGTGGATGCTGCCGTGGAAGCACTTCAACCCGTTATTGAGCAGGTGGGCGGACTGGAGACCATCAAGGCGATGGGCATTGGTGCCCCGAACGCCAACTACTATAAGGGTACGATAGAGTTTGCGCCGAACCTGCCCTGGGCTCACGAAGGCATCGTGCCACTGGGACAAATGTTCAGCGACCGTCTGGGCGGCATACCTGTGGCAATGACCAATGATGCCAATGCGGCAGCACTGGGCGAGATGGTCTATGGCGTGGCCCGCGGCATGAAGAACTTCATCGTCATCACGCTGGGAACGGGCGTAGGCTCGGGTATCGTGGCCAACGGTCAGCTGCTCTACGGCTGCGACGGTTTTGCCGGTGAACTGGGTCACGTGACAATGGTGCGCGGTGAAGAAGGCCGCAGCTGCGGATGCGGTAGGAAAGGTTGTCTGGAGGCCTACTGCTCGGCCACGGGCGTGGCTCGCACGGCCCGTGAGATGCTGGCCAACTCAGTCCGTCCCTCACTGTTGCGCAACATCAAGCCAGAGAACATCACCTCACTCGACGTATCAATAGCAGCAGGCAAGGGCGATGAACTGGCCAACGAGATATTCCAGTTCACAGGCAAAATGCTGGGCGAGGCTTGTGCCGACTTTGCCGCTTTCTCTTCACCTGAGGCATTCATTTTCTTCGGTGGTCTGGTGAAGGCTGGCGAACTGATTATGAAGCCCATCCGCGAGGCATACGATGCCCACGTGATGCCCGTATTCCGTGGCAGGGCTCAGTTCCTGGTCAGCGGTCTCGATGGTGCATCGGCTGCGGTGCTGGGTGCTTCGGCTGTAGGCTGGGAGATTCAGTAAGAACCTGTTACATTCGCTAAACTAGTCATTGAGCAACATTTTTATCATCATAAACTATTTTCAACCAAACCTATTATGAAGAAACTCTTTTTACTAACGACCATGTTGCTGACACTCGCGATGAGTGCCAACGCACAACGCACGACCGACAAGCTGGATCGCGGACTGGTAGCCGTTCCTTCGGGAAGCAGTACCTTCGTGAGCTGGCGCATCTTCGGTGAAGAGTACTACGATACGGAGTACAACCTCTACCGCAACGGCACAAAGCTAAATTCAACACCGCTAAAGGTCTCAAACTTTACCGACGCCAACGGCACAGCAGGAGCTAAATATCAGGTGGCTGCCGTTGTGCGCGGTGTGGAGCAAGAGAAATGCAATGAGGTAACACGCTTGGGACAACAGTACATTCAGTTTGCTGTGGGCAAGCTCTACTCGCGCCGCGGCACCGACATTACTGCCAGCTACGACATCAACGACATTGCACTGGCCGACCTCGACGGCGATGGCGTGTCGGAGTTCATCCTGAAGCGTAACTACACGCCCGACAAGATGTCGGTGAACAACGACTCTGCCTACAACGTGCTCGACTGCTACACCCTGCAGGGCAAACGCCTGTGGTATATCGATCTTGGCCCTAACATGGTTTCTGGTCCCGACGAGCAGTACGATGCTGTGGGCTACGACTGGGACGGCGACGGCAAGGCCGAGGTGCTGATGCGTGGTGCCGACAACATGATCATCCATCATGACGACGGTTCAACCACCAACATCGGCAGCATGACGGTGAACACCCGCAACACGGTCAATCAGAACGATGGAAATGCAGCCTACACCAACTACGGCAATGAATATCTGCTCTACCTGGAAGGTGCTACGGGTAAGCCCTACCAGATTGGTTCAGGCTCTACCCCACTCTGGATGGCCTACCCCCTGCCGCGCGGCAATGCCAACGACTGGGGCGACGGCTATGGTCATCGCTCGACGAAGCACTACTTCGGAGCACCGTTCCTTGACGGTCGCCACCCCTTCATCTTCCTGGGACGCGGCTGCTATACGAAGCACCACATGAAGGCTTTCAGCGTGGACCCTGCCACGCACAAGCTGACACTCTACTGGGAGTGGGCCAACAACGAAGGCTGGAGCAGCCCCTGGTATGGCAATGGCTTCCACAACTTCGGCATTGCCGACGTGGACTGGGACGGACGTGACGAAATCTGTTTCGGCTCAATGGTAATCGACGACAACGGCAAGGGACTCTCCACCACAGGACTGGGACACGGCGATGCCCAGCACTGTAGCGACTTCGACCCCTATCGTCACGGTCAGGAGATATTTACCTGCAACGAGGACGAACCTGCCATGAACTATCGGGATGCCACGACTTCAAAGATATACTACCGTCTGGTGAGTACCGGTGATGACGGACGTGCACTGTGCGGTAACTTTTCAAACGACTATCCCGGTGCCATTGGCCACAGCTCGCAGTCGGGCACCATCTCTTGCGTAAGCGATAAGGTGATTTCCGGTGGGCCTGGTGGCTTCACCAATAATTTCCGCATCTACTGGGACGGTGACCTGCTGGAGGAAGGACTCGACGGAGCCAGCTCGCGTGAGGGAGCAGCCCGCGTGTTCAAGGCCGACGGAACCATCGTGTTCACGGCTGACGGAACCGCCAACTGCAACTGGACGAAGAACACACCATCGGCAACAGGCGATGTGCTGGGCGACTGGCGAGAGGAAATCATCGCACGTACAAGCGATAATAAATATGTACGCGTATATACTACAAACATACCTACCAAATGGCGCAACTACACACTGTGGCACGACCACCAGTACCGTCAGGGCATGGTGTGGGAGTCTATGGGCTACAACCAACCACCTCACGCCAGCTATTTCATCGGTGAACTGGAAGGCATCACCATTGCTCCCCCACCCCTCACCATGACCGGACGCACCGAGGTGGCCAACAACGGTACCATCGGAACAGCTCAGAACGACAAGCACGTCTTGGTGTGTGAGACAAACGACACAAAGATCACGGTGGCCCAGGGCGCACAGCCCTACATGGTGACATTTAACGTGCCATCATGGATTCAGGGAACCAACAGCACAATCACTACTGGCAATCCACTCATCAACCGCACATACTACAAATGCGACGTGACAGGTGCTGCCTTCACAGGCAAGATGAGACTGGTGAAACAGGGCGACGGCATACTGAACCTGCCCAATACCAACAACACTTATACAGGCGAGACCAACATCTGGGCTGGAACGGTCAACTTCGACGGACAGCTGAAGAACTCTACACTCTGGCTGAACCGCTTCGCCGAGCTGAACTCTAACGGCGGACAGTTCCGCTGCATCAAGATGGACTATGCCTCGATACTGCGTCCCGGACGCGCCAACAACCGTGGCACCATCACTACCGACTCGCTGCTGCTGGGCTTCGGCTCACGCGTCATATTCGACCTCTATAGCGAGGATGAGAGTCTCTCAGCCGACCAAGTGAAGACCAAACTGCTCACCATAGAGACCAAGAACTGGCAGTACGGACCGCAATACATGATGCCAGTATTCGAGGTGGTACATCACGGAGCTGGCGAGACCATCGACCCGGGCAAGTATCTCATCGGAGAGGTGGAGAACATGCAGGGCTCTATCAGCGACATCCGCATTGAGGGCATCGGCACGACCATGAAGGGCAGTCTGGTACTCGAAGAGGGAAAACTCTATATCAAGATTGAAGGCATGCGCTCGGCTTCCACCATCGAATGGATGGGCAACGAAAGCAATGTATGGGATCTGGACGGAACAGCCAACTTCAAGAAGGGTGACGAGAGCTCAACCTTCGTGACACACGACGATGTGTACTTCGGTGACGATGCGCAACAGTTCACCGTCAACATCAACAACGACTTGGAGCCCGACACCGTCATCGTGGAGAACACCACAGCCTACACCTTCCAAGGCAACGGAGCCTTCATAGGCAATGCAAAGCTGGTGAAGAGAGGTAAAGGCAACCTGACCATCAAGAACACGAACAGCTATACAGGAGGCAACCGCATCTCAGGAGGTGCAGTCATCGTAAGTTCACTGGCCAACAGCGTTCAGGCTAAAGGTAATCTGGGCGGTGTAACAACGACAGCAGCAAAATTTGTGATAGAAAACGGTGGCGAGCTGCGCACTACAGCAGCTGTGACCAACGGTTCGTTCATCAGATTTGAAGGTGAGGCAGGCGGTGTCATCAATAATACAGCCGACTTCATAGCAGAGCGCGCCATGAGCGGAACGAAACTCACCAAGAAAGGTTCGGGCTGGATGAAACTGAATGTGAACAACTCATCGTTGCAGAAGCTGGTCATCGCAGGAGGAACAGTACAGTGCATCAACACGAACACTCCTGCACAGACCGTAGAATTCCAAGGCGGCGAACTGCGCGAGAACACTGGCACAAGCTACCCCATCAACGTTCCTGCCGGCAAGAAAGGCACATGGTATATGGCTAACCGTTCCACATATACGAACAAGATTACAGGACAGGGCTCGCTGACGGCCTACTGCACCACTGAAAAAGGTTCGAACTATTATGCTACACGTACTCCCGTACAGTGTAACTTCAGCGACTTCGAAGGCACACTCATTCCTTCTTCAAGCCAAGACGATCCTGCCGTGCTCCGCTTCACGCTGAACATCGGCGGAGGCATGCCTAAGGGAACGATGCAGATTGCAGAAAAGGTGGAGGTGCAGAACAACGGAAGAACTTTCCACATCGGTAAACTGACTGGCAACGGTGCCCTTGGCGGCAGCTGTACCTTCAGCAATGGAAGCAGCGTAGGTGCCAACACTTGGCAGGTGGGTAACGATGACAACTGGAACAACTCAGTGAGGGTCACTTCAAACGCCAATCTTGTGAAGTTAGGCACTGGCAAGATCACATGGAACGCCGTCAATACCAATAGCGGCACAACAAACATCACTGAAGGTGAATTGTGTCTTGGCAACAATGGCCGACTGGGTACAGGCAAGCTGACCATAGGAGCAAACGGCACGCTCTCTGGTATATCGGCCAGCAATAACGCACTCACCAATTCCTCAATCGAGGTAAACGGAACTGTTCGTCCCGGCTCATACGAAGGAGCATCGAGCGGTGCCATCAACTTTGGATCGAAGAACGTAACATTCAATGAGAACAGTTCGCTTGTGATTGGTGCATCAAGATGTGCAACAGCCATCGGCAATGGTTGCGCTGCCATCGAAGGCATAGGTACGCTGACCATCAACGGCACCATCAAAATTGTTCCTACCAAGACGAACAGACTGGCTGTTGGCGACAGCATCCGCATCTGGAAAGCAAACACATTCGTAGGCAATCCTACTGTAGTTTGTGAAGAAGGCATCACTTGGAACACCAGTCGTCTGAACGAGGGTCTGCTCTTTGTAGAGGCCATCAGCGTAGGTATCAACGAAGTGCTCAACAATGCTATCGACTCTAACGACATCTATGACCTGCGCGGTCGTCTGGTGCGCAAAGATGCCACCACAACCGAAGGCCTGCCCGAAGGAATCTATATCCGTGGAGGAAAGAAGATAGTTGTGAAATAATACGCAGAGCTAAAAAAGTTTGCAAAACATCTGTTTCATCTGTTTCATACTTACAACACGCTGTCAACCAATCACTTAACAGCGTAACAGATGGAAGCAGATGCTTTGCAAATGTTTCCGACTTTACAGGTCACTTTCATTCCCCGACAACCTACGTTATATGGCTATTAGGTTATACGAAATAATAAGCAGAGAAGATTCCCAGGAGATTACATGTAACATGCGTAATCACACAATAGCGAACATCTCTGGTTCTCATATACATCAGGCAAA
>CAMOGW010000029.1 GCA_946614435.1 uncultured Prevotella sp. | reverse complement strand
CATAGAGAGAACGCTACCTCGCCGCCGCCCTACCATCAGCCGATGGGCGGGCTACCATATGGCGAATACCGACCGATGGTACTATGCTTACACCATCGAAGGCGACACCATTACAGTGGTCGATGCCTGCCACGCGCAAAATATGCACGACTGATTCCCCAAAATC
Source organism: uncultured Prevotella sp. (assembly GCA_946614435.1). Taxonomy (GTDB): domain Bacteria; phylum Bacteroidota; class Bacteroidia; order Bacteroidales; family Bacteroidaceae; genus Prevotella. The sequence goes on along the minus strand of CAMOGW010000029.1, from coordinate 16,548 downwards.
CACCTCAGATAATAATACATGCGCATCTGCTTCACCATCGCCACGAGGCCGTTGCTGCGGGTGGGGGAGAGGTGCTCCTTCAGTCCTATCGGGGCGATGAGGTAGAGGTCGGCATTCTTTGTGTTGTCTAAAAAAAATAAAGTAAGTGAAAAATTTGGCCGTTTATGAGAAAAAAGCTATTTTTGCAAGAAATTAGTTAGCACTGAACAAATTCATAAAACATATAAGACCCTAAAACTAAAGAAAAAGAACAATGACAGCAAAACAAACAATCGAGGCCGGAAAGGCCATCTTAGGTATTGAATTCGGATCTACACGTATTAAAGCTGTTCTCATCGACGAGAATAATAAACCCATCGCACAAGGATCGCACGAGTGGGAGAACCAGTTGGTTGACGGATTATGGACTTATTCGACTGAGGCCATCTGGTATGGCTTGCAAGACTGCTATGCCGAGCTGCGCAAGGATGTGCGCTCACAGTACGACTGCGAAATAGAGTCACTGGCAGCCATCGGCTTCTCAGCCATGATGCACGGCTATATGGCTTTCAACGAAAAGAAAGAGATTCTCGTGCCGTTCCGCACTTGGCGTAACACTAATACGGGAAAGGCTGCAGCCGAGCTCTCGAAGCTCTTCAACTATAACATTCCGCTGCGCTGGAGCATCAGCCATCTTTATGAGGCCATACTCGACAACGAGGAGCACGTGCCCAGTATCAAGTACTTGACCACGCTGGCTGGTTATGTGCATTGGCAGGTGACGGGCAGCTTCGTACTGGGTGTGGGAGATGCCTCGGGCATGATTCCCGTTGACCCTGCTACGAAGACATACGATGCAACGATGGTGAAGAAGTTCGACGAGCTCATTGCTTCGCGCGGATTCTCATGGAAACTGCTCGACATTCTGCCTAAGTCGCTCAGCGCCGGTGAGAATGCAGGCTTCCTCACTCCTGAAGGCGCACTGCGTCTGGATGTGTCAGGCCATCTGAAAGCAGGTATTCCCGTATGTCCGCCAGAGGGCGATGCAGGTACAGGAATGGCAGCTACGAATGCCGTGAAGCAGCGCACGGGCAATGTATCGGCTGGCACCTCGTCGTTCTCGATGATTGTGTTGGAGAAACCACTGTCGAAGCCCTACGAGATGATTGATATGGTGACCACGCCCGATGGTTCGCTGGTGGCTATGGTTCACTGCAACAACTGCACTTCCGACATTAACGCATGGGTGGGACTCTTCAAGGAATATCAGCAGTTGCTGGGTGTGCCAGTGGATATGAATGAGGTCTATGGCAAGCTGTTCAACAAAGCACTGGAAGGCGATGCCGACTGTGGCGGCTTGATGGCATACAACTATGTGAGCGGTGAGCCTGTCACGGGATTGGCCGATGGTCGCCCCTTGTTTGTACGCTCAGCCAACGACAAGTTCAATCTGGCTAACTTCATGCGTGCTCACCTATATGGTGCCATCGGCGTGCTGAAGTTGGGCAACGATATTCTGTTGAAGGAGGAGAACGTGAAAGTTGACCGCCTCACAGGTCATGGCGGCTACTTCAAGACCAAGGGCGTAGGTCAGCGCATGTTGGCTGCCGCACTCAATTCGCCAATCTCGGTCATGGAGACCGCAGGCGAAGGTGGTGCCTGGGGTATTGCTCTGCTGGCTGGCTATATGGTGAACAATCCTAACAAGCTGTCGCTGGCTGACTATTTAGAAGAAGTCGTGTTTGCTGGTAATACGGGTGTGTCGGTCACTCCCACACCTGAGGACGTCGCAGGCTTCAACGCATATATTGAAAACTACAAGCGCGGACTGGCTATTGAGCAGTGTGCTGTAAATAACAAGAAATAATTATTTTTAAAACCAAACAAAGCGAATACTATTATGAAGAAAAAGTTTATCTGCGCCGTTTGTGGCTATGTCTATGAAGGCGATTCAGCACCCGAAAAGTGCCCCATCTGTAAGGCTCCTGCCAGCAAGTTCTCTGAGATGAAGGAAGAACTGGCTTATGCCACCGTTCACAAGATTGGCGACGGCAAGCCTGAGGGTGTGAGTGAGGAGATGATAGAAGACCTGCGTTGCCACTTCAATGGTGAGTGCGGTGAGGTGGGCATGTATCTGGCTATGGCCCGTCAGGCCGACCGTGAGGGCTATCCCGAGATTGCCGAGGCTTTCAAGCGCTACGCTTTTGAGGAGGCCGATCATGCAAGCCGTTTTGCTGAGCTGTTAGGTGAGTGCGTATGGGACACCAAGACCAATCTTCAGAAGCGTGCTGCTGCTGAGGCAGGTGCCTGCGAGGACAAGTTCCGCATTGCCAAGAACGCAAAGGTTGCTGGTTTCGATGCCATTCACGACACGGTTCATGAGATGGCCAAGGACGAGGCTCGTCACGGTGCCGGATTTGCAGGTCTGCTGAAGAGATACTTCGGAGAGTAAGCCTTACGCAATAAATTGAACGAAAATCCGTTTTGTCAATATATGATGAAACGGATTTTTCTTTTATTCTCCATACTGGCGTGCTTGGTGGCCTGTTCCGACAACGACTCGTTTTCAACTGATCGGTCGAATGTCTTGAGCTTCTCCACTGATACAGTACGCTTAGACACGGTGTTCTCAACCATCGGCTCGGCTACTTACACACTGTGGGTCTATAACAATTCGGGCGATGGCATACGCATCACAAAAGCTTATCTGAGACAAGGCAACCAGACTGGATTCAGGGTGAATGTGGATGGCTCTTATTTGGACAACAGCTTGGGTTCGCAGGTGAGAGACTTGGAAGTGCGCAAAGGCGACAGCATTCGTGTGTTCGTAGAACTCACAGCTCCGCAGAACATGAATGAAGTTGCCCAGATGGTGCAGGACGATCTTATGTTTCAGCTTGAGAGTGGTGTGGCTCAATCCGTTAAACTGCTGGGCTTTGCCTGGGATGCACTCATTATGAAGGACTGGGTGGTGGAGCGCGACACGCTTGTGGAAAGTAAGAAACCTATTATTATATATGGGGGGCTGACTGTAAAGGAAGGCGTGAATCTCACGATTCGAAAGACTACGCTTTATTTCCACGACAAGGCTGGAGTGAACGTCTATGGCACGCTCTCTGCAGACAGTGTGGTAATGCGAGGCGACCGGCTGGATCACATGTTCGACTATCTGCCCTACGATCGAGTGAGCGGACAATGGGGTGGGGTGAGGTTCTTTAGCTCTTCGACAGGCAACGTCCTTACGAATACTGAACTGCGAAACGGCTCTTTCGGAATAAGATGCGATTCGGCGAAACTATCCAACGACGACCAGCGACTCTATATGGAACGCTGTGTGGTGCACAACAGTTCAGGACATGGATTGGAACTCTATAATGCATACGTAGATATAAAGGATTGTCAGATTACCAACAATCAGGGCGACTGTGTGCTGGCATACGGAGGAGCGGTGCTGATGGATGGCTGCACGATAGCACAATTCTATCCGTTCGTAGCAGAGCGTGGCGTGGCTCTTCGCTTTTTCAACAGCTATCAGGGACATGTCTATCCGCTCGAAATGCTCTCCTGTCAGAACACGATTCTCACAGGCTATGCCGATGACGAGCTGATGGGTACTCAAGAGAAAACCGACACATCATATAATTATGTATTTGAGAAATGCTTGCTGAGGACACCTGAAGTAAACGATACAACACACTTCAAGAATATCATTTGGGAAAAGCCCACTGATGATATTCAAGGTAAGAAGCATTTCAAGCTCATAGACGAGACGAACCTGAAGTACGACTTCCATTTGGATTCGCTCTCTACAGCCAAGGGCTTGGGATGCTATCGGTAAAAAAAAAGACTTAGAAGTTGGTAAATGCCAGAGGCATGAGCTCTTTGATGCCGTCAACCACATAAATATTATCTTCTCCATAGAGCAGAATACGAACGGGCTGACGGAAGCGCGTCTCGGTCTCGATGATGACCTGTCGGCAAATGCCACAAGGCGAAACGGGCGACTTGGTAAGACGGCCCTCAGCATCGCGGGCCGCAATGGCGAGCTTCACCACAGCCTCGTTGGGATACTGGGCTCCAGCCGAGAAAATGGCAGCACGCTCTGCACAGATGCCTGCAGGAAGCACTGCATTCTCCTGATTGCAGCCGGCGATAAACTGGCCGTTGGCAAGCAACAGAGCAGCACCTACGTGGAAGTGAGAGTGGGGAGCATAAGAGTTGGAGGTTGATGTGATGGCCATCTCAATCAGTTTGCGTTCGTCGTCGGGCAGTTCGCTCTTTTGGCAAACCAGAATCTTTGATTTAAGGGTTAGTTCGTCCATAATATTTATATTTATGTTGCAAAAATAGTAAATTATCATCAGAAATCATTACTTTTGCAGAAGAATTATTAACTACGCGATGAGAAAAATTCTTTTTCTTCTTTTATTTCAGTTTTCGGTCAGCGCATTCGGACAGATGCGTTGGAATCAGCAATATCAACAATACATCAATCAGTATAAGGACATAGCCATCGAGCAGATGCAGCGATGGAAGATTCCTGCATCTGTCACACTTGCACAGGGATTGCTCGAATCGGGGGCAGGACGTAGTGAATTAACCAGAAAGGGGAACAATCATTTTGGCATTAAGTGTCATGGATGGAGTGGCGGCACGGTCTATCAGGACGATGACCGTAATAACGAGTGCTTCCGCGCTTATCGCTCTGCTTTCGAATCCTTTGAGGACCATTCGCGCTTCTTGGCTTCCAGTCAGCGCTATAGCGGGCTCTTTCGCCTGAAGATTACTGACTACAAAGGATGGGCAAAGGGGTTAAAGGCCGCAGGCTATGCCACTAATCCGGCTTATGCAAATAGGCTGATTGAGATCATACAGCTGTATAAGCTCTATGAATATGACAATTATAAGAACTATGACAAATTCATGGCCAAGCAGACGAAGCACGCTTTCATAGGACTTGTTCATGCCATTCATCACTTTAATGACAATTACTACATCGTGGCACGTTCAGGCGATACGTTCCGTTCGATTGCCAAAGAGGTAGATACTTCTTATAGGAAGTTAGCCAAATATAATGAACGTGATAAGAACGACGTGCTGGAAGAGGGCGAGATCGTTTGGCTCTTGAAAAAGAAAAGGAAGGCTCCGAAGGAATATGCCAAGCGCATGCATTATGTACGTGCGGGCGAGTCGATGTATTCTATTGCCCAGAAGTACGGCATTCGCCTTAAATCACTCTACAAGTTGAACCACCTGAAGGCTGACTATCAGCTCAAAGTGGGTGATTCGCTGAAGCTCCGATAAGACAAAGATTTACGGAATGAGTATTTCTGATGTTCAGTCCCTATATCTGAAAGGAGACGTTGAAGGTGCTTATGGGGCGATGCTTCCCATCTATGCAGACGATCATGGCGAATACGCTTCTCGGATGATGTTCAAAGTAGCCTTAGCTGTACTTGAAAAGCGGTTGGAGAACAATGATTTGTCTGAACTGTCAAAGATATACAGAGCATTGTTGCGGCTGGTATTGCGGTATGGTAATGAGATGTATGCAGAACGACAAGCATTATTGAAGACCGCTTTCCAACTCTCAGCACTCGGAATAGATATTGATTCTAAGAATAGCGGTTTACTTTTAGACGGTATTATAAGCATTCCTGATGTTGCGCTTCCTCTGCATTTGCAGATGGGACAATGGGGCGAGACGGTGGCGGCACTCTATTTGCAATATCAGGGATGTAGGTTGATTGAACACGATTGGAAGTCAAGCCATCGGGATATTGACCTCATTGTGATGGATGGACAGACAATCGTTTTCGTAGAAGTGAAGACCAGGAACACACATTCTCTTCAGTCTCCTGAACAGGCAGTGAATTATACGAAAATTTGTCGCTTACGCAAGTCGATTCATCACTATGTGAAACAGCATCGGGTGTGTAGTAATATACGATTCGATATTATAAGTGTAATAGGTGAACTTGGTCTTTTCCCGCTTGTTCGCCATTTAAAAGATGTGCCGATAATGATTCGCTAAATTGTTAAAAACTATTCGATAATGAATAGTTTTCAATAAAATTGTTGACAAAATCGATAAAAAATGCTATTTTTGCTTTAATTGAACTCAGCCATATAGGATTTTTTATTAATTTTGCCGTCGAAAATGAATTCTTTATGAAAGATCAAAAGGTTATTTCCTCTTATATGGCATCGCTTCGGGAACGCATTCTTGATACCGCTATGCACGACTTCGTAGCCAAAGGCATTAAAGCTGTGAAGATGGATGATATAGCGCAGACGTTGGGCATATCGAAGCGCACGCTCTATGAGATATTCTATAACAAGGAGAGTCTGCTACTTGCTTGCATAAAGAAATTCAAAGAGATGAAAGATGCCGAGCTTGCATGCCTCTATGAACAGAGCGATAACGTGATGGACATCATCGTAGCTCTTTACAGACAAAAGGTGGAAGAGTTTCACACCACTTGTCCCGACTTCTATTCTGACATGTATAAGTATCCTTCGGTCATTGAGCTGTTTCGTGAGGATGCCCGATGTTCTCACGAGCGCTTCATGGGATTTCTTAAGCGAGGTGTTGACGAAGGCTATTTCCGTGATGATGTCAATATGGAAATCGTTTCTCGTATCTTTAATGCCCTTTCTGCCTATATCATGGAAAACCAGCTCTATAGAGAGTTCTCTATAGAGGAGGTATTCCATAATCTTATATTTGTATCGCTTAGGGGCTTTTCAACTCAAAAAGGAGTTGAACAGCTCGACCATTATTTGAACATTAAGGCTTAATTATCTGAACATCAGGGCTTAGTGTTGCACACATACTAATCCGCATGTTCGGAGAAAATCGTCAAGCCAGTTTCGGCTTCAGGTATTTTCCCGTAATACTTTCTTTGCATTCAGCTACGCTTTCGGGCGTACCAGCTGCGATGAGACTGCCACCTTGGTCGCCTCCTTCAGGACCTAAGTCAATGCACCAGTCGGCCTGTTTGATGACATCCATATTGTGTTCAATTACCAGTATGGTGTGACCACGGTCTATGAGCGCATTGAAGGCAGCCTGCAGTCGGCAGATGTCGTTGAAATGCAGGCCAGTGGTAGGCTCGTCGAAGATGAAAAGAGTAGGCTCCTGCCGCTCCTGTCCTATGAAGTAGGCCAGCTTCACGCGCTGGTTCTCACCTCCCGAGAGGGTCGAAGAGCTTTGTCCCAGTTTGATGTAGCCGAGACCTACGTCTTCAAGTGGCTTGAGACGTGTCACGATTGTCTTCTGCTGATGAGCCGAAAAGAACTCAATGGCCTCGCTGATAGTCATGTTCAGCACATCGTCGATGTTTTTACCCTCAAAGCGCACATCAAGAATGTCGTGCTTGAAGCGATGCCCATGACATGCTTCGCACTCCAGCACAAGGTCTGCCATGAACTGCATCTCGACCGTAATCGTTCCGGCTCCCTTGCATTCATCACAGCGTCCGCCGTCGGCATTGAACGAGAAGAACTGCGACTTAAATCCCATCTGCTTGGATAGCGGCTGTTCGGCATACAGGTCGCGAATGGCATCATAGGCTTTCACGTAGGTAGCAGGATTTGAGCGCGTAGATTTTCCGATAGGATTCTGGTCAACAAACTCTATGTGCTTGATGGCATCCACATCGCCCTCCAGTCCAGAATACTCTCCTGGGGCATCGCACACTTCGCCCAGATGCCGCTTCATGGCAGGATAGAAAATGCCTTTGATGAGCGATGACTTTCCACTGCCGCTCACTCCCGTCACAACCGTCATCACGTTAAGGGGAATTTGCACGTTGATGCCTCTCAAATTATTCATTCGGGCTCCTTTGATGTCAATGTGTCGGTTCCAGGGCCTTCTTGATTCAGGTATGGGCAAGGATGCTTCGTGTAGCAGGTACTTCACGGTGTAGCTCTTGGGATATTTCTTGAGCGCATCGAGGGTGATGTCCTTGGCATCGCCTTCAAATACGATTTCGCCGCCCAGTCGGCCCGCATCCGGACCTACATCTATGAGATAGTCGGCTGCACGCATAATCTCCTCGTCGTGCTCCACGATGATGACGGTATTGCCCAGTTGCTGAAGCTGTCGCAGCACGCGAATCAATCGGTCGGTATCGCGAGAGTGCAGCCCGATAGAAGGTTCGTCGAGAATATAGAGCGACCCCACCAGACTACTGCCCAACGAAGTACACAGGTTGATGCGCTGGCTCTCGCCTCCGCTGAGCGTGTTCGACAGACGGTTCAGTGTGAGATAGCCCAGGCCCACATCCAGCAGGAACTGCAGTCGCGAGCGTATCTCAGTCAGCAATCGCTTACCCACTTCTGCGTCGTGCTCACTCAGTTCCAGCTTTCTGAACCATTCAGCTAGACGGCAGACAGGCATCTCCACAATATCGGAAATACTGCGTCCGCCTATTTTCACGTAGTTAGCTTCGGGCTTCAGTCGTGTGCCGTGACATTTGGGACAGTTGGTCTTTCCTCTGTAGCGGCTCAGCATCACGCGATACTGAATCTTGTATTGGTTCTCCTTTACCATTTGGAAAAAGGAGTCTATGCAGGGCTTATCGTGCAGGTCTTTGTGACGGTCACTGTTCAAGCCGTGCCATAACTGGTCTTTTTGTTTCTGAGTGAGACTATAGTAAGGTTCGAAGATGGGGAAGTCGTCATTGGTAGCGTTCCGGCAGAACCAATTCTTCCACTCGCTCATCTTCTCGCCGTGCCAGCACACCACGCAGCCGTCATAGACCGAAAGCGATGTGTCGGGAATGACCAAGTGCTCGTCTATGCCTATCACTTTGCCGAATCCTTGGCACTCGGGGCAGGCTCCTACGGCAGAGTTGAACGAGAAGAGCTGGTCGGTAGGCTCCTCGAACGTGATGCCGTCGGCTTCGAAGCGTGTAGAGAAGTCATAGATGATGTTGGAGGGAAGAAACATGAGGCGCAGTGCTCCCCGGCCTTCGAAGAAAGCGGTCTCAGCCGAATCCGTCAGTCGCGAAATGGTCTCTTTCGAATCTTCGACTGATAGTCGGTCAATGACAATAAATATTTCGGCATCGTCCTTGCGGTCGTTACTTTCCAGATAGTCGTCAATCCTCGTGAAGTCGCCATTCGTGAATATTCGGGAGTAGCCCTGCAAGATGCACGCTTTCAGTTGTTGCTCCACCGTGCGCTCCTCTGACACCTGTAGGGGAGCAAGGACCACGAACTTCGTGCCTTTCGAAAATTCCAGCATCTTGTTCACCACATCTTCGGTACTATGCTTCTTCACCTCTTCGCCGCTCACAGGCGAGTAGGTGTGACCGATGCGTGCAAACAGCAGTCTGAGGTATTCGTAGATTTCGGTTGATGTGCCGACCGTGCTTCGGGGATTGCGTGAAATCACCTTCTGCTCGATGGCGATGGCAGGCGGAATGCCTCTGATGAAGTCGCACTCAGGCTTGTTCATACGTCCGAGGAACTGTCTTGCATAGCTTGACAGGCTCTCGACGTAGCGGCGTTGTCCTTCGGCATAGAGCGTGTCGAATGCCAGCGACGACTTGCCGCTTCCCGACACACCTGCTATCACAATCAGCTTGTTACGAGGAATGCTCACGTCAATATTCTTTAGATTATTAACGCGAGCACCCTTAATTTCGATATAGTCTTTACTCTCTTTACCCATTCTTTTTATTTGAACGCAACGATGTGCTCCAAGGCTTCGTCTATGTAGAATGTCTGTCGAAGCGTATCTCCTTTATAGGTGAACTTCATCCTGATGTAGTAGAGCTTGTTGCCCTTCGATTTCACAGGATAGTCAATCCCGTCCTTGAACAATTCGTGGCTACGTTGCTGCATGACTCCAATCAGTGAGTCGGATACGAGTTTCGTTGAGTCGATGTGTTGATACGATACATTCTGTATGGCAGCAGGCTCAACGGCATATTGCTCAATGAATTGCTCTACTAATTGTTCGGCATCTCTTTGTGGCCCGCAGCCCGTCAGGAACGTCATGATAAGCAGACTGCCAACGATTTGGCTGATACGTTTCATAGTCTTGTCGTTTTATTTTTGTGGAATTCTCTTCAGCACGAGCAGCAGGTGGTCCCATACCATCTGAACGGTGGGGATGTGCAGGCGTTCGTCGGGCGTGTGAACAAAGCGGAGCGTAGGTCCGAAGCTCACCATGTCCAGGTTGGGATAGCGTTCTGAGAACAGGCCGCACTCCAGTCCTGCATGAATGCCGCGCACTACGGGCTCCTTTCCGAACAAATCCTTGTAAGAGGCGCGCACAATCTCGGTCAGCTTGCTGTCGGGGCGCATCTTCCAGGCAGGATAGCCGTCGCTTGACCAAGCCTTGGCTCCGGCCAGTTCAAAGGTAGCCACGATTGTGGCACACATGTTGTCGAGGTTTGACATCACATTGCTGCGCTGCGACGACAGAATCTTGATTTCTTTCTCTTCGGTGTGCACGCTGGCTATATTGCTTGAGGTCTCAACCATTCCGCCCAGTGCCTCGTCCTGACAGATGGCATAGATGCCGTTATCTACAGCTTGCAGAGCACGTATGAAGTTCTGGGCGCTCTTCACGTCTATCACTCTCTCGGCATCAGCCGATTCCATGCTCCACACCATTGTGGTGTCGGTCACGTGGAATTCGTCCTCAACCTGTGCGGCAAACACGTTCCAGTCGGCCTTGATGTTCTCCTTGATGTCTTTAGGTACGCCTATCACGAACGAACCGTCGCGTGGGATGGCATTGTGCAGCTTGCCTGAGTGGAACTGTGCCAGACGTATGCCCTCGTAGCGCTTCGTCTCCTGATAGAGGAAGCGAGCCAGAATCTTGATGGCGTTGGCGCGTTTCTTGTTGATGTCGTCGCCTGAGTGTCCGCCCACCAGTCCCTTCAGCTGAGCGCTCAGGAAGAACAAGTCGGCAGTGGGGGCCTCGCGCTCGATTTCGAACACGGCTGAAGTGTTTCTACCACCAGCACACGACACGAATATCTCGCCCTCGTCCTCAGAGTCCAGGTTGATGAGGTAGTCGCCCGTCATGAATCCGGGCTTCATGCCTTCAGCCCCCGTCAGGCCCGTCTCCTCGTCGCGTGTGAACACACATTCAATCGGACCGTGCTCTATATCGGTGCTCTCCAGAATGGCCAGCTCTATGGCGCAGCCAATACCGTCGTCGGCTCCGAGGGTAGTGCCTTCGGCTGTCAGCCATTCACCTTCAACATAGGTCTTGATGGCATCCTTGTCGAAATCGAATTCCACATCAACGAGCTTGTCACATACCATGTCCATGTGGCTCTGCAGGATTACGGTCTTTCGGTTCTCCATACCCTTGGTGGCAGGCTTGCGTATAATCACGTTGCCCACTTCATCTACTTTCGTTTCAAGTCCGTGACTCTTTCCCCAGTTTTGCAGATACTCAATCATTTTCTCTTCGTGTTTCGAAGGACGGGGAATTTGGTTAATCTTTGCAAACTGTTCGAAGACGGCTGTAGGTTTTAACTCACTTTTATTCATTATTAATCCTTTTTATTGTTCGGTTTCTGAATTAATGATTAACTTTGCACCGCAAAATTAGTAAAAAATGACGGAAATCCTCATATCTACTGCGTTAATAATTGCTATATCAATGGCTTTTTTGTGTGTGAAGGTGATATTCAAAAAAAATGGCACCTTTGCATCGCAGCATATTCATGACTCCGAAGCCATGCGTGAGCGAGGCATCCATTGTGTTGTCGATCAGGATCGCGAGATGCGCAGAAAGAGCGAATTTGCCGTCAATGAGCGAAATCATTAAAATTTAACCTATAAAAAGTTCAATGAAAAAGAAAATTCTATTTGCACTGTTTGCTGCTTGTGCGATGGTGTCATGCAACAACCAAAGTCCCAAACTCGATGAGCAGCCTGTCGATAATGACAGCACCGTCTCTTCAGGTCTGAAGATTGCCTATGTCGAGGTTGACTCTCTGATGACTCAGTTCGAGTTTGCTATTGAGAAGAGCAAGGAGATTGAGAAGAAAACGCTCAATGCACGCAATACCTTGAATCAGAAAGGAAATCAGCTGCAGGCTGCTGCCAACAACTTCCAGCAGAAGTTACAGAACAATGGCTTCACCAGCCGTGAGCAGGCCGAGGGCGTGCAGGCCACGCTGCAGCGCCAGCAGAACGATCTGGCTGCACTCCAATCTCGTCTTGAGCAGGAGCTGGCTTCTGAGCAGCAGAAGTTCCTTGAGGCTTTGCAGGACAGTCTGAATAACTTCCTTGAGATTTACAACAAGGACAAGAAGTATGACATAATCATCAACAAGAGCGCTATCCTCTATGGCGGCAAGAAGTTCGACATCACTCAGGATGTGATCAACGGCCTGAACAAGCGCTACAAGAGTTCAGCTGCAAAGAGCGAGAAGAAAGAGGCTGAGGAAAAGAAATAACCTAAGTCGAATTACAGAGAATATGAAAAAAGGATGCGTTCGTTTTTCGAGCGCATCCTTTTTTTATGCTGTAAGTTTGAGCTTACTTCTTGTTCAGGGCCAGGTCAATCTCCACAGCGATTGAAACAGTTGCACCCACCATCGGGTTGTTGCCAATGCCGAGGAAGCCCATCATCTCAACGTGAGCAGGTACTGAAGACGAACCGGCAAACTGTGCATCAGAGTGCATGCGGCCCATCGTGTCGGTCATGCCGTATGAAGCAGGACCTGCAGCCATGTTGTCGGGGTGCAGTGTGCGACCGGTGCCGCCACCTGAAGCTACTGAGAAGTAAGGCTTGCCAGCCAGCGTACGTTCTTTCTTATAAGTGCCTGCCACGGGGTGCTGGAAGCGGGTGGGGTTGGTAGAGTTGCCGGTGATTGACACGTCAACATTCTCCTTCCACAGAATGGCTACACCCTCGCGCACGTCGTCGGCACCGTAGCACTTCACCTTGGCGCGCGGACCGTCGCTATAGGGAACTTCCTTCACCACCTTCACCTCGCCGGTGTAGTAGTCGAACTGAGTCTGCACGTATGTGAAGCCGTTGATGCGGCTGATGATCATAGCAGCATCCTTGCCCAGACCGTTCAGGATGACGCGGAGGGGCTTCTTGCGCACCTTGTTGGCCTTCTCGGCAATCTTGATGGCACCCTCGGCGGCAGCGAAGCTCTCGTGGCCGGCCAGGAAAGCGAAGCACTCCGTCTCCTCGCGCAGCAGGCGAGCAGCCAGGTTGCCGTGGCCCAGACCCACCTTGCGGTCGTCGGCTACTGAACCGGGAATGCAGAAGCTCTGCAGGCCGATACCGATAGCTTCGGCAGCCTCGGCAGCGCTCTTCACGCCCTTCTTGATGGCGATGGCAGCACCGCAAACGTATGCCCACTTAGCGTTCTCGAAGCAGATGCGCTGAGTGTCCTCACACATCTGATAGGGATCGACACCTGCCTTGTCGCAGATTTCGTTAGCCTCTTCAATGCTATTGATTCCGTTCTCCTTCAGAGCAGCCAGCACCTGATTGATGCGACGCTCGTAGCTTTCGAATGATACTTTTCTAATCATGTGTCTGTCCTCCTCTTATTCTTTACGTGGATCAATAACCTTGACAATTCCCTGCTCGGCGGTGGTGCGTCCGTAGCTGCCGGTAAATTTCTTCACGGCCTCGTTGGCATCCATTCCGTCCTTGATGGCTTCCATCATCTTGCCCAGATGCACATACTCGTAGCCACACACCTGATTGTCCTTGTCCAGGAACTGCTTGGTGATGTAGCCTTCGGTCAGCTCCAAGTAGCGAGTGCCCTTAGCCACTGTGCCATAGAGCGTACCTGTCTGTGAGCGCAGACCCTTGCCCAGGTCCTCCAGGCCGGCACCAATCACGAGGCCGCCTTCTGAGAAAGCGCTCTGTGTGCGACCGTAAACGATCTGCAGGAACAGCTCGCGCATGGCGGTGTTGATAGCATCGCACACGAGGTCGGTGTTCAGGGCTTCCAGGATGGTCTTGCCGGGCAAGATTTCGCTGGCCATAGCAGCTGAGTGGGTCATACCAGTGCAACCGATGGTCTCAACGAGAGCCTCCTGAATCACACCGTCCTTTACGTTCAGTGACAGCTTGCAGGCTCCCTGCTGAGGAGCACACCAGCCAATACCGTGGGTGTAACCCGAGATGTCTTTGATTTCTTTGGCCTGAATCCACTTGCCCTCTTCGGGGATAGGTGCAGGACCATGGTTGGGGCCTTTGGCCACAACGCACATGTTTTCTACTTCTTTTGAATAAATCATGATTAAACTGTGTAATAAAAGTTGCTTATCACAAAATATGTCTGCAAAATTAATAAATAATCCTGAGAAATTACCTAAATATAGGTAGTCTTTTTCGGGGCATTAAGGAAATTTAGCAGGAAATCAGAAAGGTACGGTGTCTGACGGTGGCGGCGGAAGGGGAATGTCGTCCATGTTGTTGAAGCCGGCGGGTGGGGCACTCATGTTGTTGTTGCCGTTGATTTTCGACCCTATAATCTCGCCTCCGCTGTCGTTTTTCGGACGGCTCGACATGCGTGTGTCCTCCGGGTTCTCGAAGCGGGTGTATTCGCCACGGAAGGTCAGCAGCACGTCGCCCGTAGCGCCCTTACGGTGCTTGGCTATGATGATTTGAGCCATGCCGTGCAGGTCGCGCCCGTTGTCGTCCTGATAGATGTGATAGTACTCCGGGCGGTGTACGAACAGCACCATGTCGGCATCCTGCTCGATAGCTCCAGACTCTCGTAAGTCGCTTAGCTGCGGGCGCTTACCTTCCAGTCCTTCACGCGATTCTACACCACGATTCAACTGCGAGAGAGCCAGGATAGGTATGTCCAGTTCCTTAGCCAGTCCCTTGAGTGAGCGCGAGATGGTCGATACCTCTTCCTGTCGTGAGGAGAAGCGCATGCCGTTGGCATTCATCAGCTGCAAGTAGTCTATCATGATAATCTTCACGCCGTGCTCTCTCACCAGTCGGCGAGCCTTGGTGCGCAGTTCAAACACCGAGAGACCCGGGGTGTCGTCAACGTAGAGCGGCGCCCCGTACAGATTGTTGATGCGCTTGTCCAGCCGATCCCACTCGTCGGGTTGCAGCTGTCCGCTCTGCAGGTGCGAGCCCTGAATCTCACACACATTCGAGATGAGGCGGTTCACCAGCTGCACGTTCGACATCTCGAGCGAGAAGAAGGCGATGGGGATGCGTGCATCCGTTGAGATGTTCTTAGCCAGCGACAGGGCGAACGAGGTCTTACCCATAGCAGGGCGACCGGCTATGATCACGAGGTCGGACGACTGCCAGCCCGAGGTGATGTCGTCCAGCTTGTGATAACCCGTAGGCACACCCGTCAGACCGTCGGTGTTGGCCGCCGCCTTACTGATGATGTCGATGGCATTCTTAATCACGGGGTCCACCTGCGTGTAGTCCTTCTTCATGTTCTTCTGCGAGAGTTCGAAGAGCGAGCCTTCGGCTTCCTGCATGAGTTCGTCCACGTCGATGGTCTCGTCGAATGCCTTCGTCTCAATGTTTCCGGCAAACGAGATGAGCTGTCGGGCCAGGAATTTCTGGGCGATGATTCTTGCGTGGTACTCGATGTGCGCACTCGATGCCACCTTCGATGAAATCTCGGCTATGTAGGCAGGCCCGCCAACCTCCTCTAATTGTCCTTTCTTGGCCAGCTGTTCGGTCACGGTGAGCATGTCAACCGGCTTCTCCTCCATGCTCAAGTCGCGTATGGCGCTATACACCATCTGGTTGCGCGGCTCGTAGAAGCTCTCAGGGAAGAGCATTTCGCACACTACTGCATAAGCATCTTTGTCTATCAGGAGGGCACCAATCACGGCTCTCTCCACCTCGGCAGCCTGTGGCTGTAGGTGAGCGTAAGTGTTGTCGATGGGCTGTTGCCGGTTCGTCCGGCGCTTGCTATTGTTGGATTCTGGCATAATCAGTAACAGTTGATGTTTTTTTGTGGCTTGCAAATTTAGGCAAAATTTTCGAGATTATCAGCCAGTTGTGATAAAAAATGAAATAAATTTAAGACATCTGCTCCGTCTGCTCCCATCTGATCCGTTTCTAATCGTTTGATTGACAGTGCGTTGCAGATGGGAGCAGATGGAACAGATGTTTTGCAACTTCTTCTGGTTCTGTATAGTATATCAGTTTGTGCAGTCTGCAAGATGCCTTTACCATCTTGAATATCTCACAACATGTTGCAGGCAGAATCACGTCGCGTTTTAGGCAAAATCACGTCGCGTTTTAGGCTATATCGCGTCATGATTTAGCCTATATCACGTCACGGTTTAGAATAGATTGTATTGTGATTTAGCAGCCATTTCGAGTGGCACAATTAGGCTTCCATTAGTTTGTGCTTTTCCAAATGGCATGATATCACCGTACTTCGTCATATCCGTTCACACCATTGACATCGACTCGTTGTTAACAAGACGAGGCGATATGTTTCATACATCATCGTCATCCATCAGTTTTTTCAACTCCTCAATATCGGGAAGTGTTTTCTGCATTTCTTTTGGCATATCCGAGAAAGTCTTATAGGTAGCAACTCCCATTGGCTTGTTATAGTCACG
>CAMOGW010000028.1 GCA_946614435.1 uncultured Prevotella sp. | reverse complement strand
CACGTTCTCCTGTCCCAGGCGCAGCTTGTCGGTCACGTCGATTTCGAAGCCCACGTAACCATAGTTGGTGCCGCCGATGCGCTCACCGTTCAGATAGACATCGCCTGTGTAAATGATGCCGTCAAACTGCAACAGCAGTCGGCGTCCCTTCAGCGAGTCGGCAGGAGTGAAGTGCAGTCGATACCACCCTTTCCCCATTTCCTTGAAGCCACGGCTGCTCAGTCGGCTCTTGATGTTGGCCGCAGCATCACTGTTGTCGGCTTTCTCGTCGGCGGCAGGTGCCACCCACGGCTGCTCAATCTGGAAGTCGTGCGGCACATTGACCGTGCGCCATCCGGCATCAGCAAAGTCTTTCTGCTCTGCATTTTTCACGTCGCCGGCATGGAATCGCCAGCCAAAGTTCAGGTTCTCAACCACACGCAACTGTGCATGGATGCCAATGCAACTCATCAGCATCGTCACGAGTACAAGAAGATGTTTTTTCATTGTCTTAGTCGTTTACTTTTTAGTTTGACTATGCAAATATACAAATTATTTCGTGAAGTGCCACCAAAACTCGCAAAAAATTCAGCAAGCTGTAAATTGCTCTGAAATTCGCGAATTTTGAGCATTTTGCAACCAACTGATAATCAATGGATTGCAAAACACACTTTCTAAAAAGCCTTTTGCAGCAAGGGTTTTGAGCGATTTAGGCAGTTTCACGATGCCTCAGCGAATGGATCATCGTGCCATTTAGGCTAAATCACGAAGCGATATAGCCTAAATCATCGCGTGATGTTTCCTGAATCGAGTCGTGATTTTTCCTAAAACCTGACATTATGCCGCCAAAAAGAGGGAAAAAGATAGTCGCAAATAGGAGAAAAACGGATGAAATAGCTGCTAACGGAAGTGAAAAACAAGTCCTTTCAGACATTCCAGACGAGAAATGGAACAACGCCGTTTATGGCACAAACAACGAAAAAGCCCTCATTTTTCTCTAAAACGACTTTTTCATTTGTCTTGAAAATGGAAAAATTTATTGCTTCGTGGCTACAATCTCCTGAGGCAGATGAACAGCCTGCGCTACAGCATTAAATGGAGGATAAGGTTTGCGACAAGTCATTGTCTTGATTCTAGCTGTGGCTTTCAATCTCACAAATATTGGTGTCAATTTTGTGATTTTTAGTCTCAATTGAACTAAAAAGCAAAGAAAATTGCCGCATTTTGTCATATTTTTGTTTATTCTTGCACGTTTTACATGAAAAATTAGTATTTTTGCTACATTAAATTTTGTATAATGGCAAATAAAGACCTCAACAGATTGAAAGTGGTGCTTGTTGAACAGCACAAAACAGCAAAATGGTTAGCAGAGCAAATGGAAAAAGACCCTGCAACTATTAGTAAGTGGTGTACCAACAAAGCACAGCCTTCATTAGAGACAATCAAAAAGATTGCAGAAATCCTACAGGTTAAAATGAGCGACCTAGTAAGCAATGAACAACCTTTATAATTGAAGCAAATGACTGAAAAGATAAATATTCGCAAACTGGAAGCAGACCTTTGGGAGTCGGCAGACCTGCTTCGTGCAGGAAGTAAACTCACATCGAGCCAATACTGTATGCCAGTATTGGCATTGCTGTTTCTAAGATACGCATATAGTCGCTTCAAGATGGTTGAAGCTGAATTGCTGAAGAATCGTCCAAGTCGTGGTGGTCGCGTAATGCCTGTTGAACCAAGTGACTTTGCGGCAAAAAGTGCGCTCTACCTTCCTCGTGAGGCTCAGTTTGACTATCTGGTAAATCTGTCGGATGACCAACCTTTGGGCGAAGCTGTCAATCGCGCTATGACTCTGGTCGAAGAACAAAGCGAACAGTTGACAGGTATTCTGCCTAAATCATACACTATGTTCAGCGATGAACTGTTGCGTGAACTCCTTCGTATCTTTAATAACAAGACACTCGACGAAATCGGTGGCGATGTTATAGGTCGTATTTATGAGTACTTCCTCAGCAAGTTTGCTAAAGCTGTAGCATCAGACGATGGTGTGTTCTTCACTCCTAAGTCTTTGGTAAAGATGCTCGTAAATGTACTGGAGCCAGAACAGGGTGTAATGCTTGATCCTGCTTGTGGTTCGGGAGGTATGTTCGTTCAAACAAAAGCTTGTATAGCGAGAAGGACTTGTTGCAAAAGCTAAATGGGAAAATGAAAGAAAGGAGGATGAGGTATGAGTGAAATGACAGATAAGTTTAAGAAGGCTGACGAGAACAACCGTTTGCTGTCAGCATACAGACCTTTACCGCCCGAAACACTAAAATCGTTAAGAGAGTACTACCGCGTAGGGCTCACTTATACGAGTAATGCCCTTGAAGGCAATAGCCTGACAGAGTCAGAAACCAAAGTAGTCATTGAGGACGGATTGACGATTGAGGGTAAGCCCCTGCGCGACCATTACGAGGCAGTAGGTCATGCCAAGGCCTACGACTATATCTACCAGATTACCGAAAAGGAAGGTCTTGAAGAAGAGGACATTCTGGCTCTTCATCGCCTGTTCTATCAGCAGATAGATGCCGAAAAGGCAGGAAAATATCGTGACGTAAAGGTTTATATCAGCGGCAGCCGTTATGCGGTATCGGCAGAATCTAAGATTCCTGCTGAGATGCAGAAACTTGTTAAATGGTACAATGACAACGAGAAGAAGTTGCACCCAATAGAGTTGGCGGCTACGTTGCATCAGCGTTTTGTCTTCATTCATCCCTTTGTGGATGGCAACGGGCGTGTGGCGCGTCTGCTGATGAATCTCGCTTTGTTGCGCAACGGCTTTACCATTGCCATTATTCCTGCTGTTCTGCGTCATGAATACATCTATTCGTTAGAGGCAGCCCATACTCGTCCAGAGATCTTTGTTGACTTTATTGCCGACCGTGTGATAGCCACCCAACTTGACCTGCTCAGGCTGATGCGGGAAGACGATGATACTGTAAATGATACTGTAAATGATACTGTAAAAGCAGTTGCGCCCCAGCTTTCAAAGACCGAACAGACCGTCTTGAATGCGATAAGTACGTACCCCAATTATTCTTACGAGAAGCTTGCCACATACTGCCAGCTTTCTCGTCCTACTATCGCCCGTACCATCAAAGCCCTCCAAAGCCGCGAGTTCATCCGTCGCATAGGCTCTGATAAAACTGGCCATTGGGAAGTTATCGGAAAGGAGGATCAGGTATGAGCGAGTGGAAGAAAGTGAAGTTGGGAGATTGCTGCGAGATTACATCAAGCAAACGTATCTTTCTGTCCGACTATGTTCCTGTCGGTATTCCTTTTTATCGCTCAAAGGAAATTGCAGAAATGCAGAAAGGAGAAAGTATCTCTGATCCGTTGTTCATAAGTAACGATAAATATGAAGAAATAAAATAAAATCCAAAGAGCTTCTGCTCCAAAACTGACGGACAATGACATTGTTCCTAATTTTGTTGTAATTTCAGACCATAAGTTTGACCTCGTCGATTCTAAGGATGGTTCTCCTGTTAGAGATTTTGAAACTGGTACAGCACATTACATTAATGGTAACGAAGGAGATACATATAATCTGAAAATCATTTGCTACGACGATTTCCTTCATCAATTTACCTACGATGAGGGAATAGGTCATGCACATGTCAGCAGGTTAAAAAAATTTATTGCTTCGTGGCTACAATCTCCTGAGGCAGATGAACAGCCTGCGCTATAGCATCAATACCCAAGTTACACAATTATGGTTTTCAAACACAAAGTCAACATAAGAGCATAAAAGGTTGATGAATCAGCGTGACATGGAGAAGCTGAACGAGGATTATCACACAGAGAAGTATCTCCGACATCAGCAGATACATGAAACGCTTGATCTTCTCGCCCTCTTTGAGAAACCTGACACGGCGAAGCTGGTTCGAGAGGTCGCAGTTGCTCTCATGGGAGGTCGCTATGTCAACTTACCTTGTGCAGGTGGAGGCTCTGTCAGTAGCGAGACTGGCTGGGACGGTCGCAAAAAAGACGAGGAGAACGAGGACTTCCGACTACGTTGTTGGCTTCATGCAGCAAAGACCGTCAAGGCTTCGCGATATGTGCCGACAAAGAGGAAAGGGTATGGCCTTTGACGTATTGCCGCCATCGTAACATTATATCAGCAAATAACGGAGCGCCCACATCTGTAACTTCAGGTGTGGGCGCTTGCATTTAGTGGCGATTTTTGATAAGCCGGGACTGCTTTTATACGATTCTGATAAAAATTCTGTTAAAAGGCGCTGATTTTTGCCATTTATTGATGTTATTTCAAATTATATTTTTAGTTTTGTGTCCAGAATATGACAATCTTAAACAAGGAAAGTTTATCATTCCTACTTTCAAGCAAATTCGATGGCTAAAACAACGAAAAACATATTAACCCTGAATCATGAGGAAGTAATGAACTTCTTCATGAAATCAGAGCAGTATCATGGTTTTGAGTTGCCGGAGTATTTCACGTTTGACGAGATACTGAAATATGTACGCGAGACGATAGGTGATGCTCCATACGAAAAGTGTGTTAAAGATGACATCTCTCCCAACGAACTATCAGATGTGAATCTTGACATCTTGCTCAACAAGGATGGTCGATATGCCGTACGTCCCATTATGTTGGCTAATCCGTTTTTATACTACTTCCTGGTGCGTGAGGTTTGCAATGAAGAGAATTGGGCAATAGTAAAAGAGCTGTTCGACAGGTTCAAAGTGCCTCATATCACCTCTTGCGCTATTCCTGTCATTCCCAGAGAGAAAGAAGCCTTCCATAAGGCGACGACAATCAACAATTGGTGGAACAATACTTCTGAAAAGCCTTTTGCAGCAAGGGTTTCCAGCGATTTAGGCAGTTTCACGATGCCTCAGCGAATGGATCATCGTGCCATTTAGGCTAAATCACGAAGCGATATAGCCTAAATCATCGCGTGATGTTTCCTGAATCGAGTCGTGATTTCGCCTAAAACCTGGCCATATATTGCCGAAAGTGGGCTCTCATCTGTGTGCAAAAATGAGAAAAACAGACGAAATAGATACCGAAAAAAGCGCAAAATTAGCCTTTTTGAACATCTCAAAAGAGAAAAGGAACAGTACGGTTTGCCTCACGGACAGCAAAAATGGCCTCATTTTTCGCTAGAATGAGATTTCCATTTGTCTTAAAAATCGAAAAAATTCTAGCCATACTTCCTGCGCCCAACGACGGAACTTTTCTTCTGCGCTTTCCCCCGATTTTATGATTTTTATAATTTTTAGACAAAAAACGGCTCTCAAATGAAATAAAATGCATATCTTTGTACCGTGATTTGTAAAAGTCACATCGATTTAGTGGAACAACGAAGCGTTATGCTCGACTTGCTGATGGAAACGTGAGAAATTTCTGAGTATGCAAGGACAGTATGATGGTTCGCGCGTATAGCGTGGACTGGTTTACTGCATCTACATACTCAAGGTAATTCTCACGACCCCCATCAGAAGACGTGGTATATCAGCTCCACGCTTCATAACAATTAAATGTCCTTGTTGGTGGCTGGAGGGCAGAAGAATATTATTATGCAATTCAGTGGTGAAGAGCTTGCTGCGGTAATGAAGATGGCAATAGCTATGGTTGGTGCTCCTGACTTCGGCGATACGTCACCAAAACAGGGTTTTGTCTTTCAATTCTCTTCTCATTCCCGTACCCCCCTACGTGAGCATTCGCAAATACGCGATTTTTCTGCGTCACCCAAATCGACACTTCCCAAGCACAAAAATGCCCTGTTTATCGAGGTTTCAGAAGATTGGTATTCTGCGAAATGTTAAAACCGCCGAAGTCAGGACCTTTGCATTTGGATTATTATATCCAACAATGGAATAAAACCTAAAACAATATATAATTATGAGAAAAGACAACAAACTAACTTTAACGAGGTTATGCTGTATGATGATGTTTCTGCTGTTCTTTATATCATCTATGTGTGCAGAACTGCCTTCGGTAGTAAATGGTACGCTTACTATTACTGTTGCCTCTGAAGGTGAACTAAGCACCAACTACAGCGTTGATGATATCAAAGCTTCTGGTGCAACGTGTCTAAAGGTGGTTGGTCCCGTGAACAGTGATGATTTCACCACGATGAAGAATGTTCAGAAGACAGAAAACGGCGGTACCATCACACAGGTGGACCTCAGTGAAGCTGTTTTTACAGAGTTACCCCGTTCTGCATTTGAAACATGCAGATACCTTACCTCCATCAGTCTGCCGCAGTCGCTAACAACGATTGGCGAATACGCTTTTAGCGGCTGTTATGCATTGCAAGCCATGGACCTCAGTAACACGCAGCTCACCACCATTAAGAGTAACGCCTTCTATGATTGTGTGTCTATGGCTACCATATCTTTCCCCAGTACATTGGCTACACTGGAGAGTTATGCCTTTTATAATTGTACAGCCTTGAAAGAGCTTGACCTCAGCGGTACTGCCCTGACGGACATTCCCACAGGTGTGTGCCAAGGCTACAGGTACGATGAGATGCAGCTTACCACCCTGCTGCTGCCCTCTACCATCACCAGCATCGGAAGCAACGCCTTCTACAACTGCAACAAGCTCGCATCCTTCAGTTGTGATGTCACAGGCAGCCTGACCATTGGCGCCAACGCTTTCTATCAGTGCAACGCCATGACAAGCGTCAGTATCACCACTCAGGGTGAGCTTTCGATTGACTATAGTGTCTTCAGCTGCACCGCCCTGACCGATATTACACTCAATGCGCAGGGCGATGTTACACTTGGTGGCGCCTATAGTTCTCCGTTCAGTTGCCAGAGTCTGCGGTCCTTCACTCTCCATACTCCAGGCAAGCTGACCGCTGGTAACAGTTTGTTAGGACTGAGCTGGGACAACGAGACGCTGACCACGGTGGTGCTCGATGCCAAGGGTGAGGGCAGCACCATAGGGCGCAACTTGGCCAGTAATGCCACGAAGCTGGAAAGCATCACACTGCCATCCAGGCTTGTGTCGCTGGGTGAGGAAGCATTTGCCTACTGCCATAGTTTGAGAAGTGTGCAACTACCATCTACCCTCACCTCATGGGACAGCGGCTATTGTATGTTCTATGAGTGCCGGTCGCTGACCAGCCTCGACCTCAGCGCTCTCACCAGCATCACGCAGATAGGTTCGTCTGCCTTTGCCGGCTGCGAGAATCTTGCCACCCTTACTCTTCCCAGCGGCATCACCAGCATTGGCAACTCAGCGTTCAACGGCTGCAAGGCTCTGACCTCCCTCCCGTTGTCCACCACTGTCACCTCGTTAGGTAGCCGCGCCTTTTATGGCTGTTCATCGCTGCAGAACATCACCGTGCCTGCCAGCATTACCAGCTTTGGAGACTATATGTTCTATGAATGTAAGGGCATGACCTCAGCCACCATACTGGCCGACATAGAGACGCTGCCGGAGTACACTTTTGAGCACTGCACCAGTCTGCAGACCGTCGAACTGGGCAATGCCATCAAGACCATCGAGCGTGAAGCCTTCTTAGGGTGCAGCAGTCTGACCGACGTCACCCTGCCCAACGCCCTTACCACCATCGGCATGAGCGTCTTCACAGATTGCACCGCCCTGACCATGATAACGCTGCCCAGCACCCTGACGAGCATTGAGCAGTATGCGTTCTCCGGTTGTGAGTCGCTGGTTATGATGGAGATTCCCGAGGGCATCACTACTTTGTCCTACTGTCTGTTCTCTGGCTGTCGCGGTCTGCAGTCGCTCTATCTGCCCAGCACGATAACGGACAGCGACCGTTTTGCCCTTGAGTACACCGAATCACTGATTGACCTGCACGTGAATGCTCTGACACCACCATCGTTCTCCAACAGTTGGGTTACTATATCGGGAGTGACGCTCTACGTTCCGGCAGAAAGCCTCAGCTCCTATCAGTCGGATGCTTTCTGGAGTCAGTTCAATCCCATTTATGCCGAGGCAACCAACATGGGAAGCCTGAACGATGACGAATACGCTCTGCTGCAGACCCTTTACACCAAACTGGGCGGATCGCAGTGGACCCGTCCCTGGGTGTTCGGTTCAGACAAGAGCCAGACGCCCGTATTGGAAGGTGTGAAGATGTCGGACGGTCACGTGAAGCAGCTCGTGCTCACAAGCAACAACCTCACGGGATCGCTGCCTCAGGAACTGTTGCTGTTCCCCCAGCTGTGGTACATCAACTTGAACAACAACCACCTGTCGGGTATGGTTGATGATTTCTTCGCCAATGCTCAGGTGAACGATGTGGTGACCTATCTCGATCTTTCCAATAATGCATTGACAGGTAATATCGGGAAGGTGACGCAATCCAAGACCATTGCCACAGACATGCTGCCCAGCCTCACCACGCTGAAGGTGGCACACAACCGGATTCGTGATGTGAAGCCCATGCTGCCCGAGCATATCAAGACCGTGGACATCAGCGGACAGAACCTCGACGAGACCATCAGCTATGTGGAGTTTATGGAAGCAGCCGACGGCGACCTGCAGTATTTCTTCCCGACTGTGTTGCTCTACTCGCATATCCATCAGTCATATAGTCCAGGCTACTTCGTGTTTGCCAACCCCAACAGCAGTCAGCCCTGGAGCGTGCGCTACTACAGGCCCATCAATGATTTATATAGCAATGGCGGCCCGGCCTGGAACTACGACCCGCAGGGTACCATTATCCGCTTTGGCCGCTATGCCGACAATCCCAGCGAAATCAGTTGGCTGAACATGACCTTCGATTTCTACATGGGCGATGTAAACTATGATGTAGAACTCGACGTAGCAGACTTACAGACGCTCATCAATTTTGCCATCAATCCCGGTGAATATTCTGTGAATGCTCCCTTCAACTGGTATGCCGCCAACACCAAGCTTGCCAAAGCAGGTGACCCTGAAGTAATAAATGTACAGGATGTGGTGTGCGAGGTGAACATACTACTTGACGAAGACATCGACCCTGTCTTGGCCCGCGCCAATAGAGCCCGAAGGGTAAATGAGGTCAACAGCACCTATTCTGCCAGAATCAGTATCGAAGACGGCAAGCTGATACTCGACAGTAAGGAACCTGTGGCTGCCCTCGACCTTACCGTCAGTGGCAACGTGCAGTGGAGCAGTGAGATGAACTTCTTTACACACAAGAGTAAGGGCCAGCGCACCATCTTCTACTCGCTGCTGGGCGACGTGGTGCCCGCCGGGCGCGCCATTCTGGCCACCATTGACGGTGATGCCGAGGTAAAAGCTGCCCGCCTCTCCAATTCCGACGGACACCTCATCGCCACTGCTGTGAGTGGAGTGACCACAGGTATCAATGGAACCTATGAGACTCGTGAAACCCGCGAGACCTACGACCTGCAAGGCCGCCGTATCGGTGGAAACCACCTGCAGAAAGGCATATACGTTATAAATGGGAAAAAGGTTGTCAGATAAAAGAAGGAGGAACGAAATATGAAAAAACATCTTATAAGTCTCATTAGCCTCATATTAAGCTTCTGTGCTACTGCTTTGGCTCAGGAGGTGAATAAGCTCTCCATAGGCGACATCAGTTGTATGAAGAGTGTATCGGTTGATATGCCATTCTATCTTGAGAACACCAATCCCAACATCGTGGCTGTACAGTTCCAGGTTACTGTGCCGCAGGATGTGAGCATCAACACAAGATCGGAATCGGCCAAGATGGACTATACGCGTGCCGCCAACCATCAGATACGTATATCCTCTCTCGGCTCGCATACTTATAATGTGATGGTGCTTTCGCCCAACAATACCCCTTTCCGTGCCAACAAGGGAAAGATATTCTCGCTAGAGACCGCTGTAGCTTCGGGTGCAGCCCTTACGGAGGGCGAGACCTATCCCATCAGTATCAGCAACGTGGTGATTAGCGACTCGCTGGGCAACAACGTTATGACAGCCTATAATAATGGTAGCATTACACTGGAACCCTGTCCTGACTTCACCGTAAGCAATATTGCCATCACCTCAGGCGATGTGATGCCCGACGGAACGATGTCACTGTCCTGGACTATAAATAATATTGGTTCGCGCGATAGTCAAGGTGGCTGGCGTGAAGTCATCAACTTTATCAGTGATGTGACAGGCGAGTCCCTCAACATCACCACAATGCACTATACCGCCCCGTTGGCATCAGGACAGCAGGTGAACCGTACTGCCGATATTGCCGTGCCGCGTGTTCCTGGCTTTGACGGCAACTTCCATGTACAGATTATGGTTGTGCCCAATAGTGACTCGGGCGAGAGCATGGAGTATCAGACCAACAATACGTCGCTAAGTGCCGACAGCTATAGGATGCTGAAGCGCCTCTACCTCACATTATCCTATAGTGACGATGATCTTGTTGAGCCCGAAGGCACCATGACCAACTATTGCTATCTGGAACGTTCCGGCTTCCGTACTGCCGACGAGACCTTCACCCTGACGAAAACCGCCGGCGATAGCCGTGTGAGTGCGCCTGCCTCCGTTACCATTACAGGTTATAACTCGATGCAGTACTTCAATATGGAGGTTGTAGGAGATGACCAACTTAATGGTGATACAGTGACAGTGAGCTATAGGGCCGATGCAGCCCACGGCTATGAGGCAGTCACCGCCAGTTGTAATCTGATAGACGACGACATGCCTTCTCTAACCCTCACTCCGTCGCAAATAAATCTTACGGAGCCACAGGAGTTTACGCTGACCATCACCTCAAGTCATGCCACCACCCGTGACCTGAAGATACAGCTCAGCAGCGAGCAAGCATCACGTTTCCAGATGCCTGCAAAAGTCATTATGCCTAAGGGCGAGACCACCATCACAGTCAATGCTCAGGTCATCGATGACGAAATGGTGCAGTTGCCCGAGGAGGATGTGCAGATAAGTGCCACTGCCTATCGTTACAATCCTGGTAATACTATTGTCATGCTACATGATGATGATATGCCGGAGCTCACTATGACCCTCGACAAGACCAAGGTCTATGAAGGGGATGGCCGGCATGCTATCTACTGCACTATCAAACGTCTCACCAAGCTCGATAAGAAAGTTAATATCCGTCTGAGCGACAGCGGCGACAAAGACCTTTATTATAGTCAGACCATAACGATGAAGAAAGGTCAGCAGGAGGCAACCATCCCTATCGGTGTTCTGGACGACGACTTGTCGCGTGGCACCCGTGAGGTTACCTTCACCGCTGCCATCTACGTCAGCTCTTGTGGCTGTACCATTGGTGCCGCAGCAGGAGGTACGATGAGCGAGACCATCACTATCTACGACAACGACACACCTCACTTCACCCTGAGCACTGAAAATGGCAATATGTTTGAGGGCCAGGAGACCGAGTTCACATTGGGACTGACAGCAGCCAGTAATGGCTTCAACCTGCCGGTATCCATCACTTGTGACATTCCCGAGGATGTGGAGATTCCCGACAATGTGGTGATGCCAGCCGGTCAGACGAAGACCACTTTCAAGGTGAAGTTGAAACTTAATGGCACCTCGAATGACTCACGCCGTCTTACCTTCACGGCAAAGTGTGCCTCCGAGGCTTCTCCATTCAACACCTGGGGTATTGGTCAGATTACGGTGATGGCTACCGACCAGACGCTGCCCGACCTTGTAATTACCGGTATGCGTGTGGTGACTGATAATCCCACTATGGGCGACAGCATCATTGTTGAGACTACCATCCGCAATAATGGTTACTCTATGATAGAGGCTGGTGTGCCTATTACCTTCGTCTGCGAAGACAATAATCAGTTGCGCTTCACCGAGCGTGATGTAATGGTATTGGGACAAATAACCCAGCTCGACACGCTGGCCACCGTCAGCGTGGCTGGTCAGCACCTGTTAAAGGCAATCATCAATGAGAGTGGTGCTGTCAGTGAGATAGACTACCTGAACAATGATTACACCACCGACCTGGTACTAAACCCCTACTTTAGGGCCACCGAAGTACATACCGACCAAACACGCTACAACAACAGGCAGAGCGTTAGTATCTGGGGAAGCGTCGCTGGCAGTCATCCGTATAATGCCGATGTTGATGTCTATATTATCAGCGACAACAACCGCTATGTGGTGAAGACCAAGACCACAGCCGACGGGCATTTCTCCGTCAGCTGGAAGCCGGAAGGCAATCTGGCCGGCCATTTCATTGTGGGAGCCTGCACGCCTGCCGAACAGTTGACCACTGAGATGACTGTATTCGAGATGTACGGTATGCGTCGCTATGACTCAGGCTTTATCCTGAAAGAGTTTGAAGTGGGCGAGTGTGTCGATGGGTATGTGGATATCATCAACCACGGTACATTGAAGCTCACCGACATCAGGCCTACAGTGAATAATATGCCAGGTACAGCTACACTGACCCTCGACGGCGTCAGGACCCTGAAGGCAGGCAATCATGCCCGCGTCTATTTCCACCTGACGGGTGTCAAGCCCTCCGAAGGCGGCGATTGGGAGACCTTCGTGATCAGGATGGAGTCGGAAGAAGGAGCCAGACTGGAACAGAAGGTGTATTACTACGTCTATTCTGCCACACCAGTACTAAAGGCTGATGTCAGTGATATCAACACCACGATGATAAAAGGCAAGACTCGTGAGTTCCCCATCACCTTGAGGAATGAGGGTCGTGCTGAGACGGGTGAGATACAGGTTGACCTGGGTAATTTCGACTGGCTGCGTAGCGCCACCCCCACCAAGTTGCCGTCGTTGAAGCAAGGTGAGGAGGCTACCATCGTGCTGCTGCTCACCCCGACACCCTCCATGTCGCTGAACAGTATCACCACTGGCCAGCTGGCCATCACCAGTGCCAACAACAGTAATATTACCTTGCCGCTATATATTGAGACGGTGTCGGAGGAGACTGGCCTGATGGTCATCGACGTGGTAGATGAGTTCACCCTGAACACCGAGGAAGCACCTCATGTTGAGGGTGCCACCGTCAGCGTGATGCATCCTGTTACAAGGAAGCTGTTGAGGCAGGATGTGACTAACAGCAACGGACTGGTCACCTTCGCCCTGATGCCGGAAGGAAAATATTTGGTGCAGGTAACCCATCCGCGGCACTCCTCGTGGGAACAGACGGTGATGGTACATCCCGACCGCACCATCCATCAACGTGCCTTCATCTCCTACAGCGCCATCACCGTGGAGATGCACTACGAGCAGACGGAGATAGAGGATGAATACGACATCGTGACCAACGTTACCTACGAGACCAATGTGCCCAAGGCTGTGGTGAAGCTCGATATGCCCGAGAAGATTATCCTTGAAGAGATAGAGACACCTTATATGTTCTATGCCTACCTCACCAATGTGGGTCTTATTACCGCCTTCGACTGTACGCTGCAGATTCCCGATGAGGTGAACGGCTACTGCTTCACACCGTTGATAGAAGGTCCGTGGGATATTTTGCCCCAGCAGACTATCACCGTTCCGGTGGTGATTACCGAAGCTTCCGATGCAGAAGAAGAGAACGACTCACGCTGGACCGGACCGATGTACCTACCTAAGCGCGGACAGGCCTATAGCGCACAGGGACCACGCCGCATAGGGACTTCAATAGCCTGTGGCATGGGGGCGCTGGCACGATTCTTCAACCGTTGCGAGGGCATAGGAGATATAGAGAGTGACGTGGCTGCACACATGCAACTGACGAAGACTTGTGGCGGCACCGGAGGATTGGGAGACTTCTTAAGTTCACTCGGCAGTCCAGGCAGTCCGAGTGCCTCAGGAAAGGAAACTCCAGGCGGTGGTGTCTCAGGAACAGGTGGTGTAACGCAGACAGGTACCGATGCCGTGGCCTGCGACCCTGAGATGATGGATAATTCAAAGAAGTTGTTATGGAACCTCACTACATCGTTGCCAGTTATTGGTTATACATTAGGTTGGGGAACAGCAATTAATGATGTATTTGAAAATAATGATTGGTGGGGGGTTGTTGGAAACCTTGTCAATGAAATAATACCGATCTTGTCTGCTTCCGACCATAACGACTTGGGATTCTTTGTAGATTGGTATGCAGGTATAGCCAACAATATCAACACCTTCTTCCCCGACTGGGCTGATGATATGTGGGCTCATCTTGGAAGAAGAAAGGCGAGCGTTATGGTAGAAACTGGTGGTGTGGGTAGCAGATATTATCATATCGAACCAACGTTTATATGGACTGCAGAGAATGGAGAAGAGAAGAAAGGTCAATATAAAGATTTGATGGAGTACGTTAGCCTGCAGATGACGAGAAATTGGCGGGTGCTGGCACGAGGTCGTGAACGTACTAACCAGACAGAGGCCCTCGATGCACCGCTCTACTTCAGCGACCGCTATTTCAGTAATCCGCAGCCGGAAGTGGGCAATGTGGAGCATGCCGACTGGATGCCCTCACCCATGCGCGCTTGGAGCGACAACACTGTGGCGCCTCTCTATGGATATTACCACACTCTCATTCTGCTACATGAGGTATTCGGCGAATGGGGGTTCATGGTTATGACCAAGAATGAGTACAAGGCATTGGCAGATTCCCTGAAGCATTATGTTGACAACCCCGAAATCCCCTTGGACCGTCATGCAAGGAGTCATATTATGGATGCGTTTAGTGAATCAATAGGATCTAAACAGTTCATTAACGTCCCCTCTGATTATCTTAATTTTGATGCCCCCCCTGCTCATTACATCACCGACCGTTTTATCAACACCCTGCGCTTAGAGCGTGGTGAGACATTGCCAGAAGGCGAGACCAACTATATACACATGGATGTGGTGGAAGGTTGTGGCAAGCGCCTAAAGCAGATGCTGAAGATCGTGAACCGCGCCGGTTATGAAAGTGAAGGAGAGATGCTACTGGATGAGAACCAGAAACTGCTTGACTACCTACAGCGGCCACGCGCCTCCATATGCTCGTCTGTGAAATTGCAAATAGAGCAGAAACTGACAATGACGCGTCAGGCTGTACGTGGCACGCTGACGGTGAAGAACGGCAGCGAGTATGAGTTGATGAGAGATGTGAAGCTGAGGCTGAGAGTGACCGATGCTTATGGCAACGTGGCCGACAGTCATATCATGGAGATTACCACCGAGAGTATGACAGGCTTCACTGGTAATCTTGACTTCAACAGCGGCTGGACACTGGCGGCTGGAGAGACCGGCATCGCCAAGATACTGTTCATCCCCACTCGCTATGCCGCTCCAGAGGAGCCTATGCAGTACACCTTCGCAGGTACCATCTCGTTCATTGACCCGTTCACAGGTTTGGAGATGACCCGCGACCTTGAGGTGGAACGTCTCACGGTGAACCCGTCGCCTGTGCTCGACCTCACCTACTTCCTGCAGCGCGACATCTTTGGCGACGATGCCATGACAAGCGATGTGGTAGAAACCATTGTGCCGTCTCAGTTCACCCTCCTTATTAATAATAAAGGTAAGGGTGATGCCACAAAGGTGCGCATGCTGACAAACCAGCCCCAGATAGTAGATAACGAGAAGGGACTGCTGGTGGACTTCGAGATAGAGTCGTCGCAGTTGAACGGCGGTGACAAGACGATGGCTATGGGACAGAGCGTGGCAACCGACTTCGGCACCATCAAGGCAGGCACATCAACGCTGGCACAGTGGTGGCTCACGTCTTCGCTCACCGGTCACTTCACAAAGTACGATGTGCAGGCAACACACGTCACCTCCTACGATAATCCCGACCTGTCGCTCTTAGACCAGGTGAGCATCCACGAAATGATACACCAGATAACGCTGCCCGGTGTCGATGGTACTACTGACGGCACCACCTCACCAGCTAACATCGGTTTCCTGGTGAACGACGAGTATGACTATCACGACTATCCCGACCAGCTGTATAAGACAGACGGTACCACTGCCGCTGTAAGCGAGGCTGCAGGAGCGACATGGACAAAGCTCAATGATACTCGTTATCAGCTGAAGGTGACAACAAAGGCTGCCGGATGGGTCTATGGCAATATCAGTGACCCCACAGGCGGCACACATACGGTGAAGACCGTACAGCGTCAGAACGACAATGCCTTCCTGCCTGTCACCAACTTCTGGCAGACCGACCGCACACTGGTCGATGCGATGGAGCCCATCTATGAGAATCTCGTACACTTTGCCGACGAGATGCCGCTGTCGGGTGAGACCTATATTGTTGAGTTCGAACCCAAACCAATCGACCCACTTGAGGTAACTGAATTCTCAGGTGTGCCCAGTGATGCTGCATATACTCGTGAGGCGGTAGGCGAGGTGACCATTGCCTTCAACCGTCCCATCAATGAATCGACATTCACCAATGCCGACCTGAGGCTGATGCGTGCCGGTGAGACGCTGGATGTGAGCGGGCTGACCATCGTGAAGGTGAACGAGCAGGCCTTTAAGGTCAACTTGAGCAGTCTGACAGACATGGATGGCTATTATCAGCTAACCGTTCAAACGGCCGATATCACCGATATGGATGGTATCAACGGCACTGGCGGCAAGCAGATAGGCTGGACACAGATAGAAGACGGCAAGGCTAACCTGACCATGATAGTAGAGCCCGAAGATGCCGGCACTGTAACGCCAGGAACATCACGACAGGACTTCTTTGGAACGGTGGCTCTAACCGCCACACCAAACACTGGCTATAAGTTCAGTGGATGGAAGGAGGCTGGCAAACTGCTCAGCGAAGAGAGCAGCTACACCTACACCATGATGGGACAGAAGACGGTGAAAGCCGTGTTCATGCCGCTGCGCTTCCCGGTTCTCGTGAAGTGGAACGCCAACCGCGGAACCGTGACAGGCGGTGGCGACGGCATGTTTGACTATAACAGCGAGGTAACACTGAAGGCTGAACCCAAGAACGGCTGCTACTTCGTGGGATGGAAGAAAACGGATAGCAACATCATCATCAGCGAAGAGCCGGAACTGACCTTCATCGTAAAGAGCGTGGGCAACGACTACGAGGCCGTGTTCAAGTTGATGGAAACGGTGAGCGTGATGCTCAGTGAGGATGCCGATGACAATACATCAGCCTTCGCTAACCCCCACGGCAAGTTCTTCATGGTGAGCAGTGACCGACAACTGAAGTCCTGGCAGTGGAATCCCGTTTGCTTTCCCTTCGACATCTCGGAGCAGGAAATCAACAAGATGTGGGGTTATGCCACAATGATTATCCGACTGAAGTCGGCAGAGAATGACGTGCTGAACTTTGAATACCAGTTCGACATCAAGGCGGGGGTGCCTTATCTAATGAAACCTGAACGTACCGTCACGACGCCTAATTGGGAGATTAATGGAGACAATATCGTGGTGGCTCCGCAACCCATCACTGATGAGTATAACGGCTATCAGTTTATAGGTAACTATACCTCTCACACCTGGAATATCAACCGCGACGATAATAGAGTGGAGTATTACTATGGAGTCGGTTCGGGCAAGATCATTAAGGCCAAAGCCAATACTGCAGCCTTGAAGGGACTGCGAGCTTACTTCGTGTTGCCTTCAGGTGCCAATGCCCGTATCAGCATCGGCGAAGAGGTGACTGGTATTGAGGAAAAGGAACTGTTAGAGGAGATCATGGCTCCTGTCCACATCTACAACATGCAGGGCCAGTATTTGGGTTCGAAGCCCGAGTCATTGCCTCATGGTCTATACATTATTAATGGTAAAAAACAAATTATCAAATGAAAAAGACGGCATATATCACCCCAGAAATCCAGATTCACACCTTATGGTCGCATTGCATGATAGTTATTGGCAGTGATGACGTGAAAGTAGGGCCAAGCAGTGGTGGCGATGAAGAGGAGGATGAAGACCCCAATGGTTCACGACGCAGTTACTTAGGCTCTTTTGATGACGAAGAATACTGATAGTCCATTCCAACAAGAAGCCCTGAGTCAGAAATGATTCAGGGCTATCGCCCGTCCGCTGTTATGTAGAAAACCTGAACTTGACAATATATGATAGCATCAGATTGAATGAGGCTATCGAGAAATTTGCTGTGGCATCAAGACAGAGAGGAATAAAGGTGGGGAGAAAAAACTCTCAACCGAAAATTGTACCTCAACAGACTTCTTTCAATCAAGCTCTTTCGAAAGCCCAGCAAATGACACCTGAAGATTTCAAAAAATACAAGTCAGAGTACATTGACTATCTGGTTTCTCAACAGAGCAAGAAATATAAAGTCATCCCATGTGTTGAGCGGCTGGCTTATTCGTATAGCGACATGACAGAATACGCTTCTATTTCCTGACTTCGGCGATACGTCACCAAAACAGGGTTTTGACAAAGACTTGACGTTGGAGGACTGCATCTTGCTTGATGCTGTGCAGAAAGGACACCGACTGAATGAAACAGATGCCAAGAACCTATTGGAGCGTGGCTTGGTAGAGGGTGAATATCCAGACCTAACCATATCCCTCAGCATTGCAAGGCAAACGAAACAATTGCCGGAATATACCAAGGTGAAAGGACTTG
>CAMOGW010000027.1 GCA_946614435.1 uncultured Prevotella sp. | reverse complement strand
ACTTCACTGTCTATGTAAGTCTTTCAAAGAACTCTTCTTTTTTATCGCCTCGGAGGTTGTTTCCTCGTTAGCGGATGCAAAGGTACGACTTTTTTCGTTCGGACAAAATATTTTGCCAATTTTTTTCAACGATTTATATCATTTCAATGAGTGATTTAATATAAATCATGAATTACACCTTATTATATATTATAAAGAGAAGCAACTTTTTCTAAATATCCTTCATGAGTTGTTCGAAGAAATTATCAAGGTCTTTATCCAAATCTTCCATGATGATGGGGTCTATGATAACGGTATCACCATCGACCACATAAAGTTCGTATTCTTCATCCCGTTCATCTTTGTTTTCCAAGACAAAGGCATAAGGTTTTAAAATAGACATGTTTTCAATCAACGAAGCGTTCTCTTTCAAAATTTTGCGTAGCAAATTGGCCACATGCTTAAAGAAATCATCATCTTTGTCATCGATCCACTGTTCCACGACACATCTTGTAATTTCTTTATCATCATCGTCAAAAGCAATCAACTCACCCGTTTCCTGAGACACGCACAGATGTATGTCTGTCAACAAGGAAGCCTCTTGCGATTCTGGAAACTTCTCAGTAATTTTTCTGATGGCTCTGCCAATCTGCTTTAATGTTTGTTCTGTTGTATTCATGCTGCTTTTTAAGTTTTTAGGATGCAAATATACAAAAAACTCGCGCATTTGCAAACGATTACGAATCTTTTTGAAAAAATAATCAATCGTTGTTCACTAAAATTAAAGTTTTTATATTACCTTTGCATGCAAAGCGCTTTGCAAAGCAAACTATGAATAGCAGAATCAGACATGTTGGAGTTGTAGATAGCATTGAGCATTCTCACGTGCGGGTCAGAATTGTGCAAGCAGCTGCATGCAGCGCCTGCAAGGTGGCCAGTCACTGCAATGCTTCTGAGGCGAAAGAGAAAATCATTGACGTTTACACCGATGCCAACGGCCTGAGAATTGGAGAGGAAGTCGTAGTGAGCACATCCGGCTCGACAGCCAGCCGCGCAACACTGATAGGCTTTGTTATCCCACTGGGCATTCTGGTCGGAGTACTGTTCGTCATGAAAATACTTGGCTATAGTGACGAAGCATCTGCCCTATGGGCGATGGGAGCTCTTATACCTTATTATATATGTGTATGGCTCTTACGTGAGCGAATTGCGAAAAGCATCTCGTTCCAACTGGAAAGAACAATAACTAACTAAAAAAACAAATTAAACAAAACAGTATGAATTTCATCTTGATTGCAGTAATTGTGCTTGGAGCAATCGGACTCATTGCCGCACTGGTATTGTACGTCTGTTCCAAGAAATTTGCTGTGTATGAGGATCCTCGCATTGCTCTGGTAAACGAACTGCTGCCCGGTGCCAACTGTGGTGGCTGTGGATTTCCTGGCTGTGGAGGTATGGCCGATGCTCTGGTAAAAGGAGCCGATGCCGGAAGCCTCGATGGTCTGCTCTGTCCTGTGGGCGGTTCTGAGACCATGAGTAAAGTGGCCGATTTGCTTGGCATGGCGATTGCCAATGGCGAACCGAAAGTGGCCGTAGTGAGATGTAATGGCACTTGTGAGCACAGGCCCAAGATTGCCGAGTATGCCGGACTCCGAACTTGCGCGGCTATGCACGCTTGTGGTGCTGGTGAGACCGCCTGCGGCTTCGGGTGTCTTGGCTGTGGCGACTGCGTTGAAGCTTGTCAGTTCGATGCCATTCACATCAATCCTGAGACGGGTATTCCCGAGGTCGATGACGAGAAATGCACGGCCTGCGGTGCTTGCACGAAGGCTTGTCCACGCGGCATCATCGAGTTGCGCAAGAAAGGTCTGAAGAACCGTCGCGTGTTTGTGAGCTGCGTCAATAAGGACAAAGGTCCTGTTGCCATGAAGGCTTGCGCCGTGAGCTGTATCGGATGCGGAAAGTGCGAGAAGGAGTGCAACTTCGGCGCCATTACCATAGAGAATAATCTGGCTTACATTGATTCGGAGAAATGCCGTCTGTGCCGCAAATGCGTCACCGTTTGTCCGAAGCACGCCATCATTGACGTGAATTTCCCCAATCCTGCACCCGCACCAAAGCCAAAGACCGAGCCAGCAAAAGTAGAAACGACTAAGGCAGCGCCTACGACTGCTGCGCCTAAGAACGAAACTCCTAAAGAAGAAGGAAAGGAGGAAAAAGCATGACTATCAAGACATTCCGTATAGGTGGCGTACACCCTGAAGAAAACAAGCTTACACATGAGGTAGCTACAAAGGTAGCAGCCCTTCCTAAGCAAGCCATATTCCCATTGAGTCAGCACATTGGAGCCCCGGCCAAGCCTGTTGTCCAGAAAGGCGACAAGGTGAAGGTGGGTACGCTGATTGCCGAGGCAGGCGGATTCGTTTCTGCTCCGATATTCTCGTCGGTGAGCGGAACAGTGTTCAAAATTGACACTGCTATTGATGCCACAGGTTATCGCAAGCCCGTAATTATTATTAATGTGGAAGGCGACGAGTGGGAAGAGAAGATTGATCGCAGTGACAAGCTCGAATTGGTGAAAGACCATCCCGAGCTGACTCCCGAGGAGATAGTCAACCGCATCAAAGAAGCCGGCGTTGTCGGCATGGGCGGTGCCTGTTTCCCCACTTTTATCAAACTCACTCCCCCACCCACGGCCAAGGCTGAGTGCGTGATCATAAATGCTGTGGAGTGTGAGCCCTACATCACTGCTGACTACCGCCTGATGATGGAGCATGCCGATGAGATTCTTATTGGCTTGGAATTGCTGATGAAGGGTGCGAAAGTGACGACAGGCTACATTGGCATTGAGACGAACAAGCCAGCAGCCATTGAGCTACTCACCCAAAAAGCCGCAGAAAAGTTCAACGGAACCGAATATCAAGTAGAAGTTGTTCCTTTAGCCCAACGCTATCCGCAAGGTGGTGAGAAGCAGTTGGTTGATGCCGTGATTCGTCGTCAGGTGCCTGCCCCTCCTGCCATTCCGGTCAATGTGGGTGCCATCGTCCAAAACGTAGGCACAGCCTTTGCCGTTTACGAGGCAGTCATGAAGCATAAGCCTCTGTTCGAGCGTTATACGACCGTAACAGGCAAGAAGCTACAGAATCCCGGTAACTTCCTTGTGCGCATGGGTACACCGATGAAAGACCTCATTGATGCCTGTGGCGGAATGCCCGAGGGCGACAACAAGCTGTTGGCAGGCGGCCCGATGATGGGCAAAGCCCTGACAAGCATCGAAGTGCCTATCTGTAAAGGCACCAACTCGGTGACCATCCTCTCTGGTGAGGATGCTCGTCGCAAGGAGCCACAGCCCTGCATTCGCTGTGCCAAGTGCGTGAGCGCCTGCCCGATGGGGCTTGAGCCTTACTTGTTGGCAAAGATTAGCGAGGTGAAGAATTGGGAGCGTGCTGAGCGTGAAGACATTACGAGCTGCATTGAGTGCGGTTCATGCCAGTTCACCTGCCCGGCCCATCGCCCGCTACTCGACAACATTCGTCAGGGAAAATCAACAGTCATGGGCATCATTCGTGCCCGCAACGCAAAAAAGTAAATAAAAAATGAGTAAATTAATAGTTTCCCTTTCGCCACACGCACACGGAACCGATACTGTGGAGCGCAACATGTACGGCGTTATCATCGCCCTCATTCCCGCTCTGCTCGTCTCGTTCTTCTATTTTGGCCTTGGCTCGGCCATTGTGTGCGCCACGAGTGTGGCAGCCTGCGTCTTCTTCGAGTGGGCCATCAATAAATTTATGTTCAAGAATGAGCGCAACACCATTCTTGACGGCTCGGCAGCGCTGACAGGTCTGTTGCTTGGCTTCAACCTGCCGTCGAACCTTCCCGTTTGGATTATCATCATTGGTGCCTTGTTTGCCATCGGTGTCTCTAAGATGTCGTTTGGCGGTCTCGGCTGCAACATTTTCAATCCGGCTCTCGTAGGACGTGCAGCCTTGCTGGTAGCTTTCCCTGCTCAGATGACCACTTGGCCTAAGGTGGGCGAAATGGGCTATCTCGAT
Organism: uncultured Prevotella sp.; assembly: GCA_946614435.1. GTDB lineage: Bacteria > Bacteroidota > Bacteroidia > Bacteroidales > Bacteroidaceae > Prevotella. The sequence goes on along the minus strand of CAMOGW010000027.1, from coordinate 16,250 downwards.
GCTGCTACCGGAGCCACTCCGCTTTCAGTGATGAAGGAAGCCATCAAGAGCGGTGATGCTTCCCTGCTTGAGCAATTACCCGATGCCACAGCCCTCTTTCTAGGAAACCATCCCGATGGTGCCGGCGCACTGGGTGAGATTTGCGCACTGGCCCTGTTGCTGGGTCTGGCCTTCATGCTGTGGAAGAAGATTATCACATGGCACATTCCTGTGAGCATCATCTGCACCGTGTTCGTGTTGAGCGGTCTGCTCCATCTGGCCAATCCCGTCTATGCCGATCCCTTCTCAGTCATTCTTTCAGGTGGTCTCATGCTTGGTGCCATCTTCATGGCCACCGACTACGTCACCTCTCCCATGACAGGCAAGGGACAGCTCATCTATGGTGTGTGCATCGGCCTGCTCACAGTGGTCATCCGCAACTGGGGTGCCTATCCTGAAGGCATGTCGTTCGCCATTCTCATCATGAATGCGTTCACACCTCTTATTAATAATTATGTGAAGCCCACGCGCTTCGGTGAAGTGCCGGCAACAAAGTAAAGGAGGACAGACATCATGAAAAAACTTGAATCATCTTTACTGAACATGACGCTGGTGCTGACTGGCGTAGCCGTCATCATGGGCGCTGTTCTGGCCTACGTCAACGACTTGACGAGCGGTCCTATCAACGAGCAGAAAGAGAAAGCCCTGGCAGACGGCATCAAGGCAGTGATGGTGAGCGACGACATCGTCGTAGCCCACACTGACACCGTGAAACAGAATGATGCGAAGGGCAAAGAGCTCACCTATATCATCTATCAGACGAAGAACGCCCAGGGCGAAGACCTTGGTGCAGCCGTTGAGAGCACTACAGGCGGCTTCGGTGGCGATTTGCGCGTGCTGGTAGGGTTCAATCCTTCTGGCGACATTCTGGGCTATACGCTGCTGGAGCATGCTGAGACCCCAGGTCTCGGTGCCAAGGCCGACAAGTGGTTCCAGAAAGGCGAGAAGGGCGACATCATCGGCAAGAATCCACAAGAGCCCCTCACCGTGAGCAAGGACGGCGGACAGGTTGATGCCATCACTGCCTCCACAATCACGAGCCGTGCCTTCCTGCTGGCCGTGAACAATGCCTATACTGCTTACAAGGCAACGCCTACCGACGGCGAAACAGGTGCAACCAAACAAAAGGAGGAGGAATAAGTTATGAACTACATCAATATCATTAAAAACGGTATCGTCAAGGAGAACCCCACGTTCGTCCTGATGCTGGGCATGTGTCCCACGCTGGCCACCACCACAAGTGCCACCAACGGCATGGCGATGGGTCTGGCCACCATGGCTGTGCTCATTTGCACCAATGTCGTGATTTCGTGCTTGAAGAGCCTCACTCCCGACAAAGTGCGCATTCCTGTGTTCATTGTGGTGATAGCCGCTTTTGTCACCATTCTTCAGATGGTGATCAAGGCTTATCTGCCCGACATCGATGCGGCGCTTGGCCTGTTCATTCCGCTGATTGTGGTCAACTGCATCATCCTGGGCCGCGCCGAAGCTTTTGCAGCCAAGCAGTCGCCTCTGGCCTCCATGTTTGATGGTATCGGCATCGGACTGGGCTTCACGCTGGGTCTCACCCTGCTGGGCATCTGCCGCGAGGTACTGGGTTCCGGCTCCGTGTTCGGCTTCACGCTGCTGCCTGAGACCTACAACATCCTGCTCTTCGTGCTGCCTCCAGGTGCTTTCATCACCTTGGGCTTCCTCATAGCGATTGTCAACAAGATGCGAGGCAATTCATAATTCTAAAACGTCACATAAGCAATATCGACTATGGAATATATATTGATTTTCATTAGCGCCATTTTCGTGAACAACATCGTGTTGTCACAGTTCCTTGGCATCTGTCCCTTCCTCGGTGTATCGAAGAAGATAGACACCTCACTGGGTATGTCGGCTGCCGTAGCCTTTGTGCTGACATTAGCCACAATCGTGACGTGGCTTGTGCAGAAATTCGTGCTCGATGCTTTCGGACTGCAATATCTGCAGACCATTGCCTTCATCCTCGTCATCGCCTCACTCGTGCAGATGGTTGAGATCGTGCTGAAGAAGGTCTCCCCTGCCCTCTATCAGGCTCTGGGCATCTTCCTGCCGCTCATCACCACCAACTGTGCCGTGCTGGGCGTGGCCATACTGGTCATTCAGAAAGACTTCGACCTGCTGCAGAGCACCGTCTATGCCTTCTCTACGGCTATTGGCTTCGGACTGGCACTGACCGTCTTTGCCGGCATGCGCGAACAGCTGGAGCTGGTCAAGGTTCCCAAGGGCATGCAGGGCATGGCCATCGTGCTGGTCTCTGCCGGCTTGCTGAGCCTCGCCTTCATGGGCTTCTCAGGCGTCGATGGCGGTCTGAAAGTGCTTTTCGGCCTCGATTGATTACACCTCATTAATAATATGAAAATCCGGTGCAGGAAAACTGCATCGGATTTTTTTTCATCCCGTTTTTTTACTTTTCCCTTTTTCGTGTATCATATAATCGAATGCAGAACAAAAAAAGACATGCAACAAGACGCACGACAGCACCCACAGAACCCTGATGCCACGCAGGAGCAGCTACGCCAGATGTTGGCTTCGCCCCAAGAGCGCGAGCGCGGCTTCCGTCTGCTGACCAAGCAATATGGCGAGACACTCTACTGGCACATACGCCGAATCGTAGTGTCGCACGACGATGCCGAGGATGCCCTACAGGAGACCTTCATCAAGATTTTCTCCAGCATCGATTCCTTCAAGGGTGAGGGACAGCTCAGTTCCTGGATGTATCGCATCGCCACCAATGAGGCGCTGAACCTATTGCGCCGTCAGACGCACTTCTTCCAGAGCATCGACTCACTTGCCCCCACGCTCACGAGCCGTTTGCAAGCCGAGACTTCACTTGACAGCAATGCCGCCGAAGTGCTCTTCCAGAAAGCGCTGCTCACACTGCCCACCCAACAGCGCATCGCGTTCAACCTGCGCTACTATGACGAGCTGAGCTACGACGAGATAGCACGCATCACAGGCAAGAGCGCCGGCACGCTGAAGGCCAACTACCACTATGCAGTAGAAAAAGTTAAGAACTATATTAAAACCCACTCATAAGATGAAACAGTTTGAAGACATACAGAAACGAATGCCCTATGCCGAGAGCAAGGACTATCTGAACCGACTGATCGAGCAGTCAACCGAGCAGGCCATTCTTCAGGCCAGCAAGCCGAAAGCCCGCGTGCGCACCTTGCGCCCACTCATCACCAGTGCTGCAGCCGCCGCTATCCTGTTGCTGGTCATAGCCGTCACACAGCTGCGCCCTGCCAGTGACCAGCTGGCCGAAGCCGAACTGCCACAGGACACGATTGCCCAGACTGCCGACAACGCCCTGCTGGCCGATGCCTCCGACGGACCCATCGACGAGTTCCTCAACACGCTGACCGACGACGAGGCACAACAGCTCTCCTACTACGAAATAGAGGAAGAACCCGAGTACGATTAACCCACGCACAAGACAAAACAAATAATAGTATTCACTTCTTTTAAAAAAACTACGATTATGAAACAAATGATTTTAGCTTTGATGCTGATTATCTCGACCCTGTCGGCTTCAGCACAGACCACTAAGAATGACAGCATTCACGAAAAATTCTTCAACGCCAAGGTGCGCGAGCTGGTCTATCGCCTCAACATCACCGACGAGCAGAAGGCGAAGTTCGTGCCCATCTATCGCCAATACAACGAGGAGATGCGCTCCCTGTGGAACGAGGCCCGCATGAAGAAAGCCGGTAAGAAAGGCGGCAACAAGGATGCCAAGACTGGCGACCAGAAAGACGCGAAGCAGCAGCGACCGCAGCCAAAGTCACTCACGAGCGCCGAAGTGGCCGCTGCCAAGAAAAAGAAGATAGAGATGCAGCAGAAGGCCCAGAACATTCAGATGAAGTATCTCGACCAGTTTGCAAAAGTGCTTGACGGACGCCAGCTGAACCGCTTCTTCGACGTAGAGAAGAAAATACAGAAGAAAATCATGGAGCGCAAGATGCACCCGAAGGGCAAGCACAGAATGCACAGTGCCAAGATGGGCAAGCATCAGAAGGGGCAGCAAGGCAAGCGCCCACAAGGCAAACGGTTCAGCAAGGAGGACTGACGGGACTTTTGAACCAAAAAACGGGTGAAGTGCAAAAGAAAAGCCAACTTTCTTTTGCACTTCACCCGTTTTTCCGTAATTTTGCCTCGTCAAACTAAAAGTAAACTGAAATATGCTGACATTGAAGATAGCTTTCTGGTGTTGCGTCGTCCTTGTTTTCTATACCTATCTTGGCTATGGCCTTTTGCTCTACATAGTCCTGAAAGTGAAGCACATGCTGGGATTCCGCAACCTTGAGCCCGTACTACCCCTCAACGAAGACCTGTTGCCCCCCGTCACCCTCATGATTTGTGCCTACAACGAGGAAGACGTGATTCCCGAGAAGATGGAGAACATCCGCCAGCTCGACTATCCGCGCGAGAAGCTGTGCGTGATGTGGGTGACCGACGGCTCCAATGACCATTCGAACGAACTGCTGGCCGCCTACGACGAAGTGAAGCTCGTCTTCTCGCCCGAACGCCGTGGCAAGGCAGCTGCCATGCAGCATGGCTTACAGGAAAATCAGGCCGACTACGTAGTGTTCACCGATGCCAACACCATGCTCAATCCTGGCAGCATCAAGGAGATTGTGCGCCTGTTCATGAACCCCGAAGTGGGATGCGTGAGCGGTGAGAAGCGTGTGGCAGCCCGCCAGACAGCCGCTACTGCCGACGGCCAGATAGCCTCTGAGGGCGAGGGCATCTACTGGAAGTATGAGAGCGCCCTGAAGCGCTGGGACAGCCAGCTCTATTCGGCTATGGGCGCAGCCGGCGAACTGTTTGCCGTGCGCATGAGTGTTTACGAGGCAGCCCCGAGCAATGCCCTTCTCGACGACTTCATGATTTCCATGCTCATTCTGCAGAAGGGCTACAAGATAGCCTATACCAGCAATGCCTACGCCACGGAGTACGGCTCGGCCAACCTGGAGGAGGAGTCGAAGCGCAAGCGCCGCATAGCCGCCGGCGGACTGCAGAGCATCTGGTGGCTGCGGTCGCTCATGAATCCCTTCCGCTATCCCAAGACCAGTTTCCTTTTCGTCTCCCATCGCGTGTTGCGCTGGAGCATCACCCCGTTTGCACTCATGGCGCTCATTCCGCTCAACGTGGCTTTAGTGCTCATGAAGGCCGGCCCCCTCTACAACGTCATCTGGATTCTTCAGATACTCTTCTACCTGAGCGCCTTCCTCGGTTATTGGCTATCCACCAAGGGGCGCAAGAGCAAGCTGCTCTACGTGCCCTATTACTTCCTTTTCATGAATATCAACGTATTCCGTGGCATCAGCTATTTGCGCACTCACAAGAGCAGCGGAGCATGGGAAAAGGCAAAAAGAGGTTGAAAATCCGTCTGTTTAAGTTTAAAATAAATAATATGCGTCAACAATTGATGCTTTTTAAACTATTTTTCACGGAAAATCGACCTTTTGCCATCCAAACTTATATAAATTTGCGTGCTGAATCTCATAGAGTTTGACAACGATGAATCAGGACGAGAAAGAAGTTTTGCTGCAAAAATACGCTGAAGTAAGCCGACAACTCACATTGGCCAACCAGCGTCTTGAGCAAGCCAACCAAAAGCTAAAGGAATACGAGGAAAAAGCGGCCAAGGCTATGAAGGAAAGCCAGATGAAGTCACTTTTCCTCGCTAACATGTCTCATGAGATACGAACTCCTCTCAATGCCATCGAGGGATTCTCACGCATCATGGTCGAGACCGACTCGGCTGAAGAGCGCATGACCTATATGGAAATCATTGAGAGCAACAACACGCGGCTGATGAGTCTCGTCAACGAGATTCTCGACCTGAGTCGCGTTGAGTCTGGCGACATCGTCATCAAGAATTCGCCCACCGATCTGGGCACCCTGTTCAACAGCATCAAGCAACTGTTCAAGTTCCGCTGCCCCGAGACCGTTCAGCTCGTGGTGAACAGGCCCGACGTGGCTGTCACCATGAACACCGACGAGAACCGCCTCACACAGGTGTTCTCCAATCTCATCTCCAACGCGCTGAAGCACACCCCTCGCGGCACCATCACCTTTGGCTTCAACATGGTCAACAACGGTCAGCACATCGAGTTCTACGTGAAAGATACCGGGTCGGGCATTGCCCCCGACTTCATTGCCCACATCTTCGACACCTATGCCTCAAAGGATGCCGATCAGCAGAAAGGCTTCGGACTGGGCTTAGCCCTTTGCAAGATCATCGTTGAGAAGATGGGCGGCACTATCAATGTGCAGTCCGAGGTGGGCAAAGGCTCCACCTTCACCTTCCGCCTGCCCTTCCACGGCACCTTTGGCGGCATGAGCACCAACAACCAGGCTTCCACCATTGGCATGCGCACGCTGCGCGTAAACAACCGTATCGACGAGGCCAACATGAAGACCATCCTGGTGGCCGAAGACGAGGAGAGCAACTATGAACTGGTGCGCATCGTGCTGCAGAAGCGCTATCGGCTCCTGCGCGCCCACAACGGCATTGAAGCCGTCACCATGAACGAAGACGAGAAACCAGACCTGATCCTGATGGACATCCGAATGCCCGAAATGGACGGGCTCGATGCTACGCGCATTATAAAAGAGGTGGACAGCGACACGCCCATCATTGCCCTGAGCGCCTATGCCTTCGATGAGAACATTCGCGAAGCCAAGGCCGCCGGCTGCGATGCCTTCATGGCCAAGCCGTTCCGCGTGGAAGACCTCATTGAAATCGTTAAAAAATACATCGGAGAGTAACATCAGCTATGGGCAAACTTGCAGTTTACAGATATTTTTCATTCATGCTCTTGGTCATCACGGTCATGACCTCAGTGTTCACCTTTATCGGCCTCTTCGGAGGCTATGCCAGCCCCGCCCGCGAGACGGCTTTGGCCATCATCGTACTCGCGTTGCCCATATTCGTGATAGGCAATGTCGTCACACTGGCCATTTGGCTCATTCGCCGCCGGTGGCACTGGTGCGCCATACCCTTCGTCACGCTGCTGTGCTGCATTCCCTACATCGGCACATTCTATCAGTTCTCCCTCTTCTCTTCAGGCAGCTCTGCCAAGTCCGACCTCACCATAGCCAGCTACAACGTGGCCCTGTTCGGACGAGAGATTACCGGGTTCAAGGCCGACAACATCCTGTCGGAAATGAAAGACCGCAAGATCAACATTCTCTGCCTGCAGGAATTCATGGAGCAGAGCGGCGACCACGACAACACCGCTACCTACCAGAACAGCTTCGGCCACATGGCCCAGGGGCGCAACGACATGGTCATCTTCAGCCAGTACCCCGTCAGACAGTCGGGCACCATCGCCTTCGGTGCCTCCAACAACAGCGCTATGTGGGCCGACATCGAGGTCAACGGACGAATGCTGCGCATCTTCAACGTGCATCTTGAGACCACCGGCATCAACCGCACATTGCACAAGGCCGCCAAGCTCAAAATGCAGGGAGCCGACGACGACCGCGCTGCCTTCCTGAGCGCCATCTACGGCAACATCACCCGGGGCATGGCCGTGCGGGCCACACAGGCCGACACCCTGGCCCGCTACATCAGCGAGAGCCCCCACCCCGTCATCGTATGCGGCGACTTCAACGACGTGCCCTACTCCTACACCTACCGCACCATGAAGGGCCGTCTGGTCGATGCCTTCACCGAGTGTGGCAACGGACTCATGAGCACCCTTCGCGGCGAAAAGCAGTTCCGCATCGACTACATCTTCCACGACGAGTCGCTGCGAGGCATCAATTTCTTCAAGCTCAAGTTCAGCTACTCCGACCACGACCCCATCTTCCTGACACTCGCATTCTGACAACAAGATCATAGCCAACCGGCACCAACCATAAGCTTAACCGACATGGAACCCCAGAAAGTCATCATCTCACAACAACTGGAAGAGGCCCTCAGTGCAGCCATTGCCGACTGTCGGCCCGACCGCGTGGCCATACTCACCGACGACACCACCCACGAGCTGTGTCTGCCCCTTGTGGCCGGCTTCGACTGCATGCAGCAGGCCAGCGTCATCGTCATTCCTTCGGGCGACCAGCACAAGGAGCTCCAGTCTGTGCTCCATGTGTGGACCGAGCTGCAGCGCATGGGAGCCACCCGTCACTCACTGCTCGTCAATCTGGGTGGCGGCATGGTGACCGATCTGGGCGGATTTGCCGCCTCCACCTTCAAGCGCGGCATCCATCTCGTCAACATCCCCACCACGCTGCTCTCCATGGTCGATGCCTCCGTAGGCGGCAAGACCGGCTTCAACTTCGGCGGACTGAAAAACGAGATTGGCGTGTTCCGCAATGCCTCGTCGGTCATACTCGACACCGTGTTCCTGAAGACGATGGACCGCCAGAACCTTCTTTCCGGCTATGCCGAGATGCTCAAGCACGGACTCATCCACACACCTGCCATGCTTGCCGACCTGCTCACCTTCAACATTGAGCAGCCCGACCTTTCCGAACTGCAACGCATGGTGGCCGAGAGCGTGCAGGTGAAGCAGCGCATCGTTCTGGAAGACCCCACCGAGCAGGGACTGCGCAAGGCCCTCAACCTGGGTCATACCGTGGGCCATGCCTTCGAGTCGCTGGCCCTTCAGCGCCAACCTGTTCTTCACGGCTATGCTGTGGCCTGGGGACTGGTGTGCGAGCTCTATCTCAGTTGCGTGAAGACAGGCTTCCCCACTGATCGCATGCGTCAGTGCGTGCGCTTCATCTTCGACCACTATGGCCGCATGCCCATCACCTGCGACGACTATCCCGCCCTGCTTGAGCTTATGACCCACGACAAGAAGAACGTGGCAGGCAGCATCAACTTTACCCTGCTGGCCAGTGTGGGCGACCTCCGGCTCGACCAGACCGCCACGAAGCAGGAAATCGAAGCATCGCTCGACTTCTACCGTGAAGGCATGTAAGGAAGAACGATTCAGGTCAAATCATAACGTCATCCGTCCTAAACGGTGCTGCGATCTATCCTACATCACAACACGATCTATCCTACATCATCGTGTGATATAGCCTACATCATCGCACGATTTATCCTACATCATCGCACGATATAGCCTAAGCCGCGACATGAGACAGCCACGCCCCGAGTGTGAACTATTCAGGGCCGTGCTGCAATCACTCACAAAACACCATACTATATAAAGTTGCAAAACATCTGCTCCATCTGATCCCATCTGCAACTCGCTACATATCAATCACTTAACAGCGGAGCAGATGGGAGCAGATGGAGCAGATGGGAGAGTTTCATTCATGTTATTCGCGTGTCCTTTCTATGGTAAGAAAAGACAAATACGTAACATATATACACAAGATATTTCAGATGAATTATGTAAGAGATTGGATGAAGTAAAGAAAGGGACTGATACTTTGGAGCAGTTGTTCAATACGATTCAGACTACCTTATAGTATAATCTCTTCTCTACTTTTTCCTTGAAAATCATTAAAAAATATATACCCAAAGATGTTTGTTTCGAGAAAAAACGTATCTTTGCAGTATAAAATTATCAACAATGGCAACGATACATATCAAAAATGTGGGTCCGCTGAAGGACACAGGAGAGATTGCACTGAATAAGCTGTTGCTCATCATCGGCAAACAGAGTTCTGGTAAGAGTACCTTTATGAAGGTGCTATGTCATTGTCGTTGGGTGGAGAAAACTTTAATGGTTGATGATGATAGCAGTGCCAAGGATTATGGAAAGGATCAGGAATTTCTAAAGAGCCTGATGACATTCCATCGATTCAATTCTGATTTCTTTTCATCAGAAAGTTATATCAAATATGATGGCGACTACATCACGATTGAGCAGAATGGCGATGAGACTGAAGCTATAATTACCCGGAAGGAAAGTTTCGAGGATAGAAGGTACAACACGAAACTATGTTTCATTCCTTCTGAACGCAACCTAATCTCTGCCGTTAAGAACCTTGACAAGACCTACAAGGCTACAGATTTGGATGTGTTGCTGAACTATCTTTTGGAATGGGACGAAGTGAAGGATTACTATAGCACAAAGAACGCTCTGCGACTCTCTGTTGCACGTAACATCCAATATTATAATGATGGAGGAGCAGATTTCATCTATCTGAGTCAGAACGGAAAGAAACTGCCTGTATTCTATGCATCAAGTGGCGTACAGTCTGCCTTGCCCATTGAAGTTATGATTAATAGGTATAGTACTATCGTTGGAGCAAAAGCTAATCTTAGCAAACATGATTGGAGGCATATCTTTGATGAAATGAAAGATAGCAACATCGATCAGAAAGCTCTCACAAGTAAGGCAAACAAGGCTTATTATCAATCTGTGCAGTTCTTTATAGAGGAGCCAGAGCAGAACCTATACCCCATGTCTCAGAAGGATTTGTTATTGAATGTGGTCAAGCATCTGGTAGCAGCAAACCGTAATGAGAAAGCAAGACATGAAAGTATGGTAGTGATGACAACCCATAGTCCATACATTTTATCTGTTCTCAATGAACTAATGGCAGAGGCTAAATTATATGATAAGCATCTTGAGAATTATATTGAGGGAGTGGATGACTTTGTAAACTACGATTGCTATATGCTGCCAGATGCCTATTCTGCCTATTACATCAATGATAATGGAACATTTGATAATCTGATTGTCCCAGAATTGCCAATGATAAGCGGCATTGAGTTGGATGGTGTGTCTGACTGGGTAGAAGAACGGATTTCAAAAGTAAACGAATTCATCTATGGCTGACAATACATATTCTTTTCTTAAAGAATCTGGTTTCGAGCCATCATTGGAATTGCTGGTTCGTAAAATACTCACTACCAACGAGCATGGAAAGCGTTATCATCTCAATATCATTGGAAGCAAAGAATCTTCGCTGTTTCAAGTTGACGGATATGTTGTGACAACTGGGAAGAAGTGTGACAAACTGGTACTTGTGGAAAAAGAAACGGATGATTGGGCAGAAATCTTCGTTGAGTTGAAAGGTGTTGATGTATCCAGTGCTATTGATCAGCTAAGGGCAAGTCTTGATAATCCAATCTTCAAGCATGTAACCAATAAAGAACTGCGGGCTAGGATTGTTGCACAGTCATTTCCTTCCAACAAATCGAACCCCATTATGGAAAAGGCCAAGATTGAATTCCGTAAGAAATACCAATGTGACCTGCGAGGAATGAAAAACGGCCAAGAAGATTCAATTTAGCCATACTGTCCCATCTGCTTTTTGAGAATATCCTTTATCTGCACATTGATAAATCCCACCACACTTCTCGTCCGAAAGGCCAGTGCGCCAGGGTGGGACTTCGTTTTTATAGACATTCGGTGTATGAGATATATTAAGCACACACGTATGAAGTCAAAGCTACCATGCAGAATAAGCAGAAAATCACAGCCTTTTTCATAAACATAAGCATTTACCTAAATCTGTTTTACATCACTGATTAGCCCATTTTTCAAGTAAACAGCCAATTTTATCTTTTTTGTTTCTGAGCCTCCATTGGCTTTAGCCACATTTGCATCAAAAGTCACTTCATAGTAGCTATTAGACTTTGTAACGGCGAGGGTTGATATTACCATAGCATCCACGTAATCATAGGCGACAAAGTCAGCTCCTGCCCCATTCGTCATTTCATTTTTGATGCTTGAAGCGAACTCTGAAGTACAATTCACCTCCACCAATTTAATTACCTTATCAACATAATCTGTTGAATCCGCTGAGTTCATCAACTGGTGATACCTTTCATAGAAAGACTTCAGTCTTTGGGTCGTTTCATCACAGATTGTAGCCTTTGCCAAAGTAAAGTTGCAAAAAAACATTACAGACATTAGCATCAGCACTTTTGAAAAATAATTGTTTCTCATATCCTATAAAAATCTTTTGATTAACTTCACGAATAAAGTCAAAGCTACCATGCAGAATAAGCAGACAGCGACTCCATTGAGTTTGCAAATGCCATCTAACATCATAACGGATTATTGTCCATGATTATTATACAAATCATTAGTTTCACCTTACTATTTACGCTTAAAACAGAATTTATCGCCTATAGCCAACGATTCCTTCGTCACAGTCAACGGTTCATTGTCCCACACCCAGAAACGCATCAAATCTTCCTTGACTGTCTGCGCCTGATTTTTTGCGTTAAAAGCAGCATCGTCGTAAAGTTGCTGTCTCCACTCCTTCATTTTTGCTACATAGTCATTGTCATCAGCATCAGGTCCTTCCGCTGGACTTAGCCCAGGATCGATAAAGCAATATTCACTACAAACGTCCCATTTCTCTTGAATTTGTAGTAACCATACATGTCATGATATTGCAGTCTCAGACTGTCAAGGAATTCAGCAGGGCACTTCCATTTACCTACAACACTTTGGGCAGTAGATGTCAATGTCATGCAACAAATCACGAAAATTAAAACAAGTATTTTCTTCATAGTTAGTAATAATGTTTTTTATATAAGTAAGTAGTCTAAATTTTCTTATATATAATTCTCAACACAGAGACACAGAGCTATTCCTACACAAATAAATCTCTGTGTCTCCGTGTGGTGAATATATAAACTAAAAGTGTTATATACTTACCTAAATCTGTTTCACATCACTGATTAGTCTAATTCTACATTTTTTGACTATCGCTCATTTTTAAAAACGAGAATATCACCATCGTCTAATTTGAATTTAAGATAATCGTCTGTCAAATCTGCAATCTCGTATACTCGAACTTCTTTCATCTTATCATTCCATGTAACAAGATATCTGCCGTTATCGCCCTTGCCTACCCTATTAAAGTCAAACTTCTTTGGCACGGAATTAGAAAGATAATACGGCTTATCAGCAGAAAACGGATCCCATTTACCTTTCCAAAATATCGTATAAGTCCAACGCTCTATAGAGTCATTATATGTTACAACAGTCTTTTCGTCTGCTCTACATAGCGTTAAACGCCACACACCTCGTCTCAATTTTTCAGAGCTGAACTCCTGTGCCATAGCCCCCATGCAGCAGAGCACAAATAACAGACTAAAAATCATTATCTTCTTCATAAACGCCACCCTTTCTTGAATTTGAGTTTGCAAATGCCATCTAACATCATAACGGATTATTGTCCATGAATATTATACAGACATTAGTTTCGCCTTACTATTTACGCTTAAAACAGAATTTATCGCCTATAGCCAACGATTCCTTCGTCACAGTCAACGGTTCATTGTCCCACACCCAGAAACGCATCAAATCTTCCTTGACTGTCTGTGCCTGAATTCTTGCCTTAAAAGCTGCGCGTTCGTAATTATCTTGCTTCCACTCCTTCATTCTTGCTACATATTCATTGTCATCAGCATCAGGCCCTTTTGGCGGTCTTACTCCAGGATCGATAAAGCAATAGACGCCATCAGGCGCAACTTTAGTAGATATGCGATTATTCGCCACCTCGTATGTTCCCTTGACTTTAATATATATCATTTTGTGTGCTGAGGTTATCGTGAGTGGCTTTTCGCCATAGTGCATAACCGTACTATATTTCCGAACCATCTTGACACCGTTGATTTTCACGACAAATGTTCCGTTCTTCTTGAACTTATAGTAACCAGACATGTCGTTGTATTGCAGTCCCAGACTGTCAAGGAATTCAGCAGGGCATTTCCATTTACCTACAATACTTTGGGCAGTAGATGTCAATGTCATGCAACAAATTACGAAAATTAAAACAAGTATTTTCTTCATAGTCACTAAAGTCAACAAGTAATTTCTTTTTTTCATGTTTTTTGACATTGGATTAAAAATTTTGTGGCAAAAATATGACTTTAGAGAAAGACATACAAATTTTGACATCTTGGAAAATACACAAGATTTCACTTTTTAATGCAAAAACATGTAAAAATAGCTGATAACCTACTAAAACATAGTAGGTTAAATAACACACAAAACAATTTCACGAAATTACACTTTAAGGTGCTAACCTAAGTAGATTTCATAATGTCGGACTATATTACTGTATAGAGAACGAGCTGTCGAATTATTGAATAGTACAACATTGATTTGCTGTTTAAGATTTGATACTTGCTGAAATGAAACGCTCAAAAGATTAGCAATATCACTGGAACGCAGATTCGCTGCTGTCAGAATACAAACAAAAATAGCAAGTGGCGGCAAGTGCCCTTTTACTTTTAAATCGTGTATTAGAGCTGGATAATACTGAGTGGTAACCATCAGAAGTTGTTTCTTCTCATTCTCCGATAATGATATCTGAGGAGTTTTCAATAAAGAAAAAACTCTTCTCACAATACTCTCTTCAAGATAATCATGGGCAACATTCACCGTCCCTGCAATATCGCCATGAGATTGCAAATCTTCGATTTTTTGTTTTAAAAGAGTGTTTTCTTCTTGTAGCTCCGCTTTTTCCAATTCAAACTTGGCATTCTGTTCTATAAATTGATGCTTTACCTCATTATTTTGCTTTCTAAAAGATAAATTCTCTTGCTTGGCATTGTCTAATTCCATTTGAAATTCTTGAATGACAGCCTTATGAGATTCCTCTAAAAGTTGAAGTATATGAAGATTCCTGCTATATTTTTCTGTTGCATCAGCATAATCCGTTTTTAGTAAATTCAATTTGAACTGTTGTTTTCTCTTATATCGATTCCAAAATATGAATAGAAAGATACCTACCAATAGTATAGTCACAAAAAGAATCACGAGAATCATTTGCGCTCTATCCGCTTCCTTTTCATTCTCATAAGCTTGACGTTGAAAACTATTATACTTGTAGGATGCTGCCATTCGGGCTGTCATCTCTTGATCATTGATAGCTATTGACGAGTCGTTTACCATACAGAACAGGCGAGCATATTTCGCTATCGAGTCAGCTTCATGACGTTTTTCGAAAACACTTAACAGCCCCCTATACATAGGGTCCATCGCAACGAACGACATACCAGGATAGTATATTTTTCGGTAACAATACTCAGCAGAATCCAGTTTTTGCACGCCTTCATAATACTTGTCTTTATAGTAATAGTATTGTCTCTTAATCGGAGGTAAGTCAATATTGTCCTTAAAGAGTTCACTCTCGGACTCAAACCGATCAATGAGCTGTTTAAGATTCTCCAGACAATCTTTTTCTACATAAAGGCTCATGAGGACTGTGGACGATTGAACTTCATCTTCTGTCATTCCCAATTGGCGATAGAGACTTAGAGACTTCTTGATAGAATTCTCCGCACTATCCAATTGATGAAGCAATATGTACGTTGCCCCAATGCTTTTCAGGTCACAAGCCAAGCCTAATGTGTCGCTTGCCCTCTCAGCATATTGAATGGCTTGCTTCCGACTATCCAATTCATTCGACAGTAGCAGTTGTTGATAGTACACATCTGCCATCTGAGAATACACACATCCTAAAACATGATAGTCGCAATCGCTGGCTGTGGTGTCGGCCTTAGCTATGGCATCTTTATAACTGTCGATGGCACGGGGTGCCTCACCTCGGTCACGATAGACACAGCCCAACAGGTAGTGAGCCCGCATCTGCTCATTGGGGGTGCCATGACGGTCGTAATAGCGGCAGGCCATGAGCAGCAAAGAGTCATTGGTCATGGCTATGTCATTACGGTTCAGTGAGTCAGCCTCATGAATAATCTGTGCCATGCGCCTGTCATCGGCTGTGTTTCTGCACGAAAAGGTTAACAACACGCACAGGAGCAGAAATGTAAATCGCACTAATGAGAGCAATTCGTGTCTATCCATATCAAACCAATATTTCTATTTGTATAACTATAGTCAACAATTCATTGGTACAAAATTACACATTTCAATCAAAACGAACATCTATTTTATGTTTTTTTTAGCAGCCACTTCACAGCAGTCCAGCTTCAGCCAACTGCTCATCGCTCTATGACAGCCTGCTGGCACTGCGTGGATGGCAGCGCCAGGAGATAAACGGCATCGAATATGAACTGAGCTCCATCATCACTGAGAAGCTGGACACAAAAGCCTTCGGACTGAAGAAGACAAGCCGCATCAAAGCCTTCGTGTTCAAGTTCTTTGCAAGCAAAGCGGCATAGCCGAGCGCATCAGCGTGCCAGCCAAGTGGATAAGAACGGCAAGGCACTATCAGCTGAATATCTACACGGACAACAAATCATATCAGAACCCTTTTGCATTCACAGACGG
>CAMOGW010000026.1 GCA_946614435.1 uncultured Prevotella sp. | reverse complement strand
CCTTAACAACAGCGTGCAGGATAGTGGTAGAACCTGTGGGAGTCGGAACGCGCTGAGCAGCACCGATCAGCTTACCGTTCAGCTCGGGGATAACGAGACCGATAGCCTTAGCAGCACCAGTTGAGTTAGGAACGATGTTCTGAGCACCAGCACGAGCGCGCTGAACATCACCCTTGCGCTGAGGACCGTCGAGAATCATCTGGTCGCCAGTGTAAGCGTGAACGGTGGTCATGATGCCGCTCTGGATGGGAGCGAAGTCGTTCAGGGCCTTGGTCATGGGAGCCAGGCAGTTGGTGGTGCAAGAAGCTGCGCTGATCACGGTGTCAGCAGGAGTCAGAGTCTTGTGGTTCACGTTGTAAACGATGGTGGGCAGGTCGTTGCCAGCAGGAGCTGAAATTACAACCTTCTTAGCACCAGCGGTCAGGTGAGCAGAAGCCTTCTCCTTAGAAGTGTAGAAGCCTGTGCACTCCAGAACAACGTCAACATCGAGCTTACCCCAAGGCAGTTCGGCAGCGTTAGGAATAGCATAGATGGTGATCTCCTTGCCATCGACGATGATTGAGTTGTCGGTGCAGTCAACAGTGTGCTTGTTCTCGCCAATCTTGCCGCAGAAGCCGCCCTGAGCGGTGTCGTACTTCAGCAGGTGAGCCAGCATCTTGGGGCTGGTCAAGTCGTTGATTGCTACTACTTCATAACCTTCAGCCTCGAACATCTGACGGAAAGCGAGGCGACCGATACGGCCAAAGCCGTTAATAGCTACTTTTGTCATTTTAATTAGTTAAATTAAATAAGGTAATACCTAAAAAAATATATTTACGGGCGCAAAGTTACGATTTTTTTTGAATAATAGCTTCCTAATGCAGTATTAATAAAATTGAAAAAAGAGGAAAGTCTAAAAAATGATTCCCTTGAAACTACGCAAAAAGGGATATTTGCAAAATGCAGATTACAATTTGTAGTGTCTGTTTTCTGATATTTAAAAAGAATAATTCTTAAATATGGACGAGAAGCAGTAATAATTTTTTTGCTTTTATATTGAAGTATATCAAAAAAATGATTAAATTTGCATCCAGAAATGTTTAATCATCAAAAAAAGTAGAAGATTATGGGATTTATTAAAGAATTCAAGGACTTTGCCATGCGTGGCAACGTGATGGACATGGCTGTCGGTGTGATCATCGGCGGTGCGTTCGGTAAGATTGTCAGTTCACTGGTCAACGATCTCATTATGCCTCCCATCGGGTGGCTCATCGGTGGCATCAACTTCTCAGAGCTCAGTGTGAAACTGCCCGTGAATCCGTTGACGCCCGAGCAGGATCCTGTGACCATCAACTATGGAGCATTCCTACAGACTACGCTCGACTTCCTGATCGTGGCATTCTGTATTTTCCTGCTCATCAAGGGCATCAACAAGCTGTCGGACCTGAAGAAGAAGGAAGAGGAAGAGGCTGCTCCTGCTGCTCCTGCCGGACCCACGCAGGAGGAGCTGCTCACTGAGATTCGCGACTTGTTGAAGAACAAGTAACTGAAGTTTTCCATCCCAGTAATGGATGTTGAGATGTTCTTGACAAATAAAAAAAGTGGATAATTGAAGGAGGCTGTGACCGAATGGGGCGCAGCCTCTTTTTCTGTTCTCGCTATCTCCTTAGTCGCCGGACGGGCAGACGGCTGGCAAGGTCTTTCATGCCTGCGGTGAAGAAATAGACCAGCAGGGTGTAGAGAATGACGGTGGGGAGGGTGAGGCAGAGGCCATACTGCAGGATGCCCAGAATCGTGGGGTCGGCCTGCCATCCTGTTAGGCGGGCTGCCGCGTGATGGACGATGATGCAGAGACCGAGCAGGAGAACGTGGATGGCGATGTTCTTCCAATAGACGAAGAGCGGCTCCTGGAACCCTCGCTTGTAGAGGTAGTAGGGCTTCCAGATGACCACGAGCAGCAGCATGCTCACGGTCTTGCCCAGCAGGATGCCCACCAGACCGTAGAGATAGCCGAAGATGAGGGTGACCACCACGTTGATGATGCCCTCGGCATAGGCGGCCCACACATCGTCGTAGAGTCCGTAGGCATTGACGAACAGATCGACTGAGGGACGGGTGAGCATGATATACATGTTGAGCAGAATGAGGAACACGATGTGGTCGGACAGGATGTACTGCGGTCCTAACCACCAGCTGATGACGGGATTGATGAGGAACGTGAGGGCGATGATGAAGATGCCGGTGGTCCAGTAGCGGAAGGCGGCATACTCCCAGAACACCTTGCGGATGTTCCACTTGTTGCCCTCGGCCACAAGGTTGCCTATGCTGGCGTTCATGCCCACGAGCACGCTGTTGAACAGGGCCGTCAGTTTGCCCACAATCATGGTGTAGTTGCCGTAGAACGCCACCATCTGCAACGACTCGAAGGCGAAGATAAGAATCTCGTCGCTCTTGGAGAGGAAGAAGTTCTTCAGTCGGTGGATGAAAATCTGCTTCGCCTTGACCAGTATCTCAGGATATTTCTTCAGGATGTCGCGGCCCTGGCTCTTGTCGGTCTTGAGCCAGGGATATTCGCGGTTGATGACCCAGTTGAGCATCCAGCACGTGAACACGCTGAACAGGAACTGCACGGCTGCCCAGAGGAAGGGGTTGTGGGTGTAGTAGGCCAGCGCTATCTGAATGATGGTGGTGACGGCGCCGCCCGTCTGCGTCCAGATGGATATCTTGTAGGTCTTCTGGTCGCTGTCGAGCAGTATCTGGCGGTAGTTGATGAAATAGGCGATGAGGTGGGAGCCGAGGAAGGCATAGAAGGCGAAATAGACCAGCGGGAGCGGCACGCCCTTGTCGGCAAAGATGAGGGGGAAGAACAGGCTGACGATGGCGGCCCCCGTGAAAATGATGGTGCCCACGATGCGGTAGAGATAGCCGAAGAGCGACACAATCTCGCAGATCTTGGCATGGTTCTGTTCCTCGATGGGCTTGTAGAGGAAGTAGGCTATACAGGTGCCGATGCCAATCTCGCTGATGTTGAGGAAGTTGAGAATGCTGTAGAGCGTGCCCGACAGACCGATGAAGGCATCGCCCAGGCACTCGAGGAAGATGCGCCGGGAGAAGAAGGCGAGGAAGATGCTGACGAAGTAGAAGACGAATCCTACCCGTGCGTTCATGAGGGTCTTGTGCACTCTACTGGATGCCATATTGCTTGATTGCTTCGAAGAATGACTGGGCATAGGCGTCCTGGGTGAACCGGGGGGCAAGCCTGTTGCCGGTGAAGTCGGAGTAATGGGTGCGGATGCGACGAATGGCGTCGGCTATCTGTGTGGGCAGGTCGCCGTCCTTGTCAATCAGGATGTGCTTCTGGCCGACGAGTGTCTCGGGAATGCCGCCGTCGTTGGTGGCAATCACGGGGAGTCCCATTGCTGTGGCTTCTATGCTCGACATGCCCAGCGCCTCGTTGATGCGCGACGGCACCACGGCCACTTGAGACAAGCGGAGATAGGCAGGCAACTGTGCATAGGGGACGAAGCCTGTGAAGCTGACACGTCCCTGCATCTGACTGCCCATTGCGTGCAGCTCGTCGAGATAGGGATTGCTGCTCACGCTGTCGGCATAGTTGTCGCCTCCCACGACGAGTAGCTTCACCTGGGGATCGTCGCTGAGCAGCTGAATGGCTTGCACCAGCTCCTTCACGCCTTTCTTCGGCACGATGCGCCCGGTGTAGATGACCACGAAGTCATGGTCACTGAATCCGAGCGACTGGCGACTGATGCTGCACTCGGCAGTAGCGCTAAACGACTGGGTGTCGAGCCCGTTATAGACCACAGCCGACGGGGCTTCCTTGCTGGCCTGTGCGATGCGACGGCGGATATAGTCGGACACGCAAATAAACGCATCGGTTGACGCAATGATAGACTGCACCAGTGGCGTGTCGGGATTCACCAGATCGGTATGCACATGAGAGAGGATGCGAGCCTTGGTGCGGCACCGCAGCTTGATGGCAAAGCCCGGTCGGTTCTCTAACAATATGACATCGAAGTGCTGGCCACGGAGGAGGCGGTAGGCTTGCTCCAGGAAGTACTCCAGCTGATAGTGGTAGTAGCTGTCGTGGTGAAGCTTGCCATAGACCTTGGCCATGAGGCGGTGGCGGCGGCTCTGCCGGTCGATGTAAAGATAGTGGTTGACGGCTGACGACAAGGCCGGGTGCTGCTGCACGTTCGGGTGATAGGCGCTCACCACCGTGATGTCATGGAGATGGTGGAGGTCGTTGTAGGCCAAGGCGGCATCGAGCAGATTCTCGACGGCACCTCCCTGCACGGCTGGGACGGGCAGCACGCCCGATGTGAGGATGGCTATCTTCATTTGTCGTGAGCTGTGTGAATGAATTCTTTATTACTGCGGTCTATGTGGACCATGTTCTTCAGCATGCGCCACACCAGTTGGAGGAGCGCTGCAAGCTTGCCGAAGAGCGCCTGGGTGCGCAGGGCACGCGGAATGGCGATGAACAGCGCGGCACAGAGACAGACGAGCAGGCACCACCACTTGATGCTCCATGTGGGGGCAACGATGGTGACAATCACTGACAGCAGTACGGTCAGCACAAGCAGTACGCTGCGCGGAATGAGCATTTGCTGAACGGTCTTGTCGATGTAGTTGATGTTGCCCTGTCGGATGGCGGCAGGCAGGTAGGGCAGCATGAGGAACAGCGTCTGCACCTGTCCCGTCATCCAGCGCAGTCGCTGCCGCTGGAAGTTGTCATGATTGCTCACCTTCTCGTCCATGACATGAATGTGAGGCTCGTATTTCACGAACACGTTCTGCTTCATGAGCAGTGCCTCCAGTTCGCGGTCCTCTACGGCAGAGGTGAGCTGATGAACATTCGCCTTGAACCAGGCATAGTCGAAGCACATGCCTGAGCCGATCAGGGCTGAGGAAAGGCCGATGGCGTTGTGGGCCCGACGGAAGAGCGTGTTGTTGATCTCCTCGCTGATGCCGTCGAGGGCAGCAATGTCGTTGTCGGCATTCTTAGCGGTGCGGTGGCACTGAATGGCGCGGTAGCCTTGTGCGCACACCTTGTTGAGACGGTGCAGGAAATCGGATGCCACGACATTGTCGGCATCGAGGATGACTACATGAGTGAATGCGGTGGCACGATGCGGATCACTCTCCACATAGTCGATGGCGAACTGCAGGGCCTTGGCCTTCGAGCTCTTCTCGAAAGTGGGCTCTAAAAGGGTCAGCGGCTCTTGTGCCAGCCACTCATTGGTCTCGGCCTGCATGTGGTCGGAGACGATCACGAGGCGATAGCGGTCGGCAGGATAGTCTTGCTGCAGGAAGGTGGCAACAGACTGGCGAATGACAGCATCCTCGCGATAAGCAGGAAAAATGACGAGGAAAGAAGAGTTCTCTGAGCTCTCTGAGTTCTCTGAGTTCTCCGAGTTCTCCGAGTTCTCCGAGTCCTCCGAGCTCTCTGAGCCCTCCCCCTTCAGCGACACTATCCCAAAGAAAATGACATAAGCCGCCGAACCGGCCATCAGCAGCCAGAGCAGGACGTCGATGATATGTAGCAGTGACCAGATCATGCGCTATCTTCGGATTTTCTTGATCAGGATTCTACACTGATTGAAGAACTCAATATAAGCAATGTGTACGATACTCAGCAGGCCCCAGCCAATGACGAAGGGGGCATTGAGGAAGTCTCGGTTCCATTTCTTGTCAACCAGATGGTCGGGGGTGGCTATAGAGAAAGCCAACAGGCACAAAGCACCGGCTATCCACCACTTGATGGTTAGAATGAAATAGATGAAAGGCAATATGAGGCTCATCACCAGAATGATGCCCATCAAGATGGTGCGGGGAATGAGCACCCACTGAATGATCTTGTCGAAATGGTCGAACCTTCGATTAATCAGCGCAGCGGGCAGATAGTGCAGATTGGTGAGCAGAGCGTGAAGCTGTGTGGCAGCCCAACGGCTGCGCTGCTGGTTGAAGTCAGACTGTGTGCGAGTTTTCTCGTCGAACACGTAAAGGTTGTCGAAGTAATCTATGTAGATGCCCTCATGCATGAGCATGGCTTCCAGCTCCTTGTCTTCACCGGCTGTCTTCACCTTCATGATGTGGCTCTTGAACCATTCGAAGTCGTAGGCCATGCCCGAGCCGTTGAGTGCAGCTGAGAGTCCCAAGACAATGTGTCCTCGCCGGAAGATGGAGTTGTTGATTTCTTCGAAGATGGTGTCAAGACGTGCCACGGAGGTGTCGCGGTTCTTCGACAGGCGATGTACCTGAATGGCTTTGGTGCCGGCACTCTCATAGGCATCGTTCAGGTGTTCGAGAAACTCGGGCTCAACTACGTTGCCTGCATCGAGCACTACTACTGCATCGTATATCTTGAACTGTGGAAGATTCAGAATGGCGTATTGGAGCGACTTGGCTTTCGAGCTGACTTCGAAGTTGGGTGTCAGCAGCGTGATGGGGCATTGGGCCAGGTGCATATTGGTCATCTCAGACTGGTGGTCGGAGATGACGACTACGTCGAAAAGACGCTGCGAGTAGGTCTGTCCGTGAATGGTGTTGACGGTATGCAAGATGCTTTTATCGCTCTTGTAGGACGGGATGAGCACGATGAAGCGGTTCTGATGCTTGGCCTTGGGCAGTTCGGCTGGGCGGCTGAATAAAGAGGCAATGGAGAATGTGAGCAGGTATAGCACCGTGAGCGCTACAAAAAAGAACAGAAGACCGTCAATTATGTATAGTATCCACCAAAGATTCATTATTCTCGAGTCTTAATAAAGTTTGTTATTCCGCTGACCGTCGCCTTCGCCAGGTCGATACGGCCTTTCAAGGTGAACAGCAGCATGTCTTTAGGTGCGACAACGCCTATTATGTATAAATAGGAGAGGCACTTCGATAGGCCACTCATGTTGCGCTTGACAAACAGCAGGCGGTTGCGAGTGGTATAGAAGGTCTTGAGCGGACTGGCCTGCCCCGTGGACTTGCTCTCCTTGTGGTAGATGGTGCAGCAAGGATCGTACCATATCTCGTAGCCAGCCCGGGTGAACATCATCGACCAGTCGAGCTCCTCATAATAGAGGAAGAAGCATTCGGGCATGAGCCCGGCTTTGTCGATGGCTGCGCGTTTGGCCATCATGGCGGCTCCGTGAGCATAGGGCGTGGGGTGGGGAGTGTCGTATTGTCCACAGTCTTCTTCGCCAAATCCGATGGCATGATTGCGCATGGTGACGGTCGAGAGAGGGGTGTAGCCTGCAAACTGGATGGGAGATGTCTCCCATGCGAACCGAATCTTGGGGCACACCATGCCAATCTTCTCGGATGATTCCAGACGATGAATCAGTTGCTCCAAGTGCCAGTTGTCACGGACCACCGTATCGTTGTTGATGAAGAACAGATACTGGCCAGTGGCTGCTTTGATGCCGAGATTGTTTCCACCGGCAAAACCCAGGTTCTGCTCGCTCCGAATTGCTTTCACGTGAGGATAGCGAGCGGCGATGACAGCGGCTTCATTCGCTTTTGAACCGTTATCCACCACTATCACTTCCATTCCTTCATAGGGTGGAAGACTGTCAATCATTTCACACGTGTCGGCAAGACCGTTGTAGTTGACCGTGATGATGGATATTGTTGTGTTCATTGCTTATTTATCAGTTGCTTGGGCATCGACTTACACCCTTGATTGTTTTTTCTTTTCAAGTTTCAGTCGGCGGCGTTCTTCCTCTTTCTCGAACTCTCGCTGCTCATAGAGCTCGAAATCGCCCTCAATGGCCGGTAGTATATACACAATGACCATGCCTCCATAGAAGAGAATGAGGTTGGGGTATTGCAGCAGGATGTGATTGGCATAGCCGCCAGCCTGCAGTCCGAGGAAGCCGCAACACATGGCAGCGGCAATGCCTTTGCAGGCTTTGTTCTGGAGCTTGGTCAGTGTGATAAAGCATCCGCCGAGCAGTATCAGTATGTTCATCGCTGCGAAGACATAGACACCGATGATGCCCGTTCGTTGCCAGAAGAACACATAGGTAGAGTCGTTGGATGTCTCATAGACAACCTTGAACTTGTTGAATGGCGGAATGTTGTTTTCGTCGATGTTGATACCCATCCCAAACGGTGCATCCTGTAAGTGCTTCTTCAGGGCCTCTTTGTTCATGTCACGCACATTCTTCGAGGCATCGTTCGAGTCGAAAGCTGTTCGCATACGGCGAATCTGCATGTTGCCGTTGCCGATTTTCGTGCATGCCAGAAAGAAGATGAAGATTACGGATGTTGTCACCACAAAAGAGGTGAGCTTGACCGACTTCGACAAGAACACATAGAGGACGATGGCTGCCATGAAGCACATCAAGCCAGAACGAGTGCCAGAGTTGAAGAATGAGTAGGTGGAAAGCGCACCAGCTGTCCAGAACAGTATCTTGTCTTTTCTTAGTTTCGAAGTGAGCGCAATGATGAAGAACACTGCGGCGGCTGCACCTGTGTGGCAACCAAAGTTGGCCGCATCGGAGAAGAAGGAGAAATAGCGGATGGAGCCGCCGATGATGTGGGTACGGCTTGCTCCACTCATCAGCCAGGCGTTTTCTGCATCATCCCATCCGAATGTCTTCTGTCTGAAAGCCCAGTATGCTGCTACGAGCGAGAAATAAGCCCACAGACGGAAAAATCGCATGACTTTGTCGGGGCTGTTTATCATCTTGAAGATGATGATGTAGCACAGAATGAAATAGAATGCAAAGAAGTTCATGTTCTGCATCCAGGCGAACACATCAATGGGAAGGCCGCAAGTCTCATTGAATAGCTGGGTACACAGATAGAGCGTCCAGATGATGATTCCCAGGAGCATAGGTGTGGCCATCGAGGCTTTCGTCTGCCGGGGAATGATAATGAAGGATAGTAATAGTAGGAATTGTGGCCCCAGTGTGACCAGTGTAATGGGAATCGGGATGTAGCCATATCGCTGCAGACCCATCACAAAATAGTTGATGGCGAAGAACGCCCAGAACATGATTTCCTGATGCTTCAGTGCAAGTGCCAGAAGAATCAGGCCCGCAGGGATGAGGCATACAAATGCAAAGCCTGTAATGCCCAGCGTGTAGAAATTGAAAAGGGAAAGTAGAAATAGGAGAAAGAGTACGATACCTCTTCCTCCAAGTCCTTCTCTGTATGTAGAAGAATAGCTCTTCATTTATTTCGCATGACTGTTCTCTACGGCGGTCAGACCCAGTTGCGACATGCGATAGACGAAGTTGTTGAAACGAGTGTATGGAGGCAGTTGGCCCACAAATTCCTCAACGGCATAACGGCTGGCCTCGGTGAGGTACATGAACAGGCTGTCCTTGTTTTCGAGACGTGCCTGCAACTCGCTCAGCGCCTTCTGATCGACATCTTTCCACGTGCGGTTAGCTCGGGTCACCATCAGGTTGACTGTGCCAAGATTCAGTAGGGTTGTTGAAATGGAATTATCGTCCAAGTTGGGATATTCGATGATGGCAATCTCATTAGGCATGATATCGGGACAAAGGTCCTTGATGTCTTTTGCCATGATGTAGCGGCTGTCTTCGGCCAGGAAGTCCTCGTCGTAAGTAAGGCGACGCACCTGCAGGCCGATAGAGGTCCAGTAACTCTCTAATTCCTGAGCCAGGAAGCTCTTGCCGTTGGCTGCATCGGTAGAGAGCAGGTTGAGCACGTTCTGCTGTCCCTCCTTGAAGTAGGGCAGAAGTGCTTTGCTCAACTGGCGCAGTGCCATGTCGGAAATCATCTTGTTGAAGCGGCGATAGCGCAAGTTGCTCTCCTTGGGGAAACAGCCCATCACCGGTATCTTGGTGATTCGTTCTGAACGCATGCGGTCACGCAGTGTGCGGTCGAGCATTTCAATGATGAAGAAATAGAGCGCGGTGAAGATGAATGTCAGCAAGAAGGCGCCCATCAGATACATCATTCTGCCCGAAGCTTGCGGATTCATGGGGAAGGTAGGCGGATTCACAATGTTCAGCGTGGCCGTTGACATCTGCAGGTTGCGCTGGCGAAGACGTGCTGCGTTCAAGGCACGCAACATCTCAATATAGTTGCTCTCGATGAAGCCGATGTGGCGGTTCTTACGCTCGATTGTGGCACCGATAGGCGAGTATTTTCGGTACTGACGGTCAATGTTGTCGCGCATGATGTCTTGAGCCGTAATCTGAGCCTTGGTCTCCTCGAGCAGTAGTACCTGTTGGAGCCATTTGTCAATGAGCGAGCTGGCTTTTACGCCCGTATCGGTGCTATAGTTGTTTTTCTCAATCGTCTGTGTAAGCTCCTTCACCTTAGCCGTAGCTTCGCGCAGCTGGCGCTCGGCCTTGCCCAGTTCTATCTGAGCCTCCGATTCAGAACCGCCTTCCTCACTGCTCATCAGTCGGAGGTTGGAGATACGTGACTGCAATCGAGAGATGTCGCGAACCAAAGATGTGAATTCCTTGTTCGACTCGATAATCTTCTGACGGTCACCCAGTTGGCGTTCCAGATATTTGATGAGGGCTTCGGTGGTCTTCTGGGACATGCGCAGCTCATTGAGGGCTGTTTGGTGATTTCCGTCGAGCACGGTCAGCTGCTTGGTCTGTTCCGGGTAGTTGATGATACCATGCTTGATGTTATATCTGATGTAGTCGTTCTCAGCGTGGGTCAGCTGCTGGTAGTATTTCTTCACCTCACGCTCAAAGAACTTGATGACCTTATGGGTTTCACCATATCTCAGTTGCTGATACTGGTTGGCAAACACCTTGTTCAGAATGTCAAGGGTGTTGTAGCACACGCCAGGGTCGTTGCATGAGTAGGCAATATCAATCAGGTCACTATTGTTGATTTGTGCCACTTTCAGACGTCCTACGATGCTGTTGATGCCAAAATACGGGTGATTATTGAGAATGCCGTACAAATAGTTGTTTTGTGAAGCTTTCTCATGAGCTTTCAGATTGGCATAGGTGGCATTCTCACTATTATGATTGATAAGTGCCTTGACATCGGGGGGTACACTGGCATCCAGAATCCTGAAGTGCTCAGCTGTGATATAGTTGTTGTCCTTATACAGATTGCCATACATCATACATCTGGCAAACAATCGGAGCGACACTTCGTGAATCGTATTGTTCGTTGAGATGATGAGCATCAGGTTCTGCATGTTGATTTGTGCATTACCTCCGGCAATACCGCTACCGCCTTCAAGGTTGTAGCCAGTCAGCATGCCTGTGTAGATGGTAGTATTGGCATTATAGACACGTTCCAGATTTCTGGTCAGGAACCATGCCACGATGAGTGCTATCATCGGAAGAATCACAAGATACCAGCGTATCTTATAAAGAAATCGGACTAAATATCTGAAAATATCCATAATATGAAAATGCTCCTTTAAATTCCTGTTTGTTTTTGAATGGAAATAATGTTACTTCTGTTCAGTCTGCTGGGCTTTCTTTGCTTCTTTCTTCTCTTTGAGGCGCTCAGCTTTTTCTAATTCCTCCATTCTCTTCTGCTCCTCTTCGGCTTGGCGCTTGATTTTCTTGTCCATGGCCTTGTTCTCTTTGCGAATCTGCTTCTCGGTCTTTTTCACTGTGCTGTCAAGCGTGATTTCCGTAGTGGTGTTCGTAAGGATAGGCGTGTGGCTCAGAATCTCAAGTGTCACGATGTCGGTCGTAATCTGTGTGAGCAGTCCCTGATAGGTGTTCACTGCGTTCTGTCCGCGCAAGCTGCTGTAGGCATAGTCGGCTATGTCGCGGTTGCCCTGATGGAAGTCTTCTTCCTCCAACTGGTTAGAACCCTGATAGATAGCGGCGCTGACACCTGCAGTCTTCAGTGCCGAAAGGTTGTTGGTGATGCGAATGTAGAGCGTCACAATCTCCAGCTTCAGCTGGTCGTAGGCTGCATCTTTCTTGATTTGGGCTTCTTCCACAAGCAGGCGCTTGCGTTTCACGGAGTGACCTAAGTCCAGAATGTCTTCCAAAGGCACGCTCAGGTTCACACCAACGTTCCAATAGTTCTGCACAGATCCCTGAAACTGATAGATCATGGTGCTGTAGGTGGACGAGTTGTTGCCCCACATGTCGGCCTTACCATAGCTGTAGCTGGCATGCCCCAAGACGTAAGAAAAGATGTGCTTCTTCTGCTTCTTGACTTCTGCTTCGGCAATCTCCTGCAGTTTTGCCATTTGCAGAATGTTCGGATTCGCTTTGGCGTTTTCGAACAGCACACCAAGTGGAGGCAGATGGAAATCAGAGAAGTTGATGTCTTTGCTGAAGCTTGAGTCAAAGAATCCAGCGCTGATACCACTGTCGTCGAAGGTCTCTTGAGCCATTGCAGCTGTTCCGCAGAACGCTGAGACACAAATGAATATAAAAGTTCTAAGTTTTCTCATTGCTAATGTTTTGTCAGACGTTTTCATCCTGAATGAACGCGAAGAGCGTACGCCAGATAATCTTCATATCGAGTGCGAAGTTGTAAGTCTGTCCATAGAGAATGTCAAGTTGCTTTCGTTCCTCGGCTGACATGGCTCCGCCTTTGCCGCGTTCTTCCACTTGCCAGAGACCTGTGAGTCCGGCGGGTGCCATGAAGCGGTCAATGCTGGAGTCGGCTGTCAGTTTCTCGGCTTCATAGAGGGGCAGCGGACGATTACCCACAATCGACATGTCGCCTTTCAATATGTTGAAAAGCTGCGGCAGCTCGTCTATGCTTGTCTTACGAATGAAGCGACCAACTTTCGTGATTCGCGGATCGTTTTCGATTTTAACGAACGCATTGCTGATCTCGTCTTCCTTCTGCTTGTTGAAGTCGCTTTCCGACACTACAAAGTCATCGCCGACCAGCATCACCTCGTCGTCGCTGATCATCATCTCCGACTCCATGCCCATGTCGATCATGTCTTGTTCGGCTTTTTCGCCAAGAGGCGAGGTGATTGTCTTCTTCTTCTCTTCCACCTCTTCCTCAGCGTGTTCTGCATACTGGTTGTTGCTCTTGCTGAGCTCCTTGAGTCGTTGGTCAGCATCGGCATACATCGAGCGGAACTTCAGGAAGTCAAAGATGGTGTAGTTCGTGCCCACTCTCTTCGACTTATAGAGAATTTTTCCCTTAGGGTCTTCAATCTTAATGGCCAGTGCAGTGATAAGGAGTACCGGCGAAAGTATAATAATGGCCAGCAGAGAGAAAAAAATGTCGAATGAGCGTTTCCAAAGGGGTATTTTGAATTTCAGGATTTTCTGCTTTGACATGTTGCTGTCAAAAAGTACGTTTTCACGGTCACAGATGAACTGCAGTTTCTTGTTGAGTTCTGTGACCGAAGCGCTCATGTCCAGCGTGTCGTTGATACCACATTTCAGATAGACGTTACGTTCCTCGTCGTCCATCTTGGTGGTCAGCAGAATAATATAGATGTTCTTGCAGTTCTTGTGTAGATATGTGATGGCTGTAATGTCCTCAGCGCGCACATTCTTTTCATAGAATATAATGTAGTGCTCGTTGCCCAGTCGTTGAGTGCAGGCAGCAGCAGCGTCTTTATAGTTCTTTGTCAGCACCACCTGTCTGCCAGGCAGGTATTTCAGACGCTCCTCGGTTTGTGGATTATCTCCTAAATAGATGACACCAATCATTCTTTCATCGTTTATGCTATTTTAGTAAAACATCCAAAATAGTTATTTGTGCTCATGCGGACCTATTAATATTAAAATAGGTTTGCGCATACCATTATTATTATATAGCAGTGTTGTATTAGTTCGGGAGTATTTTCTTAACCCTGATTTTGAGCTCCATAGGATTGAAAGGCTTCACTATATAGTCCTCGGCACCAATCTCTAACAGACGGATGCGCTCACTGGTAGAGTCTTCGCTCGAAAGCATGATGACGGGGATGTGGCGGAACAGCTCATTCTGCTTGATCCACTCCAGGAAATCATCGCCACGCATGCCGGGCATACGGATGTCTGATATAATCAGGTCGGGCGTGTTGCCAGCCTGTAGCCACTTCACTCCTTGCAGGCCATCGGGCAGCCATTGCACGTCGTAGTCACTCATCAAGTAAATAGAGAGCACTTTCGCAATGGTTTCCTTGTCGTCAAGGATTAAAATTTTCTTTTTCATATATAAAACGCGTTTTTAAGATATCTGAAAGATTTTAGTTCTGATAGTGCAAAGTTATGAAAAAATATTGTAATGACGTGCAAAATAAAATAAAAAAAAACGATTTGCTTTAATTTCTTTGCGAACTATAAAAAAAATTAGGGAAATTTGCATGTGAAAGGTGCAAACTATCAGAACGATAACTAAAAACTATTAAAATGGCAGCAAAATATTTATTGGGTTTCGATGTGGGCAGCTCGTCGGTGAAGGCATCGCTTGTCAATGCTGATAGCGGTGAATGTGTGGCTTCGGCTTTTTTTCCTGAAAAGGAGGCTCCTATCCTATCAGTCAAGGCAGGATGGGCTGAGCAGGATCCTGAGTCGTGGTGTGAGTATGCCAAGTTGGCCTTACAGAAAGTGATGGCTGTGAGTGGCGTGAAGTCTGACGAGATAGCGGCTATCGGCATCAGCTATCAGATGCATGGCCTGGTGTGTGTAGATAAAGACTTGAAGCCACTGCGCCCATCCATCATCTGGTGCGACTCGCGTGCTGTGCCTTATGGCGAGAAAGCCTTTGCCGAACTGGGAGCCGACCGCTGTCTGTCGCATCTGCTCAACTCGCCCGGCAACTTCACCGCAGCCAAGCTGGCTTGGGTGCGTGATAACGAACCCGAGCTGTTCAGCCGAATCTATAAAGTGATGCTCCCCGGCGACTATCTGTCCATGCGCCTCAGTGGAGAAGTGAACACCACCGTGAGTGGCCTTTCCGAGGGCATGTTCTGGGATTTCAAGGAGAACTGCGTAGCTCAGTTCCTGCTCGACTACTACGGCATACCAGCTTCGTTCATCCCTGCTGTCGTACCCACGTTCAGTCGTCAGTGTGTCGTGTCTGAACAGGCTGCGCGTGAGTTCGGACTGAAGGCCGGCACCCCCATCTGTTATCGGGCCGGCGATCAGCCTAACAATGCCCTGTCGCTCAATGTGTTCAACCCCGGCGAGATAGCCTCTACGGCTGGCACCAGCGGAGTGGTCTATGGCGTACTTGGCGATGTGAACTACGATCCGAAGAGCCGGGTCAATACCTTCGCACATGTGAATCATGTGCCCAGTGGAATGGGGGACACTCGTCTGGGCGTTCTGCTCTGTATCAACGGTACGGGCATTCTGAATGCCTGGATGCATCGTAACGTGGCCTTCGACATGAGCTATGCCGAAATGAACAATCTGGCCGCGCAAGCTCCGGTGGGCAGTGATGGATTGACCATTCTTCCTTTCGGCAATGGAGCCGAGCGCGTGCTGGAGAACCGCGAGACGGGCTGTAGCATTCACGGGCTCAACTTCAACAATCACTCACGGGCTCATCTCCTGCGGGCTTCGCAGGAAGGCATCGTCTTCTCATTCTGCTACGGCATGGAAATCATGCAGCAGATGGGCATGAACATCAAGACCATTCATGCAGGGCAAGCCAACATGTTCCTTTCACCCATCTTCCGCGACACACTGGCCAGCGTGAGTGGAGCTACCATCGAGCTCTATGAGACCGATGGCTCTGTAGGTGCAGCCAAGGGTGCAGGCATGGGTTGCGGATTTTACAAGAACCATGATGAAGCCTTTGCCTCGCTCAAGCGCTTGCAGGTCATCGAGCCCGATGCTGTTAGTGCTCAAGCTTATGCTGAGGCCTATGCCAGATGGAAGGCGGTGCTGGCCCTATAAGACTAATAAGACCTATACGACTTATACGACCTATAAGTCCCATAAGACCTATAAGACCTATGAGAAAAAACAATTAACTCACTAATAACAATAACTATGGCAAAAGAGTATTTCGCCTTTACAGGCAAGATTCCCTTCGAGGGACCAGAGAGCACGAACGTGATGGCATTTCATTACTACGAACCTGAGCGCGTGGTGATGGGAAAGACAATGAAGGACTGGCTGCGTTTCGCAATGGCCTGGTGGCATACGCTGGGTGGTGCCAGTGCCGACCAGTTTGGCGGACAGACTCGCTCCTATGAGTGGGACAAGGCCGACGATGTCCTCCAGCGTGCTAAGGACAAGATGGATGCAGGCTTTGAATTCATGGATAAGCTGGGTATAGGCTATTTCTGCTTCCATGATGTCGATTTGATTGAGGAGGGCGCTACCGTTGAGGAATATGAGGCCCGCATGAAGGCCATCACCGACTATGCCCTTGAGAAAATGAAGCAATATCCTGCCATCAAGCTGCTTTGGGGTACAGCCAATGTGTTCGGCCATAAGCGCTACATGAACGGTGCCTCGACCAATCCCGACTTCGACGTGGTGGCTCGCGCCATTGTTCAGATCAAGAATGCCATTGATGCCACTATCAAGTTGGGCGGACAGAACTACGTGTTCTGGGGCGGTCGTGAGGGCTATATGAGCTTGCTGAACACCGACCAGCGTCGTGAGAAGGAACACATGGCCACGATGCTCCGCATGGCTCGCGACTATGCCCGTGCAAAGGGATTCAAGGGCAACTTCCTCATTGAACCAAAGCCCATGGAGCCCACCAAGCATCAGTACGATGCTGATACTGAGACCGTCATTGGCTTCCTGCGTGCTCACGGTCTGGACAAGGACTTCAAGATCAATATTGAGGTGAACCACGCCACGCTGGCCGGCCACACCTTTGAGCATGAGCTGGCTTGCGCCGTCGATGCCGGCATGCTGGGCTCTATCGATGCCAATCGTGGCGATGCACAGAACGGCTGGGACACCGACCAGTTCCCCATCGACAACTTCGAACTTACGCAGGCCATGCTCGAAATCATCCGCAATGGCGGCTTCGGACTGGGGGGGACCAACTTCGATGCCAAGATTCGCCGCAACTCTACTGACTTGGAGGATCTTTTCATAGCCCACATCAGTGGCATGGATGCGATGGCTCGTGCATTGCTCAATGCCGCAGCCATTCTGGAGCAGAGCGAACTGCCGAAGATGAAGCAGGAGCGCTATGCCAGCTTCGACAGCGGCATAGGCAAGGACTTCGAGGACGGCAAGCTCTCGTTTGAACAGGTGTATGACTACGGCAAGAAGATTGGCGAGCCGAAGCAAATCAGTGGCAAGCAAGAGAAGTACGAGACGATTGTAGCACTCTATGCCAAGTAAGTGACGCTCTTTTTACATGATTGCCTATGAAGTCGCCTGCATGCAGAAACTGCATGTGGGCGACTGCTTTTCTGCTGCTATTCATGTCTTGTCTGCGTTAATCTTCCAAAATCGCTTCGCCATATCAGCTTTATTTCGTACTTTTGTTGCCTGAATCAGTAAAAAAAGCGTTAGAATGAATTACGAAGAGATGCTCAACGCGAAGGAAAGCAACAGTGGCCGTACAGGCCGAATGCCTTTCGGTACCCTTCGCAAAATGCAGATTGAAGGTAAGTATCATCATGTGCTCGAACTGCATGACGATTTGGTGGAACGGCCCGGCTTCATGGATGCCTTGAAAGCGGAAGAGAAATCCACCTCGATGCTAAAATCGCGTCAGCAGTTGCATTTCCTCGAGGCTGAACATAACGGTGTTCTTGTGTTGGAACTGGAACAGGGCCAGTTCCAGACTCTTGACCAGGTGCTCAGCGACAATCCCGCTATCGTGGCAAAGTCGGGCTTTATCGATCAGGTGATTGATGGCTTGTTCGACATTACCGAAGAATTGCATCAGAAATCCCTTTATCACCTTTGTTTCTCCCCACAAAACGTATTGCTTCGCAAGGGCGACGAGATGCCCATGCTGTTGCTTCATGCTTCGACTTTCAGCCGTTCGGTGGCTATGTCGAAGCTGTTCTTGAACATGGAGGAGTTTGTGGCTCCCGAGGTGTTGGAGGGGCAGGAACCCACCAATGCCAGCGATGTCTATTCGCTGGGCAAGCTCATTGAGTGGTTCTATCGGCACAGTGACATCACCTATGAATATAAGCGTATCGTGAAGAAAGCCGTTCAGCAGGACCCCGCAAAGCGCTATTCCTCAATACAGGAGATGCGCTCGGCACTGAAGAGCCTGCGCAGTACGAAGCGCTCGGCCATATCGCTCATAGCAGCCATAGCTGTGGCGTTGCTTTGCGTGTTCCTCTATTTCGAACTGGTGCCGCAGGCCGATAGCATAGAGTTCTTGGAGGGCGCTCCCACAGAGCCGGAGATGAGTCTGCTCGACGACGGCAGCTTCGATCCCGAGAGCGACAGCGACGTGTGGTCCGACAGCGACTCCGTTGAGATTGACACTCTCGGCGAGCGCATGGCAATGGAGGCTTACATGCAAAAGGCAGAAGATATATTCCGTAAGCGGTTCACAAAGGAGGCCGACCAGATTCTGTCAAGAGTATATAACAATGAGAACATGAATGCCAACGAGAAAACATTTATGGCCAACACCAATGCCATGCGCGATGACCTCGTGAGGCTTCAGACCGACTTGACGGAACAGACGGGCATCACCAGCGACAAGGCTTCGCGCATTGCAATGGAGGTGATAGACCAACTCACACTGGAGAAGCAGCGGAAGCTTTCTACTCCCACTATGGGCTCACGGAGCAACGACTGACACACATAATTATTAATATTATACAAAAAAATGAGAAGCAGAACAGCAAATTGGTTTGAGTGCAAGATCCGCTATGAGAAGACTATGGAGGACGGCTTGCAGAAGAAAGTAATAGAGACCTACGTGGTCGATGCCCTCTCGTTCACCGAGGCCGAGCAGCGCATCATGGAAGAAATGTCGAGCTACATTAGCGGTGAGTTCGAGGTCAACGACATCAAGCGTGCTGCCTATAAGGAAATATTCTTCAGCGACGACGAGATGGCCGACCGTTGGTATAAGGCGAAGCTGCAGTTCATCACCATCGATGAGAAAACAGAGAAAGAGAAGCGCTCCAGCGTGAACTATCTGGTGCAGGCCGGCACACTCAACGGAGCCGTGAAGAACATAGATGAGGTGATGGGCGGCACGATGATAGACTACGTCATCTCGTCGGTGGCTGAGACCACGCTCATGGACGTGTTTGAATACAAGAAGAAGGAACAGGACGACAAGCCCGAGTTCGAAGCATGATGAATATAGATGTAAAACGGAATCTGCACGAAGTGCTCAGCCGTCTGCCAGAGGGTGTGCGCTTAGTAGCCATCAGCAAGTACCATCCTGCCGACTACATCATGGCGGCATACGAGGAGGGGCAACGTGTGTTCGGCGAGAGCCACGAACAGGAGATTCGCGAGAAACACGAGGCATTGCCCAAAGACATTGAGTGGCACTTCATCGGCCATCTGCAGACTAACAAGGTGAAATACATTGCTCCCTACATCACCATGATTGAGGCCGTTGACTCACTCAAGCTGCTGCGCGAGATTCAGAAACAGGCGGCCAAGGTGAATAGGGTGGTGAAGGTGCTACTGGAACTGCACATTGCCGAGGAGGCCACAAAATACGGACTTACACTCGATGACTGTAGGCAGCTGTTGGCCGACGGTGAGTGGCGACAGATGCCCAACGTGCAGATATGCGGCTTGATGATGATGGCCTCGAACACCGACAACGAGCAGCAGATAGCCAGCGAGTTCCAACAGGGTGCCGACTTCTTCGATGAAGTGAAGACACGCTTCTTTGCCGACGATGCCAACTTCTGCGAGCGGTCGTGGGGCATGAGCAACGACTTCCCCATTGCCGTGCAGCATGGGTCAACGATGGTTCGCGTGGGTACCATGATCTTCGGTCCGCGTGTCTATTAAAAAAGAGAGAAAAAAGATACAGATGCCTACACCTATTTATATTATAGAGGAACAGAAACTGCGTCGCAACCTGCAGCTCATATCCGACGTGGCTCGTCGGGCCGATGTGGAGATTATCCTGGCTTTCAAAGCCTTTGCCTTGTGGAAGACGTTCCCCATCTTTCGTGAGTACATCAATAGCACCACGGCCAGTTCGCTGAGCGAAGCCCGTCTAGCCTTGGAACAGTTTGGGGCTAAGGCTCACACATTCTCACCGGCTTATACCGACGACGAGATTGATACGATCATTGATTGCAGCAGCCATCTGACGTTCAACTCGCTCTCGCAGTATGAACGGTTCCACGACAGGGTGGGGCGACGAGCCTCTATCGGTCTGCGCGTCAATCCTGAATACTCAGAGGTAGAGACGCTGCTCTACAATCCCTGCGCACCCGGCACTCGCTTCGGCGTGTCGTGCGACAAGTTGCCCGATGTGCTGCCTGCCGACATTGAAGGCTTCCATTGTCACTGTCATTGCGAGAGTGGTGCCGACGTGTTGGAGCGCACGCTCTCAAACATCGAGGAGAAGTTTGCCCGCTGGTTCCCGCAACTGAAGTGGCTCAATCTGGGCGGCGGTCATCTCATGACCCGTAAAGACTACGATGTGGAACTCCTGAT
Organism: uncultured Prevotella sp.; assembly: GCA_946614435.1. Classification (GTDB taxonomy): domain Bacteria; phylum Bacteroidota; class Bacteroidia; order Bacteroidales; family Bacteroidaceae; genus Prevotella. The sequence goes on along the minus strand of CAMOGW010000026.1, from coordinate 919 downwards.
TCGCATCATGAAAGGTCTGCACGAGCGCTATCCGTGGCTGAAGATCATTCTCGAACCGGGCAGCGCCTTTGCCTGGCAGACTGGACCGTTGGTGAGCCATGTCGTAGATGTCGTAGAGGATAAGGGCATCCGCACTGCCATCCTCGATGTGAGCTTCACCTGTCACATGCCCGACTGTCTGGAAATGCCCTACTTCCCAGAAGTGCGCGGAGCAAGGCACATCAGCGAAGATGCTGTAGGCCCACTCAACAACGCCCGTCCCTCTTCCTTTGTTTACCGCTTGGGCGGAAACAGTTGCCTGTCTGGCGATTTCATGGCATCGTGGCAGTTCGATCACGAATTGCAAGTGGGAGAGGAGATTATCTTCGAAGACATGATACACTACACCACCGTGAAGACCAACATGTTCAATGGCATTACCCATCCTTCCATTGGCATGCTGCATGAAGACGGAACCCTTGAGGTGCTTCGGCGCTTCGGCTACGAGGATTATCGTGACCGGATGGATTGACCTCTTCTTTCTTCTATTTCAGGGGCTGAAATAGAACATTTTCGAGAATCATTTGGATTAAATGAGAATAAGCAGCTGCAGCGGATTACATAGTCCGCTGCAGCTGCTTATATAATCCGCTATAGCTGCTTATTCTCATTCAACCTAAATGCCCCCTAAGAACAGGACACTTTGCCCCGTTGAATAGCTGTGATTATTCCCTGAAATCGTACGTGCCGACCTCAAAAACAGGCGTAAAAGATGCCTTTTTACACTTTTTTGTAAAAAAAACACTGAAAAGTTTTGGTAGTTTGGAAAAAAGTCGTACTTTTGCATCCGCATTCGAGCGAGATGCTTCTCAAAAGAGAATAAATACTGCGGAAATAGCTCAGTTGGTAGAGCACAACCTTGCCAAGGTTGGGGTCGCGG
>CAMOGW010000025.1 GCA_946614435.1 uncultured Prevotella sp. | reverse complement strand
ACGGGCAAGAGCTATGACTTCAATACCGCCACGAAGCTGAACCGTTTGCTGGTAAGTTGCGGATTTTAGGTTATGTAAAAGGCGATGCCCTCCACATTGCCGCTTTCTGGGACACCAGACGTGAGCCAAAGACACAAGCCAGACAGACAAAATGAATCACAGAGGAGGGCAGCCCCGAAAGCCACGGCGTACGGGTGTCGCCCTTCCTTTTCTCTCCTAGCATTCGTAGAGAGGCAAGAAGTTCTTATACTCGCATTATACCCGCAGCTGTCGGATATTGTTTTTTCTTTGGGAAATCGTGCGCGGTATGGAAAAATTTTCCTAACTTTGCACAACTTATGGAATATATGTCACAAGAAGGCTACGACAAGCTGGTAGCCGAACTCCATCAGTTGGAGACTGTTGAACTGCCTCAGGTGAGAGAGGCAATAGCTGAAGCACGCGACAAAGGCGACCTCAGCGAGAATTTTGAATACCATGCAGCCAAGCGTGAACAAGGACGCTTACTGAGTCAGATACGGTTCCGTCAGCGCGTGTTGGCCAATGCCAGAGTGCTTGACACGTCGAAGGGCAGTGCCGATACCATTCAGCTGCTCAGCCGTGTGGAAATGACCAATCTGTCGAACAACAGCCGAATGACCTACACCATTGCCAGTCCTCACGAGGCCAACCTGCGTGAAGGCAAGATCTCAATCAAATCGCCTATCGGCGAAGCGCTGTTAGGCAAGAAGGTGGGCGACGTGGTGGAAGTGCGCGTTCCTGTAGGCTTGCTGAAGCTGCGCATTGAGAGCATACAGCGATAATCCCTATTTTTTGTAAGACGAGAATCCATATCACCCCTACGCGAATGACTGAAACTAAGGTTGCACGTCTTGACGAGCTTGACTATCTGAAGAGCATTATGATTCTGCTAATGGTCAGTTTCCATCTCGTCTATTTCAGTGAGTCTCATCCTTATGCCAAGCAGGTAGTCTATACATTCCACATGCCCGTACTACTCATCATATCGGGCTACCTGATGAATGTGGAGAAACCGTTGGGGCAGTTCATGAAAAAGATGTGGTGGTTCTTTGTGCCTTATGCGGTGATGGAGAGCGGCTATGTGGTGATGGCTTCGCTATTGCCCATTCGCGAGCACATCAGTCAGCTCACGCCTCAGGTCTTTTTTGACAAACTGTTGTTGCATCCATTAGGTCCATACTGGTATCTGCAGACTCTGATCCTATGTGGTATGGGTGAGTTCTTTGTGTTTCGCTACGTCCGTCTCAAGCCGCTACCACGCTACATCCTCATCGGTCTTCTGTATTCCCTCTATGCATATCTTGGCATCGTGTCGTTGTCAATGGCATTCTACTTCTTGGCCGGAGTCATCATGCGCCATAGCGGATTGTCGTTCCTGCGTGTGGTGCAGCCCTCTTGGCTGGCCTTGCCGACAGTGGCACTGCTCATGACCTTCGAGCGCAATCTGAATCCCATTACCACAGGCGGTGCCATGATGGTCTATCTGGTGATGTCCTCGCTGTTGGCCGCTTATCCGTGGATAAGAGGCAAGGCACTACGGGGGCTGCTGAGCATTGGAAGAAACACGCTCGTTATATTTCTGTTCTCGCCCATCTTCACCATGCTGTGCAAGTCGCTTGTGCCGTTCCTCACGTTCGATTCCTCGGGCATACTCTTCCTGATGCTCTCGTTAGGGATTAGTCTCAGCGGAAGCTTTGCAGTAGGATGGCTCATGGATGTACTGAGGCTTTCGCCCCTCCTGTTCGGGAAAAGAACCGTACTCTCGATGTAGAAAGGAAAAGCTCAAATATATTAGGCTTTTCTCTCGTTTTTCCGTAACTATGCCGCCGCGCGGCGAAGTTACTGCGTCTCGGCAATAAAAATAAGTGAGATTTATTTTGTATTGCTCTCGACTTTTCCGTAACTTTGCACACGATTTATCCAAAATGATGACGAAGATTCTTTATAACAAATTTGACAAGGCACTCATTTCCTCACTTCCCACAGTGGCATTCGAAGGAAAAATCATCGTGGTGCTGTCGGAAAGCGAAGCAGAGAAAGCGGTCGATTTCTTGTTGTCGTGCCCCGTTCTGGGCGTTGACACGGAGACACGGCCCTCGTTCAAGAGGGGATGGCAGTACAAGGTGGCGCTCCTGCAGGTAGCAACTGAGGACATCTGCTTCCTCTTTCGACTGAACTACCTGGGGCTTTCGCCTTCCGTCAGACGGCTGCTGGAAGATACTACTACCCCGAAGATTGGACTCTCGTGGCACGACGACCTGAACGGACTGCACAGGTTGGGCGACTTCAGGCCAGGCTACTTCATCGACCTGCAACATCATGTGAAAGAGATTGGAATAGAGGACTTGAGCCTGCAGAAGCTTTATGCCAACATGCTGGGAAAGAAAATCAGCAAAAGGCAGCAGCTGAGCAACTGGGAGCTCGACGTGCTGGACGACAAGCAGAAACGATATGCCGCAACCGACGCATGGGCCTGCATCCAACTGTATAAAGAACTGAAGAGACTGGAAGATACTCAGGACTATGAGCTCATCGTGAAAAAGGAAGAAGCGAAAGAAAACGAACAATGACGAACATGAAACAAATATATCTGAAACGAGGTAAGGAAGAGAGCCTGCAGCGCTTTCATCCCTGGATTTTCTCTGGAGCCATCCATCATGCCGACGAGAACATTGCCGACGGCGAGACGGTGCGCGTGGTGAGTGCTAACGGCGAGTTCATGGCTGTCGGCCACTATCAGATGGGATCGATTGCAGTGCGCGTGCTCACGTTCAACGATGTGCAGATAGACGATGCCTTTTGGTACTCACGACTGACATCGGCACTGGAGGCCCGAAAGGTAATGAAGCTGGCCAATGCACCGCAGAACGACACCTACAGGCTGGTGCATGGCGAGGGTGACCACCTGCCAGGACTCATCATTGACATATATGGGCGCACGGCTGTGATGCAGGCTCACAGTGTGGGCATGCACTTGGCCCGAAAGGCGATTGCCAAGCAGCTCGTCAGCGTGATGCAGGGCATGGTGGACAACGTGTACTACAAGAGTGAGACCACCCTACCCTTCATGGAACCAGAGAATGGGTTCATTATTGGCAATACTGACGACTGTACGGCTCAGGAGAACGGACTGAAGTTCAGAGTAGACTGGCTGCGCGGACAGAAGACGGGCTTCTTCGTGGATCAGCGCGAGAACCGCTCGCTGCTGGAGCACTATGCCCAGGGACGCAACGTACTGAACATGTTCTGCTACACAGGCGGCTTCTCGGTCTATGCCATGCGAGGTGGTGCAAAGATGGTTCACTCGGTTGACAGCTCGGCCAAGGCGATTGAGCTGACACGCGCCAACATGGAGATGAATTTCCCTGGCGATGCTCGCCATGATGCTTTCTGCGAGGATGCTTTCAAGTATTTGGAACAGGCTGGCGACAACTACGATCTCATCATTCTCGACCCGCCTGCCTTTGCCAAGCATCGCGGTGCATTGCACAATGCACTGAAGGGCTATACAAGACTGAATCTCAAGGCTTTCGAGAAAATTCAGAAAGGAGGACTGCTCTTCACGTTCTCTTGTTCGCAGGTGGTGACTAAGGACCACTTCCGCAATGCTGTGTTCACGGCTGCCGCTTTGGCCCATCGCAAGGTGCGCATCCTGCACCAGTTGCACCAGCCTGCCGACCATCCAATCAATATCTACCACCCTGAAGGGGAATACCTGAAGGGGTTGGTGCTATACGTGGAATAGAGACAGAAGAACAGATGTTTTTTCTTTAAGACAGAATAACAGAAGAACAGATGTTTTTTTAAGACAGAATAACAGAAGAACAGATGTTTTTTTAAGACAGAATAACAGAAGAACAGATGTTTTTTCTTTAAGACAGAATAACAAAAGAATAGATGTTTTTTTAAGACAGAATAACAGAAGAACAGATGGGATTCTTTAAGACAGAATAACAGAAGAACAGATAGGATTCTATAAGATGGAATAACAGAAGGAGTGGCGGATGCTGAGGAAAGTTAGTGAATATATTGAAAAGCTGGAATTACTGAGGCTGGGGCAACGATACATCGTGGCACTGAGCGGCGGTGCCGACAGTGTGGCACTGCTGAGGGTGCTGCTGACACTTGGCTATGAAGTGGAAGCTGCCCACTGCAACTTCAACCTAAGAGGGGAAGAATCACTGCGCGATGAGACATTCGTGAAACAGCTGTGCGCATCACTCGACGTGAAGCTGCACCTGGCTCACTTCGACACGCTGACTTACGCTCAGACCCATCACGTGAGTATTGAAATGGCAGCACGAGAACTGCGCTACAAATACTTTGCCCAACTGCGACGCGACATAGAGGCCGAAGCCGTATGCGTGGCCCACCATAGCGACGACAGCATTGAGACCATGTTGCTCAATCTGCTTCGCGGGACAGGCATTCACGGGCTGACAGGCATACAACCGCGATGCGCAAGCCAGTACGACGAAACGTGTACGATCATCCGTCCGCTACTGTGTGTGAGCAGGTCGGATATCGAACGCTGGCTCGACAGCATCGGGCAGGACTACGTGACTGACAGTACGAATCGACAGGACGACGTGGTGCGCAACAAAATCAGGCTGAACCTTATTCCAATGCTACAGCAGATTCAGCCCTCGGTTCAACAGAACCTGCAAGCCACAATGGAACTCATGAGCGAGACGGAACACATCTATAACGCATACACGCATGAGGTCTTAACGAAAGCGATTGGAAAAACAGTACAAGGAGACGAGGCATTAACGACAGATATGGAGATTGAGACCCTGAAGGCTTCGGCATCTCCGCTCTGTGTGCTCTTTGAGTGGCTTAGTGCCTATCATTTCAGTCCTGCCACTATTCGCCAAATAAATAAGGGACTCGATGCTCAGACAGGCCGCTGCTGGCAGTCGGACACGCACGAGGTGTATTTGGATCGCGGAAGGTTGTTACTCACACCACGACGAACAACCTTCAAACCGCTCCGAATACCTGAGACGGGACTCTATGCCGTTCAGGACGGGATGCACATAAGGGTGAGCCAAAAGACAGGAGCAGTCATCGTGAAAGACGCGAAAGTGGCATGCTTAGATGCAAAAAAAATCTGTTTCCCCCTGACGCTGCGTTCTGTAGAAACAGGCGACCGTTTCACTCCCTTCGGAATGGAGGGCAGCAAACTGGTGAGCGACTTCCTTACAGACATGAAAATGCCGTTGCCGGAGAAACGAAAGCAAAAAGTGGTGACCGATGCTACAGGCGAGATAGTCTGGATAGTGGGACTTCGCCCTTCAGCCAAACACAGCATCAGCACCACAACCACCGAAACAATACTTCTGGAAATACAAATCTAAGCATATCCTTCATCTCGCTTCTTTCATATCTCAACTGGTTATGAAAGAAGAATGCCGAGGGTAACCGTCAAACCATAAATGAAAATGTTGCGAGCAGTTGCCCCCAGGCATCGGTTCAGCTCACGGCCAGTCATGATCTTCTTCATCTGCAACCACGTGAACACATGGAAGACCAGATAGATGAAAGGTAACACGAAAGCCAACTGATGACCATTGAACCAGAACACTACGCCCATCAGACAGGCAATCACGCCAATGAAGAGATAAAGCCAGAGCGTAGCCTCGGCTCCAATATGAACTACGAGTGTCTGTTTGCCTGCTGCACGGTCAGTGTCGCGATCGCGGAAGTTATTGACAATCAGCAAGCCGTCGATCACGATTCCGCAGGCAAGCGAGGCCACAATCACTTCGAAAGTGAAGGTGTGCAACTGCACATAATAAGTGATGCAGACCGGCACCAAGCCAAAAAAGGCCAGCACCAGCAAGTCGCCCATGCCCATATAAGAAAGATGGGTGGTGTAAAGGAAACAGAACAGCACGCAGGCAATGCCTACCAGAATCATCTCGAAGCCGCCAAAATAGATAAGCGGCAGGCCAATGATACAGGCCAGACAGGTGGTGGTGGCAATGGCATACTTCATAGCATCAATACTCACCCATCCCTGCGCACAGGCCCGTTCAGGCCCCAACCGAGTCTCAACGTCGTCGGTACCTTTCACATAATCGAAAAAATCATTGATGAAGTTGGCATCGATCTGCATCACGAAGGCAAATAACAAACAGAGCAAGGCTGCCGTCCAACTGAACGCATCGCCCTCATAGCCCCAAGCATCGGCCCAAGCCAGCGCCCCTCCTATCATCACAGGCACGGCAGCACCCGTCAATGTCTTAGGACGAGCAGCGAGCAGCCAAGCCTTCAGAGAATTCTTTTTCACGTTTTCAATATTCATAACAGGCTGTTTTTCTGAAATTTCTTGCAAAATTAGAGATTTATTTGTATATTTGCAAAAAATATAATCAGAAACTGATGGAGGCTTCATGCCTCCGAATTCCTGTAAGCAACATAACTGCCATGCTAAAGAATACTCCCAGCCTTGACCTCGTAGAGTTTATTGAGACACAGATACTGCCTCAATATGCGGCATTCGACAAAGCCCATTCGATGGAACACGTGACGCGAGTGATACGCAACTCGCTGGCACTGGTGCGCACAACAGGCGTTGACATCAACATGGCCTACACCATTGCGGCCTATCATGATATAGGCATGTCGGGACCTCGCGCCATTCACCATCTGACAAGCGGAAAAATTCTTGCCGCCGACGCGCGATTAAAGCGCTGGTTCTCAGCGGATCAAATAAAAATCATGAAAGAAGCAGTGGAAGACCATAGAGCATCGGCATCGCATGCGCCACGCAGCATCTACGGAAAGATTGTTGCTGAAGCCGATCGCGACTTGTCGCCCGAAACGGTGTTCCGCCGAACGGTGCAATTCGGACTCTCAAACTATCCGGAGCTGAGCCCTGAACAGCAGTGGCAGCGGTTCAAGGAGCACATGGACAACAAGTACTCAGTGCACGGATACATCAAACTGTGGATTCCGAACTCGCCCAATGCAGAGAAGCTGAAACAACTGCGCGACATCATCAACGACCAACGACTGCTGAAAGAGCAGTTCGACAAATATTTCAAGGAAGAGACAACAGAAAATTAGAAATCCATAAAAACATTACAATCAGAAACTATGACAAACAGAGAACTGATGCAACGTGCCATCGACCTTTCGAAGGACAGCGTGAGAAACGGAGGCGGCCCCTTCGGAGCCGTCATAGCACGTAACGGAGAGATTATAGCCGAAGGCTCAAACTGCGTAACCATCGACTGCGACCCCACAGCCCATGCTGAGGTGAGCACCATACGCAAGGCTGCCAAGAAACTGGGCACGTTCGACCTGAGCGGCTGCGAGATATTCACCTCATGTGAGCCTTGCCCCATGTGTTTGGGAGCCATCTACTGGGCTCACCTCGACAAGATATACTATGCCAACGACCGTAAGGACGCGGCAAAGATAGGCTTCGATGACGACTTCATCTACGAGGAACTGCCACTGAAGCCGTCGGAGCGGCAGAAGCCCAGCGAGATCCTGATGCGCGAAGAGGCTATTGAGGCATTCCGTATGTGGCAAGAGAAAGAGGACAAGACTGAATATTAGTACTTGAATGACACTACACATATTCAATCCGGAACACGACATTGCACTGGCCGCAGGGCTGGATAACTTCACTGCTCCCCATGCAGGCCGACAGCTTCGGCATGACTTAGGATGGCTGCCAACGCTTTGGGCTGCCGAGGGAGATGCCATTCTCGTAGATGATGTGGAACATGCAAAGCGAAAACTTCAACGGAGGAAACGAATCCTCGCACACAGCAATATTCAGCTGCAAGCATGGACACAGCAGCCACAGCAGCAGCCTGATTGCATTGACGTGTGGGGATGGGATGCCGACATCAAGGCTCGCTTGCACCGTATGGGCATCAGCGAAGAGCTACTCCCTACAAATGAAAAACTGGAAGAGATACGCCTACTGTCACACCGCAGGACTTCAGCCAAGCTGTTGGCACAACTGACAAGCGGAGACGCCACCAGCAAACTTCTGGTGGGCAAAGCGAAGGAATGCAAGACGGCTGAGGAGATACTGACCGGCATCAGCCAATACGGACAGGTAGTGCTGAAAGCACCTTGGTCATCGAGCGGACGGGGCATCAGATTCGTCAACAGAGAGATGAGCGCCTCGGAACAAGGCTGGCTGAAGAACATCCTGCAACGGCAAGGAAGCGTGATGCTCGAGCCATATTATAATAAGGTGAAGGACTTCGGCATGGAATTTGCGTCCGACGGCAAAGGGCACATCAGCTATTTGGGATTGTCGCTCTTCCACACCGCCAACGGTGCTTATACCGGCAATCTGTTGGCTACGGAAAGCCGAAAGCGCGAAGAGATGGGGCGCTTCTTGCCCATCACGCTGCTCGACGAGGTGAAGCAGGCCATTTGCCGGCAGTTGGCAGAGAGCATCGGGACGACCTATGAAGGACCGTTCGGCATCGACATGATGATTGTGAGCAACACAGATTCAACGAAACCAATGCTGCTGCATCCCTGCGTAGAAATCAACCTGAGACGGACGATGGGCCATGTGGCTATTGCTCTCAATGCCAATATAAATCCCAGCAATGATGACGATCTAGTGAAAGTGATGCGAATCGGCCTTATTGACCACCAATACAAATTAGAGATTACACGATTGAAATAACTGAACTGTCACAACTATGAAAATTAAACTGATTCTCTTGAGTGCGCTCTTGCCACTGATGGTCAGTGCGCAGTATCGCTCTGAGGTGTGGAGCCCCGACAACGGCGACGGCACCTACACCAACCCTGTCATCAATGCCGACTATAGTGATCCCGATGTGTGTGTAGGCCCGTCGGGCGAAGACTATTATCTCACGGCTTCCAGCTTCCAATGCATCCCCGGACTTCCCATTCTGCATTCTAAGGACCTCGTGAACTGGGAAATCGTAGGCTATGCCTTGACAGAGCTTTATGAAGGGTATGACAATCTGAAGGCACACTTCAACAAACCACAGCACGGGAACGGTGTGTGGGCTCCCTCTATACGCTATCACAATGGCGAATACTACATTTATTGGGGTGACCCCGACTTCGGCGTGTTTATGGTGAAGACCAAAGACCCTGCCGGCAAATGGGAGAAGCCCGTATGCGTAATTAGCGGACAAGGCTATATAGACACCACCCCGCTTTGGGACGAAGACGGTCGCTGCTATCTGGTGAACGGTTGGGCAAACTCAAGGTCGAAGTTTGCCTCTGTGCTGACGGTGAGAGAGCTTTCGGCTGACGGAACCCGAGCCATCGGACAGCCAGTAATCGTGTTCGACGGCAACGGTACAGAGAACCGCACCTGCGAAGGGCCCAAGTTCTATAAGCGCGACGGCTGGTACTGGATCATGTGTCCAGCTGGCGGCGTGCCTACAGGATTCCAACTGGCTATGCGAAGCAAAAGCCCCTACGGCCCCTATGAACACAAAATAGTGCTGGCACAGGGCAAGACCGCCATCAACGGGCCTCACCAAGGAGCATGGGTACACACAAAGTATAATGAAGACTGGTTCCTGCACTTCCAGGACAAGGAGGCATACGGACGAGTGGTTCATTTGCAGCCTGTTGACTGGTCAACCGGATGGCCCATCATGGGACATAAAGGCGAACCCGTTGTAACTCATAAGAAGCCCCAATCCTCTTCAAACGTCATCGTGAATCCCGTAGAAAGCGATGAATTCGATACTCCCACGATGGGCAAGCAGTGGCAATGGCATGCCAACTACGACGAGAAATTCGGCATGCCTACCGCTTTCGGCACGTTCAGAATCTACACTTACAAACTGTCTGAAAACTGGAAGAGCTTCTGGGAGATACCTAATTTGCTGCTGCAAAAGACACCTGCCGACAAGTTCACTGTCACGACAAAACTGTGCATGACATCAAAGGCCGACGGACAGTTTGGCGGATTGGTGATGATGGGACTGAACTACTCAGCACTCGTGGTGCGACGCATGGGAGACCAGTTCCAACTGGTGCAGATGACCTGTATGGCTGCCGACAAAGGCAAACAGCAGACCGAAGAGGTGTTGGCTACGCTTGCTCCAACCGCAGCTGACAAGATAGCCTATAAGCCAGGCATACACGAGGACATCTATCTCCGTCTCTACGTTGACAACTCAAAGCTACGCTTCGCCTACAGCTTGAACGGAAAGAAATTCAAGGATTGCGGCACCGAGTTCCAAATGAAAGAAGGCAAATGGATAGGTGCGAAATTCGGCTTCGTTGCAGCGGAGACAAATGCAAAAGCAGATCGCGGATGGGTGGAAGCCGACTGGATACGTATCACAAAATAAGACAACAAAGGGACAGTGGAAATGTACCTCAAAAGAAATAGTTCGAAGAATTAAGCATTATTATAATTTCAAGGGCGCACAATTTTATAAAAAAATAGTAATTTTGTGCGGTTTATGAAGACAACAGACAAAAAAGAGAGTGTGCGCCAATCTGCTGTGCGCATACTTGACAACTATCTTGAGATGAACAATCATCGCAAAACGCCTGAGCGCTATGCGATATTGAAAGCAGTATATGACATGAATGACCACTTCACGCTCGAAGAGCTGGGTGGAAAGTTAAGTGAAGCATATAAGTTCCCTGTGTCAAGGGCAACGCTTTACAATACGCTCAAACTGTTCATGGAACTCCGATTCGTCATCCGGCACAGATTTCAAGGCACGACGAAGTATGAAGCTTGCTATGAAGGAGAGAGCCATTGTCATCAGATATGCACAATGTGCGGAAAGGTGACTGAGGTGAAGACGCCCGAAGTGACAGAAGCCATCAATCAGGTGCACTTGAAACGTTTCAGAAAAGACGGCTTCGCACTTTATATTTATGGGATTTGCTCATCATGCCAAGCTGCAATCACAAGACAGAAAAAGAAATCGAATCCCCTATAATAAAGCAACGAGGGAGGAAGTATCTGGACAAGCGAAGGTTCTAACAAATATAAAAAAATATAATTTAGAATGAATAAAGGAAAGGTTGACGTCCTTCTGGGACTCCAGTGGGGCGATGAAGGAAAAGGTAAAGTGGTTGACGTACTTACCCCCCGCTATGATGTGGTGGCACGCTTTCAGGGTGGTCCGAATGCAGGACACACATTGGAGTTTGAAGGACAGAAATACGTGCTGCGCTCTATCCCATCGGGAATCTTTCAGGGCGAGAAAGTCAATATCATCGGCAACGGGGTCGTGCTGGCTCCCGATCTCTTCATGGATGAAGCAAAGGCACTTGAGCAAAGCGGACATGAACTGAAAAGCCGTTTGCACATTTCAAAGAAGGCACACCTCATCATGCCGACCCACAGAGTCCTGGATGCTGCCTACGAAGCTCAGAAAGGAAAAAACAAAGTGGGCACGACAGGCAAGGGTATAGGCCCTACCTATACTGATAAAGTGAGCCGTGTCGGCCTGCGTGTGGGCGACATCCTTGAAGACTTCGAAAATAAGTATGCAGCTGCCAAGGCTCGTCATGAAGCCATACTCAAGTCACTGAACTTCGACTACGACATCACTGAAGTGGAGAAAAAATGGCTGGAAGGTATCGAGTATCTGCGCCAGTTCCAGATTGTTGACTCAGAACATGAAATCAATAATATCCTGAAGGAAGGCAAAAGCGTGCTCTGCGAGGGCGCCCAGGGTACCATGCTTGACATCGATTTTGGTAGCTACCCCTTCGTCACCTCTTCCAACACAATCTGCGCAGGTGCATGCACAGGTCTTGGTATTGGTCCCAACAAGATTGGAGATGTGTTTGGTATCATGAAAGCCTACTGCACGCGAGTAGGAGCTGGTCCATTCCCCACCGAACTTTTCGACGAGACTGGAAAGAAGATTCGAGATCTGGGACATGAGTACGGAGCCGTCACCGGACGTGAGCGCCGTTGCGGATGGATAGATCTCGTAGCCCTAAAATACTCTATCATGGTGAATGGCGTGACTAAACTCATCATGATGAAAAGCGATGTACTTGACGGATTCGATACTATCAAGGCATGTGTTGCCTACAAGCAAAAGGGAAAGGAAATTGACTATTTCCCATATAACATTGAAGACGACATTGAACCGATCTACAAGGAGCTTCCCGGATGGAAACAGGACATGACGAAGTTCACCAGTGAAGAGCAATTCCCGAAAGCATTCAAGGATTATATCGCATTCCTGGAGGAACAGTTGGAGACTCCTATCGCAATCATATCTATCGGACCTGACCGTGAACAGACAATAGAAAGAAATGGCAAATAAACCAAGCATTCCCAAGGGGACACGCGACTTCGGCCCTATCGAAATGGCCAAGCGCAACTATATCTTTAATACCATCCGCTCAGTGTATGAGCTGTATGGATTCCAACAGATTGAGACACCTGCTCAAGAGACGCTCCAAACGCTGATGGGCAAATATGGAGAAGAGGGTGACAAATTGCTCTTTAAGATTCTGAACAGCGGTGACTATCTTAACAAGATTTCGGATGAGGAGCTGACTGAACGCAATTCACTGCGTCTGGCAGCCAAGCTGTGTGAGAAAGGACTGCGCTATGACCTCACTGTGCCGTTCGCACGCTATGTGGTGATGCACCGTGAGGAATTGCAACTGCCTTTTAAGCGCTATCAGATGCAACCAGTTTGGCGTGCCGATCGTCCGCAAAAGGGCCGTTATCGTGAGTTCTATCAGTTTGACGGTGACGTGGTGGGAAGCGACTCGCTTATCAACGAGGTCGAACTAATGCAGATTGTTGATACAGTATTCAAACGCTTTAAGGTGCGTGTAGCCATCAAGATCAACAACCGCAAAATCCTGACAGGTATTGCTGAGGTGATTGGGGCGGCTGACAAAATCGTTGACATTACGGTAGCCATCGACAAGTTCGATAAAATCGGTATTGACGGCGTAAGAAGTGAACTGGCAGAAAACGGACTTTCGGAAGAACAGATAAAGCAACTGGAACCCATCATCACACTCGATGGAACAAATGCACAGCGACTCAGAAAACTGAAGAAGATTCTTCAAGGAAGTGAAGCTGGACTAAAGGGCATCGAAGAGACCGAGTTTATCCTTAACATGCTAAGTAAAAGCCGATTGAAGAACAAGATTGAACTCGATTTAACCTTGGCAAGGGGATTGAGCTACTATACTGGAGCCATCTTCGAAGTGAAAGCTCTTGACACGCCAATGGGCAGTATCTCAGGTGGTGGCAGATACGACAATCTCACAGGCATCTTTGGCATGCCAGGTCTCTCGGGCGTTGGAATCTCATTTGGCGTGGATCGCATCTATGACGTGCTGAACGCATTGGATCTTTATCCAAAAGACTCACTCCAGACCTCACAGATTCTGTTCATCAACTTTGGAGAGAAAGAAACACTCTACTGTATGCCAATCTTGAACAAATTAAGAAATGCCGGCATCCGCGCAGAACTGTTTCCCGATACTGCAAAGATGAAAAAACAGATGTCGTATGCCAATGCAAAACAGATTCCATACGTGGCACTTGCTGGCGATGAGGAGATGAAAAAGCGTAAGATTACGCTCAAGAACATGAATACAGGCAAACAGGAACTATTGACAACTGACAGACTGATTCAAAAACTCAAAAAATGAAATCAATCAAATATCTTATTGGTGCTCTCTGCATTATATGCGTGCTGACTGCTGCCAATCGCAGGCCCACCACTATCTTTATGATTGGCGATTCGACGATGGCCAACAAAGATATTTCCCACGACAGAAAAGAACGTGGATGGGGAATGGCACTACAGTGTTTCTTTGATGACAATATTCGAATTGACAACCATGCAGTTAACGGACGTTCTTCACTCTCTTTCATCAATGAGGGAAGATGGGACACTGTACTTAACCGTATGCGTCCCGGTGACTACGTGATTATCCAGTTTGGCCATAACGACGAGAAACCCAAAGCCGATCGTCACACCGATCCCGGTTCAACCTTCGACTACAATTTGGCAAAATTCGTGAGAGAGACTCGCGAACATGGAGGCATACCCGTGCTGATGAATGCTGTAGTACGTCGTAACTTCGCAAAGGTTGCTCCAAAGAATGATGACGACGAAAAGCTCAGAAACACGACATTTAAAGATGCTAACGGACTGGTGGAAGGCGATTCGCTTGTAGATACCCACGGACTTTATATCGTAGCACCTCGTGATGTGGCAAAGCGTATGAATGTTCACTTCGTCGATGCCAATCGGATCACACATGAATTGGAACAAGGATTAGGACGCGAAGAATCGAAAAAACTGCACATGTGGTTCCTTCCCGGTGAGGAGCCGAGCGTACCGAAAGGCCGTCAGGACAACACACACTACAATGTGTATGGTGCTCATGTAGTGGCACATCTGCTGGCAGAAGCACTGTGTGAAGAGATTCCTGTGTTAAGCAAATACAGAACCGATGCCGACATCACAGTTGACAAAAGAGGACGAGGAGAATTCATGCAACTCATGCCAGCCATAGAAAAAGCATTGTCAACACCGGGAAAGGAGATAACCATTCAGATTCTGGGAGGACAATGGGAGCAACCGAAACTACCAAAGAAGCACCACATCAAATTTGTGATGCGCGAAGGGGCTACATGGAAATAGAGCAACGAGAAATCACATGAATACGAAGACAAATGAAGTCTTGCTTAGAAACGTAGCACTTCTTTCACATCAGGACGAGAAAGAAGTGGCGATGATGCCTGCGGGATCGGCTCCTCTGCCTTCAGTGGAAGAAGTGCGTCGGATAGTGAGTCTTATCAAAAGTATCATTTTTACGGACTATCTGAACAAGCGTCAGCCGGAACCACAGATTCGCTCCTATTACATTGGAGTGAATATGGAAGAACTTTATCACCTGTTATGCCGACAGGTGGCTCGTGGACTACAGTTTTGTGAGGAATGTATTGAAAGCGACGTTGTTCCTGTTGCCAATCAGATAGCCTTGAACTTCATTGACCAACTGCCGGAAATTAAACGACTCCTTTACACAGATGTAGAGGCAATGTTCAAAAACGATCCTGCCGCTACAAACTATGGTGAAGTGATTTATTGCTATCCTGTGGTGAACACCATGACGCATTATCGCATCGCTCATGTGCTGCACAAGATGCAAGTGCCTGTGATTCCGCGCATTATCACGGAGCAAGCTCATTCAAAAACGGGTATCGACATTCATCCTGGTGCCACCATCGGAGAGTATTTCGCTATTGATCACGGCACGGGTGTGGTGATTGGTGAGACTTGCATCATTGGCAATCACGTCACACTCTATCAAGGTGTCACGTTAGGTGCCAAGAGTTTCAAATATGATGCAGAAGGCAATATGCTCAATGTGCCTCGCCATCCAATCATCGAAGACAATGTGACTATATATTCGAATGCCTCCATCTTAGGCCGTATTACTATAGGTCACGACTCTATCATAGGTGGTAATATCTGGGTGACAAACGACATACCGCCCTACTCTCGCATACAGCAAAGCAAGGCGGTAGATATGTCCTTTCAAGGCGGATTAGGGATATAATATGTCCTTTCAAGGCGAATTAGGGATATGTCCTTTCAAGACGAATTAGGGATATGCCCTTTCAAGGCGAATTAGAAATATAATACGTGTTTTCTATTAGGAATATAACATGGCTTCTGAATGACGAAGCCATGTTATATTTTTGTTATTCATTGTTTTCTTCAAAGATAGCCATGCGCTCTTCCAACTGAGCGTATTGGTGATCTTCAATAAAGGAAGTGCAAACGCGAAGTCCTTCCTGATGACTTCCGGTAGTAATCAGACAAATGGCTGACACGCCATAATACATGAGCTCTTTAGCCAACTCGCCACTGGTCATGTTCTTGTAACCAATCGTGAAATAGAACCCGTCGGCTATCGGCTGATTGAGATCACGGTCATAAACTAGATGGAAACCGTGGCGCAAGAAGATTTCCTTCAGCTTATGCGCACGTTCGCCATAGACCTTGACATCGTCACGGAAATCATAAGTACCATCGCTTGCAGCCTTCAAGAGTGCAGCCAAGGCATATTGTGCGCTATGACTCGTACCTGAAGAGAGAGCATAGAGCATGCGCGTGGAGAATACTAATCCGAAGGGCAGACCTTCGTAGCGTTTGCTCAAAGCATCATAATGCCGATGAAACAATTTGTTACTGATGCAGACGATTCCGATACGCTCACCGGCATAGCTGAATGCCTTGGAACCACTTATCAGTAACATGTAGTTATCGGTATAACGTGCCACCGTCGGCTGATAAGGCGGTTCAAAAGGACGGCTCAGATCCTTGCGGAAATCCATGGCGAAGTAAGCAAGGTCTTCCATCACAACAGCATCATACTGAGTGGCTAAATCACCGATCTGCTTGAGTTCCTCCTCGTTAAGACAAATCCAGGCAGGATTATTTGGGTTCGAATAGACAATGGCACAAATGTTCCCCTGTTTCAGATAACTTTCAAGTTTCGGCCCTAATTTCTCACCACGATAGTCATAGACATCAAAAGTTTCCATTTTCACTCCCATCACTTTCAACTGCATCTTCTGAACAGGGAAGCCTGGATCAATGAACAGGACCGTGTCTTTATTCGGATTGCTTTGCGAACAGGTGAGGAACGATGCAAAGGTTCCTTGCATAGACCCACATACAGGCACGCAGCACTCTGCAGCAATATCGACATTGATAAATGCCTTGACAAAACGTGAAGCTTCTTCCTTAAGCACGGGATAGCCTTGAATATCGGGATATGAATGGGCGATTCCGTTGCGAAGTGCCTGAATCTGGGCATCAACCCCTACTTGGGCTGCGGGAAGTCCGGGAATACCCATCTCCATCTTAATGAACTCCACCCCACTCGACTTTTCAGCCATTGCAGCCACCTGTTTCACTTCACGAATCGTGGCCTTTGCGAAATCGTCAATGCCCAGCTCAGAAACGAGCTTGTCTATAAGTTCCTTCTTAATCGGAGTCGGTTTCATTTCTGAGCCTCCCTTCCTATGGCTAATGCTTTGATGTTAGCTTCAACGACAGCCTCGCCTTTCCTTCCAAAAACTCTGCGAATGGCATCTTCTAATTTCTCATAATCTATGCCAATGGCTTTCTGGGCAGCGCCTAACAGAATAATATTAGCCGAACGAGGAATACCAGCATCTTTCGCCTGCTGCTCAATATCCAACAGAATCACATTGCCAATCTTTTCCAAATCAGCTTTAATGACTTCAATATCAGGATAATTCGGGATGTTCACGAAAGGCGTGCTTGAAGTGATTATCCAACCGTCCTTCTTCAAGAAAGGCAAGTAGCGCAGCGCTTCCATCGGCTCCATAGAGATAATGACGTCGGCTGCACCCAAGGGAATGAGGTCGCTGTGGATAGGCGCACTCGACAGACGAAGATTCGACTGCACATCACCTCCACGCTGACTCATGCCATGTACCTCTGCTTGCTTAATATTTAGATTTTCCTTAATGGCTGCCTCGCCTATGATGGTAGCAATGGAGAGAATGCCTTGTCCCCCCACACCACAAAGAATAATATCTGTTTTCATATCTTTGGTTCAATTTTAATGACGTGTTATCTTGCTTATTTCCTGTTTATGACTTTTTCTGCTTCAGATGGCGCTGCAAAGTCTGCATGCACTCCCGACGGGGAATAATCACACTCAGACCATTGTATTCGATTTCTTCTTTCAAGATTCGCGTAATCTCAGGCATGTTTTTCGGAATAGGATTCACCACGTGCAGATGCTCGTCCTGAACGCCCAGTGCTCGACAAATGGCTTCAAACTTATTCGTACCAGCCGAATCCTGTCCACCTGTCATGGCAGTGGTGAGATTATCGCTGATGATGACCACAATGTTCGAATTCTCATTTGCAGCATCGAGCAATCCCGTCATACCGCTATGAGTGAAGGTGGAGTCACCAATGATTGCCAAAGCGGGCCACTGTCCTGCATCGCTTGCGCCTTTAGCCATTGTGATACTTGCACCCATGTCCACGCAAGAATGAATCGCTTTATACGGAGGAAGGAATCCCAGCGTATAACAACCGATGTCACCAAACACACGTGCATTAGGATACTCCAACAATACTTGGTTCAGAGCAGTATAGACATCGCGGTGACCACATCCCTGACAGAGTGCCGGCGGACGTGGAGCCACGTCTTCGCACGTCTTGTATGCTTCATCAGAAGGAAGTCCGAGCGCCTTCTTCAAGAAGTCAGGATTCAGTTCGCCTGTACGGGGAAGCTCACCTGTAAGACGACCCTTAATGATTGCATTTCCTGGCATCACGCCACGCACTTGATCCTCAATAAATGGTTGCCCTTCTTCGGCAATCAAAACATATTCGCAATCGTCGGTCATGCGTCGAATCAGCTGCTTAGGCAAAGGATATTGCGATACCTTCAGCACAGGATAAGGACAGTTCCCGTCAGGATAGCATTCCATTAAATAATTGTAGGCAATGCCACTGGCAATGATGCCAAGTTTATGATCAGGAGCATCCACATATTTATTATAGGAGCTCTCCACGGCCATTTGCTCCAACATGGGCTGCTGAGCTGTTACAATGTCATTGCGTTTACGTGCAAAAGCTGGCAGCAGCACCCAGTTGCTGGCTTTCGAGTTATAGTTCATCTCCTTTTGAGGCAGAGGCTCGTCGGCAATCTCCACGACTGCGCGTGAGTGGGCCATGCGCGTAGTGACACGCATGAGCACAGGCAAGCCCACCTGCTCAGAGAAGTCGAATGCATCCTTCACCATGTCGTAAGCCTCCTGCTGATTTGAGGGCTCGAATGTAGGAATCATGGCAAACTTACCATAGAAACGCGAGTCTTGTTCGTCTTGTGAAGAGTGCATGGATGGGTCATCGGCTACGAGAACAATGAGTCCACCGTTTGTTCCTGTCATTCCGCTGTTCACAAAAGGATCGGCACAGACGTTCAGTCCCACATGCTTCATACAGACGAGTGCGCGCTTACCCATGTATGACATTCCGAGGGCTGCCTCCATTGCGGTCTTCTCATTCGTTGACCACCGGCTACGAATGCCTCTCTCACGAGCTTGGAGCGAATCCTGAATGTACTCTGTGATTTCCGTTGACGGAGTACCAGGATAGGCATAGACACCACTAAGTCCAGCATCGATAGCTCCCTGAGCTATTGCTTGATCACCCAAAAGAAGTTTTTTCATAACTATTTAAGTTCTACGTTATTTGTTCAAAATATAATCACTAATTCTTATCAGCAGCTGTCCCTACTTGTAAAAATAGTAGTACCAATACGAGCTTGCATACAGTTCATACAGCCGTGCATCTTTCTCTTTCTTGCTTTGTACGGCTCTTACAAGCGCCTGAAAGTTTTTCCAATCTTCATTCATCACTTCATGAGAAAATTCTATGACAGGATGCTGTGTGGAATGCACGTATAGTGTCAAAGCCTCTCGATAGACCTTCGGAAGATATTCGTTCAAATCATAATATTGCGGCAGATAGTGTACGAAATCACTTATCTTCTTATCAATGAGCAACGCGCACAATCTATAGTCAGCCACGGCATGAGTAGCCAGCGAATCTTTCTCCAACAAGTCCAAATAGCGCTTCATAGAGTGAATGCCAATCGGGCGTGCTCCCAAATGAAAGTAGAGAGAGTCTTTTGGCAATATGAGGAGTCTTGACTTGCTTCCAGGAAGAGGTAGCAGATCTTGACCGCGCCCCTCAATGGGATATTCGAACAGTTTTTCGCCCAGCAAGTTTTCTTTCGAAAGCGCATAGGCTCGAAGCATAGTGAGGCTCACATCTGTTTCATTTGAGCGAGAGCCTGTACGCAATGCCTCCTTGTAATCGCCTTGTCCGATAGCCAACTCGGCATGAGAACGAAACTGGAAGACGGCATTCGTATTGCTGACTCCTGCCACCATAAGCATCATGCCTGCCATTGTCAGCATATTGACCCAATTCCTACGTGAGAACACACCAGTATTTCCTTTCTCCGAGACGAACGGGAGCATTTGATGCGCCATCCATAAAGATGCGCTCCATACCAATAACACGATGACGACCAGCAACAATGTTGAGATCCAAGGATAGCTCACACTCATTTCGGGCGTATATTTGCAAATCAAGGCCAGCATCAGCATTGAAGGCACATAGGTGAGTGCATGTGCATGCTTGTCGAGTTTCGCAAAGCGGAACACTACCTTTTGCATCAACTGCAACACGAGTGTGATAAGGATTGCGCCAACAGTTCTGTCATAATGCGTCTGCCCGTTACTGAATGCATGTTGTGCCACTGTCAGCACATCGACTTGCGTCCAATACAGCCAAATAAATGAGAACAGACAAAAAACAATAGCACACATCACCTGCGTGGTGATGGTGCTATTCTTTTTATGTGAGAGTTGAAAATACATTTAATTCTTTTTCAAGACAACTGCCGAACGAGCCGGGATATACAGTTTGAGCCACTCTTTGCGGTCCTTCACATACAATGGGTCGAAATTAGTCAGATGAACCACGGTGTCGTCGGCAAATCCGTGACCGCCAAACTGTGTGGCATCGGTATTGAGCACAACCTCGTAGCTTCCCGTGGGAACAAGGAATCCATAGTCAGTGAACGACTGCGTGGGTGAGAAGTTGAACACAAAGATCAAATCACCTCGCATGAAGGCAAGCACCTGATCGCCATCGTTGTGCCATATCTCCACAACGGGTTTATTCTGGAAGTTGCGCACACTCTTGATCACCTTTAGCATTTCCCTGTCGAAATCGCCCAACCAGTGATAGCACAAATCATGATTGTCCACCAGATTCCATTGACGTCGAGCATACTTATAGCTCCATCCATTTCCTTCGCGTGGGAAGTCAATCCATTCGGGATGTCCGAATTCGTTGCCCATGAAGTTCAGGTAGCCACCGTTGATGGCAGCAGCCGTCACCAGTCTGATCATCTTATGAAGTGCAATGCCTCGCTCAGCCACACCGTTGATGTCTTTCTTGGCGAAGTGCCAGTACATATCAGCATCTATCAGGCGGAAAATGATGGTCTTGTCGCCCACCAATGCCTGATCATGACTCTCACAATATGAGATAGTCTTCTCGTCGGGACGACGGTTCTTCACTTCCCAGAAAATAGATGATGGTTTCCAGTTCTCATCGCTCTGCTCCTTGATGGTCTTAATCCAGTAGTCAGGAATGTTCATAGCCATGCGATAGTCGAACCCATAGCCTCCATCCTCGAACTTGGCAGCCAGACCGGGCATGCCGCTCACTTCCTCGGCAATGGTGATGGCTTCGGGATTCACCTCATGAATAAGTAAGTTAGCCAGCGTAAGATAACAGATGGCATTGTCATCCTCATGACCGTTGAAGTAGTCACCATAGCTGCCGAATGCCTCGCCCAGACCGTGTGAGTAGTAGAGCATAGAGGTTACTCCGTCGAAGCGGAATCCGTCGAAATGGAACTCCTCAAGCCAGTATTTGCAGTTAGAGAGCAGGAAGTGCAGTACGTCATCCTTGCCATAGTCGAAGCAAAGTGAATCCCAAGCCGGATGTTCATGACGGTCGCCTTCATAGAAGAACTGATTAGGATCACCAGCCAGGTTGCCCAATCCCTCTACTTCATTCTTCACGGCATGTGAGTGCACGATGTCCATGATGACCGATATACCCAGCTTATGAGCCTCGTCGATGAGTGCTTTCAGTTCCTCGGGCGTGCCGAAGCGGCTTGATGGAGCAAAGAACGATGACACATGGTAGCCGAACGAGCCATAGTAAGGATGTTCTTGAATGGCCATGACCTGAATAGCGTTATATCCGTCCTTTGCCACACGTGGCAGCACATTGAGGCGGAACTCCTCATAAGTGCCCACCTTTTCGGCATCCTGTGCCATGCCCACGTGGCATTCATAGATGAGCAACGGGTTCTTTTTAGGCTTGAAGCCAGCCTTCTTCCAAACGTATGGAACGGCAGGATTCCACACTTGAGCGGAGAATATCTTTGTTTGGTCGTCCTGTACCACGCGACGGCACCATGCAGGAATACGTTCGCCCTCTCCACCGTTCCACTTCACCTTCATCTTGTAAAGCTGACCGTGTTTCAGGTCTTTCTCCTTGAGTTTCAGTTCCCAGTTGCCAGTACCTTCTATGCGCTTACAGCGATAGTGCTCGTCTTCCTTCCAGTCGTTGAAGTCGCCTATCAGGTAAATGTCTGTGGCATTGGGAGCCCACTCACGAAACACCCAGCCGCGTGTGAGTTTGTGCAGTCCGAAGTAAAGATGACCAGTGGCGAAGTCTGACAGTGTCTTCTTTCCATTCTGTGTCAGCTGATTGAGTTTCCATAGTGCATGGTCGTGACGACCACGAATAGCATCTTCAAAGGGTTCCAACCATGAGTCGTTCTGTACCAGTCCGATGTGCTTGGGAGCTTCCTCGACCACTTCCTTAGCAGCCTTAGCTCGTGTTGTTTTCTTTACCGTAGCCATGATTACATAACTTTTACTTTAAATATTGCTTTCTTGATCTCAGGCGACATTGAGATGCAGGGCGCATGTCCGTCCTGTGGAAAGAAGATAGCGAACATGCCAGGCTGACATTCCACGAAACTTTCAGCCATGCCTTCATATTTTGTAATGTCCTTCTCAGCGTTATAGGGAGCCTCGGGCAGTCGGCAAAGTGGTGTATATCCGTAGGTCTCAGCCACATCAAGCGGAATCTGAATGTCGATCATGTTGATATGCGTCTCCAGCACAGCCTCGTCATGAGCACGACCCTTTGCGGTGGTGATGTTCACGAACAAGTCCTTGTCCTTAATCATGTACTTGCCTGATTCCATTTTGTTCAGGTCATTGTTCTTCAGGAACTCCACCACGTCCTTGAACAGTGGGTTCATTGACTCGTATTTTACGAGATTGTCGAGCGTGTCTATTATCATAACACCAGTTTTTAAGATATTAAATTGATTATGTTTGTTCTTTTGTTTTATTCAACATTGTGGGAGCCGCCGATTGGTCGCACACTATTTATTCGTCTGTCGTCGTCCCAGACTGTAGGTCCCTTCAGCGGTGATGTTGCCGTTGCGGTCTTTCTCCACAAATTTCCCGTCACGCTTGCCATCATAGTAGGAGCCCTCGAATCGTTTTCCGTCTTTCGACTCCTCAATAGCCGCTCCATGCCGTTTCCCGTTGCGATAGTGAGCCTTAAACTTCGATCCGTCTGAGAGATGGCCTATGCATTCACCGTCGGGATTTCCGTTTCTGAATTGTCCGTCTATCACGTCGCCCTGCTTGGTGGTCAGTTTTCCTTTTCCGTTGGGCTTGTCGTTCATCCATTGTCCCACATAGGTGTCGCCATTCTGAAAGACGAGCGTTCCTTGGCCTTGCTTGCAGCCGTTGGCAAACTGGCCTGTATATTTGTCGCCGTTAGCATATTTGAAGATGCCATTACCGCTGCGTTCGCCTTTCGTATAGTCGCCCTCATACACATCGCCGTTCTGGAATCGATAGATGCCCTTTCCGTGCATCAGGTCTTTCAGGAAAGCTCCCACGTAGATGTCGCCATTGGCATATTTGTATGTACCTTTTCCCGATTTCTCTCCATTGAGCCATTGACCTGTGTAGCAGCTCCCGTCGTCCCATACGAAGCTACCTTTGCCACTCTTCAAGTCAGCTTTCCATTCGCCGTCATAGTAAGCACCTCCGGCATAGGTGTAGCGTCCTTTTCCCTCACGCTTGTTGTCACGCCACATGCCGTCATATTTGTCACCGTTGAAATAATGCATTACGCCATGCCCTTGCTGCACATCGCGATACCAGAGGCCCACATATTTATTGTTTGTTGCGAAATAGAAAGTGCCCAATCCGTGCTGATGGTCTTGCAACCATTGTCCTTCATATTTCTCACCATCGGCAAAAGTATAGACTCCGTAGCCTTGCCGTTTGCCTTTCACGTATTCACCTTCAAACACATCACCGTCAGCCCATACGGTCCGCCCCTTTCCATGAGGCTTCCCGCCAGCCATTTCACCATTATAGGTACCCTTGTCCTTTGTAATACACGTGCCTACGGTTATTTTCTGAGCATAGGCGACTGATGTGGTGAATGCAAGTAAAATTGATAAAATATAATGTTTCAAAATCTGTTTCAGCTTAATTAATTGCCCAAAATTACGGAAAAAAAGTGTAACAGACAAAGAATATTAGTTTTTTTAACGGATTATTGCCGAATAATTCATAACTTTGCAGTCACAAACGTTTATGTTCAACATGAAATTTATTGCAATCATCCCTGCGCGATACGCTTCAACTCGCTTCCCTGGCAAGCCGCTTGCCATACTGGGTGGGAAGCCCGTCATTCAAAGGGTTTACGAACAGGCGCTCAAAGTTTTGGACGAGGCTTATGTGGCTACCGACGACGAGCGCATTGCCGAGACTGTCAGTCGGTTTGGAGGCAAGGCTGTCATGACCGCCTCTACTCACAAGAGCGGTACAGACCGTCTTCAGGAGGCCGCCACCAAGCTGCACACCGATGCCGACGTGATTATCAACATTCAGGGCGACGAACCTTTCATACACCCCTCGCAGCTCACCACCATCAAGCAGCTTTTCGACGATCCCATGACGCAGATTGCCACTTTGGGCAAGCCTTTCGAGAGTATTGAAGCCGCAGAGAATCCCAATTCGCCGAAAATAGTGTGCGACGTAAACGGCTACGCCATGTATTTCAGCCGCAGTATCATTCCCTTTGTGCGTGGAAAGGAACGCACCGAGTGGCTTCAGCATTTCCCGTTCATGAAGCACCTCGGCATCTATGCTTATCGTCGTGAGATACTGAACGAAATCACCCGTCTGCCACAAAGTTCACTGGAGCTGGCTGAAAGTCTGGAACAGCTCAGATGGCTACAGAACGGCTATCGCATCAAAGTGGGAACCACTCAGATCGAGACCGTAGGCATTGACACGCCTGAAGACCTGCAACGGGCCGAGGCATTCCTCCTTGATCATTTCCAAAACGAGCACATGTGAGAACAAGAGGGCCCCTTTTTAGTTTATCACGGTTCATCCTGCTCTTGGGCATCGTGGTCTTGCAAACGGCATGCTCCTTGACTCGCTATGTGCCCGAAGGACAATACCTGCTAAGCAATGTTCACTTGAAAATTGACGAACAGGACGACAAGGCCGACGTGAACAAGGGCGCGTTGAAAAACTATGTGAGACAAACGCCTAATGCCCGACTTTTCTCTTTAGCCAAGACGTCACTGGCCACTTATTCGCTCTCAGGCCGTGACTCTACGCGCTGGTTCAACCGTTTCTTGCGTTCCATTGGCGAGCCGCCCGTCATCTACGACAGTCTGCTGGCCAAGCGCACTTGCAACGATCTGCGACAGGAACTGAACAATGAAGGCTTCCTCTCAGCCGAAGTAAGGTTCGAACCCGTGTTTCACAACAAGAAGGTGGACGTGAACTACTATCTCTATCCTCATGAACCTTATTATGTAGCATCACTGCAATACCTGATTGACGACACTAATATAGCCGAATACCTGGAGCAGACAGCTGACAGCACCAAGCGGCTACTGAAGGTGGGCATGAAGTTCGACCTGTCACAGCTCGATGCTGAGCGTAAACGCATTACTGCCCTGCTGAACGATCAGGGCTATTACAAGTTCCACAAGGAGTACATCACTTATTTGGCCGACACCATAGCCGGGCAAAAGCTTATTGACATCACCTTACACCTGCACCTTTTTCACCGCAACGAGCAAAGCGACACGCTACACTCTAAATTCAGCATCCGCAACATCAGTTATAACAACGGTGATGCCGGCGAGACACGCCTGCACCTCAGGAGACGGGTGCTCGAAGAGTGTACGCACCTTATGGAAGGTGCCCCCTACTCTGGCACCCAGCTACAGCAAACCTACAATCACTTCGGCAAGCTGCAGGCCGTAAGATACACCAACATTGCACTTCACCCACTACCCGATACCACCCTGCTCGACTGCGACATCACGGTACAGACCAACAAATCTTCGACCATCAGTTTTCAGCCCGAGGGAACCAACACGGCAGGCGATTTGGGCGCTGCCGCATCGCTCACCTACCAGAACCGTAATCTGTTTCGAGGAAGCGAGATGCTGAGCATTGAG
This sequence comes from uncultured Prevotella sp., assembly GCA_946614435.1. GTDB lineage: Bacteria > Bacteroidota > Bacteroidia > Bacteroidales > Bacteroidaceae > Prevotella. Next base: position 2,279 of record CAMOGW010000025.1, on the reverse strand, counting down.
CTGCGTGGAGCTTTTGAAGCCATCAAGGGACTGGAAGGCTACAGCAATCAGAACTTTACAGAATATTCAGCCGAAGCGCGACTCAACTTTCCGCGCTTCATCATACCTTTTCTCTCTCATCGCATGCGCCGGGAATCGAATGCCACCAGCGAACTCTCCATCCTCTTCGACATGCAGAACCGCCCCGAGTTCCACCGCCGGGTGCTCTCAGCAGCCTGGCGCTACAAATGGAACTTTCCAAACCGCCACGAGCGTTTCCAAATAGACCTGCTCGACCTGAACTACGTGTTCATGCCCTGGATTTCAGATACGTTCCGACGCGAGTATCTGGAGAGCGAAAATTCGCGCAATGCCATCCTACGCTACAACTACGAGAACTTGTTCATCACGAAGATCGGATTTGGCTATTCCTACAGCAATCGCAACATGGCGGTGAAACTGAACATCGAGACATCGGGAAATCTGCTGCAGGCTGTGTCGTCAGCATTCGGTAGCCAAAAGAATGAACAAGGTCACCACACCTTATTTAATATTGCCTTTGCGCAATATGCCAAAGGCGATTTCGAGTTCACGCGCTCACTGCTCATCGACCGCAACAACCAGATTGTGTTCCACCTCGGCCTCGGCATTGCCTTTCCCTATGGCAACAGCAACGTATTGCCCTTCGAGAAACGCTATTTCTCGGGCGGTGCCAACAGCGTGAGAGGCTGGAGCGTGCGCTCACTGGGTCCGGGAAAGTATAAGGAGCATGACGGTCGCATCAACTTCATCAATCAGACGGGCGACATGAAACTGGACCTCAATGCCGAATATCGCACCCACCTGTTCTGGAAAATAGGAGGAGCCGTATTCGTGGATGCCGGCAACGTGTGGACCATTCGCGAATACCCCGAACAGCCCGGCGGACAGTTCAGATTCGACACCTTCCTTTCGCAAATAGCGGTCAGCTATGGCTTGGGCTTGCGTCTCAACTTCGACTACTTCATCCTGCGCTTCGATGGTGGCATGAAAGCTATCAATCCTGCCTATGAGGAAGACGACCACCATTTTCCTATCATTCATCCCAACTTCAAGCGCGACTTCGCCTTCCACTTCGCCGTAGGACTTCCCTTCTGACCGAATTCTATTAGTCCGTCGAAATTTGGAGAACAGATAAAAAAGCAGTACTTTTGCCGTAAGAATTATCATACAAAGAGACCAAACGAAAAGAAAAGAACGGAAAGAATGAAGACATTTTATTACATATTCTGCAAAGACTCCCTGCTTTTAGAGCGTTGCGAGAACAGGAAGTACACCATCCCTTTTCAAGAAACGCCACCCGTAGAAGTGAAGCCTTGGACGGTGGTCATGAATGTAGCCCCGGAAGACGGCTATGAAGTGAAGACCTACCAAATTGACACGCCAGTCACCGATGACGAGAGATACGAGATGTGTCCGCTGCGTCAGTCGTACTACAAACTGCCGCTCGAAATGTATTTGAAAGCAGGCAAGTGTGCCGAGCTCATTTATTGGCACAACAACACAAAATATTGTGGTGTGTGTGGCGGCACCATGAAGTTTCATACCGACATATCGAAACGCTGCGAGCAATGCGGCAAAGAAGTATGGCCCCAACTGGCAACCGCCATCATCGTGCTCATTCGTAGAGGCAACGATGAGGTGCTGTTGGCAAGAGGAAGAAACTTCAAGAGCGACTTCTACGGGCTGATAGCCGGATTCGTGGAAACGGGTGAGACACTGGAGCAGGCTGTCAGAAGAGAGGTGATGGAAGAAACAGGACTACACGTCAAGAACATTCGGTATTTCGGATCACAACCTTGGCCATACCCCTGCGGACTGATGGTGGGATTCAACGCTGAATATGAAAGCGGAGAGCTGCATGTGCAACGCGAAGAGCTGAAAAAAGCGGCATGGTTTCGTCGCGACCATCTGCCCAATCTGCCGGAAAAACTGTCGATTGCCCGGAAACTGATAGATGCATGGCTGGACGAGTGCAGTGCCGACCTAGTTTAACGTGAGTTGGACGAATTCCAGAAAAGGCAAAGATGAACACCTGATATGACATCAGTTCTTTTGTCACCTACAGCACATGAAATAAAATTATAGCTATAATTGAGAGGATTATAGCTATAATTCCAAAAATAATAGCTATAATTTTTCATGATGATGCTTATCATTTATGGCGTATAACTCATTTTGCAGGGTATTTTTGAGTGGTTACACTACTAGAACCCGCCAAGCCTCTCCACGATGCTCAAATGTGCGGGTCGTTTTATTTT
>CAMOGW010000024.1 GCA_946614435.1 uncultured Prevotella sp. | reverse complement strand
TTCTTCACCTGCTCATAGACGTTCTGGCCGGTGTAGCCCAGCTTCTCGTCGAGCACCTTGTAAGGAGCTGAGAAGCCGAAGCTCTCAAGACCCCACACGCAACCGTCGGCACCAACCAGTCCCTCAAGTGTGACAGGCAGACCGGCTGTGAGACCGAACTTCTTCTTTCCAGCAGGCAATACGCTCTGCTGATACTCCTTCGACTGGCTGCGGAACAGGCCCTCGGAAGGAACGCTCACGATGCGCACCTTCACACCATCCTCGCGCAACAGCTTGGCACCAGCCTCCAGCGTTGACACCTCAGAGCCGCTGGCCAGCAGAATCACGTCGTAGTCGGCATCGCTGCCTGCCACCACGTAGGCACCCTTGGCAGCCTGAGAGTAGTCGTTGCCCTCGGGCAGCATGTCGATGTTCTGACGGGAGAAAATGAGTGCCGTAGGCGTAGAGGTGTTCTCCATAGCCATGCGCCAGCAAACGGTGGTCTCCTCGGCATCAGCCGGACGTACTACGAGCACGCTGTTCTTGCCGTGATGGTTCTTCAGCTTCTCCATCAGGCGAATCTGTGCTTCCTGCTCAACGGGTTCGTGGGTAGGACCGTCCTCGCCTACGCGGAAGGCATCGTGCGTCCAGATGAACTTCACGGGCAGCTCCATCAGGGCAGCCATACGCACAGCGGGCTTCATATAGTCGGAGAACACGAAGAATGTGCCGCAAGCAGGAATCACGCCTCCGTGCAGAGCCATACCTATGCAGCAGCAAGCCATCGTGAGCTCAGCCACGCCAGCCTGGAAGAATGCGCCACTGAAGTCACCACGCACCAGGTCGTGAGTCTTCTTCAGGAAGCCGTCGGTCTTATCAGAGTTCGACAGGTCAGCCGAAGCACAAATCATGTTGGGCACCTGCTCAGCCAATACGCTCAGGACGGTTGCACTTGCGCCACGTGTAGCGGCACCGGCCTTCTGCTGCACCTTCGACCAGTCAATGACGGGAGCCTTTCCGCTGAACCACTCTTCCAGCTGCTTGGCCTGCTCAGGATGCCCCTTGGCCCACTCAGCTTTCTCAGCATAGCGCTCAGCCACGATCTTCTTCAGTTCTTCACGGCGCTTAGCATAGAGCTCCTGCACCTCGGGGAATATCTGGAAAGGCTGTTCGGGATTGCCGCCAAGGTTCTTGATGGTGTTCACGAAGGCATCGCCGCCGAGCGGTGCGCCGTGGGTTGCACAGTTGCTCTCATAGCTCGAGCCGTCAGCCTTGCGGGCACCCTTGCCCATCACGCAGTGACCGATAATCAGGCTTGGGCGCTCCTTTTCGGCCTGTGCCTTCTTGATGGCCTCACGAATCTGGTCAACATCGTTGCCGTCAATCTTCTGCACATACCAGCCCCAAGCCTCGTATTTCTTAGCGGTGTCCTCAATCGTAACCACCTCGGTGCGTGTAGAGAGCTGAATGTCATTGGCATCATAGAACATAATGAGGTTGTCGAGTCCGAGCGTACCTGCGATACGGCCTGAACCCTGCGAGATTTCCTCCTGCACGCCACCGTCGGAAATATAAGCATAAATCGTCTGGTTCATCACGTTGCCCAGACGAGCCTTGAGGAACTTGGCGGCGATAGCGGCACCTACGGCATAGGTGTGTCCCTGTCCGAGAGGACCTGAAGTATTCTCAATGCCACGGGCCAGCTCGCGCTCAGGATGTCCGGGGGTGACACTACCCCACTGGCGCAGCTGCTGCAGATCCTCGAGCGTGAACTTGCCTATCAGGCAAAGCTGGCTGTAGAGCATCGGAGCCATGTGGCCGGGGTCGAGGAAGAAGCGGTCGCGTCCTTCCCAATTAGGGTTCTCAGGATCATAGACAAGGAACTCACTGTAGAGCGTGTTGATGAAGTCAGCACCGCCCATAGCGCCACCGGGATGACCCGACTTGGCCTTTTCAACCATTGAAGCAGCAAGAATACGGATATTGTCTGCTGCAAGGTTCATTACTTTGTTGTCGTTCATAAGTGTTTTTGGGGTTATTATAAGTATTTAGGTATTATTTTTGACATAAATCAAGTGCAAAGATACAAAAATATTCCGAACCTGCAAAAGATTCGGAATATTTCTTATTGAAAGTACTATTTTCAGTCTGCCTGAGGGCTTTCAATCCTCATACGCTGTACCGTCTGCGATTCCTGCCTCGGCAAATGCCTCGCGCCGTTCCCTGCAGGTGCCGCATCGGCCACAATGCTTGTCGCCACCCTTGTAGCAGCTCCATGTCTCAGCATAGTCAATGCCGAGCGCCTTGCCTCGACGGGCTATGTCGGCCTTCGTCAGGTTGGTATAGGGCGAGAGCAGGGTCACACCTTCGTATGTGCCGGTTCGGGCAGCTTCGGAGAACGCATCCACGAACTCAGGCCGACAGTCGGGATAGATGGCATGGTCGCCCCCGTGATTGGCCATCATCACGTGCTTCAGTCCTTGCGACTCAGCCAGTCCCACTGCAATGCTCAGCATGATGCCGTTGCGGAACGGAACGACGGTCGATTTCATATTATCGTCGTCGTAATTGCCTTCGGGAATGGCCTCACTGCCCTCGAGCAGCGAGCTCTTGAAGTGCTCGGACATGAAGCCCAGAGGAATCACGATATGGCGAATGCCCAGCCGCTCGCAATGCAACCGGGCAAAGGGAATCTCACGGGCATTATGATTACTGCCGTAGTCGAATGATACGGCCAAGGCTATCTGTTCCTGATAGTCATACAACATTGTGACGGAATCAACGCCACCACTTAATATTAATATAGAGTCCTTCATCTTTTCAAAAAGATATATCGTTTTTATTGCCTTTTCACGAAAGAATCATCCAATGAATTTCTAAATGACTGCTTCCATACAATTCTAATTTCGCCTGCAAAAGTAGCCTTTTTCTTTTTATCATCCAAATTATTCCTTCCTTTCTTTTTTTTATTTTCTGTTCTTTTGAGAGTTCTTTGAGTGTTTTTTGAGAGTTCTTTGAGAGTTCGCAGATGTCTTGCACCTCCAGCCCAAGCGTTTCGGCCTTTCATGTTAAGCTACGGGAACATATAACCGAGCTCATAGGGCGAAATCATGTTTTCGTCGGGGTTATTTAGGTCATTTTAGCATAAGCAGCTGCAGCGGATTACATAGTCCGCTATAGCCGATTATATAATCCGCTATAGCTGCTTATTCTCAATGCGGCTATTTCCTCCCGAAGAACCAGGTCTTTCCCTCCCACATCATTTCTAAATCCCCCCCTCGTTGTTATTGTGCGGCGGGCCATGTGCGCAACAGAAGCGGGGGCACTTCAAAAAAAACGAAAGAATAATTGCGCTTTTTCTTATAATTTTACTAACTTTGCACGTTGAAAAGAATAATCCCATACACATATTACATTTTTATTTACACTCTATGGTAAAAATATCGAAAGAAGCCGCTTTGGAATATCACGAGAGCGGACGCCCTGGCAAAATTGAAGTAAAGCCCACAAAGGCTTATCGCACACAGACCGACCTCTCACTGGCCTACTCGCCCGGTGTGGCCTATCCCTGCCTGGAGATTCAGGAGAACCCCGACAATGCCTACCGATACACCGACAAGGGCAATCTGGTGGCGGTCATCTCTAACGGTACTGCCGTGCTCGGCCTGGGCGACATTGGCGCCATGAGCGGCAAGCCCGTGATGGAGGGCAAGGGACTGCTCTTCAAGATTTATGGCGGCATCGACGTATTCGATATTGAGGTGAACGAGAAAGACCCCGAGAAGTTCTGCGAGGCCGTGGAGCGCATCGCCCCCACGTTTGGCGGTATCAACCTCGAGGACATCAAGGCGCCTGAGTGCTTCTACATTGAGGAGCGACTGAAGCGCACGCTCGACATTCCCGTGATGCACGACGACCAGCACGGCACGGCCATCATCTCGGCAGCAGGACTGAAGAATGCACTCGAAGTGATTGGAAAAGACATTACAAAGGTGCGCATCGTGGTGAACGGAGCCGGAGCAGCAGCCATTTCGTGTACGAAGCTCTACATGGCTCTGGGCGCAAGGAAAGAGAACATCCTGATGCTCGACTCGAAGGGCGTGATCACCAGCGACCGCGAGGGGCTGAACGAGCAGAAACGCTTCTTTGCCACCGACCGCCGCGACGTTCACACGCTGGCCGAAGCCGTAAACGGTGCCGATGTGTTCGTAGGGCTCTCGAAAGGAAATGTGCTCACCAAGGACATGGTGAAGAGCATGGCCAAAGATCCCATCATCTTTGCGCTGGCCAACCCCGTGCCCGAGATTTCATACGAGGATGCAATGGATGCCCGCCCCGACGTGCTCATGTCAACCGGACGCACCGACTATCCGAATCAAATCAACAACGTCATTGGCTTCCCCTACATCTTCCGTGGCGCACTCGACGTGCATGCCACAGCCATCAACGAGGAGATGAAGATGGCCGCCGTGCTGGCTATTGCCGATCTGGCCAAACAGCCCGTGCCCGACGTGGTGAACGATGTCTATAAGGTGAACAACCTGCACTTCGGACGCAACTACTTCATTCCGAAACCCGTTGACCCGCGACTCATCTCGGAGGTGAGTGCCGCCGTGGCCAAGGCTGCCATCGACAGTGGCGTGGCCCGCAAGAAGATTGAGGACTGGGAGCAATACAAGGACTCGCTCTCAGTGCTGCTGGGACAGGAGACCAAACTCACGCAGAAGCTCTATGCCACTGCCGCTGCCCATCCGCAGCGCGTGGTCTTTGCCGAAGCCGTACACCCCACCATGCTGAAGGCTGCCGTACAGGCCAAGAGCGAGGGCATTTGCGAGCCCATCCTGCTGGGCAACGACGAGGTGCTGGAGAAGATGGCCAAGAGCATGGACCTGAATCTGGAGGGCATTGAAATCGTGAACCTGCGCCACCCCTCTGAGCATGAGCGGCGCGAGCGCTATGCACGCATCCTGACGGAGAAGCGACAGCGCGATGGCTACACTTTCCAAGAGGCCAACGACAAGATGTTCGAACGCAACTACTTCGGCATGATGATGGTGGAGACGGGCGAGGCCGATGCCTTTATCACTGGTCTCTACACCAAGTATTCGAACACGATCAAGGTGGTGAACGAGGTCATCGGCATACGCCCTGAATACAAGCACTTCGGAGCCATGCACATCATCAACTCGGCACGCGGCACGCTCTATATTGCCGACACGCTGGTGAACGAGAATCCCGATACCGATACGCTCATCGACATTGCCAAGCTGGCCAGCCGGAGCGTAAGGTTCTTCAACGAGAAGCCCGTGGTCTCGATGATCAGCCACTCCAACTTCGGCAGCAGCCAGAGTGACGGTGCCCAGAAGGTGAGAAGAGCCGTGGAATACATGCAGGAGCACTATCCCGACCTGCCCATCGACGGAGAGATGCAGATAGGCTTCGCGCTCGACAAAGAACTGCGCGACGAGCAGTACCCCTTCACCCGACTGCTGGGCAAGGATGTCAACACACTCGTGTTCCCCAACCTCACCTCGGCCCGCTCCAGCTACAAGATGCTGCAGATGCTCGATGCCGACGTTGAGATCATAGGTCCCATCCAGATGGGACTGAACAAGGCCATCCACTTCATCGACTTCGGCTCAAGTGTGCGCGACGTGGTGAACATCGTGGCCGTAGCTGCAATCGATGCCTACGTTGACAAAATCAAGACACGCATCAAGAATCAGCATCACGCATAGAACAAAGAGTCACAGATGCACCGCTGTATCATTTCGCTTGCAGCCAACTGCAATCAAAAAAAGAATCTGGCCGAGGCACGACTGCGCCTCAGTCAGATTCTCTTCAATACGCAATACACAAAAGAATTATGGACAGCACCCGTAGGGTCTGTCCATTTGCAACAGCCGTCAGCACCCGTCACGACGCATTCGGACTGTCAATACCTAAACCAGCTGGTCTATGCCCAGACAGAACTGAGCTGCAGCGAGCTGGAGCGTGCCCTGAAAGCTACGGAGTGCGCAATGGGGCGGTCGGATGCCGACAGGCGACAGGGCATCGTCCGTATCGACCTCGACCTGCTGCGCTACGACGAGACGCGACATCACCTGCAGGACTGGAGCCGCGCCTACATCAAAGACCTATTGAGCGAGGAAGTCGAGCATCAATAGGATTTCGGTATCGCTGATGCCGTGGCTCAGCAACAGTTCGTGTTCCGCATCCATGAACTCCTGCTCCATCGTCTGCAAGGCATTCTCCTGCTGCGACACATACTGGCGGAACATGCCTGCCGCCCCTGACACATCACTCATCAGCCACAGACAGTAGCCATAGTTCAGACGGTCAGCCGTCTGCCCTTTCTCGCCCGACAGCAGCCGGTCGTAGAGCTTCACGGCCTGCTCGTATTTCCCATCGACGGTGAGCGTCCAGGCCAGGATGCGCATCACATTCTCATCATCGGGATTCAGATAGTTCCGCTTATACAGAATCTTGAGCGCCTCCTCATAGCGCTGCAGATGGGTGAAGCACACGGCAATGTTCAGTTCCACGCTCTGATTCTCAGCATCCTGTGCCTGCAGCTGCTCATAGGCACTCAGGGCCTCGGCATAGTTCTTGCAAGCGAAACTGGCTCGGGCATAGCCCATCAGCGCACGCCGATGACCAGGCTGCAAGGCCAATGCCTGCTGATAGCAGTTCATGGCCTGCGCACACGATGCCCCGTCGGCTGCATGCAGCATCAGACTGCCCATTAGGATGTAGTAGCGAACGTCACGTTGTTCTTCAACACCATCCAACACGCGACGTGCATCGGCATGCCGGCGATGCTTCATGAGGAACGAAGCCACCTCGCACATGTGGCGCTCTAACTGAGAGCCCCGGAACAGCGGATTGGCCATGAACACACTATTGTCGGCATCAAACGGATTGACGAAGTCGCTGCGCTGTATGTAGAGACGGAAGAAGCGATAAAGGTTCTGCAAATACAAGCGCCGCATGAAGGCTGGCTGCTTCTGCTCCTCTACCGACACCTGTCCGCCTACGGGTACGGGGCTTGCCTCGCCCTGCTCCACCATCTGTAGAATCTGCTGCGGCAGACGGTTCAACACCTGCTCGAAGGCCAGCACGAATGAATACTTGTCGCTATCACAGAAAGCGCCCAGCTGCATGATCATGTGCAGGAAACGGCGCCCCTTGTTCTGCTGCCAGATGTGGCTGATGCCGGGATGGTCGGGATTGAAGGGAGAGAACCAGTTGCTGATGTCGGAGAAGAAGGTGAAACGCTTCATCTGCGAGAATCCTGCGAAATAGATGTCGGCTCCCTGTTTCTGCATGTCCATCATGCGGTGCATGCTCTGTTCCATCCGCTCCATGTTTTCCTCAGCCGCGTCGGGATGCAGAATGTCCTGCATGGGGTCTTCGTCGGCTTCCTCAATGCCTTGCCGCGTGATGTGCAGATTGCTGGCCTTCATCAGGTCGGGCATGATTTCGTTCTGAATGGTCTGACGGTCGTCTTCGGCATTCTGACAGAATACGATCTGCATCTGCAGCTCAATGAGCTCCTTGCACACCTGCTCGTCGGCACACAGGCTGACCACCATATCATGCATTTCAGGATAGAACTCTGCCATAGAGCTGTCGGCACTGAACACCCATCCCACCAGTGCGCGCTGGCGTAGCGACGAGTCAGTGGTCTGACGATAGACCTGCACCAAGACGCGGAACTTGTTGAAGTCGAACACGTTCATGGCCGCAAGCATCACGGCACTCACAATGAGCTGCTGGTCCTGCGCATCGACCGTAGGCGAGAGCAGAATGTTGACAAAGGCATCGGCCAGCCAGTCGGGCCACACGTCAGACGTGAGGATATGGCCAAACAAGCGGTCCATGAACTGCTGATGCTCGCGATAGAGCTGCTGTCTCCTCTCGTCACGCTTCTGTTCAGGCTCGAACTCGAGCATAGCCACGTTCGCCACGAACTCCTCTAACCGCGCCTGTAGCAGATGCTCGGAGATGACAGACCGAATCTCCTCACCTTTCCTGCGCAAGGTTTGCAAGGACGAAGTGTGAGCGATGCGGTCCTGAATCATCATATTGGTCACAAACGAATTCAGCCTGCGCAACAGCACCTGATAGACCTCTGCCCTTCGGGGATCGGCAGCCCCCTTGCGCCAATAGTCGGTCATGAGCTGATAATTGTTCTTCAGGTCCTGCAACAGACTCGAGTCATATTGCTGCGGAAAAGTGAACACATAGTTCTGCGCCATGTTCAGTGCCTTTCCTAATCGGCGCTGAAATATTTGTCTCTGAATATCATTCAGTTGCTTGTTTTCCCACATATTTCTTATTTACGATTCATTTTCGCTTTGTCCCCCGCCTCACTCACGCTGTCGGGCTTACTGTAGTTCTGCTTCACTGAGCGCAGCCACGTCAGCGCACGCTTGCGGTCGGCCTCGCGAGGTTCAGCGGCATGGGCAAACTTCATGTCGGGCAGTGAGTCGATGGTCTGGTCAGTGGCATGGCAGAACTCACGTATAATGTCTCTGTATGCCTGCAAGCCGCGCTCGTTGATGGAGTCGCAAGCCATATTGTAAGCCTTCTTGAAGAGAGCGGTCTGTCGCTGTGTGGCCGCACGCCGCTCGAAGGCCACGACACCCAGCCGGCTGTCCATCGTGCGAGAATCCAACAGCACATTGGCCTTTGCATTTCGCGCATCAGTGGCTTGCGGCTCGGGCAGCCACAGGGCATCGAGAATCTCAGTACGCAGCATGTTCAGGCGAACATCCACATCGTTGATTTGAATCTGGAACACGCGCTCGGGCTTCACCTTCGAGCTGTCAACCGACTTGTCGGTCAGCAAATGCGTGGCTGAGAAGCGCGTCATGGCCACCATCTTGTTGTCGAGCTGGCGCAGCTGACTGACTCGTGCCCTCTTGGCTGCCAGTAGTTGCCAAAAGGCATCGGTAGAAGTGACGAACTGAAGGTCGAGCCCTCGGTCCATCATGCGCTGGGCACGCACTAAGTCTGTCACAATGGCATTGGCTGTACCGCCCACGATGGCTGTGTCGCAGTCCATCTGAGCCTGATAGCGTTTTAGATTCACGTCAAGTCCCTGCTTGTCGAACAGGCCGCATTCCTTTGCTATATAAATAGGAAGACAGTCGAGCGTAGGAGTGACCGCTATGCGCAACTGCACTGAGTCGTCGGGCAACTCTTTCTCTGCCCCCGCATTCTCTCCTGAATTTCCACAAGACAGTATAAAAAGGGACATGATTAATACTAAAACAGATGATTTCATGAGGTGCAAAAGTAATAAAAAGTTTTGTAACCACGAAAATAATTCGTAATTTTGTGGCTTCAATACCAGAACCGCATTCAATATGGCAAAAGAAAAGACAGCATACGTGTGTTCCAACTGCGGACAGGAGTCTCCGAAATGGATCGGCAAATGTCCTGCCTGCGGACAATGGAACACTTTCAAGGAAATAAAAGTCGGCCCCGTTCCCACATTCGCATCAAAGGGAGCCCACGGCGAGAGTGTCGGCCACACTGCTTCAAAAATAGGCCGAGTGCTGCGACTGAACGAAATATCGAATCACGACGACCCACGCATCGACATGCACGACAATGAGCTGAACCGCGTGTTGGGAGGCGGACTCGTGCCGGGCAGCATCGTGCTGCTGGGAGGCGAGCCGGGCATAGGCAAGTCAACCCTTTCGCTACAGACCATGCTGAACCTGCGGGAGAAGCGCATCCTATACGTCAGCGGTGAGGAGAGCGCCCATCAGATTAAGATGCGTGCCGGCAGACTGCTGTCAAAGTCGGCTACCGACACGGAGTCGGCGCTCGACAACTTCCTCATTCTTTGCGAGAACTCGCTGGAGCACATCTTTGAGCACATCAAGGAGGTGCAGCCCGAGCTTGTGGTGATAGACTCTATTCAGACCATCGCCACAGAAGACGTGGAGTCGTCGGCTGGCTCCATCGCCCAAGTGCGCGAGTGCGCTTCTGCCCTGTTGCGCTTTGCCAAGACCAGTGGTGTGCCAGTCATTCTAATTGGTCACATCACAAAGGAAGGCACCCTGGCCGGTCCGAAAATCCTGGAACATATCGTCGATACGGTCATTCAGTTCGAGGGTGACCAGCACTACATGTACCGCATACTGCGAAGCATGAAGAACCGATTCGGAAGTACCTCTGAATTAGGCATTTACGAAATGCAGCAGACGGGGCTCCGACAGGTAGAGAACCCTTCGGAACTGTTGCTTACGGAACGTGAGGAAGGACTCTCGGGCATTGCCATTTCGAGTGCCATCGAAGGCGTGCGCCCCTTCCTCGTTGAGACTCAGGCGCTCGTGTCCAGCGCTGCCTACGGAACGCCCCAACGCTCGGCAACAGGATTCGACCAGCGACGGCTCAACATGCTGCTGGCCGTGCTGGAAAAGCGTGTAGGCTTCAAGCTCATGCAGAAGGACGTGTTCCTGAACATAGCGGGCGGTCTGCGCGTAACCGACCTGGCTATGGACCTGTCGGTTATTGCAGCCGTGCTCTCCAGCAATGTAGATACCCCGATTGAAGCCGGATGGTGCATGGCCGGCGAAGTGGGACTGAGCGGCGAAGTGCGCCCCGTGAACCGAATAGAACAACGCATCGCAGAGGCTGAGAAGCTGGGATTCAGCGACATGATTATCCCGCGATACAACATGCAGGGATTCGACCATAAGAAATTCTCCATCAAGCTGCATCCCGTGAGGAAAGTAGAAGAAGCCCTGCGCGCCTTGTTCGGATGAAACAAAGTGCTCAAAATGCAGACGAAAGACGGCTGAATCGCATTCCTAATATAATAAAATGCCAATTCAGTCGTTTATCTATTGAATGAAAGCTTACCTCAAACGCAATCTGACGGTGCTCATTATGCTGATAATGGGCCTACAAGCGATGGCACAGTCGTTCACCTTGAAAGGAAAGGTGAGCGACGGTGACGGCAATGCCCTGGAGCTGGCTACGGTCAGCTGCGTGTCGCAAGGCAAGCTCACAATGACCAACCTGAAAGGCGAATTCTCCCTGACGCTTCATTCAGCCGACTCCGTAGAGGTGAGATTCTCGATGGTGGGCTATAAGACTCGCACCCGCACACTTCGCAACCCACGCTCCACACAGACACTCCTCATTCAGCTACAGCCGATGGACGAGCTGGGCGAAGTAGTGGTGACCGAGAAGCGCCGACAGACCTCGCAGACGGAAGAGCTGGACATCAAGGAACTGAAAGGCACGCCCTCAACAAGCGGCAACGCCATCGAAGAGCTCATTCAGCAGCAGGCAGGCGTATCAACTCACAACGAGCTCTCCTCACAATATAACGTGCGAGGCGGCTCGTTCGACGAGAACTCAGTATATATAAATAATGTGGAGGTCTATCGCCCACTACTCATCCGGAGCGGACAGCAAGAAGGTCTCTCGGTCATCAATCCCGATATGGTGGAGCGCGTGGGATTCTCAACAGGCGGATTCTCGGCCAAATATGGCGACAAGATGTCGTCGGCACTCGACATCACCTACAAGAGGCCGAAGGCACTCGAGGCATCGGCAATGGTCTCGCTGCTCGGAGCCAATGCCTATTTCGGAATGAGCACAAAGAAGTTCTCCATGACCCACGGACTTCGCTACAAGACCAACCGCTACTTGCTGGGATCACTTCAGGAGAAAGGCGAGTACGACCCGAACTTCGTGGATTATCAGACCTACATCACCTTTCAACCGAACCGCCGATGGACGTTCGACTTCCTGGGAAACATCTCTCAGAACAGATACAACTTCAAGCCGGAGAACCGGGAGACTTCGTTCGGAACGATGGAGGACGTGAAGTCGTTTACCGTCTATTTTGACGGACAGGAGAGAGACCTGTTCCGCACGTTCTTCGGAACGATTGGCATCACCCGGCACATTACAGACTCCACTCACATACGTCTGCTGTGGTCGGCTTTCCACACCAAGGAGCAGGAGTGCTACGACATTCAGGGACAATACTGGCTGGACGATGCCCAAACGACCAAGAACTTGGGCGTGGGCACCTATATGGAACACGCACGCAACTATCTTTCAGCGAACGTGCAGAGCCTGAAGCTGCTGTTCAACAAAACGCTGAAGCGCCACGACATTGAGGGCGCACTCACCATGAAATGGGAGCGCATCAACGAGAAGAGCCGTGAGTGGGAAATGCGCGACTCGAGCGGCTATTCAGTACCGCACAAAGAGAACCGATTGGACTTGATCTACACGCTCAGTTCAAAGAACGAGATGTCGTCAAGACGATTCGAGGGCTACGTGCAGGACGTGTTCAAATGGGCAACCGGCGGAGGCTCGACTCAAGACCCCGACGACGAGGAGGCACCCAGACAGAGCTTCTATACGCTGACTTATGGCGTTCGCTTCGCCAACTGGTCATTCAATAAGGAGACAATCATCTCGCCACGCGCCTCGCTCGCCATCGTTCCCTCGTGGAACCACGACATCACCATGCGATTTGCAACAGGTCTATACTACCAGGCTCCGTTCTATAAGGAACTGCGCGACACGACAAGTGCCGTCAATAACATCACGATAGCCACTCTGAACAAGAACATCAGGAGCCAACGCTCACTACAGTTTATTGCAGCTGTCGATTATCGCTTCCGCATGCTCAACCGTCCGTTCAAGTTCACGGCTGAAGCTTATTACAAAGCGCTCTCGAACCTGATTCCCTACAACGTGCAGAACGTGAAGGTCACTTACTATGGCGAGAACCTCACATCGGGCTATGCCGCAGGACTTGACCTCAAGCTGTATGGCGAGTTTGTGCCAGGCACCGACTCATGGCTTACCTTCTCGCTCATGCGCACCCAACAGAAGTTCAACGGCCAGTGGGTGCCCATGCCTACCGACCAGCGCTTTGCCATCAACCTGCACTTCACCGACTATTTCCCCGGAACCAAACGCTGGAAGATGACCCTACGACTGGCATACGCCGACGGACTGCCCTTTGGTGCACCCCACCGAGGACTGGGCGGTCAGAACTTCCGCGCACCTGCCTATAAGCGTGCCGACATTGGCATGAGCTGGCTGGCTTATAAAAACGACTCACCCAGAGATTTCACTCCCCGAAGACTGTGGGTGGGGCTCGACGGACTGAACCTGTTCGGCTTCTCAAACGTGAACTCCTACTACTGGGTGACGGATGTGAGCAACCGCCAATGGGCCGTGCCAAACTATCTGACAGGGCGACAAATCAATGGTAAAGTGATTGTAGAATTCTAATAACAAACTATGAAAAAGAAAGAAACGCTCCAATGCGGACTACTTACCCTCATGCTAAGCTGGTTCGCTATCTCAACAAACGCTCAAAACACACCTTCAGGATTTCGCACAGCCAACGACGGCTCAACCTACAGTTTTGCCACCCTCGCACAGATAGAGGGTTCGGGCGTGAGCTTCAACGACGGCTGCTATCTGGTGGAAAAGAACGACACGATTAGTGCCAACGACAAATTTGCACTCGATGCCGACGTTCTGGTGAAGTTTGCCGACAAGACTACGCTCGTCATCTTAGGAGAGGCCAACCTTTCGGTTCCCGACGACCACTCCACTACCCTCACCCGCAGCTCCGACAAGGCAACGCCCTACAGCATTAAGATCGACAATCAGACGGGTGCTACGGTCAGGAATGTCGTGTTCGAATACTTAGGTCTCGAATCCGTCAGCACGGGTGCCATCAACGTGAACCATTGTTCCTTCAAGAGCCATAACGGGAATGCGGCTGCCGCGCTCTATTTCATCAGCAAGGGTGAGAAAAGCACCATCAGCAACTGCACTTTCGAGCTGTGTGAGAAAGCCGCCATCGGCAGTTCGGCTAATGCCAGTCAGCCCATGAACATCATTGACTGCAACTTCGTGCGCAATTCTACTCGCAACGGCAATGTTCCCCAGATCAACGTCACAGCTTCTGAAATGCTGATTGAAGGCTGCACCGTCGAAGGCGACCCCAACAGTCTGAAGAGTAACAACAAGGTGGGTGGCATCGGCATCTCAAACTTCATGGGCTTCACTGAGACCAGCACCACCATCCGCAACTGCACCATCACCCATAATCGCTATGGCATCGGTACCGTAGGGCCTGTCCAGGTGAGAATAGAGGGAAACACCATCCTGAACAACAACCACGAGGACAACCCCATGAACGGAGGTAGCGGCATCAGCCTGTACGACCCGTACAGCCTCACCAATGCCATCATCACCGGCAACAATATCAGAGGCAACCACTGGGGCATCACCATCATAGGCTGTAAGAGCGTGAATGTGGGGCAACCCGAGAACAAGGAGATTGACAGTCCGGGCAACAACCAGTTTGGCGAGAACGGATTCAACGGTCAGCTCTACGACCTCTACAACAACTCAACGATTACGGTCTATGCGCAGAACAACACTTGGGGAGTTGACGAACAGACTCCCGACAAGATAGAATCGGTCATCTTCCATAAAGCAGACGATTCGAAGCTCGGCAAGGTGATCTATCTCTCCGACCAGGAGGAAGCCGGCATCCGACAAGCGCTTGGCACAGACCGGCAACAGTTCTCCCCCGTGTTCAATCTGAAAGGTACGCGACTGCAGTCAATCCCCACTCATGGAATCTATATCAAAGACGGCAAGAAGGTCGTTCGCTAAATCTTCCTTCGCTGCCGTTATCCTCTCCATCCTCAGCAGCTGCCAGACACTCAAGACTGGCGACCTGCTGTTTCATGTGGCTGAAAGCGGCAATGCCATCACCGATGTCACTTCGGGCATGATAGACCACGTGGCTGTCTATCTTGGAAACGACAGCGTGGTAGAGGCTGTAGGCCGTGGAGTGGTCATTACCCCACTCGACTCCCTCCGAAAGCAGAAGGGGCATTATGTGATTGGGCGTGTAAGCAACTTGAATGCCAAAGCCTCAACCGAACAGGCCCTCAGCTTTGTGGGACGTTCCTACGACTGGCTCTACCTGCCCGACAATGACGACATATACTGCTCGGAGCTGGTGCTCTTGAGTTATATCGACCGCAACGGGAAGCCTCTTTTTACGCCAATTCCCATGTCGTTTCATGATGCCTCGGGACGAATCACCGACTATTGGACGAAGTTCTATGCCCGTCATCAGATGGAAGTGCCCGAAGGCTTGCCGGGCAGCAATCCTTCAGAACTGTCACGCCGCCCCATCGTTCACATGAAAGGCCGACTGAAATAAAGAAAAAAAGAAAACGTCAGACGCAAGTAGCGTTTGACGTTTTCTTTTTTAGAAGTGAACTTTCACATCTACCCCCACCTGAGCAGGAGCTCCCCGCTGTCCGATATAAGCACCGTCGAAGGGCATGGCAAAGGTGCAATAATGCGTGTTGGTGATATTGCGTCCCCACACATTCACATCCACAATGCCCAAGTCTGCCTTGAGGTGAGCGCCCAGCAGGCAATAAGTTTTCTGTGAGGCAGTGTTGGCATCATCCCAATACACCTTGCCGTTTCCCTGTGCATTCAGGCCAAACGTGATGGAGCGGAAGAATGCGTCTTTCGAGATGTCGAAACGATAGTCAGCCGTTGCGCTATACACATGCTGCGGAACATAGGGCACATAGTTGCCATTGTAGTCTATTTCAACATTCGTGCCATTCACTTCCTTCAAGTCCTTATAGTCAACGAACTTGGCATTCGTATAACTGTAGCTGGCAGCCCAAGTCAGGTGTCCGTCAATCATATTTCCGCGAAGTGCCAACTCAGCGCCAAAACTTCTGCTCTTACCGGCATTAACCGTCATACGGCCAAAACCGTATTCAGGAGCCATCACAGTGAGCTGCTGGTTGCGCAGCTGCGTATAGAACAGTGCCGCATCGACATGCAGGCGGTCGCCCAGCAGGTTCAGGTGTGTGCCAAGCTCATAGTTCCAGCTCTCCTCGGGCTTATAGGTGATGGCATCTTCTATATTGGCATAGTCCTGCTCGGTGTGAGGAATGTCGTAGTCGCCACGTTGTGCCTTCTGCTGTGCCTCTTTGCTCGTCAGGTCGGCATTCAGAATGTCGGAGAACAGCTGAATATTATATCCTCCAGCCATATAGCCCTTGCTTACTATTGCATAGATATTGCTGTTGTTATCATCAATGCGGAAATTCAAGCCCAACTTCGGAAGCAGCTGAAAGAAATCCGTATTGTGATTATTCTGCAAGCGGGAACTCAACGTATTGGTAGATACAGCGCTTGCTGTACCTCCTGTCATTTTCATATAGCCATAAGCATCGTAGTCAATAGACACTTTAGTATAGTCAAGACGAAGCGCTGCTGTCAACGTGATGAAATCAGCAAAGTTAAGTTTCGTCTCATGATAGGCTGCCAGATTCGTGACTGGTTGGTGGAAAAGGTTCGGTACTGCCATTTCAGCACGCATGTTCACTCCGTCAATCATCTTCTGCACGGCTGCAATAGCTTGTGCAGGAGTCATCCCCTGACCGATGTAGCGGCCTATCAAACCAGACTTGGCAGCTTCCATTGAGGTGCGCATCTGTCGCTCAATTCCTGCAGAAATAGGGCGCAACAAATCTTGGCCGAAATTAACGTCAGCATTTGTGCGCAGCCATCTTTGCGATCCGAACAGACCGCTCACGTGCTGCCACATGCCCGTTCCCTTGCTTCGGAGTGTGAGCTCCTCGGTCACGGCATTCATCTTCTGCCGCTGGTTCAGCATCATCTTGTCGGCAGGCGTATAGTCGATGTCCATGTCCATATCGTCGTACAGATGCTGATAGCTGGTTGTTGACGAAAGCAACAGCTTGTTCATTTCGTAGCTGATGCCCAAGCCTGTGTTTACCATATTCCGCTTATAGCCGGGCATCACGTTGGTCGAGGGCAGCGCAGCCCACTGTTCCTCAACAGAATAGGCACCGTACGGAAATCCGTTCTGCTGAGTGAACTGGTAGTCGGATGTGAGGTCGAACGTCAGTCGTTTGTTGGCTTTCCAGATCAGTCGCAGCTTTCCGCCAGCCTCTGTCATCTTGTCGGCATACTCATTCAAATACTCATTACGGAAGAAGCCTCGCTGTCCACGGTAGAATCCGGCTACGCTAAAGGCCAACTTGTCGGACGGGCGATGAAAATGCGCCAGTTCCACATGCCGCTGAATGCCCGATGCAAAGCCCAAGGCAATGTCTGTGCCCTGATAGTTCATAGGATTCTTCGAATAGATGCGCACGATGCCGCCCTCCGAATTGGCTCCGTAAAGGGTTCCTTGCGGGCCGCGCAGCACATCCACCCGGTCAATCATGTAGAAATGGGTATTATAGGTAGCAGGCGACATAAGGGGAATGTTGTCATAATAGACCCCAATGGCAGAGTTACTGACACGACTGCCTATGCCGCGTATATACATAGAAGAGGTAATGCGCGAACCATAATCTGGCATAGCGAATGAGGGCACGTAAGCAGACAGCTGACGCAGGTCACGAACGCCATACAACTGAATCTCATGACTACTGAACACCGAACTGCTCAACGGCTGCTGCCGCAAGCTAACGGTCTCCTTCGGTTGTGACACGACTACCACTTCATCCAAACCAACGACCTTGGAAGAATCAGCCATTTCCCCAATTCCTTCAGCCGAAGCGGTAAGAGCGGCTCCAGTCAAGAGCACACCCACCAATAAATTCTTTTTATCCATAATTTTTTATCTGAAAACTTAATTCGGGTGCAAAAGTACGAAAACAAACGCGAAAGCACAATCCATATTTATGAGGATTTTTCATGCCGAAGCTCACTTTTAGCGCTAATTTTTGTTTATTTCTTGTTTGTTTTCATAGAAATCGCTATCTTTGCAATCTTAATAAAATGAATATTGGCCATCTATGAACAATTTAAAGCTGATAGCAGGTCCCTGCGTGATTGAATCAGCCGAGCTACTCGAAACCGTAGCGGCTGAACTGAAGAGAATCAATCAAGAACTGGGTACCGACATCATATTCAAGGCATCGTTCGACAAAGCCAACCGAACGAGCATCCACTCATTCAGAGGTCCGGGCATGGAAAAAGGATTGCAAATGCTGGCAGACATCAAAGCGAAATACGGACTGAAGATTCTGACAGACATTCACGAATCGTGTCAGGCAGCCCCCACGGGCGAGGTGGCCGACGTGATTCAGATTCCGGCTTTCCTTTGCCGACAAACCGACCTGCTCGTAGCCGCTGCCCGAACGGGGCGCATCATCAACATCAAGAAAGCGCAGTTCCTGGCCGGACGCGACATGAAATACCCGGTAGAGAAAGCACGCGAAGCCGGCGCTAAGGAGGTGTGGCTCACGGAGCGCGGCAACATGATGGGCTACGGCAACCTGGTGGTTGATTTCCGTAACATTCCCGACATGCTTCAGATTGTGCCAACCGTCATCATGGACTGCACACACAGCGTGCAGCGGCCTGATGCCACAGGTGGAAAGACAGGAGGAGACCGCCGCTTTGTGCCGTCAATGGCACTGGCCGCCAAAGCCTTCGGCGCTACAGGCTATTTCTTCGAGGTTCACCCCAATCCAGACAAAGGACTTAGCGATGCAGCCAACATGCTGGAATTAGCCAAACTGAAAGATCTCATCAGAAAACTGATCAACTAAAGGAAATGACAATAAGAGAATACGGCATACAATGCATCAAGGACGAGGCGCAAGCGCTGCTCGACTTGATACCCAATATTGACGACAATTTCGACAAGGCTGTTGACATTCTGCTGCAATGCAAAGGAAAAGCCATCGTGACAGGTGTGGGCAAGAGCGGACACATCGGAGCAAAGATTGCCGCCACACTCGCTTCGACTGGCACCCCATCCTTCTTCGTCAATCCGCTCGACGTTTATCATGGCGACTTGGGAGTGATGACACACGACGATGTGGTTGTAGCTATCTCTAATTCAGGCACGACCGACGAGCTTCTGCGATTCATCCCTATGGTGCTGCACATGCAGATTCCCATTATCGGCCTGACCGGCAACCCTCAGTCACTTCTGGCAAAATACTCCACTTGCCACCTGAACGTGAGCGTTGACCATGAGGCTTGCCCGCTGAACCTGGCCCCCACCAGTTCGACGACGGCTACGCTCGCTATGGGCGATGCACTTGCCGTGGCGCTGATGGAGAAGCGCAACTTCCGTCCGCAGGACTTTGCCCACTTCCACCCCGGAGGCGAACTGGGTAAGCGACTGCTCACCACAGCACAAGACGTGATGCGCCAGGACGATCTGCCCATCTTGTCGCCCGAAATGCATCTGGGCGAGGCTGTCATTCTCGTCAGTAAGGGCAAGCTCGGACTTGGCGTAGCTGAGAAAGACGGACAACTGCTGGGCATCATCACCGACGGCGACATACGCCGCGCTATGGAGAAATGGCAAGCCGAGTTCTTCAACCGCACCGTGAGCGACATCATGACAGTGGCTCCAAAGACGGTAAGTCCTGAAACAAAAATTTCTGAAATACAGCGAATCATGCACAAGTATAAGATTCACTCGGTGTTAGTGATTGACAAGGAGCGTCATCTGCTGGGAGTGGTCGATAGCTACTCGTGCATGATCTAAGTTACGATTTTGAGCATTATGAACTTTCTGAAGAGAATCCTGTTTTTACTCTTGCTGACAATCTCAACGTCAGCACATTGCAACGACTATTTTAAGATCCTGAATGCCAGCAACGGTCTTACTTCGAGCCAAGTGAACTGCATTCTGAAAGATTCGCGTGGATTCGTCTGGTTCGGAACCCCTTCAGGGCTTTATCGCTACGACGGCTATTACTTCAAGCATTTTCAGAGCGACTCACAAGACGGCTCGTCCCTACCCGACAGCTACATCAACAGCATACAGGAAGCTATGGATGGAAATCTGTGGATAGAGACTCCCATGGGATATTGCATTTACCATCCGCAAACGGAAAGCTTCGAGCGCGACATGCGCCATGTATTTGCCAACATGGGCATTTCGAGCATTCCGAAACGCACCTATATCGACCGCTATCACAATCTGTGGTGCTACGTGCCTAATCAAGGCATCATCTGTTACAACTTGCAGCAACAGATGCTCTACGACTTCAGCTTCAGCGGTAGCTCAAACGGAAATTATGGCATACCTAAAGGTGAAATCTGCTCTATCAGCGAATGTAAGGACGGAGCAGTCATCGTGTATGACGACGGTCTGTTGGTGTGCTGCGACGTGATGCACCAGCAGAATGTGGTCTGGACTTCGAACGAAATAGCTCAGATGCAGTTGCGAAAGTCGGCTACGCTGAAAGTCTTTGCCGATCAGACCGACAATCTGTGGCTCTACGGACAAGGCACGCTTTTCTTATTCAACAAGAGAGCCAAGACATGGAACACCACCATAGGCAACAGCATCGGGATGGTCGGAACCGCTACAGACAATGGAGTAAACAGTATGGCCGGTGACCGAAGTGGCAACATCTGGGTAGCTACTACCAGAAACGGACTCATCAAGATCAATGTCAACACGCTTGAGATGGAGCCCATTACTTTAAGCACTTTGCAGCAAAGCAGGCTTCAGAACAGTTCCAGCATTCAATATACGTATGTTGATGATACCGATTTGTTGTGGGTGGGAACCTCAAGATCAGGTGTAGCCTATTGGGGAAGCAACATCTACAAATTCAACATCAAGACTTGTGGCGACATCACCGCCATTGCCGAGGATGCAAACGGAAATATGTTCTACGGAACAAGCGACAACGGCATACTTGACCATCAGGCTCCGTTGGCAAGCCTCAAAGTAACGGCCATGACCTATACACCAGACGGAAGTCTGTGGGTGGGTTCCAACCAGAACGGATTGACACGTATCAAGAACGGAGCAAGCACCTTCTTCAAGGCTGGAGAGAATGGCAACAAGAAAGGCCTGATCAACAACAACATCAATGCCCTCTGTTCCGACAAATCGGGCAACCTATGGATAGCAACCGAAGGAGGACTGCAAATGTTCAACACGAGAATGGAGACATTCTCGAACTACACAAAGGAGAATGGAAAACTGAAAGTCAATAACGTCACCTCACTTTTCTACTCCAAGATCAACAACGAAATGCTGATCGGAACATCAGAAGGCCTGACGATCATGAAAATATCGAACACGGAAGTAAGGCATTTCATCGGCAACTCCACCAGCATCAAGAAGTTTACGAACAATTACATTACAAGTATCTTCATGGACTCCAGAGGCTTGATCTGGGTCGGAACTCGCGAAGGCGTCAACGTCCTGAATCTGGAGTCAGACAATCTGGACATACTCACCGAACGCCAGGGACTGTGCAACAACAGCATTTGCGGTATTGCAGAAGACAAGAACAAGAACATTTGGATTACAACGAGCTATGGAGTAACTCGCATTGTGGTACAGCCCAATCCCGAAGAGGGTACTTTCGACTTCGGACTCTATAACTATAATGTGAACGACGGTCTGCAGAGCAATGAGTTCAACCTCGGAGCCATTTTCACGAAAAGAGACGGAACGGTCATTATGGGTGGCCTCAACGGAATAAACTGGGCGCGTCCCAAGTCTATCGACGAGAAAGAGGCACTCCACCGCGTCATACTGACACAGCTGTTCCTTGGTGAAGAAGAAGTCCTGACAGGTCATTCCTATGACAATAACGTAATCCTCCCACAAGCCTTGAACGAGAGCAATCGTATCGAATTGAACAACGATCAAAATACGTTCACTATTAAGTTTGGTGTCGGCAACTACAACCAGAGCGAACGTCTCCAGTTCAAGTACTGGTTAGAAGGACTCGACAACACTTGGAGAAACGGCAATGCACTTGACCACGGTGTCACGTTTACAAACCTCCATAGCGGCAGATATCTGCTCCACGTGCAAGCCATCAGCGCTGAAGGAGCCATCAGCAAACAGGAATGTACGCTCGAAATTATTGTAAGGAATCCCTGGTATCTGCAATGGTACATGCTGCTGTTCTACGCTGTTCTGATTGTCATTGTAATCTACCTGTGGAAGATAGGCATTGACCAGATAAAGGCTATCTGGGCCAAGAAGCGCGAGCTGCTGAACGAGCTGGCTATCCAACGCGAAGAAATCAAGATGGCGAGCAACGACCTGAGACAACCTATGGCTCGCATGACTTCAATCATCATGACCCTTGCCGAAAGAGAAGGCGGAACGCTGGAAGAGCGTGAGCAACTGAACACACTCCACTCGCAGATGCTGCAAGTCATCACACGTGTGAGCGAAATGCAAACGGCATTAGAGCATCCAGAGGAAAATGCCAAACAGCAAGTTGACAAGCACTACGAGCTGAACAGTCATGGAGAGATGAATCTTCCTGACTCTGTGAGCGCCGAGCTTACTTCTGAGATTAAGTCGCAATTACGCGAGTCGCCCACATCCAAGCAGCGCATCATGTTTATTGACGACAATGACGACTTCATCAAATTTGTGGATGCCCGACTTCGCTACGTCTATGACTTCCATTCCTATAACGACATCGTTAGCGCTATGGCCGATACTGAGATCACGATTCCAGACATGATTGTCTGCAAACAGGATATGCACCCCGTCACAGGCAGCGATTTCTGTAACAAGATTAAGAGTGACCCCAAGCTTGACCGCATCAAGTTCGTACTGATGACAGAGACCAAGATGAGCGCTCAGGAAATGCAAGACCAAGGCATCACACTGGCAGCTGACGACTATCTCAACAAGCCTTTCAACCTTCAGGAGGTGGCCATGCGCTTCAACAAGCTGCTGGGAATTAGCGACGTTGAGATTACGACGAATCTGATTGAAGGAGCAGAGACCCGAATGCTGGAAGGTCACAACTCCAGTATGACCACTTCCACTGAAACGATCAGCTATGGCAGCTTCGAAGCCATCGACCGAGACGATCCTAATGACGAAATGCATTCGGCTGAAATTCGCTTCGTGAAGCAGGAAGCAGCAGAAAACAAGAATGAAACTGACGAAGACGGCAGCGAATATTCGATGAATGACACGATGGACCGTCAACTCATCAAGAATATCGAACAGTATGTGCAACAGAACATGAGCCGAGGACAAATCAATCTGGAAGAAATGGCTCAGGCTATGGGGATGGGCATGCGTCCGTTGTTCCTCAAAGTGCGTGACATTACGGGCAAGACACCTGCCGAGGTGGTGAAAGACATGCGATTGAAGCACGCTTGCATTCTGCTGAAGCGTACCAACATCAACATGACTGAGTTGGCTATCAACATCGGATTCCCTACTGCCGAGAGTTTCATTGCCAGCTTTAAAGAGAAGTTCAACCTTTCACCCTCAGAATACAGACAGAAATACAGGAAATGAAATTGAGACACTACTACAGATTGGGGATGATAGTGATCATCCTTACCTGTTTTCAACAGTCTGTCAAAGCCGACGAAACTTCTGATTCGCTTGTCAAGCGAGAGATGGAGAATCAAGGCGTTCATTTCTCTCACAACAATAGCGTTGTGCTACTCATGTCGGGACAGGAGAAGTTCGATGATCTGTTTGCTGCCATCCGACAAGCCCGTCACAGTATTCATCTCGAATACTTCAACTTCAGAAACGACTCCATAGCCTCCTTGTTGTTCAACCTCTTGAGAGAGAAACGAAAAGAAGGGGTCGAAGTGAGGGCGCTTTTCGATGGATTTGGCAACGACTCAAACAATCAACCGCTGAAGAAACGGCACATCAAGATGCTTCGCAACGACAGCATTGATATTCATGAGTTCGACCCTATACGGTTTCCGTGGGTGAATCACATCTGGCCTCGCGACCATCGCAAGATTGTGGTCATCGACGGCTCCATTGCCTATACGGGAGGCATGAATGTAGCTGACTATTATATAAAAGGTACGCGCAAGATAGGTGAATGGCGCGACATGCACTGTCGCATCGAAGGCGGTGCCGTCAATCAGCTGCAGCTCATCTTTTCACGCATCTGGGAGAGAACCACGGGCGAAGACATCTGGGCTCCCCAATACTTTCAGGCATACACGCCAAGAGAATTCAAAGGACTAAAGCCCGACACCACGCATACGGCAGGAAAGAAGCTGGTGGGTATCGTCAACAGAGAGCCTCACACGAGTAATGCCATCATGCGGAGGCTCTACGTCTCAGCCATCAATCACGCCAAAGACTCCATCCATATCGTGAACCCCTACTTCACTTTGGTTCCCAGCATCAACAAGGCTTTGAAGAAAGCAATAGCACGCGGCGTGAAGGTCGAAATCATGGTATCGGCAAAGAGCGACATTCCATTGACTCCAGACTGCGTGTTCTATAATGTTCACAAACTGATGAAGCTCGGAGCTCACATCTGGCTATATCAGCCAGGCTTCCATCACTCTAAGATCATGATGGTTGACGGACGCTTCTGCACCGTGGGCTCTACGAATCTTGATGCGCGAAGCATGCGATTCGACTATGAAGAGAATGCACTTATCATAGATCCTTGTACGACAAGGGAGCTGGATGTTATGTTCAACCACGACAAGACAAAAAGCGTTTACCTCACTGAAGAAGAATGGAATCGTTTCCGCACCCCGTGGCAGAAATTCCGTGGATGGTTCGGACACTTGCTAAGACCTTTCCTATAAGATCGTACATCTCCATAAAGACGACAAAAAGACAAGGTCGCACATTTCTATAAAGACGACAAGCGAATGAAAGAAAAAGTCATATTAGGCATTGACCCCGGCACCAACATCATGGGCTATGGCGTATTACGCATCGTCAACTCAAAACCCGAGATGATGACAATGGGGATTATTGATTTACGGAAATTCGAAGACGCTTATCTGAAGCTTGGACATATATTTGAACGAGTAACAGGCATCATCGACTCATTCCTTCCTGACGAGTTAGCCATCGAGGCCCCCTTCTTCGGAAAGAATGTCCAGTCTATGCTCAAGCTCGGACGAGCTCAGGGGGTTGCCATCGCTGCAGCCATCCGGCACAGCGTACCCATTCATGAATATGCGCCTATGAAGATCAAGATGGCACTCACAGGCAACGGTTCGGCTTCAAAGGAGCAAGTCGCCGGTATGTTACAACGACTACTGAAGATAAAAGAAGAGGAGATGGGCAAGTTCATGGATGCAACCGATGCACTTGCAGCCGCCTACTGTCATTACTTACAGATGGGGCGCCCGGAAACAGGAGCTACCCACTACAAAGGTTGGAAGGACTTTGTAAACAAGAATCAAGACAAAGTATGGAAGAACAAAACGCCAAAGTAATTGTGCTCTTCGGCCCCAACGGCAGCGGAAAGACACAATACGTCGAACGCATGCGAAGACAGATGGCCAATAGCAGCGTTCGCTATTTAGCATTCAGCGATGCTTACGGACCAGCTACTGACAGAGCCTACTATCTGCAACTGCGTTGGAATCAACACGATATTGACGAGGAGACTCCCTGTGTAGGCAATCTCTTAGACAAAGCCTACCAGCAGACAGGAGAAGACACGCCCGAACGCCAACAGCTGAGAGAGCAGTTATATCAGTTGTTCGCCATGAATGAGCTACTCGACAAATACGTCATATTGCTGTCGAGCGGTGAGTTGCGAAAGTTTCAGCTCATCAAGACGCTGTTAGCCAATCCAAAGACACTCTTTCTTGACAATCCATTTATCGGACTGGATGCAGAGGCACGCAAACAGTTGAACACTCTACTCTATTCGCTGGCCAAGAATCAGAACATCCAGCTGTATCTGCTCTTAGCCAAGAGCGACGACATCCCCGATTATGCAGACGAGATTGTCAGATTTCCACAAGACGAGATGATCAGATTTTCACAAGACGAGCGCAAAAGCGAACTCGTCCATCATACTGATATCGAGGCAGACTTCAGCACACTTGTTTCCGAAATCCCCTCCGCTCCGGCCTACACTTCACCTGTAGTCATCGACATGCGCAATGTCTCCATTCGATATGGCGAGCGTACCATCCTCAGCAATCTGAACTGGCAGGTGAAGAAAGGTGAGCGCTGGGCATTGAGCGGACAAAACGGAAGCGGAAAATCAACGCTGCTCTCACTTGTCTGTGCAGACAATCCTCAGAGCTATGCTTGCGACATATCGCTGTTCGGCAACCAGCGGGGCAGTGGTGAAAGCATCTGGGAAATCAAGCGGCACATAGGCTACGTATCGCCCGAAATGCACCGAGCCTACATGAGAGACCTGCCTACCATCAATGTCGTGGCCAGCGGACTGAAGGACACGGTAGGACTATATGTTCGCCCAACCGCTGAAGAAAAGCAACTCTGCAGACGATGGCTACGCCTGTTCGGTATTGAGCAACTGGCCGACCGCTCATTTGTCACACTCTCCAGCGGCGAACAGAGACTGGCCCTCGTGGCACGCGCCTTTGTCAAGAATCCCGATCTGCTCATCCTTGACGAACCTTTCCACGGTCTCGACGACCACAACCGGCAGCTGGTCAGAGAGCTGATCATGGCCTATTGCCGGCAATCAGAGAAAACGCTCGTCATGGTCACACACTATGAGAATGAATTTCCAGCATGTATGAATCATAAACTATATTTAAAACGACAATGAAAAAGATTCTTTTGTTTTTCGCCATGCTCACCTATTGCACTATGAGCATGAATGCGCAGGAGGTGTATAATTCCATCAAGTCGAAAGCTACTGAGACAGTAAACAATCCTCTTGTCAATCCGATTGTGAAGCAGATCAACCAATTCAAGCTCGATGCCTTGGACTACATGGTCATCAAGATGAAAGAGCAAATGCCCGACTCAACCGTCACATTCTTAGACAAGGAAGCTTTTGCCTTGAACAATTTCATCACCCTCTACACCCAGAGCATCCTTGACAACCGTAATCAGCCAGCAGCCCATCAGGTGAAAATCATCAAGCTCTTCATCGATGCCAGTTATTCCAACCCGCTTTTCAACGATCCCGACAAGGAATTGGTACACGTCTATTATAATAATGGTGAAAGCCTGACACGCTTCTCGCTCGACACCGATTGGCGACTTGCATATATTGCTGCCGCCACAGAGATCAAGAAAATAAAATAGATGCTGGCAGATTGTCACCGGATTCCTCTTTTGAATGTCAAAAAGAAAGTCTATACCCCATATTGTATCAAAAATTGATTAATATCAATAGAAAAGTGACAAAATGAAACTTTTTCTGCAAAAAACATGATAAAATGTTTGCAGAATCATTTTTTTGGTTTACCTTTGCAACACAATTAAAGCAAACCAATTATCATTAGTTCACTTAAAAAGTAAAAAGATTATGAATGCAGCTAAAGTTGTAGAAGATCTCAAGATGAGATTCCCCAATGAGCCTGAGTACATTCAGGCAGTGAGTCAGGTTCTTCCCACGATTGAAGAAGAATACAACAAGCATCCCGAGTTTGAGAAGTACAATCTGATTGAGCGTCTTTGCATCCCCGATCGTGTGATTGAGTTCCGTGTTACATGGGTTGACGATAAGGGCAATGTTCAGACAAACATGGGATATCGCATTCAGCACAATAACGCTATCGGCCCGTACAAAGGCGGTCTGCGCTACCACAAGAGCGTGAACTTGGGCATTCTGAAGTTCCTTGCTTTCGAGCAGACCTTCAAGAACTCACTCACCACGCTGCCTATGGGCGGTGCCAAGGGTGGCTCCGACTTCTCACCTCGCGGCAAGAGCGATGCCGAAGTGATGCGTTTCTGCCAGGCTTTCATGAATGAGCTCTATCGCCACATCGGTCCTGACGAGGATGTTCCCGCAGGCGACATTGGCGTTGGCGGACGTGAAGTTGGCTACCTGTTCGGACAGTACAAGAAGCTCACTCACCAGTTCCAGGGTGTGCTCACAGGCAAGGGCATTCCCTTCGGCGGTTCACTCATCCGTCCTGAGGCTACAGGCTATGGCACCGTTTATTTCCTGAACTCTATGCTGCAGACTCGCAACATTGAGCTGAAGGGCAAGAAGGTACTGATTTCTGGTGCAGGAAACGTGGCTCAGTATGCTGCTGAGAAATGCATCCAGTTAGGAGCCATTCCTATGACCATGAGCGATTCTGACGGCTACATCTTCGATCCCGACGGCATTGATCGCGCTAAGCTCGACTTCATCATGGAGCTGAAGAACGTGGAGCGCGGACGCATCAAGGAATATGTTGACGAGTATCCCACAGCCAAGTACTATGAGGGCAAGCGTCCCTGGTACGAGAAGGCCGACATTGCCCTGCCCTGCGCTACCCAGAACGAGATTAACGGCGACGAGGCTGCAGCTCTGGTGAAGAACGGTGTGATTGCCGTTGCCGAGGGAGCCAACATGCCTTCGCTGCCCGAAGCCATCAAGATTTTCCAGGATGCCAAGATTCTCTACTCTCCCGGTAAGGCTTCTAACGCTGGTGGCGTGTCGGTATCAGGTCTTGAGATGTCGCAGAACTCTGAGCGCCTGAGCTGGACTGCTAAGGAAGTTGACGACTACCTGAAGCGCATCATGAACGACATTCACGAGAACTGCGTGAAGTACGGTAC
>CAMOGW010000023.1 GCA_946614435.1 uncultured Prevotella sp. | reverse complement strand
GAGCGCATGATTCATAATCATGAGGTCGCCGGTTCAATCCCGGCTCCCGCTACAGAAGTGATAAGCAAGCTACCATAAGTGGCTTGCTTTTTTCTTTTTATGCTTGAAAATGACAGAACAGTCTGTTGAACATCAAGAAAAATGCCCGTCAGAGACAAAAAAACTGCTTTATCTTATTGTTTTCCAAAATAAGTAGTATCTTTGCATCGATAGTTATAGTCTGGATTAAGTTTAACAATAGATATAATATGAGTTACTTTAGATTTTTACAAAGCACATTGGCAGTAGCATGTGCTACTTTAGGAATCGTTTCATGCTCAAAATCTACTGATGTTTACAACCCAACCGAATCGCAGTCGCAGATTTATAGCAAGGCATTCGTTCAGGAATTCGGACAGCCGGCAACCGATCAGAACTGGGGTTTCGGTAGTTTCTCCATGGTGTCGGCTACCGAGCCGTCAGGTTCTCCTGTCTATGAAGAAGGGAACGCTGGCGCAAGGAGGCGAGTGGTGGCATCGTCGGTGGATGTGGTGTCGCCTGTGAAGTACAACTCTAAGGAGAGCTTGTTCGCGAACGAGGCAGATACGGCTTACTTCTATCTCAGAATAGATGGTAAGATCGTGTTGCAGGAGATGAACGGTGTTCAGGGCAACAACATGAATGATTATTATCCCAAACCCATTGACTTGGGC
This sequence comes from uncultured Prevotella sp., assembly GCA_946614435.1. Lineage (GTDB taxonomy): Bacteria > Bacteroidota > Bacteroidia > Bacteroidales > Bacteroidaceae > Prevotella. Next base: position 28,076 of record CAMOGW010000023.1, on the reverse strand, counting down.
AATGGCGTGAGAGACAATCAGTTCAACACCGACAATCAGGGAAGTATCAATGTAGCAGAATGGCGGAAGCTGGGGCTCATTGAGAACAATGGCATCACTTATGCCACAAAAGATCAGCCCATACCTGAAACTGTGTTTAAGAATATGCCTACGTTCGAGGCTATAGCCAACCACGTTCCTGATGCCGATAAGATTAGGCTGGCTGGCAGCGTCGAGGCATTCAACTCCACCAACTACAAAATCTTCTGGTATGTCGTGAAGTGGCAAAACTCCGACAAAGTGATTCATGTCGATGGCGTGCTGGTACCCACCAATCAGATTACTGTGAACATACCTGAGTACAAAAAGAGAATCATTGTCGAGGATCTGAGGGGCAACATCAATGCCTCTACAACCACGATTGACGGAAGCGACTTCGACTTTAACGATGTGGTCTTCGATGCCATCACTTGGAATCGCGACGGCAAGAACCACCTGAAGATTATCGTTCGTGCTGCTGGCGGTCGTCTGCCCATCTATGTGGCAGGAAAGGAGATACATGAGGGCATAGGCTACATGTTCAACACTTCGGAGCCCGACTATAATTACAGCAAGGTGATCGTTGAAGACTCCATCATAGGCACGGCAGCCGATTCGTTCGACTTCAATAGCATTCCTGTAGAGATTGAGTCCGCTGGCATCCGAACAGCAGCTGGCTCCAACATTGGAGAGGCACCAGAGAAGATTGCCGTTGATCTGGACTACAAGTGGTGCAAAGAGAGACAGAACATCAAGAGCGTCTATCCCCGATTCATCGAGTACGTAGGCAATAAGAGCGTACAGAAATGGTGGTGATTCCTATGAAAAGAATACAGTTTGTGCTCATTGCGCTGTGCCTGCAACTATCGTTGTCGGCACAGTCGCAAACCACCTACACCCATCCCTGGCAAGGCAAGCGCGTAGCTTATTTTGGCGATTCAGTGACCGATCCGCGCAACAGCGCCTCAAAGAAGAAGTACTGGAGCTACCTGCAGGACTGGCTGCAAATCACGCCATACGTCTATGGCGTGAGCGGGCGGCAGTGGAACGACATTCCCCGTCAGACCGACAAGCTGAAGCAGGAACATGGCAACGACTTCGATGCCATCCTCGTCTTCTGCGGCACCAATGACTACAATCATGGCGTGCGCATAGGACAGTGGTGGGACGAGCGCGTGACTCAGGTAGAGTACGGACATGGTTCGGTCAAGAAGATGGTGACCCGTCGCCAGCGTGTTCCTTCGATGGACCCCACCACCTTCAAGGGTCGCATCAACATAGCCCTCGACTCCCTGAAGCGCACTTTCCCCACGAAGCAGATTGTGCTGCTCACGCCCATCCACCGTTCCGACTTCCATGCCAATGAGAAGAACTGGCAGTGCGACGAGTCGTATGCCAACCAGTGTGGTGAGTTCCTCGATGTCTATGTCGAAGCCGTCAAGGAGGCCGGCAACGTCTGGGCCGTTCCCGTGATAGACTGGAATGCCTCATGCGGACTGTTCCCCCTGCTGAAGGAGCACGGCCAGTATTTCCACAATGCCGAGACCGACCTCTTGCATCCCAACGACCGTGGTCATGAGCGCATGGCTCGCACGCTCATGCAGCAGCTGTTGACCTTACCCTGCACGTTCTGACTGAGCCCGTTGCTCAGTTATGTAAAAAAATCGCCCTACGAAAGGGCGATTTTTTTTCGATTTTCAAGACAACTGAAAAAGTCAAACTAGAGAAAAGAAGGGCCCAACACACCCTTTTCCGACATTCTCGTGCTGTTCTATTTCGGAACTGTAGTGTTTGAAAGTACTTATTATTCACGTTTATTTACATCTGTTGCGCGTTTTTCCCTTGTTTTTTCGACTATTCCACAGCCACCTTACGGCCAAAACACGTCAGGTTTTAGGACAATTCACAACTCGATTTTGGAGACATCGTGTCATGATTTAGGCTATATCGCTTCATGATAAAGCCTAAATCTCATAACAATCTATCCACCGTGATAGTGCGGAACAGCCTAAATCGCTGAAAACCCTTGCTGCAAAAGGCATTTCAGAAAAGTGGTTTTGTAACTCGTTGATAATTAGATAGTTGTAAAATGTTCGAAACTTACGAATTTCAGAGCGAGATGAGAGTTGCTGAATAATAAAGTACTTGCCGAAGCTGATTTTGAGTTCGGTCACAATTCCCTAATTTCGTCGATGGATAAGCCGGTGTATTTAGAAATCAGTTCTGTCGGCATGTTGTCGGCTTTCATCCTTCGGGCATCTTCTAAGTGTCCTTCTGCACGTCCTTCTGCACGCCCTTCCGCACGTCCTTCTGCACGTCCTTCTGCACGTCCTTCTGCACGTCCTTTTTTATGTGCTGTCTCCATGGTGCTGTAGTAGTCCCAATACTCTTTCTTGCTATCCTCGTACTCTTGTCGTTCCTTTGGAGTGAAACGGGCTATCTCAGCCTGCTCGAACAGACGGGAGAAAATACGATCCTGCAGTGCCTGCGGACGCTCCAACAGCTGGGAGAGGTTGTGAAGGGCAAACATCCATTTGTCGAACATCGTCACCAGTTCGGCTTCGGTTTTGTTGAACTTCGGCATCTCGAGGTAAACGAACGTCAGCTTGTCGTAGAACACGTGGTTATCCTCTACATCCTTCAGCTTCACTTCGTGCATGTAGCTGTCGTTAGGATATTCCCCGTCAGGAAAGACAAAGTTCAGGATGCCGATGGTATAGACATCCTCCAGGCGGTAGTTCCACTTCCCTTTCGGTGCCTGCTCTCGTATGGGCATCGTGGCATAGTAGAGACTGCGGTCTTTGAAGTACTCCTGCTCAGCCTTCTGCATTTCGACGATGAAGCGTTTTCCGCTCTTGGTCATGCAATACACGTCAAACACGGCACGGCGGTCGCCGTAGCCTTCGCCCAGCCGTTCGGTGTTCAGATAGCTGATGTCAGTAATCTCGCGCTTGCTGTCGTTGAACAGGGCATTAAGAAAACTGATCAACAATTCTTTGTTCAGCTCTGAACCGAACAGTTTTTTAAACCCGAAGTCGGTATAGGGGTTGATGTATCTTTCTCTTTCTTCTATAATCATAGCCATCTGTTTTGATGCAAAAATACGTCAAAATTCCTGAACCGCCAAGCGATATTCGGGGAAAAATGCACTTTTGCCTCGAAAGTTTGTTCTTTTCCCAGACTGATACTTGATAATTGTCGAAGATGTTTTGAATTTTTCTCCATTTCGAAACATTTTCGACATTTTTCTTTGTTGTTTTAGAAAGAAAACGATAATTTTGCCAGCGACCAAGCCAGTCCTTTAGTGGCAGGGCTGGGCGGCGGCACCGATGGACTGCAGCATTGGCTTTATTTTCAAAATTGCTAAACTTAACCAAACATGATATAAAAGAATGGGCGGATATGCTGGCTTACGACATCATATCAAGGAAAGCCAATCGGTTTCTTTTTGACGCTTTGCCTAATGGGCGTTTGATTCTTGAATTGAGAAGCAATGGAAAAACAATTCGTTCCGATGAATGTACTTTGTATAGAAGTGAGGATTTCAATTTCAAATAGCCTGCGGCATAACGCGAATGACCGCGAATAACTCATGAATGTTTCGTGAATAATCTCGGAATAGTCATAAAATTGTCGAAGATGTTTTGAATTTTTCTCCATTTCGAAACATTTTCGGCATTTTTCTTTGTAGTTTTAGAAAAAATCGATAATTTTGCCAACGACCAAGCCAGTCCTTTAGTGTCAGGGCGGGTCAAAGACATCGATGGAATGAGGCTTTAGCCGTTGTAGGGCGAGTCTCGAAAAGGACGTTTTCGGACGTTACTATCTACGTTCTTCAAACTTCGCAACTTTGAATCCGTATCGTAGGTGTAATGCAACTGAGGCGTCTGCGTGGGTGTATTATATCCCGATGCTTCATTACTCTTATTTAGTTATTACAAGATGTAATGTTGGGTCGTATCTATATAATACAACTCGGCGTGGGCTGGCTTGCGTTGCTTATCCTTGATACGGGGGCAATGCGAAGGCCTGAAGACGGGGATAGGCGCGGAGGAATAAACTCCCACGTCTTTTTTTGTTTCCAGACTTAAATAATTATTATTCACGCTGAATTTGGGAGTTCATAGGCATCTTTAAGTTCTGATAAATATGGAAAAGAACAAAAAGAATGAGGAACTCCAGTCACGTCGTGAATTCTTCAAGAGGGCAGCTAAAGGGGCACTTCCCATTTTGGGCGCAATAGCTTTGTCAAATATTCCTCTAATGGGAAATGCAGAGGAGGTGATGGGTTGTGATTTTGGCTGTTCTGGTGGTTGTTCAGGAGGATGTGGACGTTCGTGCTCATTTGGATGTTCTGGAAGTTGTTCTGGAAGTTGCTCGGGTGGTTGTAAAGGAGGCTGTGGGCGCTCATGTTCATTAGGTGCTAACAATGGAGGCTGGTAATAACTGTTTTTTATGAAAAATAATAAGAGGAACGAAGATATTCAATCACGTAGAGAGTTCTTTAAGAAAGCAGCAAAAGGTGCATTACCAATTTTGAGTGCAATCATATTGGCTAGTACTCCTGTAATTCTCAAAGCGAAGGATGCAGCACCTCAATGGTGCAGATTTGGCTGTGCTGGCTTTTGTGCTGGTCAGTGTTATGCAAGTTGCTTGGGTGGATGTTATAGCACATGTACTGGCTGTGTCGCTTTTTGCAAGCAACAATGTATAGGATGCATAGGGTCTTGTCATGGAACATGCTTTAAAACTTGTTCAGGTAGTTGCTTAACGGTATGTGAAGTAGAATGTGAATAATAAGAATTCTAATGATAGAAAAGGATGTGTACTCTGTACAGACTCCTACATCCTGAATCTAATTGCCGAATCTAGGGAAGTCTATAGGCCAAACATTTTTTTATGCATAAAAACAAAAAGAACGAGGAACTTCAGTCGAGAAGACAGTTCTTCAAGAATGCAGCAAAGGGTGCCCTTCCTATCTTGGGTGCTATTGTGCTGGCCAATGTACCTGGCATTATGAATGCTGCTGAGGAAAGCCCAATGGGTTGTACAGGTACATGTTACGGCATGTGTAAGAATGGGTGTAAAGGTTGTGAATACACCTGTTCGGGTACTTGCAAGAACAGTTGTCGTGGTGGATGCCAGTGGTCAAGCAAGTAAGAACAGCTTTGGGGGTGTGCTTTCGATGAAGTGTCTCTAAGAAGTTTTGTCCAACATTCTGGGTTCACTTTACGATGACACACCCTCATCAAATGAGACTATTAATGATATAGCTATATGAATAAAGGCAAAGAACTTCAATTGCGAAGACAATTTTTTAAGAAAGCAGTAAAGGGAACTCTCCTCATTCTTGTTGCGATTGTTTTTACTACTATTCCGAGAGTATTATCCACTGACGACTATAGTTTAATGGAATGTCATGGTTGTTATAGTACCTATAAAGAGCCTATAGGGATACATGATGATTCAGTTGCAACACAGCATGTAGAACTCAATGCATACAAGCTTATGGAGCAACTTGTAAAGGTGAAAGATATGGTAAACAAACAATTACTTATTGATACGGGTATAATTCTGACTTAGTACTATAATAATATGGATGCGGAAATAATAAAGAAAAACGATACTGGTTGGAAGAATGGTATGGCGAAGAATATCACATTCATCGTCACCAAAGACTGCCAGTTAGCGTGCAAGTATTGTTATCTTGTAGGCAAGAATGAAAAGGAACGCATGTCGTGGGATGTAGCGAAGAAGACCATCGATTATATTCTTGACCACGAAGATGATATGCAAGAAGAAAGTGTAGTTTGGGATTTTATTGGTGGAGAGCCTTTTTTGGAAATAGAATTAATAGACAAGATATGCGACTACCTGAAGGTCGAAATGTTCAAGCGAAATCATCATTGGTTTAACTCTTATCGGTTCAGTTTCTCAACCAATGGCATTAATTATGATAGTGAAAAGGTTCAGGAGTTCATTAAAAAAAATAGAGACCATTTGAGCATTGGCATAACAATAGATGGTACGGAAATCAAGCATGACCTGAATCGTATATATAAGGTCACGGGCAAAGGCTCATATAAGAGCGTGGTCCGTAATATTCCTTTATGGTTAGAGCAATTCCCTTATGGCGGCACAAAGGTGACCATAAGTTCTCCTGACATCCATTATATTAAGGAAAGCGTTTTGCATCTTTATAGACTTGGCATTAAAGAAGTCAACATCAATGTTGTGTTCGAGGATGTATGGCAAGAAGGAGATGACAAGTTGTTTGAGATGCAATTGATGTCGCTTGCTGACACCATTATAAACGAAGAATATTACAAAGACTATACATGTTCTTTCTTTACTGAGAATATAGGCAAGCCTTTAGACCCTGTACTTGAAAATACTAACTGGTGCGGTGCTGGAAGAATGCTTTCGGTAGATGCAAATGGCATCTTTTATCCTTGTACACGCTTTGCACAGTATTCTCTTCGCGAGAAGAAAGCATGGGCTATTGGCAATATCCATGATGGAATAGATAAAAATAAACTGAGACCTTTCCTTGTGTTGGACCGTCTTAGTCAATCAAAACAAGAGTGTATAGATTGCGAAGTGGCAAGTGGCTGTGCCTGGTGCCAGGGCGAAAATTACGATGCTGCAGAGACATCTACTATTTATCAACGAGCAACAGCAATATGCAAGATGCACAAGGCGAGGGTTCGTGCCAATAACTACTACTGGAACAAACTCTATCGTAAATTGGAGTTGGAAGGTCAACGCGAGGAGTATGAGAAGAACAAAAAGGAAGTGAAACAAGAAATCTGCTGAGACTATGCTGCAATACCTTATTATATTATTGGATGATACGAGTACTTCGTATTGCCACTATGAGAACAACAAACATGTAGCAAAACTGATGCCTCTTGACATCTTAAAGCAAGGCATCCGGTATGCTATGATGGAGAACTTGATGATTCAATTCGTCTATCCGGATTATGGACTATCCCATGATTACAAGGATGCCATAGAGTCAATAGACCATAGCAAAATAGTATCTTCTCTTTGTGAGGACAAAGAACTCGTTGATGAAGCCGATGTTATTGTCCTTCATGATTGGACGGGGATAGACTACTTGACTTTTGATCCAAACAAAGCATACGTGCTTCGTACTAAAAAGGCAGATTTGTTTGACCGCTATCATTTTCTGAAAGGTGTGTTGTCGAAAGTTGCACGTCTGAATGTTGTAATAACCGATGTCGAATCTTTTTCAGAGAGTGATTTCTTGAAATATAAAGAAGTACTGACTGCTCTCTCAGAAAGCATAGAGAAACTTTATGTTGACGGGAAATCTCCTCAGTTAAACCTTCTCACAGACCGTATGATGCTCAAGGAAATGAATAACTGTGGGGCTGGTGAAACCAATATCACACTGGCTCCTAATGGAAAATTCTATGTCTGCCCAGCTTTCTATTATGAAGATGAGACTGACAGTGTGGGCGATTTGGAGCACGGACTTGACATCAAGAACAAACAGCTTTACAGGCTGGATCATGCGCCCATCTGCCGACATTGCGATGCATGGCAATGCAAGCGCTGCATTTGGCTAAACCGTAAGACTACGCTTGAGGTGAACACTCCAAGTCATGAACAGTGTGTGGTGGCTCATCTGGAAAGAAATGCAAGTCGTGAGCTATTGGCAAATGTTCGTAAGCATGGTACATTCCTGCCTGAACAGGAAGAAATAAAAGAAATAGATTACTTAGATCCCTTTGACAAAAGAGACGAATGGCAATGAATAAAAAACTTGTAGGGCAGGTGACACCCGAAGAGCGTACTGAGATTCAGACACTCTTCGAACGTCGCAACGGATTGAACGAACTGGCAAAGATCCTGACAGCTGACAATGCAGAACTGTATGAAAAATTGGTGAAGGACTTGGGCGAGACTGGCACGAAGTTCCAAAACTGGTGGGACCGTATGGCTGAAAAATATCAGTGGGAGTCGGCTGAGAACGGAAACTGGGAAATTAATTTTGAAACCTGTGAAATATATTTAGTAACATTATGAAAAAAGGATTTTTCTTAGGGTCGTTGTTGATTTTCGGTGTGTCATATCTCTTATGCTCATGCGAAAAGGAAGAGGAACACTATCGAAATAATACTACCACAACAACTACTACTACCACAACCTCGACTACCACAATAAAAAAGCCAGAGGTAAGCGTTTCATCGGCTAAAGCAAACTCTGCCTATGATGGATGGTGGGTGATAGCAAAAGTAACTACTGGTGGTGATAAGCCAGAAAATGTTCAATGCTATTTGGAGTGGAGTAAATTCTCTAAAAAGCAGACTGGAACTATTTCTTATGAGCATAAAGACAAGATGAATCTTCAATCAAGTTCCTCCAGTCAGGTCTTGTTCAAGACAGAACATGCAGGAATAAATAGTGGAACATATATTTACTATAGGCTTGTTGGTAGCAATAGTAAATATACTACGACTGGAGCCGCTTCATATATGGTAGCAACTAAGTATTAATCATCAACGAATATTTGTTAATGACATCATTACTATTATTTATCGGCACCACTGAACTGCTACTTATTGGTGGTATTGCCTTGCTGCTCTTCGGTGGAAAGAAACTGCCTGAAATGATGAAAGGATTGGGGCAGGGCGTGCAGAGTTTCAAAAAGGGAATGAATGAGCCGCTGACAGAAGAGCCGGAGGAGAATAGTGAAGAACTGGAGAATGGCGACCCCACCCCTGCCCCTCCCCTGCAAGGGAGGGACGAGGCTGCGCCAAAGGTGAGCGATGATTCAGGGAAATAATGAGTTGCTGACGTTTGGCGGACACCTTGAGGCGCTCCGCCAGATGCTCTTCCGCATTCTCGGCGTGGCAGCGGTGATTGCCGTCGTGGTGTTCTGTTTCAAGGACACTACATGGCGGTTGCTGCTCGCCCCGAGTGAGTGGGACTTCTGCACTTATCGCTGGTTGGAACGGGCGATGCAGGCGATGGGGTTCGACTTTCGGTTTGAGGAGTTCCACGTCAGCATGATAGCTACCGACCTGTCGAGCCAGTTCATGACGCACATCACCACAGCGGTCTATCTGGGACTGCTTGGTGCTTCGCCTTATATATTATACGAGCTGTTCCGGTTCATCTCGCCCGCTCTCTATGAGAACGAGCGGAAGTACTCGGTGCAGGTGGCCGGCATCATCTATGTGCTGTTCCTGCTCGGTGTGCTGATGAGCTACTTCGTGTTGTTCCCCATCTCGTTCCGCTTCCTCGGCACCTACAGCGTGTCGGCCAAGGTGGTGAGCAACATCACACTCGACTCGTATGTCTCTACCTTCGTGTCGCTCACCCTGGTCATGGGCGTAGTGTTCCAGTTGCCCGTGATTGCTTTCTTCTTGGGGAAGATGGGAATCGTGACTTCAGCGATGCTGGCCGACTATCGCAAGCACTCGTTCATCGTGATTATGATCGTGGCTGCCATCATCACACCGCCCGACCTGATGACGTTGATACTTGTAACGATACCGTTATACTTGCTGTATGAAGTCAGTATAAGGGTAATCAGATGGATAGAGCCAAGAGAAGAATGATCATTTGTAATTTGTTGTGAAGAATGCGACCAATATCGCTTCGCTTTTGGCTTAAAGACCTGCTTTTTTGTATGTTTTCTAATGAAATGCCTTTTGTTTCGGAAACTTTTTGTACTTTTGCACTAAAGTAGCAAGTAATTATGAGTCCAGTATTCCGACGAGAGAGTGAATATACATTCAAGATATACTCCAACGAGGAGGAACGGATGCACATTCATGTGCTTTGTGACAGACAGGAAGCCAAGTTCTGGCTGGAACCTCAAGTAGAACTGGCTAAAAACACTGGCATCCCTGAATACAAGTTAAACGAAATTAAAAGAATCGTAGAAAAATATGCAGACAACTTCAAAGAACAATTCCGTCAGCACATCGGCAAGCGTATTGATGATTAACGCGCAGGGCATCATGCTCTCGGTGTTGGGTCATGACTACTTCCTGTCGTACAATCGCATCCCGTGGATGCAGGATGCACCCATCCGTAGTGTCCTAAATGTGCAGATGAGTGGCCCAGAGGCTATTGAGTGGCCAGACCTCGACGTTGACCTCGAAATCGAGAGCCTGCAGCATCCTGAACGCTTTCCGCTCGTTATCAAGCGGAATGAACTGGACTTCGTAGGAACATAGAGTGATTTAATTGTAATTGGCTTCGCTTTTGAAAATATTTGAGAAAAAGTTGTGCAAAAATTTGGCAGGTTCAAAAAAATGACGTACCTTTGCACCCGCAAACGAAAAATAAGGGCGTTTAGCTCAGTTGGTTCAGAGCATCTGCCTTACAAGCAGAGGGTCGGCGGTTCGAATCCGTCAACGCCCACCACGAAAGCCGCAGTCTGTAAAACAGGCTGCGGTTAACTTATTTCTAAAAAATCAAGAATCATAGAAAAAATATTGATTCTTCGTGCTCTGTTTTTGATTAAAAATCGTAACTTTGCCGCCGCAAAAGGATAATTATCTGAAACTGACAGAATGGAACTAAGCAAACTGACCGCCATCTCACCGATAGATGGGCGCTATCGCGGAAAGACAGAACCGCTGGGAGACTACTTTTCTGAATATGCATTGATACGCTATCGCGTAAGAGTTGAGATTGAGTATTTCATTGCGCTTTGTGAACTGCCCTTGCCGCAGCTTGCCGGATTCGACTCGGCATGCTTCGACCGTCTGCGCAACATCTACAGGAACTTTACTTTAGAGCATGCACAGCGCGTGAAGGACATTGAGAAGGTGACCAATCACGATGTGAAGGCTGTGGAATATTTCATCAAGGAACAGTTTGACGAAATCACCCGACAGAATCTTTGCGGCTTCAGCCTTCAGCCCTATAAGGAGTTCATTCACTTCGGACTTACCTCGCAGGACATCAACAACACCAGCGTGCCCCTGAGCATCAAGGAGGCACTGGAGCAGGTGTACTACCCCCTGATAGAGGAGCTCATTGAGCAGCTGCACGACTATGCCGAGGAGTGGAAGAACGTGCCGATGCTGGCCAAGACCCACGGTCAGCCCGCCTCGCCAACCCGTCTGGGCAAGGAAGTCATGGTGTATGTGTATCGACTGGAGGAGCAGCTGCGCGGTCTGAAGGACATTCCCGTGACGGCCAAGTTCGGCGGTGCCACCGGCAACTACAATGCTCACCATGTGGCCTATCCGCAGTATGACTGGCGTGAATTCGGCAATCGTTTCGTGAGCGAGAAGCTGGGACTGGAGCGCGAGCAATACACCACTCAGATTTCGAACTATGACTGGTTGGGTGCTATCTTCGACGGCATGCGTCGCATCAACACCATCGTTATCGACCTGGACCGCGACTTCTGGATGTATATCTCGATGGACTATTTCAAGCAGAAGATCAAGGCGGGCGAAGTGGGCTCGAGCGCCATGCCGCACAAGGTGAACCCCATCGACTATGAAAATTCGGAGGGCAATCTGGGCATTGCCAATGCCATTCTGCAATTCTTGGCACAGAAATTGCCTGTCAGCAGATTGCAGCGCGACCTCACCGACTCTACGGTGCTGCGCAATGTGGGCGTGCCTATGGGCCATGCCGTGATTGCGTTCGAGAGCACGCTGAAGGGACTGCGCAAGCTCATCCTGAACGAGGACCGTCTGCGCAGCGACCTGGAGCAGACGTGGGCTGTCGTGGCCGAGGCCATTCAGACCATTCTGCGCCGCGAGGCTTACCCCAATCCGTATGAGGCACTGAAACAGCTGACCCGCACGAACACGCAGATGACCGAAGAGACCATACACGAGTTTATAAAGACACTGGACGTGAGCGATGCCGTGAAGGAGGAACTGATGGCCATCACACCGTGGAACTACACTGGCATGTAAGACGATAGTTATATTTATAATATATATAAGGTATAAAACAAACAAATTTATTAATGTGAAGAAAGCCGTGAGGCTCAATCGAAGTAACCAATAAAACGAAAGATTTTTTGTATTATGGATTTTGAGAACGAGAAGAAGCAGGAAGCTCAGCCTGCCCAGGAACAGCAGGGTAGCCGTGATGGCTATCAGAAAGAATTCAAGCCCGGTCGCTCACCCCGTCCGCGTATTTCTACCGCACAGCGCGCGACTACGGGATATGAGCGCCCCAGTTTCAACAAACACAATAGTGACGATGAGGGCGGATTCCGTCCTGAGGGCTTCGGTGCCGGTCTGCAGAGCCAGACACCGCAGCGCCAGGGCTATCGTCCGCGTCAGCAGGGAGGAGGCTATCCTCAGCGCCAGGGCTATCAGCCCCGTCAGCAAGGAGGCTATCGTCCTCGCTATAATCAGGATGGTGATCATCAGCAAGGCGGTTACCAGCAGCGCCCGTCCTACGGACAGCAGGAAGGCGGCTACGGTCGCCCACAGCAGGGTGGCTACCAGCAGCGCCAGGGTGGCTACGGTCGTCCGCAGCAGGGTGGCTATCAGCAGCGCCAGGGTGGCTACGGTCGTCCTCAGCAGGGTGGCTATCAGCAGCGCCAGGGCGGCTACGGTCGTCCGCAGCAGGGTGGCTACCAGCAGCGCCAGGGCGGCTACGGTCGTCCGCAGCAGGGTGGCTACCAGCAGCGCCAGGGCGGCTATCGTCAGCGCACCGCCGATTACGATCCCAATGCAAAGTACAGCATGAAGAAGCGGATAGAGTATAAGGAGCAGAACTATGATCCCAATGAGCCTATCCGTCTGAACAAATATCTTGCCAATGCCGGTGTGTGCAGCCGTCGCGAGGCCGACGAGTTCATTCAGGCAGGAGTGGTTACCGTCAACGGACAGGTGGTGACCGAACTGGGAACGAAGGTGATGCGTACCGACGTGGTGCGCTTCCACGACGATCCCGTGTCGCTGGAGAAGAAAGTCTATGTGCTGCTGAACAAGCCGAAGGACTATGTCACCACGAGCGATGATCCCCAGCAGCGCAAGACCGTGATGGACCTCGTGAAGAATGCCTGCCCTGAGCGCATCTATCCCGTGGGCCGACTGGACCGCAACACGACGGGCGTGCTGCTGCTCACCAACGACGGCGACCTGGCTTCGAAGCTCACTCACCCCAAGTTCCTGAAGAAGAAGATATACCACGTCTATTTGGACCGCAACGTCACCGCTCACGACATGCAGCAGATTGCTGAGGGCGTGATGCTGGATGACGGCGAGATCAAGGCCGACGAGGTGCAGTATGCCGATGCCGTGGATAAGAAGCAGGTGGGCATCGAGATCCACTCGGGCAAGAACCGCATCGTGCGCCGCATCTTTGAGAGTCTGGGCTACAAAGTGGTCAAGCTCGACCGCGTGCAGTTTGCAGGACTCACGAAGAAGAACCTGCGCCGTGGCGACTGGCGCTACCTCACTGAGGAAGAGGTGGACCGCCTGCGCATGGGAGCTTACGAATAGAAACTGATTTTTTACTATGAAACGAATAAAGATAATTGACGTACTTCAATGTACGGAATATGGCAAGGAAGTATGCGTGAAGGGATGGGTGCGCACGCACCGCTCTTCGAAGGCAGTCGATTTCATTGCCCTCAACGATGGCTCAACCATCAAGAATGTGCAGGTGGTGGTCGATCCCACCAAGTTCGATGAACAGATGCTCAAGCAGATTACCACTGGTGCATGCATCTGCGCCGTGGGCACACTGGTGGAGAGTCAGGGTGCCGGACAAAGCAGCGAGATTCAGGCCACGAAGCTGGAAATCTACGGTCTCTGCGACAACGACTATCCCATGCAGAAGAAGGGACAGTCGTTTGAGACCATGCGCAAGAATGCCCACATGCGTCTGCGCACCAATACCTTCGGTGCCGTGATGCGCATCCGCCACAACATGGCAATGGCCATCCACACCTATTTCCATGAGCATGGCTTCTTCTACTTCAACACACCGCTGATCACAGCCAGCGACTGTGAGGGAGCCGGTAACATGTTTCAGGTGACCACCAAGAACCTGTATGACCTGAAGAAGGACGAGAACGGCAAGATCATCTACGACGACGACTTCTTTGGCGAGCAGACCTCGCTGACCGTCAGCGGACAGTTGGAGGGCGAGCTCGGTGCAACGGCTCTAGGTGCTATCTACACCTTCGGCCCCACCTTCCGCGCTGAGAACTCGAACACCCCACGTCACTTGGCCGAGTTCTGGATGATAGAGCCTGAAGTGGCCTTCCTCGATCAGGAAGAACTGATGGATCTGGAAGAGGACTTCATCAAGTATTGCGTGAAGTGGGCGTTAGACCACTGCAAGGATGACTTGGAGTTCCTCAACAAAATGATAGACAAGACCCTCATCGAGCGTCTGGAAGGAGTGCTGAAGGAGACCTTCGTTCGCCTGCCCTATACCGAGGGCATCAACATCCTGCAACAGGCCATCAAGGACGGAAAGAAGTTTGAGTTCCCCTGCAACTGGGGCGATGACCTCGCCTCTGAGCATGAGCGCTACCTGGTGGAGGAACACTTCAAGAAGCCCGTCATCATGACCGACTATCCGCGTGCCTTCAAGTCGTTCTACATGAAGCAGAACACCGACACTGCCGACGGTGGTTCGGTGGGCTACAAGGGAGCCGTGGCCCCTGGCCCCACGATGCAAGGCACCGACGTACTGTTCCCGCAGATAGGCGAGATCATTGGCGGCAGCGTTCGCGAGGAGAGCTACGACAAACTGATGGCCGAAATCAAGCGCCGCGAGATGGATATGACTCACTTGTGGTGGTACATCGACACCCGTCGCTGGGGCTCTTGTCCCCATGCAGGCTTCGGCCTGGGCTTCGAGCGCCTCATCCTGTTTGTCACAGGCATGCAGAACATCCGCGACGTCATTCCGTTCCCACGCACGCCGAAGTCGGCTGAATTCTAAGCCGTTTCGTAACATTTCTTTAGATATGTTCCAAATTTTCTTCTATAGAATTTGGAACATATTCTTTTTTTAACTATCTTTGTCGCGAATATGAATTTATTAACTTAATAATGCGGATTCTAATGAAAAAATTACTTGTTGTATGTGGCTTCGCGCTACTTGGATTGCAGAACGCTTCTGCACAGGATGAAGACAGCTGGGCACCCCGGCATGTGGCTATAGGCGTGGGCGTGGGTTCCACGGGTATTTCAATCGATGCTTCAACTACGTTCAGTCGTTGGCTGGGCTTGCGTGCAGGTGTTGACATCATGCCAGGTATCAAGGTCAGCAAATCAATTGATTTGGGACTTCAGGAAAAGACCAAAGGGCAGACGATTGAACAAATGAATAATCACATTGATGAACTGAATGCCAAGATTGATAATTACAACATGGCGCTCCCTGCTGGTACGTCACCGTTGCAACGGATTGATCGTTCTCTTCTCCCTAACAGGAACCTTCCTGACAATCTTGACCTTCAAGGCAAACTGAGTAACACCACGGGGCATGTCCTGATTGATGTCTATCCCATTAAGGGCGTCTCTTTCCATGCTACGGTCGGTGCATACTTCGGACCTTCGAAAGTCATCACGGTTTACAACAAAGGACAGGAAGACCTGCCTGAGGGATTGACTCCTATTAACCAGTGGAACAATGCCATCATTGCTGCAAACAAAAATCCTTCTTCTTTGCTCTATACGCAGGTGGTTCAGCCCAATAATCTGAGAATGATTGGCGCTGAGCTGGGTGAGTACTTCATCACTCCTAATCCTGCCGACAATGGCAATGTTGAGGCAAATATCAAGGTGAATGGTTTTCGTCCATACGTGGGCATCGGATTTGGCCGTGCTGTTCCCAAGAGTCGTGTTGGTGTTCAAGTTGACCTCGGTGCTCAGTTCTGGGGAAAGCCCAGTGTCAATATTCCCACTTACGACAAGACTACTGGCGAATATAAAACTGAGGCCATTGATGCAGGCAAAGCTGGCGACGACGTAGGAAAATACTTGAGATTCGTGTCCAAGTTCTCTGTCTATCCAGTGCTGAACCTTCGTCTGGTAGGCCGTATCCTCTAATTCTGAAGAAAGAAAAAAACGCATAATGGAATGGCCCCCAAAAGTCGGATGCTGACTTTTGGGGGCCATTCTTATGGTATATACTATTGTGTAAGAGGTGTCAGATGTTGAATCCTATGTTGATGAACCATGCATTGCCGTGAATGGTCTTGAGGCTCGCTTTGGCAATGTTTGCAATGCCCAGCTGATAGCCAGCTTCAAGATAAAGATGGTTATATTCGAATCCGCAGCCAAACTTCATGCCCATGTCAAGACGATTGAAGTTGTCGTCGCTAAAAGCACTTACATTGCTCACATTGTCCTTGATGCGCCCGCCGATGCCAAGTGAGAAGTAAGGCCCTACTATGGGCAGGATGGCCATGTCGTTGCCCAGGCCGAAGCCATACTTCACCAGTATCGGAAGCTCCAGATACGACAGGTTGATTCTTTCCTTATAGCCCTCCAGTCTTCTGTTTGCTCCACGCTCGGTGTAGTAGATGCCGCTCTCAATACAGATGGGTGTGTCCTCGCTGATGCGCACACCTGCAATCGCACCCAGAGTGAGTCCCGTTCGGGCTCTGACATCGCTGATGTCGCCCGTGAGGCGCGAGAAATCGATGCCGAGGCGGGCACCAAAATAGAAAGTACTTTCGCGGATAGAAATGTCGCCGGTGTTGTACTGCGCATACGAGGCAACTGACATGATGGCGACTACGAAAAAGGTGAGAATTCGCTTCATTTTTTTATGATAGACTGAAAGAGATGAATTGTTTCTGAATGCAAAGATAATGATTTCCTGTCAGAACACAGCTTTTTTTTGAAAAATAGTTTTTGTATCATTTGGCTCTTCAGCAAAAACTTTATATATTTGCAGAAAATATTGACTAACCTTAAAAGCAAATCCTTATGAAATATGTCGTCTTGCCTGAGCAACGCGAACGACGCTTGTCGTTCTATCTCGCCATGGAGGAGTATGTGGCTCGCCATCTTGACGAAACGGATTTGTTTTTCACATGGCAAGTGGAGCCTACGGTCATCTTCGGGCGTAATCAGGTCATGCTCAACGAGGTGAATGTCGAATACTGCCGCGAGCATGGCATTCAGATGTTCCGACGGAAGAGTGGAGGAGGCTGCGTCTATGCTGACCGCGACAATGTGATGCTGTCCTATATATCTAAGGAGGAGAATGTGGGACTGACCTTCAATCGATTCATCAATATGCTGTTGCTGGTGCTACGCAAACTGGGCATCAAGGCTACCGGCACTACTCATAACGATGTGATGATTGGCGACCGAAAGGTGAGCGGCACAGCTTTCTATCATCTGCCAGGACGAAGCATCGTGCATGCCACAATGCTCTACGACACGAACATGGAACACATGCTGCATGCCATCACACCCTCTCACGAAAAATTGCAACAGAAAGGCATTCAGAGCGTTCGGCAGCGCATCACACTGCTCAAAGACTACACTACGCTCACGTTAGATGAATTTAGAACCTTTGTGCGCGAGACCCTCTGCACGGGTGAGCTCCGGCTGTCGGCAGCCGACGTAGAAGGCATTGAGCAGTTGGAGCGAGCTTATCTGCGCGAAGAGTTTATCAAGCACATTAAATCATAACTTACTATGGGAATCAAACAAGAACCTGTAAAACGAGAGAAACGCACATGCCTCTACGACAAGCATGTGCAGATGGGGGCACTGATGTCGCCTTTCGGCGGATTCATCATGCCTATTCAGTATGCCGGCATCGCTCCGGAGCATACTGCCGTGCGAGAACATGTGGGACTGTTCGACGTGAGCCACATGGGCGAGGTGAGCGTGCGTGGTCGCGAGGCCGAGCGCTATGTGCAGCACATCTTCACCAACGATGTGGCCGGTGCTCCCGTGGGAAAGATATTCTATGGCATGATGTGCTATCCCGACGGCGGAACGGTCGATGACCTGCTGGTCTATAAGATGGGCGAACAAGATTTCTTCCTCGTCATCAATGCCTCGAACATTGACAAAGACTGGGCCTGGATGCAGGAACACGCCCAAGGCTTTGATATCGACCTGCAGAACCTGTCTGACATCTATGGCCAGATAGCCGTGCAAGGACCGCAGAGCGAAGAAATCGTTGAGCGGGTGTTGGGACTGAAGTGTTCAGAACTGAAGTTCTACGAGGCTCGCTATCTTACCGAACTTCCCTCTCCTCTGGAGGGGCAGGGCATGGGTGTCATCTCTCGCACAGGCTACACAGGCGAGGACGGCTTCGAGATTTACGCCTCTCATGCTTATATCAATGACTGTTGGGACAAGCTGATAGCTGCTGGCGTTCAGGCCTGCGGACTTGGTTGTCGCGACACGCTCCGCTTTGAGGTCGGTCTGCCGCTCTATGGTGACGAACTGTCAGCTGAGATTTCGCCTGTCATGGCAGGTCTTTCCATGTTCTGCAAGTTCGAAAAGCCCGATTTCATCGGCAGGGAAGCACTCTTGAAGCAGAAAACTGAAGGTACGGAGAAAAAGCTCGTGGGTATAGAGTTGCAGGACAAGGCCATTCCTCGTCATGGCTATGCCGTGCTGAAAGACGGCGAGACGATCGGCGAAGTGACAACAGGCTATCACACCCTCTCAACAGACAAGAGCGTCTGCATGGCGCTCATTGACAGCCGCTACGCTCAGCTGGGCACTGAGGTCGAGATTCAGATTCGCAAGAAGGTGTTCCCCGGCGTGGTGGTGAAGAAACGTTTCTACGACAAACATTATAAAAAATAACAAAAAACTTAATACTATGGCAACAGTGAAAGAAGGACTCTACTACAGTGAGTCGCATGAGTATGTGAGAATTGAAGGCGAGTATGGATTTATCGGCATTACCGACTATGCACAGCATGCGTTGGGCAATGTGGTCTATGTGGATATGCCCGAGGTCGATGACGAGGTGACTGCTGGCGAGGAGTTCGGCGCAGTGGAGAGCGTGAAGGCTGCCAGCGACTTGATGGCTCCTGTAAGCGGTACTGTCGTCGAGGTGAACGAGGCACTTGAGGATCAGCCAGAGCTCATCAATCAGGAACCTTGGGAGAATTGGATTATCAAGGTGCAGCTCTCTGATAAGAGTGAGCTCGACAATCTGATGGATGCCAAGACGTATGCAGAGTTTTGTGAAAAGGCTTAGTTTCGTTATTCCATATTTCATAGAAATCAATGTATAAGTATTTTCCCCATACCTCTGCCGATCTTCAGTCGATGCTCGCGAAGGTGGGCGTCGATGAAATCGATGATATCTTTGCTGATATTCCCGAAAAACTTCGATTTCGCCGAGACTATCAGCTCCCTTCGGAAATGAGTGAACTGGAGGTCCGCCAGCTTTTTGAACAGTTGGGCGCGCAGAACAAGCAACTTATATGTTTTGCCGGAGCAGGTGTCTATGACCATTATACTCCGGCGGTGATTCCAAGCCTGTTGTCTCGCTCGGAGTTCCTTACCAGCTACACACCCTATCAGGCCGAGATCTCACAGGGTACACTCCATTACATCTTTGAGTATCAGTCGATGATGGCTGAACTGACGGGCATGGACATTTCGAATGCCTCAATGTATGACGGAACTACCGCTACGGCTGAGGCCGTGATGATGGCTGTCGCAGCTGGCAAGAAACAGCACACGGTGCTCGTGTCTGAGACAGTGGATCCGAAGACCGTAGAGGTTGTCAAGACCTATGCTCATTTCCACGGAATTGAGATCAAGATGATTCCTCAGAGCGAGAACGTCACTCACAAGGAGCGAATGACTCAGATGCTCGGAGAGAATGACGTTGCCGCAGTTGTTGTTCAGCAGCCTAACTATTTCGGCATAGTTGAAGACTACTCAGGCTTTGCTGAGATGGTGCATGAGAAGAAGGCACTCTTCGTGATGAATAGCATTATAGCCGACCTTGCCGTGCTGAAGACACCAGGCGAGTGGGGGGCTGATATTGCCGTGGGCGATGCTCAGTCGCTGGGCATCCCCATGCAGTTCGGCGGTCCATACGTGGGCTATATGTGCTGCACGGAAAAGCTGATCAGGAAGATGCCGGGACGTATTGTAGGTAAGACACTCGACAATCGCGGACAGCGGGCCTTTGTGCTCACACTGCAGGCTCGCGAGCAGCACATTCGCCGTCAGAAGGCTACGTCGAACATCTGTTCCAATCAGTCGCTCATGGCGCTATGGGTCACGGTCTATCTCTCGTTGATGGGTAAGCAAGGTTTGCGCGAGGCTGCCGAGTTGAGCTATGCCGGAGCCCACTATCTGTGTGAGCACCTGGTGGCGACGGGGCGTTTTTCGCTCCTCTGTAATCAGCCGTTCTTCAATGAGTTCGTGGTGCGCTATGATGGCGATGTCGATGCTTTGCAGCGCCGTTTCGTTGAGAATGGAATCTTCGGAGGCGTGAAGGTGGCCGACAATCAGATCATGTTTGCCGTCACCGAGAAGCGCACAAAGGAAGAAATCGACAAATTGGTATCACTAATAGGGGCTTAAGACAATGAACAACAAACTATACGGAAATCTTATTTTCGAACTTTCACAGCCTGGTCGCAAGGGCTACAGTCTTCCTAAGAACCGCTTTGGCTCCTATGAGATACCTGCCGAGATGCGTCGTGAGCATGAGGCCGAACTGCCCGAATGTGATGAGATGACGGTGGTGCGCCACTATACCAACCTGTCGGCTAACAACTTCGGAGTGGATAACGGCTTCTATCCCTTGGGGTCATGCACCATGAAGTACAATCCGAAAATCAATGAGGAAGTGGCAGCCCTCCCCCAGTTTGCAGGCCTTCATCCCCTGCAGCCCAAGGAAACGGTTCAGGGAGCTGAGGCCGTCTGCACCTTGCTGTGCCGGTCGCTCTGTGAGTTGACGGGGCTTCACGCTTTCACGCTGAAGCCTTTTGCTGGAGCACATGGTGAGCTCACGGGCCTGATGGTGATTAAGAAATATCATGAGAGCAGAGGCGATGAGGCTCGGCGGCTGGTCATAGTTCCAGATTCGGCTCACGGCACGAATCCCGCTTCGGCAGCTGTATGTGGTCTTGACATCATCGAAGTAAAATCGCTCAGCGATGGAACGGTGGATGTCGATGCACTGCGCGAACTGCTGACCCAGCACGGGTCGGAGGTTGCCGCAATGATGATGACCAATCCCAACACGCTTGGCCTCTTTGAGCGGCAGATTCCTGCGATTGAGCAGATGGTGCATGAGGCAGGCGGGTTGATGTATTATGACGGGGCCAATCTGAATCCCATGTTGGGCGTGTGCCGTCCTGGCGATATGGGCTTCGATGTGATGCACATCAATCTTCATAAGACCTTCTCCACACCTCATGGAGGCGGTGGACCTGGTGCCGGTCCTGTGGGCGTTCGCAAGGGATTGGAAGAATTCTTCCCCACAGTGTCGCCTTATCATGGCAATTTTGCAGTCGTTATGCGGGCTTACGCCTACATCCTTTCGCTCGGTCGCGAGCATATAAAAGAGGTGGGACCGCTGGCAACGCTCAATGCCAACTACATCAAGGAAAGTCTGAAGGACGTCTATGAGCTGCCCATCGAAGGCTTGTGCAAACATGAGTTCGTCTTCGACGGCTTGAAGGACAAGTCAACGGGTGTCACTACGATGGATGTGGCAAAGCGATTGCTTGACTATGGCTATCATGCCCCCACCATCTATTTCCCCCTGCTGTTTCATGAGAGCCTCATGATAGAGCCCACCGAGAACGAGTCGAAGGAGACCATCGACGGCTTCATTCAGGTGATGCGGCAGATAGCCGAGGAGGCCAAGGCGAACCCAGACGAGGTGAAGTCGGCTCCCCACAATACTCCCATCGGGAGGGTTGACGATGTGCTGGCTGCCAAGCATCCCATCGTGACGTTCCGGCAAATGAAAGATGAAAGATGACAAATGAGAGATATGATTAGTACAGACCTTATGATCATCGGCGCGGGGCCAGGTGGCTACCGCGCCGCTGAGTATGCTGCCAAACAAGGGCTTAAAGTCGTTGTCTTCGAAGGATGCGAAGTGGGAGGCACTTGCCTCAATGTGGGTTGCATTCCTACGAAAGCCTATGTGCATAGTGCCACTTTTGAGGAGGCACGCGAGCGCAAAGAGCAGGTCGTACAGCAACTGCGGAGCGGGGTGGAAGCACTCTTGTCGCACCCCAATGTCACGCTGGTGCGCGGACGTGCCGAATTTGTCGATGCCCACACGGTGAGCAGTCCTGCTTGCGGCCATGTGACAGCCCCGAACATCATCGTTGCCACGGGTTCCGAGACCAAGTGGCTGCCCATCAGCGGACTCGACGATCCGCGACTGGTCGATTCCACAGGACTGCTGCAGCTCGACCG
This sequence comes from uncultured Prevotella sp., assembly GCA_946614435.1. Lineage (GTDB taxonomy): Bacteria > Bacteroidota > Bacteroidia > Bacteroidales > Bacteroidaceae > Prevotella. Next base: position 5,682 of record CAMOGW010000023.1, on the reverse strand, counting down.
CTTGCCCCGTCGTCTGTGCATTATCGGTGCAGGCGTCATCGGCATGGAGTTCGCTTCTGTCTTCAGTCGCTTCGGTGCCGAAGTGACCGTAGTGGAATATCTGAAAGAATGTCTGCCAGCCCTCGACAGCGACATTGCCAAGCGTTTGCGCAAATGTTTAGAGAAGCGAGGCATCACGTTCAGAATGAAGACTGCTGTGGAGAATATAGCTGACCTTGATGCCGATGTCGTACTGATGGCTACAGGACGAAAGCCGCGCGTTCAGCCCGATTTTGCAAATGCAGGCTTTGAATATGATGAGCGCAAGGGAGTGAGGGTTGATGGAAACTTCCAGACAACGATGAGACACATCTATGCCATTGGCGATGTGAACGGTCGGCAGATGCTAGCTCATGCAGCCGAAATGCAGGGCTTGCATGTCGTGAATAGGATTCTGGGAAAGACCGATGGCATTCGTTTCGATGTGATGCCTGCAGCTATCTTTACTGATCCTGAGGCCGCTTGTGTGGGGCCTACCGAGGATCATCTGAAGGAACAAGGCATTGCCTACGAATGTCGTAAGGCATTCCATCGTGCCAACGGCAAGTCGCTCACGATGAATGAGACAGATGGCATGCTGAAACTCTTCTCTGAGCCAAATGCCGGTCGCATTTTAGGTTGCCACTGTTTCGGTGCTCATGCAGCCGACATGGTGCAGGAGGTGAGCGTGCTCATGTGTCGCGACACCAGCGTGGCCCAACTTCGCGACATGGTTCATATCCATCCCACAGTCAGCGAAGTCCTTCTCGCTGCAGCGACGCAATAATGAAGAATCCCCACGAACAGAGTTGCTCGTGGGGATTCTTCATTATTGTGCTTTTACTGTTTCTTATTGGCAGTCAGTTTTACGTTCTTCAACGTGAGTTGAGCCGTCTTTTCGTCAATCTGCTTGTCTGTCTTGTTGTAAACGATGGAGCAGTCTTCTATCGTGATGTCCTTCACGCACTCCAGTCCCTCAATGCCGGCAGCCTTGATGGCGGTTTCGCAGCCACGACAGGTGATGCGGTTGATGTGGATGTCCTGGAACAGTGGAGCCCAACGCTTTTGAGCTTCAGTGAACACGGGAGCCTCATTGTTGCTGCCAGCGTGCTTGTTCACGTAGTCGCACTGGAACGAGATGGCTTCGTCCTTGATGTCGTTCATCACGATGTCGCTAATATACATCTGTTCGGTCTTGCCGCCACGGTCCAGTGAGCTCTTGAAGCGCAGGCCAATGTCGGTGCCGCTAAACGTGTTGTGGCGCACCACGATGCGGCGCATGCCGCCAGCCGTCTCGCTGCCCAGCACAAAGCCGCCATGTGCATGTTGCACCGTGTTGTTCTCTATCATGATGTCTTCGCATCCGGCCAGCGCGTGGCTCTTCGAGGGCTTTCCGCTCTTCATGCAGATACCGTCGTCGCCCACCGAGACCGTTGCGTTCACGATGAGTGCCTGATGGCAGTCGCTCAAGTCAATGCCGTCGCCGTTCTGCACGTTCCATTCCGAGCGCACGGTCACACCGTCGATGATTACGTTCTTGCAATAGCAGGGATGCAGGTGGAATCGTGGCGAGTTCTGAATGGTGACACCTTCCACGAGTACATTCTCACAATCGGTGAAGCGGACCAGGTCGTTGCGCATCGATTCCTGCTTCTGAGGCGTGTCGGCAATGTCGGGATATCCGTTCTTCAGCTGCCAGGGATACCACAGGTCGCCCTTCTCCGTCACTTGTCCGCCCAGTGCCAGATAGCTTTTCCACTCCACGTCGCTCATCTTCGATTGCTTCACGGGGCGCCACAACTGTCCGCCGCCGTCTATCACGCCCTGACCTGTGATGGCAATGTTCTTGCGCTTCGAGGCGCGGATGCAAGGATAGACGCGACTGGCATCAGGATTCTTGTCTAAATAGAGCCTCTTATCAGGTGCGAAGCTGACGATGGCATTCTTCTCCACGCGCAGTTCAATGTTGTCCTTCAGCATGATGGGGCCGGTGAGCCACACACCTTCGGGCACCACCACGCGACCGCCGCCCAGTTTGGTCAGTTTACTGATGGCCTTGGCGAATGCGTCGGTGCAGAGTGTCATGCCGTCGCCCACGGCTCCGCACTCCGTGATGTTCACCTCATGGTTCGGAATCTGCACTGCCACCACGGGCTTCACCTCGCAGGGCAAGTTCTGGTAGTGCTGTGCATAGTTGTCTGCCTTGCCGATGAGTGCTATCATCGTCAGGAAGAGAATAGAAAACGTCTTTTTCATTTTTTTTGTAGATGGGTAGTAAAAAAGTCAATAGTTAGGCTGCAAAAGTAAATAAAAAAGCCGAAAGCTACAAACTTTCGACTTTAATAAACGTTATGTAACAGGAATGTAATAGTGGGGGGCGATTAATTATCTTTCATAGTTGTCCATATTTTGCTATCTGAATAGTCAAAAACAAGCCTAAGAATGACTTTTTGTCCGAAATTCTTAAAGTTTTTCGGACTTTTCTTACCAAATCAAGATAAATTGAGTAATTTTGCACCACAATTATACAAAGTTGCATGATGTCGAACGTGTTAACAAAGCAAATAAGGGAGCGTATTGAAGTGCAAGGAGAGAACACATTGTATATGGTACGTGATTTTGCCGACCTCAATAACGATGGGTTGGTAACTCGTGCTTTGTCTCGCTTGGAGAAGGAAGGCATGCTTGTGAGAATATCACAGGGAATTTACCTTTATCCTATGCGCAACCGTTTTGGCATATTGAAACCAAGCATCGATGAAATTGCTGTTGCCATTGCTCAGAAAGACAAGGCTCGCATTATTCCATCTGGACTTACAGCCTTGAATAAGCTTGGGCTTTCTACTCAGGTGACGATGAATGCTGTTTATCTAACAGATGCCACTGCAAGGGAAATCAAAATCGGAAACAGGACAATAGTTTTCAAACGAAGCGCGCCGAGAAATTTCGCTTACGAGACGGATGTTTTTCCTCTTGTGGTTGGTGCCATGAAGGAGATTGGCGAAGCTAATGTTACGGATGAACATCTTATTATAATAAAAGAAGCAATAAATAAATGTGAAGACAAAGATGCTATAAGACACGATTACAATATAGCTCCTGGTTGGATAAGAAAAAAACTTAGCTTATGACACCTTGGACAAAACTCTCCATAGAGGAACGCTTGACAATCCTCACAAACATAGCGGAAGAGAAAGGCATCGTCGAGAATGCCATAGAAAAGGATTATTGGGTTAGCATGGTATTGAGGAGTATCTTCTCTTTGCCATACGCTGATGCATTGGTGTTCAAACAACGTATGAACATCTGATTGACCGACTAAAAGCCTTACAACAAACATTTAGGATGCTGGATTGGAAATAGATTAGACAAATGGAGTTCATACCTATACCTTGCCACAAATCGTTACGACCGTTCATCCGCAACTATTGGATGCTAAGTGCCAGGTGCACTGCAACTGGTACACAACAGATATTCTCGAATGGCGCAGCAAGCCTACACTTCTACTTGTCGCAAGACATAAGGATTAACGATGGGAATATACCATATCGCACTTTACTATTTCATCAGAACATGCAAAAGGTAGGTGTGGTGACGACTGAAGGAACATTCAACATCTTTGGTGCCGAATTCGTACCCTTCTGCTCGCGTGTATTTTTTCCCAACGAGATGACTGGTATATATGCTTCGCCCGAAGACCTCAAAGACGAGGAGTTTATTAAGCTGAGCAAGAATATTTATGAAGCAGAAAGCACAGAACAGTACATTGCTCTTCTCAACGATTTCTTCTTGAAACGACTGGCACAGTTTCCTGAAGACGATATTAACATAGAACGCCTGAGTGATGTATTTGATGACATAGTGCCGACAGATGGCAGCACAGCCCATCCCCCTCATTGTCAGAATGAATTTTCGCCAGCCGACCTCGCCTCTACAGCTTGTCTGAGCCAGAAGCAGTTCACGCGCGTATTTAATAAATATGTAGGCATGAATCCGAAGTCATACCTGCGTTTATTGCGATTCCACAAGGCTTTGATGGAGATTCAGTCGTCCTCCGACAACTCCTCGTTAACCAATATTGCATGGAGTTGTGGATATTATGATCTGGCGCACATGGCATCCGACTTCCGCGACATCTGTGGCTACTCTCCTTCCGAGCTTATCCACCAAGGTCAAGAGCTCACCGAGACCTTTGGACAGAAGTTCAGCGGACTAATGAAGAAGAAAATAAAGATAGAAAACTTGATATAGCATACTCAGAATGGACATTCTTGCATGAAGAAGCAAGGATGTCCATTTTTTACATATCCGTTCCTTAGCAAAGCAGTACCTTTGCACCCACAATCACTGCAAAGGAATAAACTAACATCAAAAAACAAACAAATATGGAACAGAAATTTTGCCAGAGCTGCGGAATGCCACTCACAGAAGATATTCTCGGCTCTAACGCCGATGAAAGTAAGAACGAAGATTATTGCATCTACTGTTATAAGGATGGTGCTTTCACGGGTGACTTCACCATGGAACAGATGGTGGAATATTGCTCAATGTTCGTTGAGGAGTACAACAAGAATACTGGGCAGAACCTTACTGCTTGCCAGTATAAGGACGTACTGCGTCAGTTTTATCCAACACTGAAGCGCTGGAAAGGCGATGATGCGAACCTTCCTCACGCAGATCATCCAATGAAGAAGCTGTACATTGAGGAGGTCAATGCCCTCGGCATCCCTGGACTTCATGTTGATAACCTCTACGTACTGCAAGGTTCGTTCATCAATCAGGCTTACAACATTAATGGCAATGAAGTGAAGCTTTTTGACGATAACGCAACATATTGGGGCAATCAGGTCATGAAATCTGATGATCGTTGTTACGGAATTGCCTGTTGCGAAAAGTACATACTTGTCAGCGAATATGGCAAGGATGGGGCAGATGCAGAGTTAGTAGTCTTAAAAAGGAGATGATGATGAAAAGAATTATTGCAATGATAGCAGCCAGCATCAGCTGTATGATAATGCTGGCACAAGACGTTAGTCAGTTTAAGGTACTGAGTGATTCACTGTTTCTCACGAATGATGCATACGCAAGCGGCAACAGTTGCAGATCCTGAAGGAAATCTTATAGAGATAAGTTCGTTTAATGAATAGTTTAGACATGAACATACGATTAGAAAAGCCTGAAGATTACCGCGAAGTGGAGAACCTTACGCGTGAAGCATTCTGGAATGTCTATGCACCAGGATGCGTGGAGCATTATGTGCTCAATCAATACAGAAGTAATCCCGACTTCATTCCAGAACTTGATTTTGTAATGGAAGAGGATGAGAAGATTATAGGTCATGTGATGTTCTCAAAGGCAGAAATCACAAAGGAAGATGGCTCTGCCTTCCCTGCTTGGACTTTTGGTCCCATTAGTATTCATCCCGAATATAAGCGCAAAGGCTACGGATTGAAACTGTTGCAGTATGCCCTTGAGAAAGCCCGCAAGATGGGCATAGGCGTGATATGCATGGAAGGAAACATCGACTTCTACAAGCATGCTGGCTTCGTGGTAGCAAGCTCGCTCGGCATTCACTATCATGCAGAGTCGAAAGATGCAGAGGTTCCTTACTTCCTCGCACAGGAACTCATCCCTGGCTATCTCAACGGCATTGAAGGAACGTAT
>CAMOGW010000022.1 GCA_946614435.1 uncultured Prevotella sp. | reverse complement strand
GCCATCTTTTTAGTGAGAGAGACTATGGTCGCTGACTGTAGTCTCTCTCTTTCTTTTTTGTCTTGACTGCAGAAGGGGGTACTTCAGACGATAGCCCTATATTCTTTCATAGAAATCAATGTTGGCTACGGCGTAATGCGAATGCCCGTAAATGAACCGTGAATGATCCGAGAATATTTACGAGCCATTTACGAGCCATTCATGAATCATTCATGGACCATTTACTGATCATTCACGAACCAGTCACGGATCATTCACGGTTCATTTACGGGCATTCGCGTTGTGCCAAAGGCAATGAAGCTTCATTCACATTGAACAGAATATGGATAAAGTGGAAAAAGAGCTGAGAGTGCATCCTTTCCGCAGATTCGAAGCTCTCCCCTTATCCGCTTTATCCCTTAGAGAAGTGTTTTCAGTCTAACATTGACTGCACAGTGTCGCAGTCCATGCTCAGCATATCTGCTATTTCTTCGGCAGAAATCCCTTTCTTGTGGAGCATTCTGACAGAAGTGCGTAGCTGTGCCGTTTTCTCGTCGAGCTGTGCTGCTTTCTCATCGAGCTGACTTTTCTGTTTTTCAAGTGTCACTTTCTGTTCTGCCAGTTTTCGGTCACGCATCAGAATCTCCGTGTCGCGTTTCTCGATGATGGAGAAGTACTCGTCTTCCACGTTCATGTCCTGTCGCATCTTAGGCTCACTGGCAGCCGACAGCAGACGGTTCAGTATGCGGTGCATGTCGGGGTCGTCGGCATAGCGGCCTTCGTCTATGAGCAGAGTGTGCTGGTCGTCTCTGCTTTTCTGTGTCTGGTCGAAGAAACTCAGTACCTGGTCCAGACGAGTGTTGACCTGTCCGTGCAGCAGTGGTATCTGCACGATGACACTGTCGTGGGTAAGGCTCGATACGAATGGGTCGGGCAGTCCCTTAGTGACCACCTGTCCGTCTCGATTGCGTGCCTCATGATGCACGTAGAGTACGGGCTCCTCGATGTTGCCCACTCGATGCCCCAACAGATAGACGGCTATCATGGGCAGACCATATCCGTCCTTGTTCATGTTGGCAGGGTTCTGATATTGCACGCCGAGATACTGGCGGAAGCGCAGTGTCTCTGTTTCCAGCCATGTCTTCTGCAGCTCTATGAGCACAATGTGTGTGGTGTCGTCGGCATTGCGCACGGTAGCTGCGAAGTCGATTCGGAACACCGACAACGTGTCGCGTTGGCTGTTGGGATATTCGTGCGGACGCACCTCTATCTCGACGATGTCCATTTTGAGCAGTGCCGAGAGGATGGTGCGTGCGATGCGCTCGTCGGCCATCAGATATTTGAACACCACATCATATATGGGATTGGCAATATGTATCATCTGTATTCTTTTTTATGTTCTGATTGCAAAGTTACGACAAATTTCCGAGAACCGAAAGAATAAAGAAAAAAACATGTCCGCAATGTATAATTCTGCATCTTGTTATGCAGTGGCTCAATCGCCATAACATCCTGATGACAGCTGAGCCTGTCAGGATGCCACTATACAACAGTTTCGAATCGTAACATGGCGCAGATTTGCTATCCAAATATTAATTATGTAGTTAAATATGTATAGAATTGTATTGTAATTACGAAAATTAGAGATTAATACATTGTTTGTATTAAATATTATTTGTAATTTTGTAGCAAAAATACGATAACAGATAAAATATTGCGGTATGATACGAGATTTTTTGGTAAAGAACTATCTTTCCATTCGTGACAAGCAGGAATTAAGCTTCGTGGCAAAAGGACCATCTTCGGAACTTGTCACTGAAGTGGCTGATGGTGTGTTCCTGTATAAGTTAGGCATCCTATATGGCTCAAATGCTTCTGGTAAGTCAAACATGCTGATTGCCATGAACGAGGTGTTTCGCCTGTTAGTCATACCAAAGGCTGATGCGACAGTCGAAATTGGCGGTTGCATACCCTTTGTGCTTACCAAAAATGAGCCAACGGAAATGCACGTGTCATTCTATGCCGATGGCACCCGATATGACTACGATGTCAAGTTCAACGGCAAACACATTTTGAGTGAAGCCTTGTACTATTACCCAAACAAATCAAAATCACTGTTCTATGAGCGCAGTTTTGTGGGCGAGAATGTTCAGGCAGACATCAGGTTTGGTGCGAGTCTCAAATTGCAAGTCAAGACGCAGGAGAGCATCCGCGAAAATACACTAAACAACCACAGCGTGTTGTCCGTTTGCCGAAAGGCAGCCTTGAAAGAGGATATCGCTCCATTCAACACGCTTCACGCTTGGATTATGGCCAATTATCACGATGTGGACGGCAATGTAGAAAAGGGACTTGTTGAAATCTTGAAGGATGCTTACAACAATCCTAAGAAGCATAAGTTCTATAACACGATGCTCCAAAAGGCCGACTTGAACATCCTGGAATATCAACCTATTGTAGAGGACCGTATTGTGCCCAATGATTTCCGCGAGCGCATCCAGAAGGAGAACATCCCCGAGGAGATGAAAGAAGTCCTACTGAAGCCTACCACAGATTCCATCACCTTCTTGAACCATTCCGACGATGGCGACTTTGATATTCCCCTCAGATGGCAGTCAAAGGGTACTCAGAAGTATATCCGTATATTAGATGCCCTGTACGACCTGATAACAAGTCCTCACGTGTACTATCTTGATGAACTGGGCGAGGATCTGCACAACGACCTATTGTACTACTATCTCAACGTCTTCATCTTCAACTCCGACAAATCGCAGCTGATTATCACGAGTCAGGAGACCACCCTTCTGTCACAGGATATGATAAATGAGAATCGAGGTATGGTGTGGTTTGTCGAGAAAAACAAGGAGACTGCTTCGTCCGAATATGCCCGTGGCGACTCCTTTGGCTTGCACAAGAACCTATCGCTTTACAATTCATACCGCATAGGCAGATTGGGAGCCAAGCCCGAACTGGGCAGTATCTTTATAAATCTGGAGGACTGATATGGGAAAGCTACGACACAATGAGTAAAACAGTATAAGCAAGTGTACAGGTTGAGCTTATGGTTTATGGTTCGACATTATTGCTTGCTACAAAAAAATATAGAACAATATGAATTTGATATCACAAGCAAAAATGTGGTTGTCTGTAAAGAACACCAGTTGGGAGACAGTTTTATATGCTTTTATGAGTTCTTTTAAAGACGCTAATTGCCATGCCAAAGGTGTAGATGCAACGAATGCAGAAAAAGAGGTTCAGTCAGTAATGGAAAGTTTACATACCATAATTGATTCGTATCATGCAGGCAAGGTGATAAATGCTTTAGATGAGACTAAACGATTACTCATCAACGACTTTTATATTAGCATTCCAAAAGACACGCCGTTCTTTAGAGCTCGAGGTAATGAAACTGGATTCTTATACAAGAAGGAGGAAATGTTTCATATCCCATTTGATAAGAGATATTTAGTCGGAAATCAAAGATATAGTATCTCTGGTTTGCCTTGTCTATATCTTGGAGGATCTCCGTATGTATGTTGGGAGGAGTTAGGAAGACCTGATTATCAGAAATGTAATCATTCTGGCTTCAAAACTAAAGAAGTAATATATGTTTATGATTTCTGTTTGCCAAAGGAACTGAAATCTCTTTTTGACGTACGAAGAGCGGCATTAATCCTTGCTTGTAGTATTCCAGCTGATGCAAAACACGTTTTCAAGGATGAATATATTTTCCCTCAATGCGTTTTCCAAGCAATTATCGAAAAGCATTACAATAATGGTGAGTATTTCAACGAAGATTCCATCTATGGAATCAGATATTATTCTACCCATTATCTTAAAGGAGAAATGGATATGTTTGCATTTGATGAAGATAATGATGAGGAAATGTACAGATTAGTAAATTATATATTCCCTTCTATTTCAATCGACCATTCTGGTTTAAGTAAATACTTATTGCGTGCTTTTGAATATACAGCTCCAATCTCTTATATGCACCTGTCTATTAAAAACACATCTTTTGGAATTGGAGGATCTGACGATGAATATGTTTCATCTAGTTTTGGAGCCATAGAGGATGTTATTAGAAAAGAACTTGGCGTTGAAAGAATTCGAGAAGACACGAGTATCTTGTTGTGTAAAGCTGGTGGAGAATAATAATGAAAGCCACAGTCTGACAAAGGAAGGCTATGGCGATACCTTTTTTGTCCTTTAAGCGTGCTCTCTGGATGGTTGTGCACGTGGGCGTATACGATTCTATTATAATGAAAATGCTAAACACTTTACAAAAAGGATTATGGGCATTCTGCTCGTATCTGTTTTTGCCAAGAAAGAAAAAAAATATGGACAATGACGATGACTTTGACTTCGCTGAGTATGAGAAGGCTGTTAAGGAAGACCCTTTATATCCAGTAGAAGAGTGTATCAAGATGCTAGAAGAGACTTCTGAATTCAATATTATTGGTTTATATGACAGTATTGATAATTGTCTCTTCCAAGATATAAATTACGGAATGGTTGTCTCAATGATGCCAAAATGGGTGGCTGATGAAGGGATAAGCCCAGAAGGATGTTGTACAAAGGATTTCTACGACACTCTGAAGAGAAAAGCATTTCATCCCGTCTTCGGCCGTTTCATTTATCATTACGATCTGTGGAGTATCGTTGCAGGAATACAGGATAGATTGTCTGCTGTTATATTGTTCTTGCGGCAATTCTATAAAGAGATTCCCTGTACGGCAAAATATACCCCTGATCAATACACATCAGGTAGCAGACAAGGTGGTGATAGGGAAACCCAAGCCCATGTGTTGTTGAATAGCATTTTTGTGGCATACGCCTCAATTTTTGATTTACTTGCTAAAATAGCTGTAGAGGAGAACCAAATAGATGATTATGACTTTGGAAAGTATAAAGAGATGAAAAGTAACTGGATACTATATAAGTATTCATTGAAGAATATATCTCCTTCTCTTCGGGCTCCAGGAATGTTGTTCTCTGACCCGTTGATAGTGAAGAAGTTCGTTACATTCCGAAATGAATATGTTCATAATGGCCCATGGGACTTAAGAAGTAGCGTTTATTATACCGCAGTAAATGGAGAACCAGCAGATGTCGTAATATATTCGCCCGATATGGATGAACATGGAAACTTCGTCAAATCGGGATCAAGGAATAAGTTCTATTCACAAAATAATAGAATAAACATTCAATTACCAGATATGATAAAAGAAGCCACTTCAATCCTTCAAAGTACGATTGATGAGTTATCGCGTCTTTATCAATTAAAAACAACGAAGAAAGAAGATTCTGCCCTGACCGAGGAATACATGAAGGCTATTGCTGACTATTATAAGAGTCTTGTTTAGTTAGTTGAATATGTGCTAGTAAAGCAATATGGATGGAGCATAGAAACTCTTCATATCTATTTTGACCAAAGTGAAAGTAGAAGTATGAATATTGATTCTTTTGATTTTAACCAATTCGCAAATTCCTTGCAGAAAGCTCGGAGTTACGCAGCCAGCTTCAAATACAAGTGTTGTTGCCCAGAATGTAATGAGGCGGCAATAAAATCGCATCTACTTCAGAGACATCCAGTATTAGAAGCGTTAACCGGCGACAAGAACGAATTGCTGCAATTTGAAGACAATTCGGAGGATGCAAGATCTGGACGATGGGATTTATACACAGAGAAGACGAGGGGAATAAATGATGCAATGCAGTATCGTCTTTTCTGTGGCAAACATGATTCTTTGCTCTTCAAGGATCTTGAGAGCCGCAATAGTATCCCTAAGTCCAAACGAGATTGCCTTCTGTTGGCATATCGTGCAGCTTGTTCTGTAAGGCATCAAGAAGAAAGAAGGATGCATTTATATGAGAGTAAGATCGAGCATGATCCTAATGAATTCAATGATGCTTGGTTGAAAAACTCTCTGGCGTTTATCCGTAGAATGGATGCTGTAATTGATAAACTTTGGGAAGCGTTGGATGGGAAAGATGACAGTTACACCTTTAGAATGATAGCAATGCCATATATTCCGGTAGTTGCATCCGACTGTATTATTGATAAAGAAGATTATCAAGATCATATAATGGATGAAACATACCGTAAACCTCTCAACTGCTATTTTGTTAATCTCATTCCAAACAACAATCGGCTATTTCTTTTGTTAGGTTGCGACACTCGGTATGACAAAAATTGCGAGTATGGCAGAATTGTGACTGACTTTCCAGCGGACTTCGACTTGCCATATCAATATTTCGTTGAAACAATTTGGGGGATTTTGCTTAAATGCCACAACTGGTGCTGTTCTCCCAAGTTGGCTGAAGATTCGAAATGGAAGAAGTTCTTTGATGAGTATGAGGAACTGAAAGTAAAGGGCATTCTAAAGTAAAACCAGAAGCACTGACTGACAATTTTGTACTATTTGAAGTTAATTAGAGAAACAGAATTGCAGAAACAATGAAACAACATTATATGCCAAGATGCTGCCTAAAACGATTTTCGTATAAAAAGAAGTGTATACATACTTACGCCAAACTCCGTTGTAGACAGTACAATGCATCTATGATTTCTGTATGTTGTGATGACAGAAAAGGAAGATGCCGATTAGGGGCAGGAAGGAGCAGCGAGGTACAGGAGTGCATCAACAGGAAAAACACAGCGGCCGTACTGACACTGCAGCTGGCATTAGCAGATGAGCATGAAGAGCCGACAGAAGGAAAGCTGCAGGCAGGACGAGCAGAAAAGGAAAAAGAAGTAGCTAAAAATTGTCAGCCTACCAATAAATGAAGTACATCACGGAAAATCATGTATCAGAAACGTCAATAATCATTTAAGAGAGAACAATGCCTCAGACAATGCCCCGACAGATGCTTGTATGGAGACTTATTAGCTCTGCCGTAGCCGCACTGACAATCCGCACTTAGAAAATCTTCGTTTCTTCAGAAACAAGGTGGCTCCAGAATTTTTCTCAGTCTTTTCCGTATGTCCCGGCGGCAAGGGTGCCTATCATTGCACCTACCATGTAATTTTTGTAAGTGGATTAGTACCCCATCCTCTGGAGTTCCTTTCTGTTAATTCTTTCCATGATTTCAAGTGTCGTCCCTTCCGTGCTAACTCACTATATCATCATACTATGACTTTGAATTGATAATATTAATCAACTTTCTTTCTTCTACCTCATAAAGTTTCCTAAAATGCAACAACCATCTTTCATAATGCAATGTATTTCTTTCTTCTTCTGATAAACTAAATAAATGAGAATAAAACAATCCCCTATCGTTTTTTAAGTCTTCTAAGCACTCACGTTCTGCTTTGCTAAATTCACAATAATGAGAACGGTAAAAATTCGTTTTACTCCATATAAGGTATTTGTAAAAAAGAAAATTAGTAATTAAAGGCCAAACTTGTGAATAAGCTCGGTCATCGTAATCAGATTGAGGATAAATAGTTGTGTAAACATTGTAGAAATCCTTTTCAAACAAATAATGTGCAGAAGCAAACAAATTGCACAATTTAACTGCACACAATCCATCATACTCATTAATTCTGTTCTTTTGTTCAAAGATGAGAAATCTTGATAGATAGCAAACTACAATTGATTTGGCTGTAATAACATAATCGTTAATTTCAATGTTGTTATAATCTATATTTACTTTTTCTGCGCCACTATTTAACATTTCAAGAACCGCATTATGAACAATTTCATTTTTAAAATTGATTATATAATCGTAGGCATAAGTTCCAAATCTATATAAAAACAGATAATCACTAAGACCTTTTTCTTGGATTACGCCCAATACCTCTTTAAAATCAATAGTCTCAAATAGTTTTAGATAATTATCCGTTTCTCCATAATACGATTTTTCTTCAATATCTACAAATTTGAATTCTTGGTAGAAATCGGAAAACTTAAGTTTGTTGTGTACTTTCATATAGCCCTAAATTCCGCAGTACTTTAGTTTAACATTCTTTATAAGTACCTGAGCAACAAAAAGTTCTTGCTGTGGCAAGCGGCAGAGCCGAGCGGCTCAGGATTTGGTCATGTCAGATTTTTCACTTACCTTAGTGCTGCAAATCAAGACAAGCAAAATCATCAATGACATGGCAAAAGTAAGCAAAAAATCTGAGAAAATCACCGCTTTTGGTGGAATATTTCATGTGAGAGAGCTTTTTTCCCGTTACGTCGGCCCCGTTATCGACAAAGTGCTGGGTCTCCGATGTACTTCATACGGCTATCAGTACAGCGAGATTGCGGGTTCGCTGTCAAGCGTCTACTTCTGTGGCGGTGACTGCGTTGAGGACGTGACGAGCAACCTGATGCCCCATCTCTCGCTTCATCCTACTCTGCGCACATGCAGCTCAGACACCATCTTGAGGGGGATTTCGGAGCTGGCCACAGTTAATACGACCTATACCTCCGACACCGGAAAGAGCAATGACTTCAATACGGCCACGAAGCTGAACAGCCTGCTGGTGAAGGTACTCAAGAATACTGGCCAGCTTGTGGCCGGGGAGTCATACGACCTGGATTTCGACCACCAGTTCATCGAGACGGAGAAGTACGACGCGAAGATGACCTACAAGAAATTCACCGGCTACAGCCCTGGCGTGGCGGTCATCGGCGACCTCATCGTGGGCATAGAGAACCGCGACGGCAACGCCAACGTGCGCTTTCACTAGCAGGACACGCTGGAGCGCATCTATTCAAACCTTGAGTCGGAAAACATCCATATCAAGAGGTCACGTATGGACTGCGGCTCCTGCTCACGTGAGATTGTGGAAACCGTTGAGAAGCACTCGGACCTGTTTTACATACGTGCCAACCGCTGTGGCTCACTTTACGACAGTCTGCTTGCACTGCGCGGATGGCAGCGCGAGGAGATAAACGGCATCGGGTATGAGCTGAACTCCATCATCGTAGAGAAGTGGGAGGGCAAGGCATACCGCCTTGTCATACAGCGTGAGCGACGGTTGAATGGTGAACAGAACTTATGGGAAGGAGAGTACACTTACCGCTGCATCCTGACCAATGACTATACCTCAACCAACCGCGAGATCGTGGAGTTCTACAACCTTAGGGACGGCAAGGAACGCATCTTCGACGACATGAACAACGGATTCGGATGGGCAAGGCTGCCAAAGTCCTTCATGGCAGAGAACACGGTCTTCCTGCTGCTGACGGCAATCATCAGGAATTTCTACAAGCTCCTCATGGGAAGGCTTGACACAAAAGCATTCGGACTGAAGAAGACAAGCCGCATCAAAGCCTTTGTGTTCAAGTTCTTTGCAAGCAAAGCGGCATAGCCGAGCGCATCAGTGTACCTGCCAAATGGATAAGGACAGCCAAACACTACGAACTGAACATCTATACTCATAACCATTCATATCAGAACCCTTTTACACTCACTGACGGCTGAGAATTCAATTTTGAGGGTTATCGGCAGCATAAAGCCCTTGCAATGCTTAACGGGGTAAGGGGAAGGTAGGCTAGAAACAAACATAATCACGTCTATAACGACAAGAGAATCGTCAAATGAAGCACCAGAATGCAAAATCAGTCCCCGTGGCTATTAGTTGCGGATTTTAGGTACAAAAGAACTCCCAGGCTATGTCTCGACAGGCGACCAAGCCCTTTTTACACAGCGAGGGAGTTCTATTATTCTTTGTTTTGCCTTACGGCTTTTGGTGGTCTTTATCGAGAATATCCGCAACCCGATTGAAGCACGAAATGGAGGCTTGCCCCATTCGTCTCTTTCTAAGAGACGGATATTTGAGCACAAAAATACTAATTTATGGTCAAAATACACATTGCTTAATAAAAAAAACGTCTTTGCCATATCATTTTTATACTTTGTTTAGCAAATAGCTATGCAAAGCGCTCAAGAAACCGCGCTAGATATAAGCATTTTTAATGCGCTAATGAGAGAGGATTGGAAATCCTAATACTCATGGCAGGCGGATTGCAAATCCGCCTGAACGTTTGAATTGCAAATCCGCCTGAATGTTTGGACTGAAAATCCGTTTGAAAAGAGTTTTAAAAACATCTGCTTCATCTGTTTTATCTGCTCCGCTGCTGATAATCAATAGGTTATGAGGTAGCAGATGGGAGCAGATGAAACAGATTTGCTTATTTGTTGGCTGGAACTGTTTATTTCAGCATGACGAGGTATTCGCTGCCGTTCTTGTTGCGGCGCTTCACGATGCCTTTCATACAGGAGAGGGTACGGCCAAAGTTGACGATGTTGTGCGACTGCAACTGACTACCCCCGTGATGCTTCAGATAGTCATAGATGGCGGTGGTTGACATGTAGCGGCCTTTCTGCTCGTCGTCGGTCACTTCGAAGAAGTTGTCGAAAAGCAGTTCTGCAGATGATTTCAGCTGGTACTTCTGGTTATGGGCCATGATGAACTGCGTCTCCTCGCTGTCGAACCAGTAGCGCTCGCCACTGTCGAGCAGGTGCAGGATCTGGGCGTAGAGCTGGCGGTGGCAGGGTGGGGCACTTACGTCGATGGGGGCGGTGAGCTCCACGCAGATGAAACGGCGGCTGCCCGAGGGATCGGTGAGCACATCGGTCATGTTGGTGGTGGCAATGAACGAGGCCAGACGCTGGAACTCCTCAACGTGCTTGCCGTAGGGGCGCTTCATCTTCACGCAGGACAGCTGGATAACATTCTTCAGGAACCCCGACTGCACGGAGGGGGACACTTGATTGAACTCATCGAGATTGATGAGCAGCATCTGGCTCATGGCCTGCATCACCTGTTTCTTCTCGGCCACAATGAGGCTGTCGATGTAGCCCCACGCCAGTTCGGGCGGCAGGAGCTGGCGGCAGAAGGTGCTCTTGTGATAGCCCTGGGGCGAGATGAGCAGGGGCGCAATGGAGTTGCCGTACTGCTGGCTGCGCCCGGTCCACTGTGCCACGACGGCCAGCAGCCAGCGGCGGAACCACGTGGTCCATTCGGGGCAGTTGCAGCTCACGGTGCGGGCCAGCCGCGCGATGTGGTCCTGACCGTCCCATGTGCCGCGCACGCTGTCAAGATAGCTGGTCACGGGGTGATAGTCGGCCACCATGTGGGAGCGCACGAAGCGCCACGTGTCGCTGTTCCAGATGTTGATGCCGCTGAGCCGTGCCTGCATGGTGAGGGTGTTCACCTCGCGGTCGTCTATGGCCTGCCAGCTGTCGCCACGGTCTTTGTCCCTGTACTCGGCGTAGCCCATCACGAGGTTGTAGCGGAAGTCGTAGCGCTCGTGCAGATAAGCGATGAGCTGTGAGGTCTCCGTGCCCACAGTGGCGCTCTCGACAGTGGCCGTCTTCGGTACGGGCGGCGATGGCGGCTGCCGGTTGTCGCTGGTTGCTGACTGCAGTTGGAGCTTCACGGCTTCAACGATTCGCTGCATTCGCATTTCTGCTTTTCTCCTTCTGGAGGGTTTCTTGTGTGTGTTTGTCATGATAGTTTGTTTTTTTTGATTTGTGATGAATAATAATATAAAATGTAGGGCATCTCATGTCCCGGTTTTGGCTATGTCGTGCTGCGATTCTGGCTATATCATCGGGCGGTTTAGGATGGGTCACGTCGCGATTCAGGCTATTTTGCGTTGTGATTTAGGATAGATCGCGTTGCGATTCAGGCTGTTTCGCATTGTGATTCGGCCAAGACGGCTGTAGCGATTTGGCCCGGGCTGCTGTCCCGCTGAACAGTGCTTTCCTGTTTCGTGGCGCAAAAGTATGCAAAGTTTTTGAGACATACAAATTTCATGTGGATAGAGATCAGGCTAAAGATCAGGCTAAAGACCAGGCTAAATGCTGTCTGCTCCCATCTGCTCCGCCCGCAACTTGCTGTGATTCAGGTGGATGAGGGATGGGAGCAGATGGAGCAGATGTTTCGTAACTTTTTCTCATGATACAATAATAGAAGTGCCACAGCGTTATATAGTATGAAGTATGCAGTGGACTGACCGTATTCGACAAGTGAAGATTCTGCTGGTGCTCTCGGCCATTCTGATAGCCGGAACATCGCTGTTAGTGTCGCACTATCTGGTGCGCGACCTTCAGGTGGAGGAGCGCAACAAGATGGAGGTGTGGGCACAGGCCATGAATGCCTACAACAATGCCGACGAGACGACCGACCTGTCGCTGGTGACGAGCGTGATTGAGAGCAACAACACCATACCCGTGATCGTGATGGACCAGGAGGGCCACGTGGCCGACTGGCGCAACATTGAGGTGGCGGGCGAGGACACGCTGGCCTATATAGCCCGCTACGGGCGGCAGATGCAGAAAGCCGGCAACCTGATCAAGATTGAGCTGAGCGGCCCTAACGACTGCCTCTACGTGTGCTATGACGAATCGACCATGCTGAAGCGGCTCACCATGTGGCCCTACTGGCAGCTGGGCATTGTGATCATCTTTGCCATCGTTGCCGTGTTTGCCCTGCTCTCGTCGAAGCGGGCTGAGCAGAACAAGGTGTGGGTGGGCCTGTCGAAGGAGACGGCCCATCAGCTGGGCACCCCCATCTCCAGTCTCATGGCATGGGTGGAGGTGCTGAAGGAGAACTATCCTGCCGACGAGCTGATTCCCGAGATGGAGCAGGACGTGAAGCGGCTGGAGCGCATTGCCGAGCGCTTCTCCAAGATAGGGTCGCTGCCCGAGCCCGTAGATGCGTCGATGAACGAGGTGCTCGACCACGTGATAGCCTACATGAACAAGCGCACGTCGCAGAAGGTCCAGATCACGGGCCACTATCCCAGCCACGACGTGGTGGTGAAGATGAATGCCTCGCTGTTCGAGTGGGTGATTGAGAACCTGTGCAAGAACGCCGTAGATGCGATGGAGGGCGGTCAGGGCAAGATAGACCTGTGGCTGCTGGAGGAAGGCGACACCGTGGCCATCGAGGTGGCAGACAACGGCAAGGGCATCAAGAAGAAAGACGTGGCCAACGTGTTCCGTCCGGGCTTCACCACGAAGAAGCGCGGCTGGGGACTGGGGCTGTCGCTGGCCAAGCGCATCGTGGAGGAGTATCACAAGGGCCATATATACGTGAAAAATTCGGAACAGGGCCGGGGCACCACGTTCAGAATAGAGCTGAGAGGTAAGAGGTGAGAAGTGAGAGGTAAGAGGTAAGATAATAGAAATGAGCGCTCGAACGAAGGTCGGGCGCTCATTTCTTTAGGTTGATAGTGGGGGTGTTACTTGCTCACTTCATTTTCTTCCTGCATGTCAATGAACTGACGGTCCTGGTCGTAGAACTCATACTGTAGGAAGGCCAGTTTCTGACTGCTCACGATGCGAATGCCGAATCCATACTTGAGTTGCCAGCGGCGCTTGAGTGAGAAGACACCTTGGTTGATGAATGCCGCCACGTAGGGATGTACGTGCAATGAGAAGCGGCGAATGCCAATCTTGTTGACGAGACGGTCAATTTTGCTCTCTAACTGGTCGGTAAACAGGATGCTGGACTTGATTTTCCCGGTGCCGTGGCAAGTGGGGCAGCTCTCCTCAACGGCTACGTCCATAGCCGGACGCACACGCTGGCGTGTAATCTGCATCAGTCCGAACTTGCTCAGCGGCAGGATGTTGTGACGCGCGCGATCCTTCTTCATGTTCTCGCACATGCGCTCATAGAGCAGCTGTCGGTCCTCGGCGAGGTTCATGTCGATGAAATCTACGACGATGATGCCTCCCATGTCGCGCAGTCGCAACTGGCGTGCCAGCTCGTCGGCTGCACCCAGGTTGGTCTCCAGTGCGTTGGCTTCCTGTCCGTTTTCTTTCTTGATGCGCGTTCCGCTGTTCACATCGACCACATGCATAGCCTCTGTATGTTCTATGATGAGGTAGGCTCCTCGCTTGTAGTTGACGGTGCGTCCGAATCCCGATTTGATTTGTTTGGTAACGCTGAAATTGTCGAAAATAGGCACGTTGCCATTGTAGAGCTTGACGATGTCGGCCTTTTCAGGGGCAATGAGTGCGACATAGTCGTGAATCTGGTTGTAGATGTCGGGATCGTTGACGTGAATGCCGTCGTAGGTGGGGTTGAACAGGTCGCGTATGAGTGCTACGCTGCGGCTCTGTTCCTCGAACGCGAGTAGTGGTCGCTCTGTTGTCTTCTGAACGCGCGTGATGGCGTCCTCCCATCGCTTGAGCAGCACCTTCAGTTCCTGGTCGAGCTCAGCTGCACGCTTGCCTTCGGCCACGGTGCGCACGATGACGCCAAAGTTCTTTGGCTTCATGCTCTGCACCAGCTGCTTGAGGCGGCTGCGCTCCTCGCCCTTCTTGATTTTCGAACTGACCGATACCTTGTCGCCAAATGGGATGAGCACCATGTAGCGGCCTGCAAAACTGAGGTCGCACGTGAGTCGGGGCCCCTTCGTGTTGATGGGTTCCTTGACCACCTGCACCAGCACCTCCTGTCCCACCTTGAGCATGTTCTGAATGCTTCCGTCCTTGGGCAGGTCGGGCATTCGGGTGGCTTTCTGCAGGGGGAAGAGCTTCTTGCGGTCGCTCGCTACTTGTTTCAGGTATTTCTCAAAAGAGCTAAATTGAAGTCCCAAGTCAAGATAGTGCAAAAATGCGTCGCGCTCAGAGCCGACATCGACGAAGCAGGCATTGAGTCCGGGCATGAGCTTGCGGACCTTGCCGATGTAGATGTTGCCTACGGCATAGGACGCCGAACGCGGTTCGTTCTGATACTCCACGAGCTGCTTGTCTTCGAGCAACGCGATGGAGATGTCCTTAGGCTGAACATCAATGATTACTTCACTTGTCATTTCCGATTCTTTGGGTTACTTGATTTGGGGGATGTGTTACAAAAAAGGGTGCACCCCGCATAGGCTTACTATACTGTGGTACACTCCTTTCATTCTGATTTTCAGACGTGTAGAGCTGTTTTTACTTGCTCTTATGTCTGTTCTTACGCAGGCGCTTCTTGCGCTTGTGCGTAGCCATCTTGTGGCCCTTCTTTTTCTTTCCGTTAGGCATAGTTTATAAAAATGATTTATTAGAAATATGTTTAAATTGTGATTTTTTTTCTCTCTCGTCCTGATTAGTCTTCAGAGGTGACTTCAATGCCGTCCATTCTCTCGATGAAGCTCTTTGCAGGCTTGAAGGCAGGTAAGTCGTGTGCCTCAATGACAAGCGTAGTGTTCTTCGAGATGTTTCTGGCGGTCTTCTGAGCGCGGTGCTTCACGATGAAGCTGCCGAATCCACGCAGATAGACGTTCTCTTTATTGTCGGCCAAACTGTTGCGAATCTCTTCCATAAAGGCTTCTATCGCAATAGAGACTTCCCTTTTGTTGATTCCTGTCTGTTCGGCAATGTTATTAACTATTTCTGCCTTCGTCATTTTTTGATAGATCTGTGTTTTGATGTTACGTTTCTGAATTTGAGGTGCAAAGATACTGTTTTTCAGTCAGATACAGAAATTTTAGACGTTTTTTTTTGAAAAATTATCAACTTTGTTCTGTTTCTTGCTCTGATTGCAGTGTCTCTTCAGCTTCGAAGTAGGCTGTGAGCTCATTCTTGCTGCTGCCAGCTTCGTTGGCCAGGTCCTTGATGATGGTGCCTTTCTCCAACAGGGCTACGCGCGTGGATATGTCAACGGTGTGCTGCAGGTTGTGTGAACTGACGATGATGGTGGCCCCGGTCTGCTTCTGATAGTCGGTGATCAGATGTTTCAGCAGGTTCTGGCTGGAGGGGTCGAGGAAATTGAACGGTTCGTCGAGAATGACCAGTCGGGGTGTGCGCAGCAGTGCTGAGATGATGCCCACCTTCTGCTTGTTGCCAGCCGAGAGGTTGCGAATGAGCTTCTTCTGTCCCAGCACCTCGCCGCCTGCAAAGCGTTCGAATGCCTTCAGGCGCTCCTCGATGGCAGCAGACTCAATGCCGCTGATCTTGCCGATGAAGGCAAAATACTCTTCGGGGGTGAGGAAGTCGATGAGGAACCCCTCGTCGATGTAGGCCCCAGTAAAGTCTTTCCACTGCTCGCTCTGTGCCGGATCGATGCCGTCGATGGTGATGTTGCCCTCGTCGGGTTTCAGCAGGTCGAGCAACATGCGGAACAGGGTGGTCTTGCCTGCACCGTTGTTGCCCACCAGCCCCAGTATGTCGCCGTTGCGCACTTCGAAAGAGGGAATATTGCAGGCAGTGGTCTGCCCGAACTGTTTCTTGAGATTGGTGATGGTGATCATAGGAGGGACTAACTGGGACTAACTGGGATTAACTGGGATTAACTGGGATTAACTGGGACTGGTTGGGACTAATTGGGATTAACTGGGACTTATACTAAGCCTTTGCCGTGGCAATTCTTGAACTTTTTGCCGCTGCCGCAAGGACAGGGATCGTTGCGACCGGGCAGCTTGTCGCGCACGATGGGAGTGCGAGGCTGCTGGGCACGGGTGTCGTGCTGGGCGGCTGCACGCTGTCCCTCATCTACGAGCTTCTCCTCTTCCTGCGACTCCTGCCTGTTCTCGGTGTATTGCTGGCGGTCGGTGTGCTCCTCGGGAGCGGCCTCCTGCACCTGCTGCAGTTCGGGAATGGCGGCGCGGGTGAGAATGGTCACGGTGCGGTTGTTCATGGTGTTCACCATCTGGTCGAACAACTTCACGCTCTCCAACTTGAAGATGAGGAGCGGGTCTTTCTGCTCGTAGCTGGCATTCTGTACTGAGTGGCGCAGCTCGTCGAGCTCGCGCAGGTTCTCTTTCCATGCCTCGTCGATGATGTGGAGCAGGGTCTGCTTCTCAAACTGCTTCACTACCGACTTGCACTCCGTGTCGTAGGCTTCCTGCAGGTTGCAGGCGATGTTATACATGTGGCGACCGTCGGTGATGGGCACCATGATGCGCTCGTACATCTGTCCCTGAGTCTCATAGACCTGCTTGATGACGGGCCATGCCACTTCCTGAATGTGCTCAGTGCGGCGGTTGAAGTTGGCCAGTACAGCTTGGAAAACATTCTCGTAGAGCTCTTCGCGCTTGCGGGTGTCGAGCAGCTGCTCCTCGGTGAAGGGCACCTCCATTGCGAACAGGCGGATGAACTCCTCCTTGCAGCCCTCATAGTCGTTGCCGTCGATCACGCTGCACACGCGATCCCAGAACACGTTGGCAATGTCCATGCCGATGCGCTCACCCATCAGGGCGTGACGGCGCTTCTCATAGACCACCTTGCGCTGCTTGTTCATCACGTCGTCGTATTCCAGCAGGCGCTTACGCACACCGAAGTGGTTCTCTTCCACCTTCTTCTGGGCGCGCTCAATGCTCTTCGAGATCATGGAGTGCTCAATCATCTCACCTTCCTCAATGCCGAGACGGTCCATCCATGAGGCGATGCGCTCAGAGCCGAACAGGCGCATGAGCTTATCCTCGAGCGAGACAAAGAAGACCGACGAGCCCGGATCGCCCTGACGACCGGCACGACCACGTAACTGGCGATCGACGCGGCGGCTCTCGTGGCGCTCGGTGCCGATGATGGCCAGACCGCCGGCAGCCTTCACCTCGGGCGACAGCTTGATATCGGTACCACGACCAGCCATGTTGGTGGCGATGGTCACGGCTCCCAGTCCGTTGGTTGACTGTCCGGCCAGTGCCACGATGTCGGCCTCCTTCTGGTGCAGTTTGGCATTCAGCACCTGATGGGGGATGCCCTCGCGCTTTCCGGTCTCAGGATCCACGTACATGTCGAGCATGCGTGAGAGCAGCTCAGAAATCTCGACCGACGTCGTACCAATCAGGGTGGGGCGGCCAGACTTGCGCATCTTGACCACCTCGTCGATGACAGCCTTATACTTCTCGCGTGCCGTCTTATAGACACGGTCGTCCATATCGTTGCGAATGACGGGCTTGTTGGTCGGTATCTCCACCACATCGAGCTTATAGATGTTCCAGAACTCACCGGCCTCGGTCGAAGCCGTACCAGTCATACCGGCCAGCTTGTGATACATGCGGAAGTAGTTCTGCAAGGTGATGGTGGCAAAGGTCTGTGTGGCTGCCTCCACCTTTACGTGCTCCTTAGCCTCGACAGCCTGATGCAGACCGTCGCTCCAGCGGCGGCCTTCCATGATACGGCCAGTCTGCTCGTCAACAATCTTCACTTCACCGTCGATGACCACGTACTCGTCGTCCTTATTGAACATGCAGTATGCCTTGAGCAGCTGCTGCAGCGTGTGGACGCGCTCCGACTGCACGGCATAGTGGTTCATGAGCTCGTCTTTCTGCTCCACGCGCTGCTCGTCGGTCAGATTGGTCTGAGCCTCCAGTGCAGAGAGCTGGGCTGCGATGTCGGGCAGCACGAACAGCTCGCTGTCGTTCACCTGCTGTGCCAGCCAGGACGTACCCTTGTCCGTGAGGTCGCAGGAGTTCAGCTTCTCATCGACTACGAAGTAAAGTGGCTCCACCACCTCGGGCATACGGCGGTTGTTGTTCTCCATGTAAATCTCCTCGGTCTTCAGCATGCCCGACTTGATGCCATCCTCCGACAAGTACTTGATGAGCGGCTTGTTCTTAGGCATGGCCTTGTGGGAACGATAGAGCGAGAGGAATCCTTCGTCGAGCTTGGTCTGTCCGGCCTTCTTGTCGCCATTCTCTATGAGGCGCTGGCCTTCGCTGATCTTCTGCTTGGCATCGGCCAGATACTGTGTGGCCAGTGTGCGCTGCACACCCACCAACTTCTCGACCAGGGGCTGATATTCCTCGAACATCTGGACATCGCCTTTGGGAACCGGGCCACTAATGATAAGAGGTGTACGAGCATCGTCAATGAGCACAGAGTCAACCTCATCAACGATGGCGTAGTTATGGGCGCGCTGCACAAGGTCGGCAGGCGATACTGCCATGTTGTCGCGCAAATAGTCGAAGCCGAACTCATTGTTCGTGCCGAAGGTGATGTCGGCCATGTATGCCTTGCGACGCTCCTCGGAGTTGGGCTGATGCTTGTCGATACAGTCAACTGAGAGTCCGTGGAACATATAGAGCGGTCCCATCCACTCAGAGTCGCGCTTGGCCAGATAGTCGTTCACGGTGACCACGTGGACACCGTTGCCTGTCAAGGCATTGAGGAACACGGGCAGCGTGGCCACGAGGGTCTTACCCTCACCCGTGGCCATCTCGGCTATCTTGCCCTGATGGAGCACGATGCCGCCGAAGAGCTGCACGTCGTAGTGAACCATTTCCCACTTCAGGTCGTTGCCACCGGCAGTCCAGTGGTTATGGTAGATGGCCTTGTCGCCATCGATGGTGATGAAGTCCTTGTGCGGATCGCCAGCCAGCTCGCGGTCGAAGTCGGTGGCTGTGACAATAGTCTCCTCGTTCTCGGCAAAGCGGCGAGCCGTGTCCTTCACGATGGCGAACACCTCGGGCATCACCTCGTTGAGGGCCTGTTCATAGACCTCAAGGGCGTCTTTCTCAAGCTTGTCGATCTTAGCGAAGATGTCGGCACGCTCGTCAAGGGGCGTGGCTTCGATTGTGGATTTCAGCTGCTCAATCTCGTCTTTTTGCTGTTTGGCAGCAGCCTGCACCTGCATGCGTATTTCGTGACTACGCTGGCGCAGCTCGTCGTTGCTCAGTTTCTGAACAGCGGGATAAGCCGCCTTCACCTTCTCCACGAAAGGCTCAATGAGTTTTCTGTCGCGCGACTGCTTGTCGCCGAACAGTTTCTTTAGAATCTGGGTGAAATTCATTGTAATATTTTTTTTGCTTTTATTCTGAATGATTTGAAAATTGCGTGCAAAGATAGCTATTTTTTTGCACAATCGAGCATAAATCGCTCATTAATTAATAATTAGAAGAGTGGTGCCGACGAACAGGCATTCGGGGCACGAATGCGTATTGCCCGGGCTATGGTGGGGGCAATGCGGTCGGTGGTGACAGGAGCCGAGATGCGTTCGGCCTTAGTGCCTGCTCCGTAAATGATGATGGGGAACGGAATGTAAGAAGCACGCGAAAGCTGCTTCTCCTGAGTGTCTTCGTTCAGCAGTTGCCAGCCGGGAGCCGTCTCAATGACAATGTCGCCGCAGTGCTCGGCATTGAACCCGTTGCGAATCTTGCGCAGCGGCTCATTGTTGTCGGTCATCAGTTGTAGCGAGGTATAGACATTGCGAACACCCGACAGCATGACCAGGAACTCCTGGGCACGGCTGGTGGCCTCGACAATGCTGATCTTCTTCGTCTCTAACAGGCTGTGGTTCAGGAATATCTGATTGCCGAAATAGGCTTCGACATATTTGCCCTGTCCCCAGATGGCTCCAAAATACATGTTCAGGAGGTTAGCCGTGCGGCTGAGATAGAACGTGCCAGAGGGGATGCGATACTTCTGATAGT
This sequence comes from uncultured Prevotella sp., assembly GCA_946614435.1. Lineage (GTDB taxonomy): Bacteria > Bacteroidota > Bacteroidia > Bacteroidales > Bacteroidaceae > Prevotella. The sequence continues at coordinate 12,282 of CAMOGW010000022.1, read as the reverse complement.
CGGCGGCTTCCTCGTCGCAGTAGCCTGTACTGGTGAGCACGAAGAGCACGTTGTCCTTGCCCACACGCTCTTCGAGAGTCTTGATGAGTCGGGCTATCTCACGGTCTAAACGCACGTATGTGTCCTGTAGTTCAATCTGACATTCTGTCACAGGCCGATGGTTGAAATTGCCTGCATAGTAGGTGAGACAGAGCAAGTCGGTCACGCGGTCGTTGCCCATCGCACTGCTCACTACGCATTGTTGTGCCAGATCGGTGACGTCGGCATTGATGAGCGCACTGGTCTTATACTCTTGAAAACGCAGGTTGCCAGTGAAGGTGTGCTTGAAAGGATCTTGTGGGCCAGTCTTCATGAAATAGCTGAAGTTGCCTACGAAGTTGTTCATGGGCTCCCAAGCCAGTCCGTTCAGCTTCTTATCGGGCGATTGTATTCGGTTGTAAGCGCTGAGCCAAGTGGGAGACACGCTGAAATAGTATTTCGACGTGCACCATTCCCCGCTCTTATCGTCAATCCAGAACGCTCCGTCGGCAGCATGTCCGGCTGACAATACGGCAGCATCGCGATAGGGAGCAATGGCATAGACGAGTCCGCGCCCGGCTGTAGCCACCTTCAGCTCGTCGCCCAATGTAGAGGTGCTGAGGTGGGATGGCGAAGATGCATCGGCGGTGCTGATGCCTGCATGCTTGCTGTCATCGACACAATTGACGGGGCGCAATGTCTCGCGGTTGAGCCATCGTTCGCCTACTATTTTATTATAATAAGGTGTAACACCCGTGCTGATTGATGCCGTGGCTGAAGCGCGGTCAACAGGAGTGAAGGGATAAGAAGCATTCTCGTAGATCATGCCTTGCTCAAAAAGCATGCTGAAGCCATCAGCTGAATAAAGTGGCGTGAAGGCTTCGAGGTAGTCGCTGCGCAGCTGATCGATGGTAATGCTCACCACAAGGCGTGGCGCATTGCGCATTTCCTGACTATATGCCTCGACTCTGAAACCGAGGGTTGCCAGTAAGGTGATGTATAGGTATTTATTTGTCATTTCTATGGTGACTCATATATCGGGTTAGCAAACATAATGCCAAAAATTCCATACCCTCGGCATAGTCCTGCAATATCTCGCCTAAAAGGAACAGGCAGAGACAAATGAGCAGCATCAGCCAATAGCGCGTGGGCTTGCGGCGCAATACAGAGGGAATGAAGAACAGCCAGGCGGGATTGAGCACTAAAATCTGAAGGTTGGTGCTGGTGGTGGGGTGCTCAGAGAAGAACATGATGAAGAGCAAACAGCCAGCCAAGCCTGTGGCTGTCATCAGTATGGCATCGAACCACACGTAGCATCGGCGCTTTGCTCTCTCGGCCACAAAGACGGCCAGCGAGATACATAGCAAAAGGGCTGCGCAAAGAGTGGGGGAGAGTGGAAACTCCTCTTCTATCATCTGCACGTCAGACGCTACGAGTGTGTGACGTTCCCGCACCAAGCGTCTGTATTGACCGTTCTCGTAGATCTGGGCATGGTCGAAATCGTACATCAAATTGAGTGGCAGGAACTCCTGTTCGCGCTGATTGGTCTTGAAGTCGGCCTTCAAGCCAAGCAGCAGGTCGTTGCCCAAGGCTGCCCAAGGATGATGGTCCGTGAGCTCATGAATCATCTGGCGATAAGTGGGCGTGTAGTCGGGACGGGGTTCATAGATGATGCGCCCCGTCAGGTTGCTCTCAATGATGTCGCGCGGACGAGTCGAGCAGTTGTCATAGAAGAAGTTGTAGCGATAGATGCGATTCTGCGGCAGATAATTGATTTTCAGTGCCGTCAGAATGCGGAACTTCTCTTCGGGAGTCAGGTTCAGTACCTGTTCGGTGACCATGCTGCCCCAATGGCGATAATAGTCGCAGAAAGGTTCCAAGGGCGCTATGCCCAGCTCGTAGTCGGTCTTTCCCAATACGAATCGGGAAACGAAATGCGGTGCCTCGAAATTGAAGACACCATAGTTGAATACGAGATTCTGGCCTGAACGCAAGTCGCGATAGAGAATGGCTGTGTGGCCATAGAGACTGTAAATCTCTTCGTGGGGAGTGCAGGTGATGAGGCTGATCTCAACGCTGTCCATATCGTTGGCAGTCTCGTCGTATGCTTGTGTGGGGACAGCCGGGAGCAGCAGAAACAGCACCAGCCAAAATGTCCTAAAAAAGATTTCTAATTGTTTCACGATGCAAAATTACGCTATATTTTCCACTTTCAGTGCGAATAGTTCGATTTTTTTTAATAATTTTGCACGCTGATATATCAGAACAGTAATGAACAAAAGAATATTTTGTGAAATTCTGGCTATTGCGGTTGCAGTAGCCTCCTTTGCTCAGAGCAGCACAAGGTCGCCTTACAGCCAGTACGGCATCGGCCTGCTGTCTGACCAGTCATCAGGATTCAGTCGTGGCATGAATGGCGCAGGATTGGCTTTGCGCCAGGGCAATGTGGTCAATACGCTGAATCCCGCTTCTTACTCTGCGATTGACTCGCTGACCATGATTTTTGATATGGGCATATCAGGACAGCTAACTCATTTCAAGGAGGGAACCACTACGGTGAATGCCAAGACGGCCTCGTTCGACTATGCGGTAGGCGGGTTCCGCCTGTTTCGGCATGTGGGCATGGCCTTTGGTGTGTTGCCGCTGTCGAATATAGGCTATGACTACAACGTGGAGGAGACCGTGAAGAACTCGAGCTCGACCGCGACTGTCAATTATGCAGGAAGCGGCGGTCTGCATCAGGTGTTCTTAGGCATAGGCTGGCGTATTTTCCGGCCTTTGTCAATAGGTGTCAACGGCTCATATTTGTGGGGCGAGATTGACAGGAGTGTGATTTCCACGGCTTCTACGGATGTGATTACGTCGATGACGCGCTTCTACTCGGCTTCGATAAAGAGTTATAAGCTCGATTTCGGATTGCAATGGCAACAGCCTTTGGGAAAAGCAGACGCTCTGACTATAGGACTGACTGTCGGCGTGGGCCACAAACTGGGCGATGCAGCGTGTCAGGCAGGTCTGGATGAAAAGAACACCTCCACCGTGTCGAAAGGATATGCACTGCCCATGAGCTATGGCGTAGGTCTGGCCTGGAAACATGGGATGAGCCTGCTGGTCGATGCCGACTTCAACATGCAGAAATGGGGAAGTCTGGACTATCCCGTAATGAATGGCGGACAATATGAGCTGCAAAGCGGCTTGCTGAAAGATCGCTATCAGGTGAAACTGGGAGCCGACTTCGTGCCTAACCCCATTGGACGGAAGTTGTCACAGCGCATACACTATAGGTTAGGAGCTGGATATACTACACCTTATTATAAAGTAAAGGGAGGCAACGGACCGAAGGAGTTCAGCGTGAGTGCCGGTGTGGGACTGCCTTTGCAGAATTCCTATAACAACCGTTCGGTACTCAATCTGAGCGCACAGTGGGTTCACACGTCGGCTCCGAACCTGATTGTTGAGAATACGTTCCGCCTGAACATAGGACTGACGTTTAACGAACGCTGGTTTGCCAAGTGGAAAGTGGATTAAGCCGATAGAAAAGAGACTTAGCACGAATAAAGAACTACGCGACATGGGTCGTGAAGAGATAGACACGGAAAATATAGCATACGCACAGCAAACAAGATGGGCAGTAAGCGGCTTCGGCGGCAGATTGTCTCATCTGTTTTTTGTGGCTGCATTCATGTCTTCTTTCGCATTCCTAATAGCTTGCAATGAGGTGCATGAGCACACGGCAGATGCCATCCATCCGGAGGACTCGGTCTCTATGATGACCTCCTATGGCGTGAAGATTCTGATAAGTGACTCAGGTGTCATTAAGTATCGTGTCATTACAGAGCGATGGGAAGTGAATACTGTACGCCAACCTTCAAGATGGGAATTCATGAAGGGAGTGTTCTTCGAGCAGTTTGATGAGAAATTCGAAGTACAGGCATACGTGCAGTCCGATACAGCATGGTATTACGACCAGCAAAACTTGTGGAAGCTACGGGGACGGGTGTATGTGCGCAACACCAACGGACTGATATATACCAGCGAAGAACTGTTCTGGGACGGTCGGAGCCATGAGCTCTATTCCAACGTGTTCTGCCGCGTGGTCACACCTGAACGCACAATCGAAGGCACCTGCTTCAAGAGCAATGAGACAATGACTCGCTATTCGGTGACTAACTCGAAAGGCTCGTTCGTGAACAGCGACATCGAGGGCGATAAGAATGAACAGCAGCCGGCGGCCAATGGCGACACAACAGTCGTGCAGCCTGCAATCAGACCTGCATCGCAGCGACATAAAGCGGGACGGAACTAACGACTCTTTTAAAACAGAATAAAAATCATTCTTTAAAACAGAAATAAAAAGCATTCATAAAACAGAATAAAAAGACATCCAAATGACGGCACTCATCATAGGACTACTGATTACAATGCTCTTCTCCGGCTTCTTCTCGGGCATGGAGATTGCTTTTGTGTCAAGCAATCGGCTGAGGGCAGAGATGGATCGTGAGAAAAACGGACTCTCACAGCGTGCCATATCAGTGTTCTATCAGCACCCTAACGACTTTGTTTCGACGATGCTCGTGGGCAACAATATTGCCCTGGTCATCTATGGCATCTTGTTTGCCAAGATCTTCGATGCTACTCTGTTCTATGATTTGCCCGATGGCTTTCGCGTAACTGCCGATACATTGCTCTCTACGGTAGTAGTGCTGTTCACTGGTGAGTTCCTGCCCAAGACGTTGTTCAAGAGCAATCCGAATGCGATGCTCACCATCTTTGCCGTGCCTGCATGGCTGTGCTACATCTTGCTTTACCCCATCTCGCGCTTTGCCACACTGCTTTCAAAGGGATTGTTGCGACTGGTCGGTGTGAAGATGGATCAGAAGAGTGATGGGCATGAGTTTACAAAGGTTGACTTAGACTATCTCGTGCAGTCGAGCATTGACAATGCTACTGACGAGGACGATATTGACGAGGAAGTGCGTATCTTCCAGAATGCGCTCGATTTCTCAGATACAAAAGTGCGCGACTGTATGGTGCCGCGCACTGAGATAGATGCCGTTGAAGACACCTGCGACCTTGAGCAGCTGAAACAGCGCTTTATAGAGAGCGGACACTCTAAAATCGTGGTCTATCATGAGGATATTGATCACATAGTGGGGTATGTGCATTCATCCGAGATGTTCAAGTTGGAGAAATCTCTCTTCACGCTCCACACTCCGCTTGCTTCGTCGTCCAGTTCCACGCTGATACGACCAATGGTGTTTGTGCCTGAGACGATGGCTGCCAGCAAGATGATGCAGACCTTTCTGGCTCAGAAGAAGTCGTTAGGAGTAGTGGTCGATGAGTTTGGCGGTACGAGTGGCCTGATAGCGCTTGAGGACATCGTGGAAGAAATCTTCGGCGATATTGAGGACGAGCATGACTCAACCAACTATGTAGCGAAACAGCTTGAGAATGGAGAATACTTGCTCTCAGCGCGTCTGGAGATTGAAAAAGTGAATGAGCTCTTTGATCTGGAACTGCCAGAGAGCGATGAATATATGACCGTGGGTGGTCTCATTCTGCATGAGTATCAGAGCTTCCCTAAGCTCAATGAGGTAGTAAAGATAGACCACTGGGAGTTTAAAATAGTGAAAAATACGGCGACAAAAATAGAACTTGTGCGACTAAAAGTCTGTGAATAAGCCATTTTTTTGGAAAAAAATGCAGGTAATTCACTTTAAATTAGTAATTTTGTCGGCTGAATTCGAAAAAAGAAAGAAACAATTAATAAAAATCAAACAATAAAAAGCAAATGGCAGCAATTGGAAAAATTAGAAGCTGGGGCCCCGCACTCGTTGCAGTGATTGGCTTGGCTCTGTTTGCCTTCATTGCTGAGGAGCTGTTCCGCTCGTGCGATGCCACGAAAAACGAACAGCGTCAGCAGGTAGGCCAAGTGTTAGGTAAGAAAATCTCTGTGCAGGAGTTCCAGACACTCGTTGATGAGTATCAGGAGGTAATGAAGATTACCCGTGGTGTCGATAACCTGTCAGAGGATGAACTGAACAATGTGAAAGATCAGGTATGGGGCACCTTCGTGCAGAACACCCTTATCGAGGATGAGTGCGCTAAGCTGGGGCTGACCGTGACTGATGAAGAACTGCAGAACGTGCTGAAGGAAGGCACGAACCCGATGCTTCGTCAGACTCCCTTCATCAATCAGCAGACTCGTCTGTTCGATGTGACCATGCTCACAAAGTTCTTGAACGACTACAAGACTGCAAATGCACAGGAGCGTGAAGCTGCTGAGCCCCTTTATAAGTACTGGAAGTTCGTTGAGAAGAACCTGCGCAGCGACCTGCTTGCTATGAAGTATCGCAACTTGCTGGCTGGTTGCATGTTGTCGAACCCTGTTTCGGCTCAGGCAGCCTTCAACGACCAGAACATGGAGAGCAGCATCGTGCTGGCTTCACTCGCTTATTCAAGCGTCAACGACAACGATGTTCAGGTGGACGATGCTGAGCTGAAAGCTCGTTACAACGAGGAGCGCGAGCAGCACAAAGTGTATGTCGAGAACCGCGACATCAAGTATGCCTTGCTGCGTGTTCAGCCTTCTGAGGCCGACCGTGCTGCGCTGATGGCTACTATGAAGGAGGCTCAGAAGGGCTTGCAGGAAGGTGCGGCTGCTGCCGACGTTGTGCGCAAGGCTCAGTCTCAGATTGCCTATACAGGCATGTCTGTCACTCGTGCAGCTCTGCCTAACGACATCGCAGCTAAGATTGATACGATGGCTGTAGGCCAGACGAGTGCTCCCTTTGAGACCGCTTCTGATAACACGATGAACGTGGTGAAGCTGATCAGCAAGACCCAGATGCCCGACTCTATTGAGTATCGTGCCATCCGCATTGGCGGTGCTACTATCGATGCAGCCCGTGCTACTGCTGACAGTGTCTATCAGGCTATCAAGGGTGGTGCAGTGTTCGATTCTATTGCCAAGAAGTATGGTGAGACCGGTGAGGCCCAGTGGCTGACCTCTGCCATGTATCAGAATGCTCCGATGCTGGATGCTGATACCAAGGCTTATCTTACGGCTCTTAACACTACTGCTGTTGGTGAGCTGAAGAATCTGGAGCTCTCACAGGGCAACATCATCATCTTAGTGAAGAACCGCAAGGCTATGGTTGACAAGTACGACGTGGCCATTGTGAAGCACAGCATTGACTTCTCGAAGCGGACCTACTCTGATGCTTACAATAAGTTCAGCCAGTTCGTAAGTTCCAGCAAGACCATCGAGGCTATGGAGAAGAACGCTCCTGAGTATGGTCTGCAGGTGCTCACTCGCGAGCACATCGTCAGCAGTGCCCACAATGTAGTAGGCATCCGTTCAACTCGTGAGACCATGAAGTGGATTTTCGATGCCAAGCCCAATGAAATTTCACCCCTCTATGAGTGCGGCAACAACGACTGCCTGCTTGTCGTGGCACTCACTAAGATTAATAAGGTGGGCTATCAGGACATGGAGAGCCTGAAGGACGAGCTGAAGCGCGAAGTGCTGCGCGACAAGAAGTTCGAGCTGCTTTCAAAGAAACTTGAGGGTGTGAAGAACATCGCTGAGGCTCAGCAGCAGGGTGCTCGCATCGATACCGTTCCTATGATTACGTTCTCAGCTCCTGTATTCGTTCAGGCTACCAGCGTGAGCGAGCCTGTGCTGAGCGGTGCTGTAGCTTCTACGAAGGAAGGCGAGTTCAGCAAGAAGGTCGTGAAGGGTAACGAGGGCGCTTATGTGTTCCAGGTTGTGCAGCAGAAGATGCGCGAGGGCGTTACTTTCAATGCCAAGACTCAGGAGCAGCAGTTGAAGCAGCAGGCATTGCAGGCTGCAGGCAACTTCATGCAGGAGTTGTATCAGAATGCCAAGGTGGTTGACAACCGTTACCTCTTCTTCTGATTATCAGTCTTATCATACGATACAAAAAAAGAACCGTCCGTAACACTGTTGTTGCGGACGGCTCTTTTTTTGTATCGTATATAAAGGTATGGCCTTCTTACTCTTATAGAGGCACGGTCTTCTTATTCTAATATAAAAGCTTCTTCATCGTCTTATGAAAGTTTCTTAGATTCTGTTGATGTCAACGTAGCCGTGCATGACAGCATAGATGGTGAGGGCCGATACGCTCTTCATGCCCAGTTTGTCCATGATGTTCTTGCGGTGGGTGATAACGGTAGAGAGGCTGATGTTGAGACGGTCGGCAATCTCTTTGTTGATGTAGCCTTGAACGATGAGCGCCATGACTTCAATTTCGCGGTCGCTTAGAACCTTCTGTTGCAGAATTTGCGGCATCGGTGGCAGATTCTTTCCGTTGGGATGGGCATGCTGCTGGAGCATGAGCAGCGACCGTACAAGCGTCTGCTCAGGTACGTTGATGCAAATGCTGTGGAACTCGCTGAGCTGTGAGCCACCATCGAGCGAGAGTGTCAGCACAATCGTTTGGTGACGATGTTCGGTGAAGAACTGGCGATTCTCCAGCACGATGTTCATAGACACAAAATAGTGGAAATAATGTTCGGGGTGATTGGCTTCGAATTCGCTCATCGAGCCAAATGTATCGACCGTCATGATGGGCAACACGTTTTGCAGAATCTGTTTCAGCCCAAGCACAGCCAGCGTGTTCGGGTCAATGATGGCGACGTGCGGTCTTCCTTGCTCAAAAGTCATCATATCCAGATAAAATTCTCTTCTTTTTTTAGAGCACCCCTTTCGTAGAGGGCAGTTCGTAGTGGTAAATGTCACGTCTTACAGCCATCTTCAGCGAGCGGGCCAGCGCCTTGAAGATGCCTTCAATCTTGTGGTGCTCATTCTGCCCCTCGGCATGAATATAAAGGTTCATGCGCGCGGCATCGCTGAGGCTCTTGAAGAAGTGCAGGAACATCTCAGTGGGCATGTCACCCACGTGCTCACGATGGAATTCGGCATCCCATACCAGCCACGGACGGCCTCCGAAATCAAGACACACATGACACATGCAGTCGTCCATCGGAAGCGAGTAGCCATAGCGTTCGATTCCTCGTTTAGAACCGAGGGCTTTCAACAGGCATTCTCCCAGTGCGAGTGCCACGTCTTCTATTGTGTGGTGCTCATCTACGTTCAGGTCGCCTTTGCAGCGTATGTAGAGGTCCATTCCGCCATGCTTGCCTATCTGTTCAAGCATGTGATTGAAAAAGCCCAGTCCAGTTTCAATGTCGCACTTCCCGGAACCGTCGATGCAGAGGCGCACGTCAATGTCGGTCTCCTTTGTGGTGCGCTTCACTTCAGCTGTGCGCTCTCCGGCAAAGATGATTTCTGCAATCTTGTCCCACGTCATGCCGTCTTGCCCCAGAATGAGGCTTTTGCAGCCGATGTTTTGTGCAAACAGGGCATCCGTCTCGCGGTCGCCTATAACATAGCTGTTCGCGAGGTCGTATTCCTCTGGCTTGTTCATGTATTTCTCCACGAGCCCTGTCTGTGGCTTGCGAGTGGGCGCATTGTCTTCAGGGAAGTGGCGGTCAATGAGTATGTCGTCGAACGTGATGCCTTCGCCCTCCAGCGTCTGCAGAATGAAGTTGTGGGCAGGCCAGAACGTGTCTTCGGGGAAAGAGTCGGTGCCCAGTCCGTCTTGGTTCGATACCATGACAAACAGACAGTCTGTCTTAGAGCGAAGCAAGCCGAGGTTGCGCATTACGCCAGGCGTGAATCGAATCTTCCCTAATGCGTCAACCTGCTCGTCGTGTGGTTCCTCTACCAGTGTTCCGTCACGATCAATAAAGAGTATTCTTTTCATCTTTTACATGTTAAGTCTAATCAAGTTTCTTGTTCATCTCGGCCCGTTCTTTTTCCTGTGTCTCTATCGAACCGTGTAGATAATAGAAGGGGAACAGGGCTGAAAGATAGATGTAGGCCTGAATGAAGCCTGCCAAGGTGAATACTACAATGTTCAGCCACGACATATAGTCAGGCATGCCCGAGGGGTCGCCCAGCAGCGTTCCCGACATAGAAGTGATGTTGGCAAAAAAGAGCACGGCTGCAGGCAGCTCCGTGACGACAGACAGCAGTCCTATGACGATGCACACCACCAAGCTGATGATGATCGTACTGCCCCAGTAGCGGAACGTCTGGCGTCCGCTGGGCATGATTTTATTGTCTGTGGCCATGATATATTGCGTAGCCAGGAGAAACAGCACGGGGAGCAATAAGGCAAAGATGCCCGTTTCGCCCACCAGCAGCAGGCCGAGGGCTGTTCTTGACAGATGGCCCTTGAGCAGGATGGCCGTCGTGTCAATGACGGCAAACATGAACAGCAGTATGATGACCATGAGCAGTCCTGCTGTCAGTGTGCGCCCAATGGTCTTTACGTGCCACTGGCCGAACCAGCGGGCTGGGGGAGTGATGCTGTTGTCTTCGCGGTGCTGGCGGAGAATGGAGAATCCGAATGCCGTGAGCAATAGCGTGGCCAGTGTTATCACTACGAAGCCGCCGGCCAGAGGCAGTGCGTTAGCAGCGGCACTGTTTGTGATGCTCTCCATCGGGGCATGCAGCGTGAGCAGCAGTGCCAGCTCGGCCAGACTGTTCAGCCAGAGCGTTGAGAACACACCGACAGCCAGCGCATAGACTACTGCCATGAGCCATGTGTTACGAAATATTTTGCGGAAGTTATCCATGTAGAGTTGATAGCCATCGCTGATGACGGCTCCCGTGCTACGCAGACGGAAGAGTGAGAGGTCCTTTGTTTTCTTTTCCTTTTCCATGACGGAATACTGTTTTTGCTTGTTTTTGCTGCAAAATTAGCTAAAAATCCCGAATAACGAGACGTTATGCTGCAATAAGTAATTAAAAATTGTTGAATTGTGGCCTGTTTTTCTCATTGCTGAGGTCAATGTAGCGCAACTTGTTGCCGGCATAGCCCTTGATGCGGGTTCCGTCGGCTTGCTGATAGCCTTCGATGATGCGTCGGCAACGTTCGAGCGTCACGCGCCGGCAGATGCCATTCTCGTTGTTGGTGATGATGATGCAGCGCCTGCTTCCGCCGTCCTCTTCGTTCAGTGCGAGTGTGGCATGCATCGTAGTGCCTGAGCCTGCAAAGAAGTCCAGAATGAGCGCATCGCGTGCGAACAGTCTGAGCACGTCTTTGATGTGCTCCACCGACTTCGGATTGTCGAACACGTGCTTTCCGCCCATCAGCTCGGTCAGCTGTCGTGTGGCCGTGCCGGTGTCGTATTCAGCCTTATACCAGGTTGTCTTCGCCAGTTTTCCGCGCAGGCTTCCGTCTTCCAGTCGGTTGCGCATCTTCACGCAGAGCGTACCGCTGTTGTTTACGCAAAGTTCCGTCTTGTGGGCTCTGCGAAACGTGTCGGCAAAGCCCCAGCGCCAGCGCCCTTTCTCGCCCCGTCGGTTCAAGGGGAGGAACACGTCATAGCCGTCGGAGCGATATTGCTGGCAAAGACTTTCCACGAAGGCGTCGTTGAATGTGCCGTTTTGGTAGATTTGCGCGAACTCCTCGTCGCTGATGCTGAAAAACTCGCCGTTGCGCCGCAGCACTGGATAGTACATCAGCGGGCGCTCTTCTCGCCGCCAGGCTTTGCCCGTCTTTCTGAATCCCGTCATCTTATAGCTGCTACGCTCGTCGGCAAAGCAGTAGTCGCCGTCTTGCTCTTCCTCGTCAATGTCCGTCAGGTTCATTCTCACCTGCTCGGGGTGCAGGGCATAGAACAGCATGAACTCATTGCACACGGCAAAGTGTCTGCCGTCAGAGCGTCCTTTCAGGTTGTTCACGAGTGTCACCACCCCCAGGCAGTTCTCCTGGCCGAATGTCTCGTCCATGAGTGCTCCCAGTCGGAACAGTTCGTGCTGGTCGATGCTCACCACCATCACACCCTGTGGCTTGAGCAGTCGTCGGGCCAGTTGCAGTCGTGGCAGCATCATGGTGCTCCAGTCATGGTGGCAGTCGTTGTAAGTCAGCTCGCGGTGATGCGTGTTGTAAGGCGGATCAATGTAGATCACATCTACACGCCCCTCCAGCTCAGGCATCAGAGCCTGCAGCCCGTCGAGGTTGTCGCCCTCCATCAGCCAGTGTTCCAGTTGCTTCATGTTGCAAAAGTACGAAAAAAATCGCGTAACCTTGCAACTCGTCCTGTGATTATTTCTTACTAATGTTTTGGGGAAATGCGAAAAATATGTACTTTTGCAACAATATTATTTTGTCTCATCCAAAAAAACATTCTACAATCATGAAACGAACACTTGCAACCATTGCCTTG
>CAMOGW010000021.1 GCA_946614435.1 uncultured Prevotella sp. | reverse complement strand
GTCTCTGCTGCATGACATGACAAGCAACGCAGCTAAAATCATAAAAATCTGTTTCGTCGAAGGCAGCATGTGGCAAATTACGTATGGTCTCATTCTTGTTTGTTTTAAAATTCGCTGCAAAGGTACGACGATTTAGCCATACTCCGCTTAGACGGATTACGGATAAATCTACCAAAAATGATGATTGTTTATTTTTCGCGCTGTTCGGCGAAAAATTGTGAGGGAGTCTGCCCTGTTAGCTGTTTGAAAAGGCGGGTGAAATGATTAGGATACTCGAAACCAAGCGCATCGGACACTTGCGTGATACTCATGCCGCCAAGCATCAGACTTTTGGCACGCATGATGATGAAACCTCTGATGTAGTCTTTCGGACTCTCTCCCAAAGCACCACGCACGATGTCGCCGAAATAGCCAGGCGACAGACACAGCTCGCTGGCACAGTATTTCACGCTGGGGAGCCCCCCGGTGCGCTGACGGCCTTTGTCGTAGTAGTCGATAAGCACCTGTTGGAATCGGGCTAGGATGTCGCTGCTACCAGCTGTCATCTCCTTAAATTGGCGGGCATAGAAACGGTTACAGTAGTCCAGAATAAGCAGGATGTAGTCTCGCACGATGTCGTCCTGTACATTATCGTCATCAGTTGTTTGCAGCTCCCTTCGAATGTTCGCCATCAAACCCGATAACGTGTCCTTCTCTTCGGTATTCAGAAAGAGTGCCTCGTTATTGTTGTACGAGAAGAAATGGTAGTCCTTCATGCGTCGTTCAATCTCCGTGCCGTGGATGAATACAGGGTCGAACAGCAGCCCCCAACCGTGATACTGCCGCCTGCTGCCGTCATCGCGCTTGCCCCCAATTTGTCCCGGAGCAAAAGCAATTAGCGAGCCGTCGCCCTCGTGGTAGATGCCTATGCCGTAGGTCAGGTTCTCAGGGAACTCGCGCTGCAGGAAGATGCCGTAGCAGTCGATGCGGTTCAGCGAATGGCGTATCTCGCCCACCTCGTCGTAATGGATAATGGCGACGTGGGGATGTAGGATTGGCACACGAATGTCACGTGCATAGTCGTTAGCCTCGTTGATATACAGATCCAACTTCATTGCGGGTACAAAGTTACTAATTTTCTTCGAATTAACTGCAGAATAACATAAATGAGTCTTACAAATCAAGCTTTGGTTGCAGACTCAGACGGTATTCGCTGGGCGACTGGCCGAGGTGCTTGGTACAATAGCGACTGAAGTACGAAAGCGTAGTGAAAGAAAAGACGCCTCACATCAAAGTGAGGCGCCCCATAATTGTTGAATAAAAGTGTTTACATTCTTACTTCAGACCACGGTTGATCAGAGTTGAGTTGAGCAGCAACTGATACTTCTTGTACTGCTTCTGGTCAAGCACGTAGCGCATGTATCGAAGATCCTTCTTCACAGCCAGGTCAACGAGCTTCTGGCGCTCGTCCTTGCTGGCATAGGCAGCCTGAATCATCTCATTGCAGAACATGCGGTGAATCTCCTCCACACTTTCCATCTGATCACCCGTCATGTCGAGCGCAACGGCCAACTTACGGAAGTTCACAGACATGTCGTAGCTCTCTACGCTCAGTGTGTTCTCTGCATTCTCGTTCTCAGCGTATGACGTCATTGTCATGCTGAGCATGGCTACTACCATCAGAATCATCTTTTTCATTTCTTTTACCCTTTCTTTTTTTACTCAGAGCCTTCGATTACTGTTTGTGTTAATTGTTATCCTTTTTGTTAATCTTTTACCTGTTTTTTATCTCAGGCTCCTACTTTTATTAATGTGTTTTGTTATCCTTGTCGCCAGGCTTTTGTTCCTTTTGACGATGCAAAGGTAAGGCGTTTTTGGGAACCGCAAAGACTTTTTATGTGTTGTGTGCGCAAACAGCCCTCTTTTTTGACGCAAATCAAAGACTTGACTTGGCTCAAGCTATTCCTATACCTATATATATAAATAAGCACAAAGAATCCTAAAACTGAGGCAATATTTCATGCTTCCACCAAATTTTCAGTACCTTTGCCGCCAAAAAGATCAATCATTTGAGTTTCGCATGTCTAAGGAGTTTAGGAGTTTAGGAGTTTTCGCGGCTTTCAGCCGCTGGAGTTTAGACGTTAGTCTTGCTGTCGTTACTGTCATTGGCGGGTGCCATCAGTCTATCGTCCAAACTCCTATACTCCTAAACTCCCAAACTCCAATAGGCAAGTGAAACTTTGCTAAAGTCAAATCAATTATTTAATTCAATAACAGAAGATTATGGACAATCAGCAGAACAAGTACATTTCAGTGAGCTACCAGCTCCACTCTATCGATGCCGACGGCTCAAAGCACTTGGAGGAACAGACCCAGCAGGGCAATCCCTTCCAGTTCATCAGCGGTTTCGGCGTAACGCTCGATGCTTTCGAGCAGCAGATCGTGGGTCTCACCCCTGGCGAAAAGTTTGATTTCACGCTTCAGCCCACCGAGGCATTCGGCGAATATGACAGCGAGGGCGTTCACAAGCTGAACCGCGAAATGTTCTCCATCAATGGCCACTTCGACCATGAGAACATCTACGAAGGAGCCGTAATCACGCTCATGGATGCCGACGAGAAGCGCTTCATGGCTCGCGTGACCAAGGTGGAGGAAGACGGGGTGACCGTTGACACGAACCATCCTCTGGCAGGCAGCACACTGCAGTTCACGGGAGTGGTACTGGAGAATCGCGATGCCACCAACGAGGAGATTCAGCACATGCTGAACCATCTGAGCGGTGAAGGTTGCGGATGTGGGTGCGACGACTGCGAAGGCGGCTGCGGACACGACCACAAGGACGGTTGCTGCGGACACGAGCATCACCACCACGAGGGCGGATGCGGTCACTGCCATCACTAAAACGGCCCTTTACCTTTCCCAAAAGCTAACACGACTAAAAAGAATAACGACATGCGCAATACTTTCGGAACCCTCTTCACGCTCACCACGTTTGGCGAGAGCCACGGTCCCGCCGTGGGCGGCGTAATCGACGGCATGCCTGCCGGCATTGAGATAGACATGGACTTCATTCAGCATGAGCTGGACCGCCGCCGGCCCGGACAGAGCCACATCACCACCTCGCGCCAGGAGGCCGACCGTGTAGAACTGCTGAGCGGCGTGTTCGAAGGGCGCTCTACCGGAGCCCCCATCGGCTTCGTTGTACACAACGAGAACCAGCACTCCAAGGATTACGACAACCTGCGCACATTGTTCCGCCCGTCGCATGCCGACTACACCTATTATAATAAATATGGTGTGCGCGACCATCGAGGGGGCGGACGCACCTCAGCGCGCATCACCATCAGCCGCTGTGTGGGCGGAGCCCTGGCCAAGCTTGTGCTCCGCCAACTGGGCATCAGCGTTCAGGCTTACACCTCGCAGGTGGGTACCATTGCACTCGACCGCGACTATCAGCGCTACGATCTCTCGCTCATTGAGCAGAATGCCGTGCGCTGCCCTGATGCTGAGAAGGCCCGACAGATGGAAGAGCTCATTGCACAAGTGAAAGCTGAGGGCGACACGATAGGCGGTGTCATTACCTGCGTGGTGAAAGGCTGCCCGGTAGGACTGGGCGAGCCGGAGTTCGACAAGCTGCATGCGCGGTTGGGAGCAGCCATGCTCAGCATCAATGCTGTGAAAGGGTTTGAGTATGGCGAAGGATTTCTGGGTGTCGCCAGTCGCGGATCGGAGCAGAACGACATCTTTGTGGCTCCTGAGCAGTCGGCAGCTGAAAACGACTCACCTACCCCACTTGCCACACGGTCTAATCACAGTGGAGGCATTCAGGGCGGCGTTTCCAACGGACAGGACATTTACTTCCGCGTAGCCTTCAAACCGGTAGCCACACTACTGCGTCCGCAGGAGACGGTCGATGCCGAAGGCCATGCGCTCACCTACACCGCACAGGGCCGCCACGACCCTTGCGTTCTGCCGCGTGCAGTACCTGTTGTAGAAGCGATGGCTGCTATGGTTATTCTCGACTCTTTTTTGGTAAACAGGACCGTAAAGGTGTAAAAAATGAATTAATATCGAAAAAAGTATATAAAAAATTTGTGCATCTGCAAATTTATGCTTAACTTTGCAATCGCTGTAAGGGGTTTGTGATAAATCCCGAAAAGCTTTAGTTAAGTCTAGTTTAGTTTTTGTGTTGGTTGGGGGCTGCCATTGCAGCCCCCAAATTTTTATGCACTATTAGAGAGGAACTACCCCTGCCGGTAGGCTTGCGGAGTAAGCCCGGTGAGCCGCTTGAAATATTTGCAGAAGAAACTGGGATTGGGGAAATTCATCTCGTCGGAAATCTGGGCAACGGTCTTGTCGGAATGGCGCAACTCCACTTTCACCCGAATGATGATAGCATCGTCTATCCATTCCTTGGCTGCCTTTCCGCTCACCCGCTTCACCAGTGTGCTCATGTAGCGAGGCGAGAGACAAAGCTGGCCGGCATAGAAATCAATGTTGTGATGTTGCGGACCATACTTGCTCACTAACTGCACAAAATCGGTGAACAGCCTATGCTCACGCGACTGTACCGAACGATGCTGCGCAGCCGACGACTCATAGAGATGATGAACCTGCCAAAGGAAAGCACTCACCATGTGGAGCACCGACTTAGAGGAATAGCTGCCCGACCGCAGTATATTATATAATAAGGTGTGTATCTGCTCAATCTGCTGCATCTGATTGGGCGTGAGCTGGAAGTGAACGTCGCGCACATGTCCATCGAACAGTCCCGGCACATCACCCGAGAAGGCCAGACTGAGCAGCTCGTCGGTCATAGAGACACCGATACCCTGCATTTCGTCGGCATAGTCGCCTATCTGAACGATGCTGTTATGACTCAAGAACACCAACTCGCCAGCCTCGAATCGTTGCGGCAACAAGTTTACCGTAGGACACGCATACCCCTTCTTCAGCACCATGACACGCATCTCGGGCAGCAGATACGGTTCGCTAGACAAGCGTGACAGCAAGCGGTGAATAGGCGGATTGCTCACCACGAGCAGATGCTCGGAAATGAAGTTGCTGGCCATCTGCTCATGACGACCATCAAGCATCTCCTTCAATTCGGAGAGTGTAAACTTTTGTAGTTGACTCATAGAAATATCCTTTTTGTTCTGTTTTATACTGCAAAGATAATAAAAATCGGCATATAACAATACAAAATTATTGATATTTGTACGAAAAGAGCATACAATCTATTGAATAGATAACAATCGGCATGAAATAATCGCTTACCTTTGCAGCAGAAAACAGAAATACTATTTTTTTAAGACCAGCATCATGAAAAGAATTCTTAACGTAGCAGTATTGGCCATCTGCTCACTGGGGCTCACTCAAGCCCAGACACTGGAGGAGTGTCAGCAGGCGGCTGAGCGCAACTATCCGCTCATACGGCAGTACGGCCTCATAGAGAAGAGTGCCGCCCTCACCGTGAGCAACATTCAGAAGGGATGGCTGCCACAGATTACGGCCTCGGCACAGGCCACGCTGCAAAGCGACGTGACCGCCTTTCCCGACCAGTTGCAGACCCTCTATCAGCAGATGGGCATCGACATGAAGGGACTGCGCAAAGACCAGTACCGAGTAGGCATTGACGTGCAACAAACGGTGTTCGACGGCGGTGCCATCAGCAGTCAGAAAGCCATTGCCCGAGAGCAGGCCAATGTGCAGGCTGCTCAGACGGAAGTGACACTGTATAATGTTCGCAAGCGCGTGAACGAGATGTACTTCGCCCTACTCCTGATTGACAATCAGATTCTTCTGAACAACGACCTGCAACAGCTGTTGGCACAGAACGAGAAGAAACTGGCCTCGATGACGAAGAGCGGAACGGCGGCTGAGAGCGACTACAACAACGTGAAAGCTGAACGGCTGAACGCCATTCAGCAACACGCCAGTCTTGAGGCACAGCGCAGCACACTCGTGCGCATGCTGTCGGCCTTTTGCGGACTGGAAGTGACGAAGCCCGTGATGCCTGCCGCACAGGCTGCCACCGCCATGCAGCAGCAGTCGAGCGTTCTGCGCCCCGAACTGAAAGCCATTGATGCGCAGCTTCGGCTCACCCATGCTCAGGAGAAAGCCGTCAATGCGGCACTGCTGCCCAAGCTGGGCGTGTTTGCACAGGGCTTCTACGGCTATCCCGGCTACAATCTGTTCGAAGACATGATGAACCGCCGATGGACACTGAACGGCATGGTGGGCGCAAGGCTGACGTGGAACATAGGTGCCTTCTACACCCACAAGAACGAAAAGGCCAAACTGCGCGTGCAACGCGAGATGGCCGAGTCGAACCGCGACGTGTTCCTCTTCAACAACCATCTGGAGCAGATTCAGCAAAGCGAGAACATCAGCCGTTATAAAAAACTGATGGACGACGACAGCGAGATCATCACGCTGAGAGCCTCGGTGCGCAAGGCGGCTGAGTCGAAGTTGCAACACGGCATCATCGACGTGAACGACCTGGTGAAGGAAATCAATCAGGAGAATGCCGCACGGGTGCAGCAATCCGTCCACAAGATTGAGATGCTGAAGGAGATGTACGACTTGAAGTACACTACCAACAACTAATCACCGTTTTTTTTCTTCAAAAAAGTAACCATCATCACGAACAATAATAAAAAAGAACCATACCATCATGAAAGCAACAGGAAACATACTGACAGCCATGACCGTGCTGCTTACGCTCACGGCCTGCGGAAACAATGAAAAAGAGTTTGATGCCACCGGCACGTTTGAAGCCACCGAGACGACGGTGTCAGCCGAACAGAGCGGCACGCTGATGCGCTTTGCCGTGGACGAGGGCGACGAAGTGGCTCCAGGCAAGGAAGTGGGCCTCATTGACACTACTCAGCTATGGCTGAAGATTCGCCAGTTAGAAGCCACGAAGGAGGCTTACCAGAGCCAGAAGCCTGACTTAGAGAAGCAGATGGCTGCCACACGACAGCAACTGGCCAAGGCTCGTCAGGACGAACAGCGATACAGAGAACTCGTAGCCGACGGTGCTGCCCCCAGCAAGATGCTCGACGATGCCGCCAATCAGGTGCAGGTGCTGCAGCGACAGCTCGATGCACTGCAGTCGTCGCTGAGCAACAACGCCAACACACTGAGCAAGCAGATGAATGCCACCGACGCACAGGTGAGCCAACTGCGCGACCAGCTCGGCAAGTGCCACATCGCATCGCCCGTAGCCGGAACGATACTGGAGAAATATGCCGAACAGGGCGAGTTCGTCACCACCGGCAAGCCGCTCTTCAAGGTGGCCGACATGCGGCAGATGTACTTGCGCGCATACGTCACCTCGGCACAGCTGCAAAACGTGAAACTGGGGCAGAAGGTGAAGGTGATGGCCGACTTCGGCAACAGCCAGCGCAGGGAATATGAAGGCACCGTGAGCTGGATAAGCAGTCGCTCAGAGTTCACCCCTAAGACCATTCTCACCGATGACGAGCGTGCCGACCTGGTCTATGCCATGAAAGTGGCCATCAAGAACGACGGCTACGTGAAGACTGGCATGTACGGAGAGGTGAAGTTCTAATAAGCATTCCCCATAAAGATGAACACAAAAGACATAGCCATAGAAGTCAGGAACGTCGGCAAGAGCTACGGCAAGGTGAAAGCGCTCGACGACGTGTCGTTCTCAGTGGGCAAGGGCGAGGTGTTCGGACTGATAGGCCCCGACGGTGCCGGCAAGACCACGATGTTCCGCATTCTCTGCACCCTGCTCCTGCCTGAACAGGGAAGGGCTGCGGTCGATGGCTTCGACACCGTGAGCCAGATGAAGGACATTCGCAAGCGCGTGGGCTACAT
This sequence comes from uncultured Prevotella sp., assembly GCA_946614435.1. GTDB lineage: Bacteria > Bacteroidota > Bacteroidia > Bacteroidales > Bacteroidaceae > Prevotella. The sequence continues at coordinate 24,827 of CAMOGW010000021.1, read as the reverse complement.
GCCGGGCAAGTTCTCGCTCTATCAGGACCTGACCGTAGAGGAGAACCTGCAGTTCTTTGCCACCCTCTTCGGCACCACCGTAGAAGAGGGCTACGACAGCATACGCGCCATCTACTCGCAGATAGAACGCTTTCGCGACCGAAAGGCCGGAGCTCTCTCAGGAGGCATGAAACAGAAGCTTGCCCTGTCGTGTGCGCTGGTTCACAGCCCGAGCGTGCTGCTGCTCGACGAGCCTACGACAGGTGTTGACCCCGTGAGCCGCAAGGAGTTCTGGGAGATGCTCACCATGCTGAAGGAGCGCAACATCACCATCGTGGCCTCTACCCCCTATCTCGACGAGGTGAGACAGTGCGAACGAGTGGCTTTTCTCGACCACGGACAAGTGCGCGGCATTGACACGCCCGAAGTCATACTCGACCGCTTCGCCGATATTTTCAACCCGCCGGGCATCAAGCGGAGCAACGAGAACAAAGCCAGACAGGAGGCAGCACAAAACGTGATTGAGGTGAACCATCTGGTGAAAGCCTTCGGTAGTTTCCATGCGGTCGATGACATCAGCTTCAGCGTAAGGAAAGGTGAGATATTCGGCTTTCTGGGGGCCAACGGTGCCGGCAAGACAACGGCCATGCACATGCTCACCGGACTGAACCAGCCCACCAGTGGAACAGGCACCGTGGCCGGATTCGACATACGCACCGAACACGAACAGATCAAAAAGCACATCGGCTATATGAGTCAGCGATTCTCACTCTACGATGACCTGACCGTGGCTGAGAACATCAGGCTCTTCGGAGGTATCTACGGCATGAAAGACGAGGAGATAAGCCGCAAGACAACCGAGCTGCTGAAGGAACTGAACTTTGAGAGCCATGCCAACGATTTGGTGAGGAGCCTGCCACTCGGATGGAAACAGAAACTGGCTTTCTCGGTGTCTATCTTCCACCAGCCTGAAATCGTGTTCCTCGACGAGCCGACAGGCGGCGTTGACCCTGCCACGCGACGACAGTTCTGGGAGCTCATCTACCATGCCGCCGAACAGGGCATCACCGTCTTCGTCACCACACACTACATGGACGAGGCAGAATATTGCGACCGCATCTCTATCATGGTTGACGGAAAAATCAGCGCACTGGGCACACCCGACGAACTGAAACGGCAACTGAACCAGCCCGACATGGACCATGTGTTCACCTATCTGGCCCGACAGGCCACACGGTCATCGGACTAATGAATCATGAGTAATCAAAGAAAAAGAATATGAAACAATTCATATCATTCGTCATAAAAGAGGCACGACACATCCTACGCGACAGCCGCACGATGCTCATTCTCTTCGGCATGCCCGTGGCGCTGATGTTGCTCTTCGGATTTGCCATCAGCACCGACGTGAAGAATGTGCGCACGGTGGTGGTCACCTCGCAGACCGACCACCTCACGCAACAGGTCATCGACCGACTGGCTGCCTCAGAATACTTCACCATCACGGCATGCGTGGCCTCACCACAAGAAGCCGAGCGACTGATAAGGAATCAGAAAGCCGACATGGCCGTTGTCTTCGCACAGGATTTTGCCTCGAAACATTCAGGCATACAGTTCATCGTTGACGGAGCCGACCCCAACATGGCACAGCAATGGACGAACTATGCCACCAGCGTCATCATGAACATGGAAGGGGGATTGGTCAACTCTAAAATGCTCTACAATCCACAAATGAAGTCGGCCTATAACTTCGTTCCGGCCATCATGGGCATGCTGCTCATGCTGGTATGTGCCATGATGACATCTATCTCCATCGTTCGCGAGAAGGAGAAAGGCACGATGGAAGTGCTACTCGTGTCGCCCATCAAGCCCCTGATGATTATCGTGGCAAAGGCCATCCCTTATCTGGTGCTCGCCTTCGGCATTCTCTGCTCCATACTGCTCATGTCGCGCTTCGTGCTCGACGTGCCTTTGCAGGGTTCGCTCTTCTGGATATTCGCTGTCAGCGGTGTCTATATTCTGCTGGCCTTGTCGTTGGGACTGCTCATCTCCAATATAGCCGACAGTCAGCTGGTGGCGCTACTACTCTCGGCGATGGTGCTGCTGATGCCCATCGTCATGCTCTCAGGAATGCTCTTCCCCGTAGAGTCGATGCCTGAGATCCTGCAATATGTGGCAGCCGTCATTCCACCTCGCTACTACATCGAAGCCATGCGTAAACTGATGATCATGGGCGTGGGCATCGGAGAGGTGCTGCGCGAGGTGGCCATCCTCACAGGCATGACACTCTTCCTGCTCACCGTAGCACTGGCAAAATTCAAAGTGAGACTGGAATAGAAGGGAAGAACACTGCCACAAGACAACAAAAGAAAACAAAAAAGAACGCAACCATGATAAAGTTTCTCCTACAGAAAGAGTTCCTCCAGATACGACGCAATGTATTTCTGCCGCGCCTGATTCTGGCTTTCCCCATCGTCATGATGTGTGTCATGCCCTGGGTGATGAACATGGAGGTGAAGAACATTCGTGTAGATGTGGTGGACAACGACCATTCTACCCTCTCGCAGCAACTGCTGCACAGCATTGAGGCCAGCAACTACTTCATTTTCAACGGTGTGCAACCTTCCTACAAGGCTGCCCTCCAGAAGATAGAAACATCGAAGACCGACATCGTACTGATCATTCCCCAAGACTATAGCCGCGACATGATGCGCGGTAGGCAACCTCAGGTGCTCATTGCTGCCAATGCCGTGAACGGCACTAAAGGAGGGATGGGCTCTGCCTATATGGCGCAAATTGTCACTGCTCATGCAGCTCCCTCAGCTGCAGCTATACAATCGCGCATTTCCACATTGTTTCTATATAACAAGAATTTGAACTACAAGGTGTTCATGATTCCTGCACTCTTTGCCATTCTGATGATGCTCATGACCGGCTTCCTACCGGCACTGAACATTGTGGGCGAAAAGGAAAGCGGAACCATCGAACAAATCAATGTCACACCCGTTTCGAAGTGGGCTTTCATCTTTGCCAAGCTGGTGCCCTACTGGCTCATTGCTTTGTTCCTGATCACGGTGTGCCTGTTTCTGTCATGGCTTGTCTATGGCATCTCGTGTCAGGGGTCCCTCTGGCTGGTCTATCTCATCGCCATGTTGCTGGCACTGTTTTTCAGCAGTCTGGGACTGATCATTTCCAACTATTCCGACACCATGCAACAGGCCATTCTGGTGATGTGGTTCTTCGTGGTGTGCATGCTGTTGCTCAGCGGTCTCTTCACCCCCACCCGCTCCATGCCATCATGGGCTTATGCCACCACCTACGTGAATCCCATGCACTATTTCATTGATGCCATCCGCACTGTGTTTGTGCGCGGCGGCACTTTCCAGAGCATTGCTCACCAAGTGGGAGCCCTCTTCGCCATCTCCTCGCTCATGGCAGTTTGGGCCGTGAAAAGCTATAAGAAGAATAGCTGAGAACTCAGAGAGCTCGGAGGACTCGGAGCTCTCCGAGCTCTCAAAAAAGAAAGCGCGCTCTCCCTTTATCGGGACAGCGCGCTTCATTTCTTTTCCCTCGCAGGGAACTCAAAAATCACTTGAAAGCGACCTTGCGGGTCTCTGTCTTACCGTCGGGCATCGTCATGCGAACCAGATACATGCCCTTGCCAGGAGCTGCCACGCGAGCACCGTTGAGTGTGTAGTACTCGGTGCGCAGCGGCTGACTGAGATTCACGCTCTCAATACCATTGGAACCACCGAAGTGATACTCGATGTAGAGAATGACACACTGCTGCTCACCCGTATTGGTGAAAGTGAACTTATCAGGCACATTCTGCAACGTATAAGTGATGGCATTGGGGTTGTCGCGTGGGGCATAGAGATCGATAGTGGCAGGAGCTGTCTCCTCGGTGTAAGCCACGCCAGCCACTTCCTTCCACCAGCTGGTGCGGTCAGAAGAGTTTGTACCCGTGACGCTGTAGAATGTCACCTTCGTAGCCTTGGCGCCTTCGGGCATGAACACCGTGTTCTGAGCTCCGTTAGAGAGTTTGATTGCTGTACGATCCAGCACCTCATCCTTATAGGGAATCTTCAGCTTGGGAGTGCCGGCAGAGCTGTATGCCTTGGCCAGATTACCCGTGCAGACCAGTGAGAAGCCCTGAGCCTCATCGTTGGCTGCACCTTCCATCATGTTGTTCACGCCACTGTTGTCATAGCTCTTTGCCACCATGTTGCCCCATGCCAGCAAAGCCGTCTTCGTATCGCCCACGGGCTCAGGTGTGGGGGTATCGCCACCGGGCTTCTCTTCACCGCCTACAACCTTCAGCACGCCCTTGCTATAGAGCTCAGTAGTGTCCCACGTCTGACCCTCGCCAGGAGTAGCAGGCTGAATCTCGGCAAACGAGCCAACAATAGAGCCGCCTGAGAGATTGAATATCTTATACTCGGTATCCTTATAGGGAGCCTCTTCGAATGCCTCACCCTCATTCAGCTGTAGCACAGCACTGTTGCTGATAGTGGTAATGCCTTTCAGCGTGATAGTGTTACATGTTGTACGGTTGGCCAGCACGTTCAGTGTGGCTGTTCCGTTGAGCTTCAACGTGCTGTTGAAGGTCAGTCCGCGACCATTGACGAGTGTATCGCCAGCCTGCAGATTAGCACCTGTATTAATGGTCGTTGCCGCTGCCAGCGTGCCTGAACCGGCAAGTGTTGCACCAGTACGCACCGTGACGGCTCCGGTTCCGGTGTGGGAGCCGTTGACAATGAGCCGACCTTTAGAGACAATCGTCGTGCCGCTATACACGTTGTTGCCCGTCAAGCGCCAGTCGCCCGAACCCTGTTTCTCAATAGAGGTGGTACCGGGATGCGAGCCAGCCTGATCGTTGTTGTTGATCACGCCACGGAAAGTCTCATCGGTGTTGGCACCGCCAACGATCCATGTGCCGCTACCCTTCGCCTTCACGTTGAAGCCAGCCAGATAAGAACCGGCATCACCCGACAGACCACCCAGATAATAGGTCGATTCGTTCTTGGCACCGTTGATGGCTGCTCCACTCTTCAGTTCGATGGTAGCATTCTTGATGCCAACTCCGTTGCGGATGGCAAACTGACGGTTGCTGCCGTTGTTGCCGAAGGGCTTAATAATCAGTTTGCCAGTGAAGCCGTCCCAGTTGCCCTCAATATACTCACGCAGATAGGTTACACCCCACTGGAGCGTGCCATGACCCGTGACAGTACATTTGTTCGTGTTCCAGAGATCGAACTGCACGGTACCTGTTGCATCCTCGGGCACCTCGATGGGGAAGTTATAGGTAACGCTCGACTCGTTCTTGCCGACGGTCGTAAACGTACCGCCCTGCATCACAAGTTTAGAAGCCGAGCCAATGCCATTGTCTGAGACATCCTTCGAATTCAGCTTGAGCGTAGCGCCCTTCATCACAAGATTGCCATCGAATTTGAAGAAGTCGGTCGTATTCACTGCGATGGTTCCGGCACCTCCAACTTCGAAGTTGCCCGTTCCCTCAATACTGCCGTTCATGGTCACGACGGCAGCGCTGTTGGCAATGTTCAGCTCTGTATTGTCGTAGAGCTTTGCCGAACGGTTGGTCGATGTCGTGGCACCTGTGTACTTATAGACACCGCCGTCCATCACCCAGTTCTGAGCAAACTCCTGACTCATGCCCAGTGCGCTGGCCACACCGCCGTTCTTCAGCGACGAGAACTCATACACGCCTTTGTGCAGCACCGTAGCGCCCTCATACTGCTGATCGGTAACCACGGTGAAAGTGCCCTCGCCCGTCTTGTTCATCGAGGCAGAACCACTCACATAGCCAGTACCATTGAGTGTGACATGAGCATCGCTGCGCACGACGACTGCCGTCTTCGGAGTAGGCTCCGTCAAAGTGATGACCTGATCTTCCGTGGGGTTGATCAGCCACTCGCCCTCTCCTGTGCCAGTGAACGTCTCGGCATCTATGATGTCGGCCTGCTCAGGACGGGTCTTCACAGTGAGAGTGGCGGTATAGGCCGACTTGCCCTTAGCATCAAAGGCACACACACGCACCTCGTATGGCTTGCCAGGCAGCAGCGAGGCATCGGTAATCGTAAACGAAGTAGCATTGGCAGCCGTGCGGCCCACCTCGGCAAAGGCTCCGTCCTTCTTCATCTCCACTATAAAGCCATCCTCGTTGTCACTATAGTCGGCCCAAGCCAGTGTGAGGCTGTTGGTGGTCGATGATTCGAGCGACAGCATCAAGGGAGCACGCAGGAAGTACTGACGGTCGTCAATCGTGATGCTGTTGATATAGTTTTCTATATTGGTATAACCATTGTCGCGAAGCACCATGGCATCGTCTTTCTGCGGATCAGTCGCATTGTCCACCTCCCACTCGTCGGGCATGCCGTCGCCATCGCTATCCAGAGGCTTCGAACCTGCGAACCAGCTCCAAGATGTCGGCACACCTATAGGCAGTTCGTTCTCGTTCGTGATCAGCTTGCCCTTCTTGCCGAAGCTGAGCACCTCGTCCACCATGTAGCAGTCGGCCAGATCGCGGTAAGGCAGCGAAGCACCCACCGTGGGCAGCAGCTTCTCTATCAGATCCTTTCCACCCCACTTCTCCAGTTCAGGATAAGCGTAGGGCTGCGCCTGGCGGTCGCCTCCACCGTCGCCCGTGAAGAGCGTCGGATTAAAGACTCCGTCACGGTTGGCATCCTGCCAGTTGTCGTTGCCATAGAAGTGGAAGTCGCTGTTACCGCCAGTCAGACCATTGCCACCCACAGCCGGGCCGTTGATGAACAAGTTGTTCTCAATGTTCACATAGCTCGTACCCTGCGAGTCGCCACCCATGTTATAGGCTGCATTCTTCCAGTTATACACCAGGTTGTTCACATACTGGTTCACGCCCTTCACCTTGAAGTTACGCGTAGAGTTATCTACCAGCAGTATGCGGTAGAGCGTGATATTGTCGGCCTGCATCAGTCCACCAGCCGAGTGCGTCATCAATCCCTGTCCCACGATTGAGTTCATGAGCGTGATGTTCTGCGGAGCCGTTCCCTTGCTGTCCCAGTTGATGGAGAAGTTCTCGTCCTGTCCCCATGCAAACGAACAGTGGTCGAAGATCATGTTCTGACCGTTGGCAATACCGGCACAGTCCTTATCCTTCGAGCCCACGGCACCCATTCGAACACGCAGATAGCGCACGATGATGTTGTCGGCACCCGAGAACGACACACCGTCACCATAGACCGTGATGCCCTCGCCCGGTGCGGTCTGACCAGCCACATAGAGGTTCTTGGCAAAAGTTATGCGCGAGTTGATGCGAATGACGCCACTCACGTCGAACACCACGATGCGGTTAGGCTGACTCACGGCATCGCGAAGCGAACCCGTACCTGAATCGTTCAGGTTAGTCACATGGTACACCGTGCCTGAGCGTCCGCCCGTGGCAAAGCGGCCCCATCCCTGTGCGCCTGGGAAGGCCAGTTGCTGGGCACTCATCGAGAGACTGCCTGCCAGCAACATCACAGAAAGAAGTAATTTTGCTTTCATTGTTAAAGTTAAATTAGTTTTAGTTATACAGTAATTACGATATTGCACCGATAATCTCTTCTACCGACTGACAACCGTGACGGTCGAGCCAGTCATTGATACCGTCGCGCACCTTGACAGTGACAGCAGGATCAATGAAGTTGGCTGTTCCAATCTCAATGGCAGTTGCACCACACATGATGAACTCAAGCGCATCCTCGGCAGTCATGATGCCTCCCAGGCCAATGACGGGGATGTTCACGCTGTGAGCCACCTGATAGACCATTCGGAGCGCCACCGGCTTGACGCAGGGACCGCTCAGTCCACCTGTACCAATGGAGAGCACCTTCTTGCGCTTCTCTATATCGACGGCCATGCCCATCAGCGTATTGATGAGCGACACGGCATCGGCACCAGCAGCCTCTACACTCTTGGCTATCTCTGAGATGTTGGTCACGTTGGGCGAGAGCTTCACAATGAGTGTCTTGTGATAACGCTCACGAACAGCCCTGACCACACTCTCGGCTCCTGCGCAGGTCACGCCAAAGGCCATGCCGCCATCCTTCACGTTAGGACAGGATATGTTCAGCTCGATGGCAGGGATCTTGTCGAGCGCATCAATACGCGCTGCACACTCGGCATAGTCGTCGGGCGAGGAACCGCTCACGTTTACAATCATGTTGGTGTCGATATCCTTTATCTGCGGATAGATGTGCTCACAGAAGTAGTCAACTCCTTTGTTCTGCAACCCCACGCAGTTGAGCATACCCATTGGGGTCTCGGCCATGCGCGGATAGTCATTGCCTTCACGAGGCTTCAGCGTAGTGCCCTTCACGATGATGCCGCCTATCTGGTCGAGCGACACGAAGTCTTGAAACTCCAGTCCGTAGCCAAACGTGCCGGAGGCCGTCATCACAGGATTCTTCAGGTGAAGGTCTTTTATGTGTACGTCTAATCTTGCCATAATAGTCTGTTGATATTAAACACGGGTCCTTCTTTACACACACACACATTGGTCGGCTGGTCTTCATCGCCTCTGACCTTCTCCACGCAGCACAGGCAGGCACCCAGTCCGCAGGCCATCAGGTTCTCTAACGAGACCTCGCACTCGGTATGCGACTGACGGGCGTAACGCGCCACCGCCTTCATCATCGGGGTTGGGCCACAGCACTGGATGAGCCCGAACCGTTCTTCCTGCAGCACGCTATGATTGGTCACGAATCCACGCTCACCCTCAGAGCCATCCTCTGTGGTCACGAGCACACGACCATACTTTCTGAACTCATCGAGCAGGAGCAAGTCGTTCTTCGTGCGGGCACCCAGCAGAAACGTCGGCTCAACGCCTTCCCGCTTCAGACAGGCCCCCAGATAGAGCAGCGGAGCCACACCCACGCCTCCCCCAACAAGCAGATGCGCATGCGAAGCGGCTTTCCCATTAGTGTGCAAAGCGGTTTCCCCATTAGTGTGCAAAGCGGTTTCCCCGCTTTGAATCCTAAACCCATTGCCCAACGGCAACATGCAGTTCAGCACCTCGCCTGCCTTCAGCTCGCCCATGCGTCGCGTGCCTTCGCCTATCGTAGCCACCAGCAGCCACAATTCATTCCTGTCATAATCAACAAAATTGATGGAAATCGGACGGCGAAGAAATGTTGAGAGCGAGCCGTCGACACGCACTTCTACAAACTGACCTGGCAGCATCTCAGGCAAAGGGTTGCTATCGGTCAGTTTGACCAACACATAGCGCTCGTGCAACCGCTCTACCGACTTCACCGTCAGGTCAAGGACATACTTCTTCATACTGAAAATCCTTTGTTCTTTTTCTGTTATATGGTGCAAAGGTACACATTAATTTTAATAAAACACACTTCCGGCATGCGTTTTTAATAGCATGTCATTGTCAGCTGGGCACAGACGGTGTAGTCGTAGTCATCATCATAGATGGTGGCGGTCTCTTCCGTCTCGTGGTGATAGTCTTTGGTCTCGCCCCGACAGATCGTATCCTGACGCGGCTGGAAGTCTTCAAAATAACGGCCTGCCACCTCATAAGTCACACTGTCGTGGTCGAAAGAGAGAATGGTGATAATCGTATTTTCCGACTCACTGAATCTGTCGCCACTCAGGTAGGTCACGTCGCTGAAGCTCTTAGGCCCTTCCTCGACCTTCAGCATGCAGGCCATCGTCTGACTATAGTCGAAGCCGTGACGGTGGACCTTCAGCTTCAGCATCGGCTTGTCGGAGCCCTCACTGTTCACGATGGTCTCCATCTGGGGCTGGTTATCCTTCCATTCACCCTCCATCCAGGTGCCGTCGGCTCTGGTCAGCTTGCCGTGACCTTCACGGAAGTTGTTGCACCAGCGACCTTCATATACATCGCCATTCTTGAAACGCATCGTACCCTGACCCTGCTTGCAACCTTCGTACCACTCGCCTTCATAGACATCCTTTGGACTGTAGGGATAGGGCGAGGCTGAGCTCGAGGTGCCATAGCCATGTTGCAAGTCGTTCTCCCAATCACCATCATACTCGAAAGTAGGGAAGGTGCCCTTGTCCCAGTGCTCGTAGTAGTGGCCGTGACCATGACGTTTGCCGTTCTGCCACTCGCCGGTATAGGTCTCGTCAGTAACAGAACTGTATTTCTTGAAGCTGCCCTTGCCGTGAGGCTGATCATCGTGCCACTCACCATTATACTCGACGCTTCCGCTGCCGTTCATGTAGTATGTCATCCGACCGAAGCCCTCGCGCTTTCCGTCTTTCCAATGACCCCGATAGGTATCGAAGCTGACAGAGGTCTTCATCCATTCGTGATAGGGCTGCTTCTTGTAGGTCATCACACCGTAGCCGTCGGGCTGCCCCTGGGCGTTCACAGTTCCCTCGTAGCAATCGCCGTTCTCGAAATCAATCGTCTCTGGATCTTCAATCTCAGGAACCTGTTCTATCAGATGCTCATTATAGGCCTGCTCACAGGCTGTATCGCCGCTCTCCATGCCTGTCTTCCAGTAGTCGAGTGCCTCGTTCACATCAGAACTGCCGTCAGGGGTCGTATAGCCATCATAAGCCAGCTTGCCCATCATGTAGAGCACTTCGTGGCAACCCAGGTTGAATGCCCCACAATATTCAATATAGGCCATGAAATAATCTCCACGCCCTTCGTATATGTCGCCCATCGACCGATGGGAATAGATCATCAGGTTGACTATATACTCATTGTCCGTAGGCTCGCCAGCTTCATCGAACAGTTCATCGGCCTTCATGAACCATTTGGAAGCCTCCTTTTCGTCGTCTTCTGTCTCATAGTAGTGACAGCCAATGAAAACAACCGAAGGAATGTCACCGGCTTCTGCAGCCTCACGTAGCATCTGAAGGCCCTCGTCATAAGCATTGTTGTCAATCAATTGAAGGCCCTTCTCGCGTAACTCAGTCATTTTTTCTTGTGTCATAGCTTTAAGTTTTATAGTTCACTGCAAAAATACGAAATAGTTCGCCTTGCACTACAGAATTTTGATTAAACATATTTAATTTTAGTTAATTCACTCTTGTGAAAACAATGTGATTATGTAAATTTGTAAGCGATTATGCTAAAACGATTTCTCATAACAGTCTGTTGCCTTCTGGTCACGATGCTGAGCATCATGGCGCAAGAAGAATATGGCAACGACTGGAGTTTGTGGTTCTCATCTGAAAAGAGGCTGTGCAACGAACAGCCTGCCCCTGCAGCCAACGAGCTGACAGATCAGAACAGCAAGCTTATCCATACGAATGAGTATGCTTTCGGCAAGCCTTTCATTAGGGTTAGCGAAAGACTCATCGCCCCAATTTCATTCACCGTTGAACTGAACCATCAAGCTAATTCCTATTATAAAAAGTGTGGATTCAACTTTGATAAAGAGAATAGCTGCGGATGCAATGCGCCCCCTCTACTGGTACCATAACTCTCTATCCGAAAGGATGTTACGCCATTAGCAAGACTGCCATAAAATACATTTAGAGCAGGCTTGCCAATGTTACGCATGCCCTTACTTCGTTACTTCACGCCAGGCTCCACACCCTCAGGCGCATTCATTTTTTAGCAGGAACAAAGCTTTCCCACGTCTGGTCATCATAAAAAACACGTATCTCAGTCACCTTACGCTGAGTTTTCTCAAAATTGTTCAAATTTTCCATATTGACCTCCATACGAGCACTTTTTGCCACTGAAGGGCTCGTCACTGGTCGGGTCGTAAACTGAGGAGTGTTTATAGGTGCCGGTTGACCGAAATCCAGCATCGGCTCAGAAGATGCTTGTTCAACTTTTGGTGCTGGAGTGGAGGGATTAGCATCAACAGCAGCTCCCGAATCGGTAAACATGGGACCTCTACCGAACATAAGCCAGTCTGTGCTGAGTAGAGGGAGCTTTCTCTTGATGGCCTCCACTGTGTTAAGGGTTGGTTTTGTTCGCTCCGTGAAGATACCACTGAGGGTAGCAGGAGCTATCCCGATGAAGTCGGCAAAGACTTGCTGAGTCATGTGCTGCGACTCCATAATTTGCTTAATTCTGTCCTTCATTTTTTTATCATCAGGTACTATTTTGGGCCATTTTGCCCATTTTTCATTGATTTTACAAAGGTAAAACAAAAAATTAAACTGTGCAACATTTTCGAAGGAAAATTTAGAAGCGTGAAATTTAAATTCATTTATTTAAATTCGTAAATTTATTCATGTTTTACAAATTTAATTTCACGTATTTCACATTCACAAACTCAAAGCGCTTCATGTACTCTTAGCATAAGAAAAGACTTTGTAAGCTAACCTATTGGTTATAAAACAGATATTTACGATATTAAACTCCGTAAATTGACCAATATTTCATTTTTTCTCATTTTAAAACGGATAAAACATCAAAAATACTTTATAAATCTAAAGTAAAACACTGATTTTTAATCATTTATATATAAATCATCGTATTGTATATTTATATATGAATTATATTCACATTCCAGTTTTACATATACATATTCAGACACACAAATGATATCCCCGTGTTTACATTTACAAATTACGCCAATAATAAATTTATAGTGATTTACAAATCCATCTTATTTACGTTTCTAAATTCAGACTTTTCTCAGTTAACAAACGCTAACACCGAATTTCAAAGGGGGAAAATCATGAAAAATGCTCATAATTTTAAAATTCTGAACGAGTGTTCAGGACGCTTGAAAATTTGCGAGTTTTGAAGGTACTTAAATTGAGCGAAGTGCCGAAATACACAAGCATTTCGCTCAAAAAAAAGCCTCCATTTGGAGGCTATTTTTCTTGAATTTTAGAAAAGCATTCCCACTTTTTTTCAATGCAAAATAAAAAAAATGAGTTCCTTCATCAGCTCCTCAGGAGGAGTGTTGGGATTGTCCAGCCCCTTACTTTTGGCATCAATTTCTCTCAGTTTGGAAATTATTTGCATCACTTTCACACCCGTATAATTTCGCATGCCGGTCATATAATCCTTGGCACCCCATACTGATCTCAACTCCAACCATTCGGCTACACCCTCTTGTGTTTTTTTCGGAGCGTAGTAAGCAAGCATCAGATTCTGGAAAAAATTGAACATCATCGGAAGAAAGGAATAAATGCTTCCAGCCTTCGGATTTTTGTCAAAATAGTTCATGATCTGATTCGCCTTGAAAATGTTTCGGTTCACGATGGCATCACGCAACTCAAATCCATTGAAGTCCTTACTCACGCCTATCTGCTCCTCCACCACCTGTGGGGTCACTCTCCTATTTTCCTCTGGCAGCGAAATCATCACTTTATCGAGTTCGCTAGTCAGTCGGCTCAGGTCAGCGCCTATGGCATCGGCAATGAGCTGCGTCGATTTGGGGTCTATACTCACGTTTTTCTGCCCCAGGTATCTCTCAATGAAGACAGGAAGGTCTCGTTCGCGCAGTTTTGCACTTTCAAAAAGGATGCCGGCATGCTGGATGGCTTTCACATATTCGCGCTTTCGCCCGTCAATCTTTCCGTTTTTGTGGCACATCACGAGCACTGTGCTCTTCAGCGGCTGTTTCATATACTTCTCGAGCGCCTCCGTGTTTTTCACGTTCTGCGCCTCTTTCACGATTACCACCTGCCTTTCGGCCATCATGGGGTAACGCCGACATGTGTCGGCAATCTGCGATGCCGACACGTCAGAGCCGAACATGATTGTCTGATTGAAATCGCGCTCTTCTGGCTGAAGGGCATGCTCGGCTATATAATCCGCTATTTTGTCAATGTAGTACGATTCTTCACCATGCAGATAATAGACGGGATAGAACTTTCCCTCCATCAGCTCCCGCATGATGCCCTCATAAGTCACGCTTTTCGTTTCTGCCATCTGTTTTTCTCACGTTTTTTTATGCTCCATTCTTTTCACCTATTTCTTAAAGAAGGTCCACCTCCACCGGACAATGATCGCTTCCCATGACATCGGTGTGTATCTTGGCCTCAGTCACTTTCGGCATCAGGCGGTCCGACACCACGAAATAGTCAATGCGCCAACCCGCGTTTTTCTGCCTTGCCTGGAAGCGATACGACCACCATGAGTAAGTCACCTGCTCTGGATAGAGCGTGCGAAACGTGTCCTTGAATCCGCGTGACAGCCACTGCGTGAACTTTGCACGTTCCTCATCCGTAAATCCTGCATTATGGCGATTGGTCTTCGGGTTCTTAATGTCAATCTCCTCATGCGCCACATTCAGGTCGCCGCACACCACAACCGGCTTCTGCGCGTCCAGCTGGCACAGATAGTTCTGGAAATCGTCCTCCCATCGCATGCGATAGTCCAGCCTTTTCAGTCCGTCCTGCGAATTTGGCACATAGACCGTCACCAGATAGAACTGTTCCATCTCCAACGTAATCACTCGGCCCTCATGATCATGTTCGTCTATACCTATGCCGCGCGTCACGCTCAGCGGTTTGTGTCGGGTGAAGATAGCCGTGCCTGAATAGCCTTTCTTGTCGGCATAGTTCCAGTAACTGTCATAGCCCTCAAACGTCAGGTCCAGCTGTCCCTCCTGCATCTTCGTCTCCTGCAGGCAGAAGAAGTCGGCATCCATCTGTTTGAACACATCGCTGAAGCCCTTGCTTTCGCATGCTCTAAGTCCATTGACATTCCATGAAATCAGTTTCATACTCTCTTCATTTTTAGTTGTTGAGTGGCAAAGTTACGAAAAAACGAGAGAAGAACAAAACAAACGTGTTTGTTTTTTTCTGCCGAGTGCAAGTAACTTCGCGCTGGAAGCGTAAAGTTACGAAAAGACAAGAGAGAAAAGCCAAATATATTTGCGTTTTTCCGAGTGCTAAGTAACTTCGGCAAAGCCAAAGTTACAAAACAATATTAAATTAAAGAACAATATAGAAAATAATTTCGTAATTTTGCAGATTGTTATGATACAGAAAAAGACAATCGCCGTGCTTGGCATGATGTGCGCTGGCTGCGCTGCCAACGTGGAGAAGAAACTGAACTCACTGGAAGGCATCACATCGGCCAGTGTGAACCTGCCTGGCCGAACCGCTCTCATCGAATATGACACCGAACTGATCTCGCTGGAACAAATGAAAGAAGCACTTGGCGGCATCGGCTACGACATGGTGATAGAGGAAGACCGCAACGTGGAAGCCATAGAGCATCGGGCCTACCTCACGCTGCGTAATAAGGTGATGCTGTCGTGGCTCTTTGCCCTGCTCGTCATGTGCTTTTCAATGGGCTGGTTCAGACTGTCTGACTACGATGCCGACTTCCGCCACCAAACGGCACTCATCATTGCCCTGCTCAATCTCGTTTACTGCGGTCGCTCGTTCTACGTGACGGCTTGGAAACAACTGATGCACGGCTCAGCCAACATGGACACACTCGTTGCACTATCCACCTGCATCTCATTTCTTTTCAGCACCTTCAATACATTCTGGGGCGATGAGTTCTGGGGGGCTCGCGGTATTGAGAATCACACTTATTTTGATGCTTCGGTGATGATTATCACCTTTGTGCTTACAGGAAGACTGCTCGAAGAACGAGCCAAGCAAGGTACGGCCAGTAGCATTCGCTCGCTGATGGGGCTCACGCCTAAGACGGCGCATCTGGTAGATGCTGGTGAGACGAATGATATTCCCATCTCTGCCGTACAGCCCCGAGACACACTGGAAGTGCGCCCGGGCGAGAAAATTCCTGTTGACGGTACAATCGTCAGCAGCATGAGTGCCGATGAGGTGATGGGTACTGTCGATGAATCGATGATGACGGGCGAAGCCGTGGCTGTAGAAAAGAGAAGAGGCGACAAGGTGCTGGCTGGCACGATGGTCAAAAGTGGCACATTTCACTTCCGTGCCGAAGCCGTAGGACAGAAGACGGTATTGGCCAATATGATTCGCATGGTGCAGGAGGCACAAGGCTCGAAAGCTCCCGTGCAACATGTGGTAGATAAGATAGCGCTCATCTTCGTTCCTACGGTGGTAGGGCTCTCCGTGCTCACCTTTGCTCTCTGGCTCCTCATCGGAGGCAGTCAATACTTGCCACAAGCCATTCTTTCTGCCGTATCGGTGCTGGTCATTGCCTGTCCCTGTGCTATGGGGCTGGCTACCCCTACCGCCCTGATGGTGGGCATCGGCAAAGCTGCCGAGAAAAACATCCTTATCAAGGATGCCACCGCTTTAGAAGAACTGCGGAAGGTTGATGCAATGGTGATCGATAAGACGGGAACTATCACTGAGTTCTCAGAAACCGCCGAGCGCCTCAAGCCTCATGCCCGCGAAGCCATGCAAGAGCTCCAGTCGCAAGGCATCAGCATTCACATGATGAGCGGCGACCGTGAAGAACGTGTCGCTCACTGGGCCGCAGAAGCAGGCATCAATCACTACAAGGCTCAGGTGCTGCCGCAAGACAAGGAGGACATGGTGCGCCAATTACAGGCCGAAGGCCATCACGTAGCTATGGTGGGCGACGGCATCAACGACTCACAAGCTTTGGCTACTGCCAATGTGAGCATAGCAATGGGCAAAGGCACCGACGTAGCTATGGACGTGGCTCAGGTGACACTGATGGGTTCAGACCTCCGTCGCCTCTCCGATGCAATCCGCCTGTCGCGCAAGACCGTTTCCATGATTCATCAGAACCTGTTCTGGGCCTTCATCTACAATCTGGTCTGCATCCCGATGGCAGCCGGCCTCCCCTATCTCTTTGGCTATCATTGGCAGATTACCCCCATGCTGGCCTCAGCCCTGATGGCTTTTTCAAGCGTGAGTGTGGTACTGAACAGCCTACGCCTGAGATTCACCTGAATGAAATTTCAAATATAGTATAACCATCATCCGAAACATATAGCTCCTATGCCGAAGAAACAATCATCCATTCGCGAACGACAGCGTACCGACCTGCGTGAACCTCGCCGATATAAAGTCATCATCTACAACGACGACTTCACTGCAATGGAGTTCGTCGTATTGATTCTGACCAGTGTCTTTTTCAAGAGTCAAGCCGAGGCTGAGGCACTGATGCTCAAAGTTCACCACGGCGACAAGGCTGTAGTGGGCATATACACCTACGACATTGCGCTTTCGAAAGTGCAAAAGGCCACACGAATGGCTCGCGATGCTGGCTATCCGCTACGACTGACATGTGAACCAGAATAAATCTTAACACACACACCTTATTATTTATATAGATATACATATATGCCCAAAATACAATATACAGAACGAGCAGAAACACTGCTCCAGCAAACTGTCGAGAACTGCAAAAGCTATCGGCATGAGTTCGTGACACCTGAGCACATGTTGGAATGCATACTCAAACACACCGACCTCCCTGCCCTCATCGAGCTCTTTGCCTCTCCTACTCAACTGAAGAAGAAGGTGAAAGAACATTTGCGGACGTTCGACAAGATGCCCGAGAATCGCGAGTATCAGCCTGAGTTATCGGCCCAAATGGCTCAGCTCATTGAACGAGCCTGTCAAAAGGTATTCTATAGCAGTGCCGAACAGGTGGACATTCCACATCTGATTCATGCCATGCTTGAGCTGGAAGACTCGTGGGCTGCCTACCTGCTGAAAGAGGCTATCGGAGACAATGAGGAGATCTTCATGAGCGATATTATATTATGGTATGAGAATGAGCTGCAGGACGAGGGTGACGATGTTCTGGACGAGTCTGTTGAAGAAGAAGGCGAGTCGCAGGCTGCATGGAAAAAACTGGTGACGTGCATGAACGACCTTGTTGACAGTCACAATCCGCTTATCGGACGGGAGAACGAATTGGAACGCACCATTCAGGTGCTCTGCCGTCGCGAGAAGAACAACCCGCTCCATGTGGGAGAGCCAGGTGTGGGCAAGACCGCACTGGTCTATGGGCTGGTGCGCCGCATTGTCGATGGTCAGGTACCCAACCGCTTGAAGGACAGCCGTGTCTATCAGCTCGACTTAGGATCCCTATTGGCTGGCACACAATATCGTGGCGACTTTGAGAATCGGCTCAAAATGATTCTTGAAGGCATCAGGCACGAACAACGAGGCATCGTCTATCTCGATGAGATACACAACATCGTGGGAGCCGGAGCCATCGGCGAAAGCTCTATGGATGCAGGCAACATGCTGAAGCCCTATCTGGAGCAAGGCGACATACGCTTCATCGGCTCCACCACGTATGAGGAATACAACAAGTATTTCTCGCGCTCAAAGGGACTGGTACGTCGTTTCCAACAGATTGACATACTGGAGCCATCGGTGAGCGAGACCGTTGAGATTCTGAAACAACTGCGCCCGAAATATGAGGAGTTTCATGGTGTGGTCTATGAGGATGCTGCCCTTACATGGGCCGTTGAGGCAAGCGCCAAGCACATCAGTGACCGTTTCCTGCCCGACAAAGCCATTGACCTTATTGACGAGGCCGGGGCTGCAATGGAAATCAGAAAGGCAGAAAACGGAACGAAAGTTGTTGACAAACAACTGATTACCGAAATATTGGCCAAGACCTGTAAGGTAGAGGCTATGGCTGTAAAAGAAGACGATAGCGAACGACTCTCAACCCTCCAAGCACATCTCAGCGCACAAATCTACGGTCAAGACGAGGCCATCCGACAAGTGGTTGAAGCGGTTCAGATGTCGAAGGCAGGACTTACTGACGACGACAAGCCTTTGGCCTCACTGCTCTTTGTAGGTCCTACGGGCGTTGGCAAGACCGAGGTTGCCCGTGTGTTGGCTCGCGAACTGGGCATCGAACTGGTTCGGTTCGACATGAGCGAATATACTGAGAAACATGCGGTGGCCAAGCTCATCGGCTCGCCTGCCGGCTACGTAGGCTATGAGGATGGTGGACTGCTTACCGATGCCATCCGCAAAACACCCAACTGCGTGTTGCTGCTCGACGAAATAGAAAAGGCTCACAGCGACATATACAACATCTTGCTGCAAGTGATGGACTATGCCCGGCTGACTGACAACAAGGGGCGCAAGGCCGATTTCCGTAACGTGGTGCTCCTCATGACCTCGAATGCCGGAGCGCAGTATGCCGCACAAGCCTCCATCGGCTTCAGTGGCCATGTCTCGCGCGGTGAGGCCATGCTGCGACAAGTGAAGAAAACATTCAAGCCTGAATTTCTCAACCGTCTCTCAGGAACGGTGGTGTTCAACGACATGGATCGCCACATGGCTACGCTTATCCTGCATAAGAAACTCAATCAGTTGCAAGAAAAGCTGACTACCAAGAAAGTGGAGATGGAGCTAAGTGAAGATGCCTTTGAACAGCTGCTGAAAGAAGGCTTCACCCGTGAATACGGAGCACGCGAGATGGATCGTGTCATTGCCCAACGGCTGAAGCCGCTGCTCATGCGCCAACTTTTGTTTGGCGAACTGAAGAATGGCGGAAAGGCCCTTGTAACAATAGAAAACGGCCAGTTACAAGTCACAGTAAAACACGTATGACGATATGATCTTCCAACTCGACGACGAATTATGGTTCCCCGATCCCCATCTGGCCGATGAGGACGGATGCTTGGCTGTTGGTGGCGACCTCAGCGTTGACCGCCTGTTGCTTGCCTATCAGTATGGCATCTTTCCGTGGTATGCCTTCCGCTACGACAAGCCCGTTTGGTACTGTCCTAAAAAGCGCTTCGTGATTTTCCCAGACGAGATACACGTTTCCCATTCCATGCGCACGCTGATGAACAAGCATCGCTATCGTGTGAGCTTCAATGAAGACTTTGAGGAAGTGATACGCAACTGCGGACGACTGCGCATCAATGAAGATATGGCTTGGTTGGGTCCCGAGATGACTGCGGCCTATATCGAGCTTCATCGGCAGGGCTTTGCCGCCAGCGTAGAGGTTTGGAGCTCAGAGAGCTCCGAGCTCTCTGAAAACTCAGAGAAATCCGAGCTCTCCGAGTCCTCCGAGCCCTCCGAGTCCTCCGAGCACCTCGTAGGCGGTCTCTACGGCGTAAACATTGGCAATGCCTTTTTTGGCGAAAGCATGTTCTCACTGGTTCCCAGCGGCTCCAAGCTGGCCCTTATTGCTCTGGCAAGAATGATGCAATCATGCGGTGGCTCGCTGATTGACTGTCAACTCGAGACACCGCATTTGAAGTCGATGGGCGGTCGTTACATCGACTACGATGAATATATGAAAATCATCTCATCCGCTGACTGAATCCGTCTGTCGGGATGAGATGATTTCTTTTTTAAACGCCACTATCTTTTCTTACTCGTCTTATTAGTCTTTTTCTTAACAGTCGTTGTCCTTTTAGTCGTGGTAGTACTCTTAGGAGCAGCTGTCACTACAGGAGCCGGCTTGTAGTACTTCAAAGCCTCAGGCACCCAGCCCTGAATGTCTTTCACTCGCTTAGCGTCCGACGGGTGATCACTGAACAGGCCACCGCCGCCACTACCTTGCTGAGCCATGCGCTGCCAGAACGTAACGGCCACATTAGGGTCATAGCCAGCCATCGCGGCAAAGACGAGTCCCATGTGGTCGGCCTCGCTCTCCTGCTTGCGCGAGAAGCCCGATGTCCACAGCTTTGAACCGAGCGACGTCCCCAGTGCCACCAGCTGTTGCGTGCCACTACTTAGGCCGGCCTGTTGCGCCACCATTCCTACAATCTGCGCACCATACTGACTTTTGTAGGCATTGCTCAGTCGTTCGGCTGAGTGCTTAGCCACGGCATGCGCAATCTCATGTCCCAGCACGATGGCCAGCGAAGCCTCATCCTTTGTCACAGGCAGCAGTCCCTCATACACCACAATCTTTCCGCCGGGCATACAGAAAGCATTCACCTGATTGTCCTGTACCAGATTGAACTCCCACGCATATTTCTGCGCATCGGCTCCCAGTCCGTTTTGGTTCAGATATGACACCACGGCCGTAGCCAGTTTCTGCCCCACCCGTTTCACCAGTTCCGTATTGGCAGCATTGGTCGAGGTCTTAGCCGTCTGCATATACTCTTGATACTGCTGGGTTGAGAGGCTCAGCACCTGCTCGTCGCTTACCAACAAGTTCTGTGAACGTCCCGTGATGGGAACATAAGAAGTAGTGCCACAACCTACCAAAAGCGTAGCCACTACCGACAGTAGAAATAGCTTCAAACTTTTCATTTCTCTATACATTTTTTCTTATTTTTTCGTCAGGAAAAAGCATTCCCTTCCTATTTTTGTCGCAAAGTTACGAAAAAATGAGAGCAATGCAAAAGAAAATCAGGCTTTTCTTTTGCATTGCCGAGTATCAGTAACTTCGCGCTGGAAACGCAGAGTTACGAAAAAACGAGAGAAAAGCCAAAGGAAGAAGCTGCCAGATAACGACCCTATATAAGATTCGTCACATTGCTAGAGTACTCGACAATGTCCTCCAAGCGTCCCTTATCTCTCGCTCTTTCTCTCATAAATCAATATTTTATCGCGGTTAGCACTCTCTGCGGCATAGGGACGGAGCGAACCTTCCTCCACCAAATCGACATTACGGCCAAGCAGTTCTTGCAAGTCCATCAGCATGCCGCCATGTGTGAAGAGCGTGAAGGGCTTGCCGGAACGGTCAGGAACGAAAAGAATATCGACATCACTCCGCGGTGTCTCCTCGCCCCGGGCGAAGGAGCCGAAGAGCCATGCCTTTAGGACTGGCTGAGTCTTGAAATAGTTGGCTATCGTCTGCTGCATCATCTGTGTACTCATAAGCGTGTCGTTTTAGTATCTGGCGACAAAGATACAACTTTTTTCGCAAACTTATTGCGATTGGCCGGAAAAAGTGACGCGCTCGCGGAACTCGGCGGGCGACACGCCTTCCATACGGCGGAAGAAACTCTTGTACCGCTTCTTCAGTACCTTGGCACCCCGGGAGAACTCCGTGGTGAAGTCAATCGTCCAAATCATTGACAAGTTCCTCCCAGGTCATCAGCTTCTTCTTACCTTCCATGGACTCCTTGACCTCCAAGAGAGCATTGCGCAGTTCTTGGGGTAGATTCCTCTTGTTCACCACCACATCATCTTCTGTGATGGAAACAACTTTCCAACTGCCATATCTGGCTTTTACAACAACATCTTCACCCTTCTGGGCCAATCCGTAATATTTGGCCAGATTTGCTCTGTAATCTCTACCTGATACAACTATCATCGTCCTATATTTTTGTTCCTGACGCAAAGGTACAAAATAAAAATGAAAAGTGTACCACTTTGGCACACTTTTTTATATTATTGCCTGTAATCGCTGATTTTTGCTTGAATTTATAAAGAATCTTTGGCTATTATCGGAATTTTTGCTATCTTTACAACCAAAGAGATCGGATTGAAAATCCGACCGAACGGGGGAATTTGCCTATACTATGGGAAAGAAGGATACTCCAGTCAAATTAGACACTCGTCTGATGTACTTTGATTTGTTGAAGTTGCGCCAAGAATAAAGAATCAGACTGAGCATTAGAACTCTCTATAGTAGCCATTAGTTGCGAATTATGCTAAAATATAATCATAAGGAGAACTATATCTTTCAATCTCTTCGTAATATTTTCTATCGTTTTGTATATCGCTCCACGTATATTTGTATAATCTTTTGATAAATTCCTTCTCATCAGCAAAGTATCGATAATAAAGAAATCTTTTAGCTGTTAGAAGGTGGTATTTCAATTCAATATAACTTTCAAATTGCCTTCTCTTATAAATATAGTCTTGCATTAGCGTCCATATGTGTTCTTCTTTAGAATAATATTTGCGGGCTTTATCTCTTAAAACTTTAGCTTCTGCATCAGCCTCTAATTGCAATTCTTTGTTTTTGCCAACTTCATCATAATCATATGGACGACACCCATTAGTATAATCACTTATATGCTCTTGTGGAAGAAATTTCTCTAAATACACATCGGAATAGTCTGATTTTGCTGTTTTCTCATAAATCTCAGAATCATCTCTTCCTGGATATGTATGCCAATATACTTCGGTTTTTATAAAATATGAGTCAATAATTGCAGGAATATCTATTTTATTAATTTCATCCACTATCTCTTTGTATTTTTGAGCAATACTTTGTTTTGGATTATAATACTCTAATACTTCTTCATCACATCCTAATTCATATACATTATCTTTTGTTATTTTTGTTACATTATTTAAATCTATGACGTATATCTCAGAATACTGAATGTTGATTTGATCATCAATTGTAATAGAAGGTATATTTTCAAATTTGAAGGATATCATATCTCCTTCATGAAAACCATGACTGCCATCATTTTTTGTAACGTAGAATCTAAACTCTGTCAGAGACCATACAATCCATCTCTTAATATCACTTACATATTTTATTAATATACAATCTTGAATACAAGAAGAACAAAAAAAGTTTTCTGCCAAATAACTTTCAGCATTAACGATTTCCTTTTGCTTAAGACTGTTAACAAATTTCTTAATATTATTTCGCACTACATAAATGCTAGTAGATTTGCGCGGGCGTATTGAAATATTTCAGTGTATATCTAAATAATTTAAATCAGTGTACTTGTAAAATGAACAGCTATCCATTCTCTCTAATTCTTTACATCCTTCAAAAGCAGAGGGGAAAGCGTGCATTACTCCTTTACCTCCGTTAATATATCTGAGATGAGAGCAATTTTTGAAAACAGTAGGTTCTATAACTAACAAATCATCAGGTAAAGTCACTTCACGCAAATTGTAGCAATTCTCAAATGTTCCTGGTTGCAAATCTGTTCCCGAACTCATAGTGACACTTCTAAGATTTTGGCAATTTCTAAATGCTTTATTTGAGAGTATTACATTTGCAGGAATAGTTATATCAGTTATACCTGTTTCAGGCAATGACAATTCCTCAAGATCCATTCCATAGTCAATAATTTCCAAACACGGTGCTTTCTTTATATGTATTTTTGTCGCACCACTAGCATGTATTGATCTTAATGATTCTGCTTCTAAAAAAATTATTTCTTTTACAGTGTCAGAAAAAAAACATTCAACTAAGCAATTGTATTCTTTACCTAGCGTGAAACTATTTATTCCTACTAATTGTGAAATATCAAGAGTCCTAAGTCCATTTGCCTTACTGGGTAACCTATAAATAAAGGATCTTGTTTTTTGACACAACCAAGTCTTTTCTTGCTCTGAAATATTACTTCCCCATTTAATAGTCACCTTTTTCAAATTTTTATCGATTTCAAGTTTTTCAAAATCGGTATGTTCGTCTATTATAAATGTGTAAGATTTCATATTGAACTCTATTAACTATTTACATTGTATATACTATCATAAACCTATCTTCTTTTAGTTTATTGTTCTCCCCATAAACAGTATGGATACCTTCACAATTAGCAGGCATAGGCATTCGAGAAACAAAAGCACTTTGAACTTTACCGTTTTTAATTAGAGTATTGCACATAATAGCAATTTGCTTTTCAATAACGTCAATATCTGTAGCTTCAGGAATATGCACATAAATTGCTTCGTTACGACCATAATGCAATTGATTCACTATAGTTTCAAACTCATTGAAACCATTTATAGTCCATATATAACTACCTCTTTTCTTTGATATGTCCTCACTTGTAATAAGGACTTGTATGATTATCTCATTTTCTTTCATAACTTCTAGAGTTTATAGAATAATACTTTTAATAATATCATCAATAGCATAACAAAAATACTATTTCTTTCTGGGGGCAAATTTATAAAAAAAAGTTCAAATTCGCATAATTTCACAAGAAAAAAACAAAAATCCTAAATTCCGCAGCACTTTAGTTTATTTATTTTTCTAAGTTC
This sequence comes from uncultured Prevotella sp., assembly GCA_946614435.1. Classification (GTDB taxonomy): domain Bacteria; phylum Bacteroidota; class Bacteroidia; order Bacteroidales; family Bacteroidaceae; genus Prevotella. The sequence continues at coordinate 83 of CAMOGW010000021.1, read as the reverse complement.
CTGAGCAACAAAAAGTTCTTGCTGTGTCAAGCGGCAAAGCCGAGCGGCCCAGGATTTTGCCATGTCAGATTTTTCACTTACCT
>CAMOGW010000020.1 GCA_946614435.1 uncultured Prevotella sp. | reverse complement strand
GGACCAGCGGACGCATAGAGCTGAAGTCGGGCGTATGCCTGCATCTGAGCGACGGGGCCGTGCTGACCTTCAGCGGCTACATTAAAGACTATCAGCCAGCTGTGCCTACACGCAACGAGGGCTACGATGTAATGTCGCTCGGGGCCATGATTTATGCCAATGGAGCAGAGAACATCGGACTGACGGGACGGGGACACATCATTGGCCCATCGACCGACTGCGAGATATATCAGGAGAACCGAAAATACTTGGTGGTGGAGCAGTGTGTCGATATCACCAAGCCCATTGCCGAGCGGCTGTGTGACGGTCAACAAGGGCATCCCGTGCTGTTACCCATGACTGTGGCACCCGTTCACTGCAAAAACGTACTGATAGAGGGTGTCACCATTGATCAAGGACTGTTCTGGAACATAGTGCCGCAGTACTGTGACAATGTCATCATACGCGGCGTGACTGTCAACAGTGCCGGACACGGGCGAACCGACGGCATCGACATCGAATCGACCACTAACTCGCTCATAGAATACTGCCAGCTCGATTGCGGCGACGACTGCTATACCATCAAGTCTGGACGCGGCGAAGACGGTGTCAAGACAGCCCGTCCGTCTGTAGGGTGTGTCATTCGCCATTCTATTGCTCTACGTGGTGGCGGCGGTCTTGTGCTGGGCTCTGAGACGGCGGCCTCAATGTGGAACATCTACATGCACGACTGCCGTTTCGAGGGCACTGAGCAAGGCATTCGCATAAAGACTCGCCGTCCCCGTGGCGGTGGTGCCCACGACGTGTGGGTGGAACGTGTCGTGGCGAAAAACATCAAATGGAATGCACTGACCGTTGATATGCTCGGCTCGAAGAAATGGGTGGGCGAGCTGGCCAACCGCTTCCCCGCACGTGAGGTAGGCGAACTGACACCTGAATTCAAGAACATCTATATCAAGGACTTCACCGTCGATGGCTGTCAGCGGCTCATCGATGTCAAGGCTCTTCCTGAGCGTCCGCTCGCCAACGTGCTCATCGAAAATTTCGAGGGCCGAGGCAAAGACTTCCTGCGGCTGCAAGATGTCAACGGCTTCATCATAAAAGGCGGCAAAATTTTCACTTCGGCACCCACGGCTGTGCTCGACGGGTGTCGGGGCGTGGCATTGGTCGATATGAACTATGGCGGCAAGCAGCTGAAGCAGACCCTGAAAAACGCCACCATCTATCAGCCAGAACAGCGCAACCAGTTGTGGCAGTCGTTCCTCACGCCGCCCGACAGCATTCGCGTGGGGTGCTACTACTATTGGGTGAACGAGCATGTTGATCCTGAGGGCGTAAGGAAAGACCTCGAGTGGATGAAGCAGAATGGCATCACACTGGCCTTCCTGGCCACCGACATTCGCAATCGCACGCGATGGGAGCGCCCTTGGGAGGGCGAGACTTTCGGCAAGAACAAGTTTCGGAGCCGGCTATGGTGGAAGAACCTGCGCACAGCGCTGAAAACAGCTGGCGAACTTGGCATTGAGATGGGAATCTTCAATTGTCCTGGCTGGAGCCAGTCGGGCGGCCCGTGGGTGAAGCCCCACGAAGCTATGCGCAACTGGACACCACAGGGCATACAGATTTGTCAGACCAAGCAGGGCACCGACGTGATGTGTGGACCTTGTAGCGATGAGGCTGAGGGACTGGAAGTAGATAAACTGTCGAAGCGGCATGTGCAGAAGCACTTCGAGGCTTTCATTGGCGACATCCTGCGTCGTATTCCTGCCAGCGAACGACCGACGCTTACTACCGTAGTCGTTGACAGTTGGGAGCGTGGCAAGCAGAACTATACCGACTCCATCTACTCATTGTTCCTGCAGCGCTACGGATATCCGCTTAACTATGAAGACGAGAAATGCCACAAAGACCTCGATCGTCTCATTTCCGACCTTGTGGCTACGGAGTATATGGGCGCACTGACAGAAAAAGCCCATGAGTATGGTCTGCGCACTTGGTGTGAGCCCTATGCCCACAGCCCCTTTCCTGGCAACAGCATCACATACGGTAGTCAGGCCGACGAGGTGGCAGCAGAGTTCTGGGTCAATGATCGGAAATTCCGCAAGAAGGAGGTCGATGCCGCCCTTGGCGCAGCGCGAAAGAGCGGTAAGAACAGGGTGTGGGCTGAGTCGTTCACCGATGGTGGATGGGGTAAGGTGGCACAAGACGATTGGAACTTCGCTAAACTAAAGCCCTTGGCCGACCGCTATTTCCATGCTGGAGTCAATGCCACCATCCTCCATGTCATCATCTCTCAGCCCGGCGACGACCGCAAGCCAGCCGTCCGTCCTTGGTTCGGCACTTTTTTCGACCGCCGCAGCAAGAACGGCAGTGAACTGAAACCGCTGGTGGAGTATCTGCGCCGTTGCAACTTCATGCTGCAGTTAGGCAAGCCTTACAATGGTGCCACCGACTGCCGAATCTTGCCTGATGGTACGAAGATACGTTTCACCGAACAATCGTTGTTTGAGGTCACTTTTCCAGACGGTAGCCAAGAGAACTGGAATCCAGCACTCGATTTCCACTAATCAATCAAATTGCGCCAATGATACGAAAAATAGCCTTTTTTACGAGCTAATTACGTAAATCTTCCCCAAATATTTCCAAATTTTTATGGGCTTTCTTGCGTTAATCTTCCGAAATCCCTTTGCAATTTCAGCATTATTTCGTATTTTTGCATGGCAAAAAATGAAGGAAATGAAGAATTTTACAATCATATTGGCGTTGCTGTTTTCTTTTTTAGTTGTGGGCAATGCCGATGCACAAAGACACAGAAGTAAGCGGAAAGCTACTACGCACAGGGTGGTGAAGAAGAAAAAACACGTCGCGAAGCGGCGGGTCATCGTGCGTCCGCCCACCATTCACGAGAATCCTTACCTGCAGTGCGAGGATACTTGCAGCCATGTTCACGGCATTGACCTGAGCCACTATCAGGGCGAGGTGTTCTGGGAGACGGTGGGGGAGAACACACGCACGGCCTACGTCTATCTGAAGGCTACGGAGGGCAGCGACCGCATTGATGACCGCTATGAGCGCAACATCGACTTGGCCCATCGTCACGGGCTGAAGGTGGGCTCCTATCACTTCTTCCGTCCGCGCACCAATCTCGCGCTTCAGCTGAAGAACTTCCGCACCCAGTGTTTGCCGGGCGAGCAGGACCTGATTCCGATGCTCGACGTGGAGAGCACGGGCGGGCTGTCGAATGAGCAGTTTTGCGACTCGCTGTCTAAGTTCTTGCTGATGATGGAGGAAGCCTATCACCAGAAACCGCTTATCTACACGGGGCGCAACTTCTATAACAAGCACATGGTGGGCATGGTCGATGACTATCTGCTGATGATTGCCATGTACACCGACGAGGAGCCTGTGCTGGCCGATGAGCGCGACATTTGTCTGTGGCAATACACGGGCAGGGGGCGCATCAATGGGGTAGTGGGGCACGTGGATAAGAGCCGCTTCATGGGGCAGCACGGCCTGCGCGAACTGCGGTTCCGGCGCTGACTTGGGGACTGGGCTGCAGTCTCCCACGAGGCTAAGCGCTTTCAGAGGCCAATCTCAGCCGAACCGAAGCAGCGATGGTGCTGCTCGTCATAGACCACACAGAACTGACCGGGGGCAACGCCGTGGATGGGCGCATCGGCATGAACCGTGAAGCCCTCAGCCGTCTGTTCAAGCGTGGCCGGCAGGTAGCCGGGGGTGTGACGAATCTTGAACGTGACACGACGGGGGAACGACTCGCCTTCGCGCAACGGAGTGAGATAGTGAAAATCGTGAACGGAAAAGTCTTGCTTATAGGCCGTTTCTGGATCATAGCCATGACTGACGTAGAGGATGTTTTTCTCTACGTCTTTTTTTACCACGAACCACGGACCGCCACCAAAGCCCATGCCCTTGCGCTGGCCGATGGTGTGGAACCAGAGTCCTCGGTGCTGTCCGATGCAGCGGCCCGTCTCCAGTTCAATCACGTCGCCAGGATGCTCGCCCAAGAAACGGCGAATATACTCATTGTAATTAATCTTTCCCAGAAAGCAGATGCCCTGTGAGTCCTTGCGCTTGGCGTTCACCAAGTGCTCGCGCTCAGCTATGATGCGCACCTCGTCCTTCATGTAGTGTCCGATGGGGAAGAGCGCCTTCTTCAGCTGCCAGTCGTAGATTTGGGCCAGGAAGTCGGTCTGGTCCTTCACGGGGTCGGGGCTGGTCACGAGCCACTTCCTTCCGTCGTCGTCAATCTCCGTCTGTGCATAGTGGCCTGTGGCAATGAGGTCGTAGTCGTGTCCTCTCTTTTCGTGGAAGGCTCCGAACTTGATGAGCCGGTTGCACATCACGTCGGGATTCGGAGTGAGACCCGCGCGTACCTTATCCATTGTGTAGCGTGTCACCTGGTCCCAGTATTCGCGATGGCAATCCACAATCTCCAGCTTGCAGCCATACTTACGTGCCACAGCCGTAGCCATCTCCATGTCTTCCTCGCTCGTGCAGTCCCATTCCTCTTCTTCGTCTGGTCCTATCTTTATGTAAAAGCAGTCGGGCTGCAGTCCCTGCTGAGCCAGCTCGTGCACCACCACGGCACTATCTACGCCGCCCGAGAGCAGCACGGCAATGCGCTTGTTCTTCAAATCTTCTGTCGTCATGGGTGCAAAGGTACGAATTAATTGAGAATTGGGAATTGAGAATTGGGAATTGATGCTTTCCTTGCATTGTTAAATAATGTTATGTTTTAGCTCGACTCCATTGCAGTGATATCAGAATGATATATCTTTGCAATATCAAAATGATATCATATTAACTAAAACTTTAAGCCTTATGGAAAAGAAATTCGAAGGAACAGTTTGCAACGGCTTTCTGATGCTGTTTGTCACGTTGGCGCTGACTCTTGTCAGCATCGTTGTAGCCATTTATGGCATTACTTATCTGGCTAATGACACTAACGTCACACTGGGCGCAGTCATGCTGATCGGCGGAATCGTACTTCTGGTAGTGTCGGTCATCATGATGTGCGGTTTCCTGATGCTTGAGCCTAACGAGGCTCGCGTCATCACCTGGTTTGGCAAGTATGCCGGAACATTCACCGAGACGGGCTACTTCTGGATCAATCCTTTCTACTCGGTGAAGAAGCTGTCGCTCCGTGCTCGCAACCTTGATGCCGAGCCCATCAAGGTGAACGACAAGGTGGGCAACCCGGTGATGATTGGCCTGGTGCTCGTCTGGAAACTGAAGGATACCTACAAGGCTGTCTTCGAGGTGGACTCGCAGACGATGGCCCCTGTCAATCAGCAGGAGATAGGCGGTGCGTCGCTGAAAGCCATCATGCAGGCTTTGGAGAACTTCGTGAAAGTGCAGAGCGATGCCGCCCTTCGTCAGGTTGCCGGACAGTATGCCTACGACGATACCGACGAGAAAGGCACGAAGGAACTGACGCTGCGCGATGGTGGAGATGAGATCAACCAGCAGCTGGAGCAGAAACTCGACGAGCGGTTGGCACTGGCAGGCATCGAAGTGGTAGAGGCACGCATCAACTACCTGGCCTACGCTCCCGAGATAGCAGCCGTGATGCTGCGTCGTCAGCAGGCTTCAGCCATCATTACCGCCCGTGAGAAGATAGTAGAGGGAGCCGTCAGCATGGTGAAGATGGCACTCGACAAACTGTCGAATGAGAATATCGTGGAGCTCGACGACGACAAGAAGGCCGCTATGGTGAGCAATCTGCTCGTGGTGCTCTGCGGCGACGATTCGGCCCAGCCCGTTGTGAACACAGGCACACTGAACCACTAATCCACGCCCTTATGGCAAAGAAGGAATCACAGACTAAGAGCTTCATCCTGCGCGTAGATGCCGCCACGATGAATGCCATTGAGGCTTGGGCCGCTGACGAGTTCCGCTCCACCAACGGCCAGCTTCAGTGGATCATCACCGAGGCACTGCGCAAGGCTCACCGTCTGCCTAAGAAGCAAAGAAATGAAAATGAAACTACAGAACAATAAACTGAAAGTACACGTAGGCCGCACGCTTGAGGGCACCCTTTTCGAGATAGCGTTTCTGGTGCTGGCCATTCTGGTGTGGGCCGTCATCGTGTGGCTCATGAGTCGCGCCCCGGAGACCGTTCCCACTCATTTCAATGTCGCAGGAAAAGCAGATGCCTGGGGCTCGCCCAGCACCATCCTCTTCACTTGCATCGTGACTACAGTCGTAGGCGCATGTCTGTTGCTGGCAGCCTATTTCCCTCACACCGTCAATCTGCCTGTTGAGGTAAAGACACCTCGCCAAGTGGCGTTAGTCATTCGCATGGTGCGGGTGATGGCACTCGAGCTGTTGCTGCTCACGCTTGCCCTTGCCTTCATCTCACTGGGTTCGTCCATCGGTCATGAGTCGGGGTCGGTTGCTCCAGTGCTCATCGTGGTCGGTCTGCTGTTGCTGACGTGTGTGGTCTTCACCGTGCTCGTTAGCAGGGCAAAATCGTGACATCGTCTATTCCCTAAATTCCGCAGCACTTTAGTTTATTTATTTTTCTAAGTTCCTGGGCAACTTTTTGTTGCTCAGGAACTTATAACAAAGTTAAACTAAAGTGCTGCGGAATTTAGGAATAATTTTATTCTTATAGCTTAACTTTCTGTATCTCTCTTAACAATTTACCCTATATCAAAACTGAATAAACTTCCCCCAGATGCTTCAACATAAGTTCTTCACCTTTTGCTCTGGCTTCATCACTAATCCGTATGATTCCAACAAACCATTTACCTTCAAAATGTCACCTGATTGCTTGGTGGCATCATTCTGCCAGAGGTATCAGGTCTTTGGCCATTTCTTCAATGTCATTCCTATCCATATTTACATAATTCTTACAACGCTACTATGTCCGCATATCCCTCCGGCGTATTGTACGGCATTAGTGAGGCTATACGGTAGTCTGTCATACCGACAATCTCTTCCAGGCACTCTTCCTTGGTCATGTATTGTTCCCTCTTCGATATGTCGAGTAGTGCCTCGAAGAAGCTATACCGCCATCGGCTGATTTCATCTTTGGTGTAGTGATTGCCGTCGTAGGTCAACACTGTAGTAAAATAGATGTTTCCTTTTGAATCGGCAACAATGGCCTCACACTCTTCACAGCCGTAGGTTTCCACCTCGGTTTCATCACCGTCATCATCGTAATCCTCATTCTCTTCGCCGTCATCGTAGTCGTCCTCTTCCGATACGGCATCCATGATTTTGTAGACATAGGCATCGTCCAACTCTTTCAGCAGCTGGAGGCACCACGTCTTATAACCAAAATCCCTCATGCCATCCTCAGCGAACTGTAGCCGCTCAGGATGCTCATGCTGGAGTTTGAGGATATCGACGATCCTTGCCATACGACTTACAGTTTTTTGCCAAGTACAAACAGAATAAATAGCCACTGATAGCCTTCTTCACCGGCGAGGCTGGTAAAGGTATATGGCCGATTGTCCGGCGTGAGGTATGGCCCAACGTAGGTATCATCCAACAATTCGTATTTCGCAGTACGTCCATTATTGGTAATGGTGATTGTCTTGATGGGCTGCATCTGTCCGTCCTCCTTCAGGAACAGTTCGGCGTTGTCATCGGTGAGGTCGTATTGTATCTCGTCGAGATTTCCATGTTCAATCTGCTCCCAGACAGAGTCATTGACAGGCAGAGTAACATTATCGCCATCCACCTTAATATCGTTGAATACTGCAGGACGCGATGTGGGCATTTCGTTCTCCTCCATAGGATAATCGAAGATGCCCAATTTGCCTTTGACATTCAGAATAGGCTCATCGAATACATGAACGTTCTCCAGCACCCAGCCAGTGAACTCGTTCTGTGCCCATATTTCAGAGGTATTCTTGCCAGGTTCATCGCAACGTACCACATCGGCCCAACCAATGATAGCGGAATAAGGCAGGTCGGCATTCTCTGGCAGCAATCCCATTGTACGGGCATTCCGCATCAGAGACAACCATTCCTCGGGCAAATAGTCATCGTTGTCCTTCGGCACTTTCGTTGCACCTACATGAATGAGTATTCTTAGGGGGAGCGTCTTCAGCCCCCAGGATCTGTTCTCAACGTGCTTCAGGCCGCTGCATATCACGCTGCCCCAAGGCTGTTTGATGGATAGTACTTTCATATTGATTGGTTTTAAACTGTAATCACTGATGTAATAAGTTTTGAGTTTTCTCTACTTAGGGTCATATATAGACCTCGTACCATATCCATAATGGGCACGGGAGATAGAATCCCGTACGCGGTCCTTTTCTGCCTCTTCTGGATGTTCTGCAGCCCACTTACGGTAATGGTCTTCTGTATCCTTCTTGTATATTGCCTTCTGTTCCTCAGGAGTTACCCACTCAAAATTGCCATTATGGTATATTTGTACTTTTCCTTCATGCTCTTCTTCCTCAACTTGGTCTTGATGGCACTTCACCAATTCCCCAATAAGGACGAAGGCAATTACAATACCTAAAATAGCTTTTCCTACCTTACTACGAGTCAGGAATATACATACAACACAGATAAATGTTATTATAAAGTAGGTCTCAATCATAGCAACATTCTGTTAATTTGTACTATGCTGTTATCAGTGTATGTAACATGTTCACATATTTGCCGACGTGGACAGCCTTGTCGTCAAAGAGGTCGATGATGTTGATGTCGTTGAAGGGCGACACGCTCATCAGCGTCTGTGGTTCGATGTCACCGTTCTCGCAGACGTAGGCGATGATGCTCTTCAGGTACTCCATCTGGCGTGCGTTCAGCGTCGAGCCGTTGAGGAAGTTAGTAAACTTCTCCAAGGCTACCTGACGGTCAACCTTTATGACTGAACGGATGAACATGGCCACATTCATACTATCGGACTGCGTATAGCGGTTATAGTCCTCGCGAGTGCCCAGTTCTTCCCACATAATGCGTTCCAACTGTGAAATGTCATCCGGTGTGAGCTGTTCCAGTCGGAAAATTTTCTGGAACACTTCATCTTCTCGGTGCTCACGAATGTAGTCGATGACACGCTGGCGGTAGGAGTTGCCACTCAGACTGACAGTTTCGGTCTCGCCACCATCGGTAACGATGTCCTCGATATTCAAGGTGAAGTTCTTCGACTGGACACTTTCAAGGTGCTTGACCAGTTCTCGCAGCTCCTTGCGGGTGTTCTCCAACAGTCGCAACGAGGCATCCTCAAAGAATCCTCGCTTCTGCACGTCTCGGATGGTCTGCAAGTGTTGGGCTATGACAGGAACGGTAGCTTTCTCCTCCAGTTTCTTGCAAATCATAAACACACGGTTCTCTGACGGGATCGTATCTGCCTCTTCACAGAGCTTACCCAGTTCTATGTTCAGCATCATCAGGTCGAACTTCTCAGCACTTTCGTCCGTCAGTTTCCTGACGATGAGCGGTGAGATGATGTCCTTCAGTTCCTGTACGTCAAGAGCCGATAGGCTCGTCCAGCTGTTAGCATCGCGGAACTTTGTCACCGTCGGCCACACACGGCGGGTGCGAATGTGAGTGTCCTTGATTTCGGCCACCTGTTCCATCAGTCGTTGCTTCAACTCGTCATGCAGCGCCTTCTCTTCCTCGTTCTCCTGGTGCTCAGCAGTCTGTAGGGCAAAGGCGATGTCTGTGCGGATGCAGAAGAGCCGTTCGGCCAGCGACTGTGCAACGGTGGTCTCTGTGCCGCTGGGGTTCTGCTTGAAGTATTCAAAGTTGTTGCACCAATCAAAGATATAGAACTCCGTCTTGTCCTGTCCGTAGCCGAAGATGCCTTCCGAGAGTCGGGTACCACGACCTATCATCTGCTTGAAGCGGATGCTGCTCACCACAGGCTTGAAAAACACGAGGTTCAGGATGTCCGGCACGTCGATACCCGTATCAAGCATATACACTGACACGGCCACTTGCGGCATCTCGTCGCGCTTCTCGAAGTTGTCGATGAGCGTCTGGGCGTAGTTCACGTAGTTATCGATGAGGGCGCAAAAGTCGTCGCCCAACTCTGGGTAGAGCACCTTGAAACGTTCCACCACCAACTCAGCATGCTGGTGGTTGTAGCAGAAGATAATGCTCTTGCCGATGACGTTGCCGCTCTGCACCCGCAGACCGTGCTCCATCAGGTCTTGCAGCATCTTGTCGATGGTGTCAATATTAAAGATGTAGCTGAATATCTCCTTACCCTCGATGTCGCGTTCGTAGTCCTCCGACGGGTCGAGGTCGTACTTCGTCTTCTCGTAGTCGAACACGGGTTGCAACTGTTCGCGGTCTTCAGCGGCCATCGTGGCCACTTGGAATCCCTGCTGCATCACCTGGCTCTTGCGAACAAAGCCGTGATAGGGAACCAGGTAGCCGTCGCGGATGGCTTCTTCATATTCATAGGCAAAAGTCTGCTCCGGGTCCATCTGCAACAGGTTGAACGTCGAGCGTGCCACTTCATCACGCGGCGTAGCCGTAAGGCCGATAAGGAATGAGTCGAAATAGTCGAAGATGGCTCCGTACTTGCCGAACACCGAGCGGTGTGCCTCGTCGATGATGATGAGGTCGAAGTGACCTACGCTGAATGGCTTGTCATCAGCCTCCACGTAGTTAATCATCGTCTGGTAGGTACTCAACACCACGCGGGCCTCCAGTGCCTGCTTGCGCTTCTCGGCATCGCCGACGGCTCCCATGTCGTTCAACTCGCAGAACGTGGCATTGGTCAGGTACTTGGCGAAGCCTTTTACTTTTGCCTGCTTCACCAGTGAGGTGCGGTCGGCCAGGAACAGCACGTTCTTCACCCAGCGGTTGCGCATCAGCACATCGGTGAGAGACACGGCCACGCGGGTCTTGCCCGTTCCCGTGGCCATGATGATGAGCGACGAACGGTGCATCCGTGCCAGATGGTCGCACACGGCACGGATGGCTCGTTTCTGGTATTCGCGATTGGTGATCTCGTCGCGCACACTCAGGTCGCTGATGGTGCCACGCTCCCGGCGGCGCAGGTGCAGCACCTGCAAGTCTTCCTCGGAGTGGAAGCCATAAAGCTGTCGCGAAGGGTAGCCCAGACCGTCGATAACCTCCGTATTGTAGCCGTTGCTCAGGTAGATGACGGGGCGCACGCCATACCGACGCTCCAAACAGTCGGCATAGAGTTTGGCCTGCTGCCGTCCGGCCTCTATGCTGACGGCAGTACGCTTGGCCTCAATCAGTGCCAAGGGTTTCAAGGCGGCATCGAACAGCACATAGTCCACATAGCCTTTCTTTCCGTCGGGCATTCCGTCAACCTCCACCTCGATGCAGGCACTACTGGGCTTTAGCACACCTTTATCCTGTTGCACCTCCCATCCGGCTTCTGTCAGCAGCATGTCGATGAACTGGTGACGTGTCTCGGCCTCTGTCAGCGGACTCTCTGGCATCGTGATATTCTCTCGCGGTACAGCCACATTGTCTGCCGGCACCTGTTGCACAAAAGCTGGATTGGGTTCCGGCTGGCGCACGGGCTGCACCACGGTGATGCGCTCGCGCTTGCCCACTATATCGCGGTCGAAGGGGTTGATTCGGTTCACCAAACGCAGCGACTGGAAGATGTAGCCCAGCACATAGTGCAGGTCTATCAGCGTGTACAGGGCTTGTTGCTCGGTGATGCGCTTGTCGGGTGTCAGTTCGATGTGTGCGCCACGGTTGCCCATCGTCCGCACATAGCGGATGTTGCGCCAGAAGATAGGGTCGGCACCGATGAACATACGGAACTCATCGTGGTCCACCATCTGCGACAGCGACAGCCCGTTGGCATCGATGTGCTTCATGGCAAACACCTGAAGCATCGTCCACTCCAAGGCTAAGCGACAGTTCAGCACGCTCAGCTTTGGCGACATCTTCTGCGTCCTTTCTGCCTGCTTGCAGTATTCCTGCAGTTCCTCTGTTTCAGGTATCTGCTTGATGAAATCAAAGTTTCCCATATCGTCGTTTTATGTTTTTAGTCAAACCAATACTGCATTCGTGATGCCAACAGTGTTTCAAGGTCTTTTATCGATGTTCTTATCCGCTGCTTCTGCTGCTCAATCGCGGTGATGCGGGATGCAAAGGATTGCTGGAGGGGGAGAGGGGGTAGGGGAACAAGCAAATCTCTCAACACAAACAATTTTAGCTCTGCAAATGTTGCGCCGTTCATAGAAGAGAAGATATTCTTTATGAGAACACTCATTATCTTTAGAAGTGCCTCACTTGTAAATGCATCCTTGTTTACATGAACCCAAAGCACACGCCCGTCTTTGAAATATAACGGTTCTTCTGTATCAACCATCCAGACAATACCCTCAGAATTAATTGAAGGAATAAGAAGATCGCCGACTTTAGGCACACCTGTTATAGCTTTAAGTCGCTCGTAATGCTCTTGTGTTATGAACAATGAATAGTCCATTTTTTCCCCACGTGCAAGTTTACTTAGTGCTGTCAGTTCTGTACCTCTAATAAATGGAACTCCAGAGTCAACGACCTCTTCTATGAAAACACGCTTTGCAGAAGATATTTCACATAAATCTCCCAGTCTTTTCACCTCCCATCCTTTTTCGTTCTCCACAGGGTCGCCGAACATGTCATAGAAGATGCTCTGTGCGAGGCTGTCGAGGTCACTCAGCTGCGACTTCTTCAGTCCTATCAACTCGTTTATCTTGTCAAGCTCCGCTACGATGGATTGCTGTCTTTCATGTGTCGGTATTGGAATGGACAATCGTAATAAATCATCAACCTTCAAATTCTTTTGGGCGACTCCTCGACCTAATGTATATATCTTGTCGTTTAAGGCAAGAATACAAGTGTCTAAATATATCTGCAACAAAGAATTCGAATTGCTTTTAAGTGTTAGTCCACTGTCATTCAAGTAGAATTTTCCCTTCACCATGCGAGTACATTTCGAAGACATCGCAAATCGTGAAACAACGACTCTATTCTCACGGTTATAAACGTCCATTTTGAAGGTAGCACCACCTCCACCATAAACAGGAAAGACATTGCCACCATCACGCTGTTTTACAACACGTGTACCATATTCTACTTCACATACCTCCCCCAATCTCTTATATGTCCATCCCTCTCTCATTCCTTTTCCTCCTTATCCTTATGGTTTTCCAAGAAGAATTGCTTTTGCTGTTCTATTTCTCGTCGCAACTCTTCTTCCGTGGGCATGTAGGTCATATACTTGGCGGCAAAAAGCTGGTCGCTATCGTGAAGCACAGAGTAGCGGGCGATGGTGCTGTCGGTGTCGGTGCAGAGCAACACTCCGACGGTTGGCTGGTCATCATCACCCTTCACCAAGTCATCGTACATACGGACATACATATCCAGTTGCCCAATGTCCTGATGAGAGAGGCGGTGCGTCTTCAACTCGAAAATAACGAATCGCTTCATCTTAAAATTATAGAACACCAAGTCGATGAAGAAGTCTGCCGTATCAGTAACGATATGCTGCTGGCGCTCCACAAAGGCGAATCCTCGCCCCAGTTCCAGGATGAACCTCTCAAGATTATCAATGAGTGCCTGCTCCAACTCCGTTTCGGAATAGCTGGTGTCACGCCGGAAGCCCATAAACTCTGCCACCACGGGATTCTTGATGTATTCCAGCGGGTCTTTGTCCTTGTCGGTTGGCAAGTCGTTGACATTGGCGGGCAACTGAGCAGCCAGACGGCGCTCGAAATACTGAGTGGAGATGTTGCGGTCGAGTTCGCGAACGCTCCACATACAGTTTGACGCATTTTCTAAATACCAGAGTCTGGCATTCGGATTTGTTACCGAGAGAATACGCCGTACATGTGACCATTCAAGATTGTGAACACGCGTGTTCACAATCTGTATATCGGGGAACAGGAGGTAGAATTTCTTGTAATAGTCAAGGTTTCTCTTGCTATAGCTATTACCATAGACGGGGACAAGCGCTTCTGCCAGGTTCTTTATAATGCCCTTGCCATAGTCTGCCCTTGCCTGACCACCCTGTTCTTCTTCTACGATACGCCGTCCAACGCTCCAATACGTGGTAATTGCTGCATGACTCGCAGCAGCGTATGCCTGCCCTCGACCAATCTCTATAATCTTACGAACGTCGGCAACGAGGTTATTTATTGAGTTTTTTCTACACATGCTTGTCTCTGAAGTGTTAACGTTTGTAATTTCGGTAGTCGCAACTACCGAAATTCATTGGTTCAGCATCTCACTTAGTTCGTTCATCCCTTTCCGGTATTCTTGTTCCATCCGCTCCAACCGGGCGAGGATATCCTTGACCGGCTCATACTCCACGCGCTCGCGCTCTACCTCTTTATATTTATTGATAGAGAGGTCGTAGTCGTTCTGGCGTATCTCGTCGGCGGGAACAAAGAAACTCTGTTCCTTGCGGCTCCGCGTCTCTTCCTCATCCAAGTGTTCGTAGCGGTGGATGATGTCGGGGATGTCGTTCTCGCTGACGGGGTTGCGCTTGTCGTCAAGCGAAAAGCCGTCGGCCCGCATGTCGTAGAACCACACCTTATCCGTTCCGCCGCTGTTGGTCTTGGTGAAGATGAGTATGGCGGTACTCACGCCTGCGTAGGGCTTGAACACACCGCTGGGCATGGAGATGACAGCCTGCAACCGCTGGTGGTCAACGAGTTCCTTGCGGATGGCCTTGTGTCCTGCCGACGTGCCGAACAGCACGCCGTCGGGAACGATGCTGGCGCAACGGCCGCCCAACTCCAGCATACGGGTGAAGAGAGCCACAAAGAGCAGCTCCGTCTTCTTTGTCGAAGCGATGGCCGTCAGCGACTTGGCGATGACCTCCTTGTCAATGTTTCCGGCAAATGGTGGATTAGCTAAGCAGAGGGTGTAGCGATCACTGTCTGTATTGTCGGTTGAAAGCGAGTCCTTATATTCTATGTCGGGATTATCGACGCTGTGAAGCATCAGGTTCATGGCACCGATGCGCAGCATGGTCTGGTCGGTATCAAAGCCGTGGAACATACGGTTACGGTAGTGCTCCTGGTTCTCGCGCTTCATCAGCTCGTCGGCATAGTGTGCCTTGACATACTTCGCACTCTCCACGATGAAGCCCGCACTGCCCATTGCCGGGTCGCAGATGGTGTCCTTGATGGTAGGCTTCATCAGCTCCACCATCATGGCAATGATATGGCGCGGCGTGCGGAACTGGCCGTTGGTACCAGAAGCCGCCATCTTCCCCAACACATACTCATAGACATCGCCCATTGTGTCGCGGTTGTTCATGTCGAGACCGTCCACGCCCTCCACTACTTTTAATAATGTACGCGCATTAGGAATGAGGAACGTGGCATTCTCCATGAAACGGCTGTAAGCCGACTCGCGCCCGGCATTCAGGTTCTTGATGAACGGGAATACATTCATGCGGATGTTCTGAAACATCGTCGCCCCGTCGTCATGACGGAATACATGCCAGCGCAGCCGCTCATACGGCACGTCCTGGTCGGTCTCTGGGTTGTGCCATGACTCGCCTGGCGGGAACGTCGGGTTCACCAGACTGGTGCCAAGAAGGTTGGCATTGCTCTCGGCCTTCTGCTGAACGTCATCAAGCAGTTTCATAAAGAAGAGGTAGGTCATCTGCTCCAGCACACTGATACTGTTTGTGATACCACCCGTCCAGAAGTCTTCCCATATCAGGTCGATCTTCGTTTTTATCTCGCCGGTAATCATGGTCGCTCCTGTATTTGTTGTTTCGGTACTGGTATATACATCACGTCATCGCGTGTAGAGTTCAGCAGATCTTTCACGTCCATATCAAGCAGTTGTGCAATACGGTCAAGTGTTTGCAAGTCGGGCTGAGACGTATTGGTACACCACTTACTGATGGTGGAGTAGTTCTTACCCAACTGTTCTGCCAGCCACTTATTAGTTCTCTTTTTCTCTGCAAGAACCACTTTCAGCCTATTCAAATCTTTCATGTGATAGTAATATTTTGAATTTGACGCAAATTTAGTGAATTTCTACCAAAACGCCAACAATACGACATCGGTTTTAATCTTTTTTCAAAATAATGAGTCTGAAATTGCACTTCTATTTTGAAAGTTCATATTTTTAGCGTAACTATCTGTATATTAAAGGGCTAATTTAATAATTTAATTCGGTTTTTGAAACCTAAACCACAATGTGATGTAGTCTAAATCATAGCATGATGTAGCCAAGATTGCAACGTGATATAGCCAAAATCGTAGCGTGATATAGCCAAGATTGCAACGTGAGGTAGCCATGATCGTGACACGAGCTATTCTAAAACGCGGTGTGATTTATTCTGCGTCATGTTGAGAATGATTCAAGAAAGTTTTCAAAACATCTGCTCCATCTGCTCCCATTTTGCAACGTGTTGCTAATCAGTTGAATAGCAGCGGAGCAGATGGTGACAGATGGGAGCAGATTGTTATTCGCCCTCTATTGTGATTTTCTTCACTCCTAATGAACTCTTTTCCAAATATTATGTATAACTTTGCGCTTCCTGCGCGAAGTTACTTGCACTCGGAAGAAAAAACAAACACGTTTGTTTTGTTCTTCTCTCGTTTTTCCGTAACTTTGCAGGCAACTTGCACTTGCTGGTTGACTTTTATAGAAGACTTTCCAGAGGTGCTAAGGGAAAAGACAAATCATGAGAGTATGCAAAGAAGCAGTATCTATACTTACGTTCTGTTGTCGCTGGCGTTCATCGTCGTCAATGTCATCACGCTGGGCAACCTGCCTTCTTGGATTGACGAAGTGATGATGCTCGACACGTCCTATAACATGGCCGTTCACGGGACATGGGAGACCACGGCCTGGTATCGTGTGGTCGGCCAATATCCGTTCTCAACCTATCCACCGCTCTATCAGATGGTGGCCACGGCATGGATATGGCTCTTCGGCGGCAGTCTGGTGGCAGTGAGATGTCTGAACCTGATTATCACGTTCGTGCTTGGCGGCATGTGTCTTCGCCTCATGAAACGGCACGGAGTGAGGCTGACAGCCTGGACGGTAGCCCTTTTCACCTTGTTGCTGTGGGGTACGAGCGAGATGGCGTGGATGTATCGCAACGGTCGGCCCGACATGCTCTGTGCGCTGATGCTCGTCGTCACCGTCTTTGCAGTCGATGCTTATCTGTCGGCAAAGTCGCCTGCGTCGCGTTTGGCGGTCGTTCTCTCCTCGGCCCTGCTCTTGTGTTCAGGCATTCAGGCCGCAGTCTGTCTCTTGGTTCTCTGGCTGTTCTTCTTCATAGCGGCTCAGGGGCAGCGACGGGTGTGTCTTCGTCTTCTCGGCTTGCTGCTGTCGGGCGTCTTGCTTGGGGTGGTCATGGTGGCGCTCTTCATGGCAGCTCATGGGCGGTTGGTGGCCTTTGCCAGCAGCATCGTCCAGTATTCAGCCACCTTGTCGGGCATAGCCTTGGCCGTGCTTCCCTGGGCTGGCGAGGTGTTCGGATTCTCAGCAGCCCCCTACATGCAGAAGTTGCTCGAACTGTCCACGGAGTCGAGTCTCAGCGAGCGCCTCGCCTTCATCGCGGAATACCGAAGTTTCCTTCTGCTTTCAGTCACGGCAATAGCGGCATACGCATGGTTCTTCCGCCGGAATCTGAAAGCGCTGATGGGCGACAGGGGATTCCTCATGTTGCTGTGTGCGCTCTACGTGCCTTTCGTCATGACCCTTGCCGGGCGGTTTGTCGCCTATTATCGCTGGATGGCCTTCCTCCCTTTGTTGGTAGCCATCATGTCTATAGCAGTCCGCAGCCGATTGTGGCGTTCTGTGTTCAGTGTCGTAGCCGTGGTACTGACGGTGTTTGGCATCCGGTCGATGTCGCCCGACAGACAGTGGGACTACGGCAACATGCGCTCTTTCGTGGAACGTCAGCATTTCAGATCGTCCGATGCAGTGGTCTGTCCCTTTTCAGTGTTCTATGAGATGAAGCCCGTATGCGATACCTGCTACTTCGTCGGTATCTTCCCCACCGAGTATTTAGGCCGGGTGGACTACATCATCGAGCCTCGCGGATCGTCGGACGGGTTCGACCGCCCCATCACCGGCTATGTGGACAGACTGAAGACAGACTCTACTGTTGTGCTCACCGCCATAGACCACTGCGAGCATCCTTCACTAACCCTCTATCAAGTACGGAAAAAACATGAATAGAGAAATCATTGCCCTGATGCGCCCGCAACAATGGCTGAAGAACGTCTTCGTCTTCATGCCCCTGTTCTTCGACCGCCATGCCACCGACTGGAGCTATGTGTGGTCCTGCCTGTTGGCATTCATCGCGTTTTGTCTTGCCGCCAGCGGCATCTACTGCTTCAATGACATTCATGATGCTGAGTCCGACCGCCAGCACCCCGTGAAGCGTATGCGCCCGGTAGCCAGCGGTGCGGTCAGCAAACGGGCGGCCTACGCTGCGATGTGGGTGCTATGGACCATGTCTTTTGCCGTGGCTGCCCTGTGCAGCTCGTATCGTGGCGGCATGCAGAGCGGTCTGTTGGCCACGCTGCTGATCTACATTGTCATGAACGTGGCCTACTGCTTGAAGCTGAAGCAAATAGCCCTTCTTGACGTCTTCGTCATAGCCACTGGATTCGTGCTGCGCATCGTGGCAGGCGGACTGGCCACGGGCATCGTCTTGTCCCATTGGATTGTGCTCACCACTTTCCTGCTGGCTCTTTTCTTGGCAGTGGCAAAGCGGCGCGACGATGTGGCTATCTATGAGGCATCGGGCATAAAGGTGCGGAAGAGCGTATCGAACTATAATCTGGATTTCCTTAATCAGGCCATTGGCGTGCTGGGCAGCATCACTATCATGTGCTACATTCTCTACACCGTTTCCGGCGATGTCGTAGCGCGCATCGGCAGCCACTACCTCTATGTCACTTCGGTCTTTGTGCTGGCAGGCATCCTGCGCTACATGCAACTGACGCTGGTCAACCAGAAAAGTGGTAGTCCGACGAAGGTGCTGCTGCACGACCATTTCATCCATGCCTGCATTGCCGGCTGGATCATAGCGTTTTCAATCATCCTCTATGCGTAGTCATTCTTGTTATGGATAAGACAGATCGTCAACAAGTAGTGGCCGCCTTCGACTTCGATGGCACTTTGACCACGGCAGATACTTTATTATCCTTCATCCGTTTCACGCACGGGCGATGTAGGTTTCTCCTTGGATTCCTGCGCTATGCCCCCTTGCTTCTGCTGATGAAACTGAGGCTTTATCCCAACGGTAAGGCAAAAGAGAAGGTCTTTTCCTACTTCTATAAGGGGACGACTTATGAGCAGTTTGCGCAGTGGGGACGAGACTTTGCCGACATAGCCGCGACGATGCTGAGCAGTGAGATGATGAAGACCCTCCGATGGCATCAGGCAGAGGGTCACACCGTTTGCGTAGTCACGGCCAGCATCGAGGAGTGGGTGCGTCCTGTGTGTGAGCGCCTTGGTGTCAACACCGTTCTGGCAACGCGCATCGAGGTGTCGCCCGATGGCCTGTTGACTGGCCGTTTCCTTACCCCCAACTGCTATGGGGCTCAGAAAGTGGTACGCTTGTTGGAAGTTTTCCCCGATCGCCAGACTTACCAGCTCTATGCCTACGGTGACAGCAGAGGCGACAGAGAGCTGTTTGCCTTTGCCGATAAGGCATCTGCTCCGTCTGCTCCATCTGCTCCAGTTGTAACCGATTAGCCGTCAGCGCGTTACGAATGGGAGCAGATGGAGCAGATGTTTTGAAAACTTTTTTCGATAACCCCAAAAAATAATTAAAACAAACAAGAGACATGAAAAGAATGATGAAATGGGCGTTTGCCGCCACCCTCGTATGCGGCATGACTATGCTGAGCAGCTGCAAGAAAGCTAATACAGATAGTGACAATCAGGTGCAGGAAGAAGTAGTGTCAGCCGAGCTGATACGCACCAGCCAGAGTTGGGACGGCGTGGAGCTGCCCGACTATCTGCAAGGACGGCCAGAGCTGGTGGCTATGAAGTATGTGTTCCCTGCCGGAAAGAAGCTGGGCTGGCACCATCATCCCGTGATGAACTACGGCATCCTGGTGCAGGGCGAACTGACCATCATCGGACAGGACGGTAAGGAGAAGGTTGTGCATGAGGGCGAGCCCGTTGTAGAGATGGTGAACACCATACACCACGGCGAGAACCGAGGCAACAAGCCCGTCATCCTCTACATGTTCTATCTCTCACAGAAAGGGCTGCCCCTGGCTGTGCAGCATCCTGAGATTCCCCTGGAGTAGGCCCGGTCTCAAAAGCTTTAAGAGAGACTGTCGTAGTAAGCTCTGTAGTTGTGCTCATCGGCCTGATGACTGGTGAGCACTTCGAGTATCATGGGGCGCGACAGCTCGGCAGTGAGCAGGAGCTGGATGCCTTGTCTCAGTTCGTCCATGTTTGACGCAGGCTGATAGTAGATGTCGTTCTCCATGCAGATACCGGCAGCAACGGTCTTGTGCTCAGCGGCTACGAGTCGGTCGCGGGCCGGGCTCTTTTCCAGTCCCTTCAGCAGATTGAAGATGCCGCCTCGACCGTTGTTGAGCAGCAGGATGCGCAGTCGCCCGTCGAGCTCGCTGTTCCAGAGGGCGTTCTGATCGTAGAAGAAGCTCAGGTCGCCCGTGATGCAATAGACGGGACGGTCGGCCACGAGCGAGAATCCGGCTGCCGTGGAGAGCGAGCCTTCGATACCGTTGACGCCCCGATTGCAGTACACCGTCTCGCGGGCATAGATGTTGGCCAGTCGGATGGCGGTGCTGTTGGCATAGTGCCGATAGCCGGGGGCGGCCTGCTGTTCAAAGTATTTCACGGCAGCCATGTTTGAGAAGGTGGGCTCGAACTGGCGTGCATGTTGCTGCACGCGCTGCAACAACTCCTGCCACAGCATGACGAAGGGATGGGGCTCTTGCTCGAGCATGAAGCGAATGTAGTCGGCCACCATCTCGCCGTCTCCCTGAATCACATTGGTCAGATTCATGAACGTGTCGTTGACCTCGCCTGTGGGGTTGACAATCCACGTCTGTTTGGCTTTGCGCAGGAAGTGCTTCAGCCGCTTGCTCACGATGGAGCCGCCTGTGTAGAGCACGAAGTCGGGCACGTAGCGCTCGTCGTCGCCTATCAAGCAGACGGCCTCGTCCATGCCCGGGTTCATGGGCTGTCCGCTGATGAGCATGGGGCGCTCGGCCTGGCGGAACATGTGGGCGATGTGGTTGAGCATGACAGCCGACACGTCGGCCTGCTGCCACTCAATGCGGCGCTCCTGCGGCAGTGCCTCGGTGGTGAAGTCGAACAGCGGCTCACTGATGGGCACGTTGATGTGTACGGGGCCGTCCTTCTTGAGCAGTGCCTCGTTCACGAGTCGGTTGCAGTGCCAGCGCTCGGTGGCATCGTGGGGCTCGGGCAGGGTGACAGCCTTGCTGACGAAACGCCCCAGGGCGTCGGGCTGCGGCAGTGTCTGGCCGTCGAGCTGGTCAATCCATGCCGCAGGGCGGTCGGCTGACACCACTACGAGCGGGCGATGCTGATAGTAGGCTTCGGCTACGGCAGGCACCACGTTGAGCAGGGCCGTGCCGCTGGTGACACAGACCACTACGGGCTGCTGCAACATCTGCGTCATGCCGAGGGCATAGAAGCCAGCCGAACGCTCGTCGGTGACAGCATGGCACGTGATAGAGGGACACTCGTTCAGATTGTGAACAATGGGGGCATTGCGACTACCCGGACATACCACGGCATGACGAATGCCATGAGCCACGAGCAGGGCAGTCAGGATATTGACGTTTTCTTTATTTGAATACATGGTGGGAGGTGAGAGGTGAGAGGTGAGTGGTGAGAGGGATGACCCTAAATTCCTAAGAGGGATTTCATCGTCTGCATCTTGGCTTCGGTCTCCTGCCATTCCGACTCCTCGTTGCTGTCCTTCAGCAATCCGCCGCCTGCAAAGAGACGGTAGGCATCGGGACATATTTGCATGCAGCGCAGGGAGACGTAGAGGTGGGTGGAGAGAGGCGAGTGTAGGTTCATGGGACCCATGAATCCGCTGTAGTACTGGCGGTCGGTGTGCTCATGGGTGTTGATGAAGCGGAACGTGTCCTCACGCGGCAGGCCACAGACAGCCGGGGTGGGGTGGAGCGCATGGAGCAGATCGCCGATGCGCGACGCATCGGGTAGCGTGAAGGTGAAGTCGCTGCGCAGATGCACCAAATTGGCAGCCCTGACGGTGCGCGGCCCCTCTTCGTGAAAGCTGAGGCGCATGCGGCTCAGGGTGTCGGCTATGTAGGTTGCCACGTAGTGCTGTTCCTGAATGTTCTTTGTTGACCAGCGCATGGTCTCGCCTTCGCCTTGCAGCTCGTCGTCTTGCAGCTGCATGGTGCCGGCCAGTGCGATGGTGCGCCAATCGGAGCCGATGCCCTCCAGCAGAATCTCGGGAGTGGCGGTGAGCCAGTAGTGACCGTTTGGCAAGGCTACGAGCGCAACGAACAGACGCGGGTAGCGCCGACAAGCCAGCATGAAGAGACGCTTGGGGTCAATCGGGCGGTTGGGACTGAGCGTGGCGCTGCGTGCCAGGACAATCTTCCTGAAAGTGCCAGCCTCCAGCTGAGCGTGGAAGGCGGCGAAATCGGTGGCATAGCGGTCTCTGTGGAGCTGGAAACTGCTGACGGCTTCCTCCACGGTCGCAACCTCCTCGATGGGATGCTCGCTGATGTGGTCGGGCCGGATGAGCAGGATGGGGCAGCTGGGCGAGACTTGAAACGGAGCCACTACAAAGCCGCTGCGCCCGTTGAGCGCTGTGCAGGAATCAAACTGCTTGACATGGCCCTCGGTCTGCACCACCTCGGTGTAGGTCTGTGCAAACGGGAGACGGTAAAGTGCGAAACAACGGTTCATGGCTGACTGTGGTGCAGAATGAAGTTGGTGACTCTGACACTTGATATGAGTTGGCCTTGGGTGTCCTTGATGTCAACCTGCCACACGTGCAACTTGTGACCACCGTGCAGCAGTCGGGCGAATGCCGTCACCGTGTCGCCTTCGGCTACGGCCTTCATGTGGCTGCCGCTCACCTCAATCCCCAGGCACGTACAACCCTCACAGAGGGAGGCTGAGCCTACGCCTGCCACATTCTCAGCCAGTGCTAGCGAGGCTCCACCGCTCAGATAGCCAAAGGGCTGCCGGTTGCGCTCATCTACTTTCATGCGGGCCATACACGTATCGTCCTCGGGTGTGGAGATAAACTCCATCCCGAGGGCGGTACTCATGTTAGGTCGTTGTTGTATGATTTGATTAATCTTTTCTACGTTCATTATTCTTTTTAGTTCAGTACCATTTAAACAGTGAGTTCTCCTTATTTCGTTCAGTACTATTTAAACAGCGAGTACTCCTTGATGCCCCAAGCCAGGGCGCTGGCTCCCATCACGTCGCGCTCACGGTCGTCGATGGTGGAGCGCTGCAGTTTGACATGACCTCTGATGTTGCGGAATACGTGGGCATTGAAAGCCTCTTCCAAAGGATTGAACAGCCAGTGCCCGGCATTGGCAATGCCACCTGTGAAGATGATGGCTTCGGGATTGATGAGCGTGGCATAGGCAGCCGTCGTGATGCCCAGTATCTCGCCTGTGATTTTGAATACCTCGATTGCCATTTCGTCGCCCTGTTCGCAACAGTCAACGATGGTCTTCGGGCTCAACTCGCTGAGCGAGCGCATCAGCGAAGGCTTGTCGGATGCTGCCATCAGTTCGTTGGCTGTGGCGATGATGCCCTTCTCGGCACAGTAGGCTTCCATACAGCCTTTGCGTCCGCATCCGCATTCGCGTCCGTTGTGCTTGACGCAGGTGTGGCCTATCTCACCAGCGAATCCGTTGACACCGAAATGTACCTCACCATTGGAGAAGATACAGCTGCCGATGCCGTGACCCAGTGTGATGACGATGAAGTTCTTCATGCCATGCGCACTGCCGTATGTGTGTTCTCCCAGCGCCGTCACATGTGCGTCGTTGGCCAAGGCCACGGCAATGCCCATACGGTCGCGCAGCATGGCTGCCAAGGGTATGATGCCTCTCCACGGCAGGTTGGGCGCATTCTCAATGCAGCCAGTCAGGAAATTGGCACTTGGTGCGCTCACGCCAATGGAGCGAATCTTGTCGTAGCCGCCATTCTCCTCGGTGAGCATGACAATCTTCTCGGTCAGGGTCGTGACAAAGTCGTTCACGTTAGGATAGTCATTGGTAGGGAAGTGGTCGCGAGCCAGGATGTTGCCGCGAATATCAACGATGGCAAAAGTAGTGCGCTTCACGCTGATATCTACACCCACCACCCGGTTTTTTATATTCTGTTCCATGACTTGTTATGGTATTTCAGCTTATTATGTTATATAAAAATATGTGGAAGATGTGTTCTCTCTCTACTTGAACAGCGAGTATTCCTTGACACTCCAGGCCATAGCACTTGCACCCAGCACGTTGCGCTCGTCGTCGTTGAGCGAGGAGTACATGAACTTCACCTTGTTCTCTATGTTGTGGAATACGTGTTGTTCAAACGATTCGTTTGTTGGCTCCAACAGCCATTTCCCTGCTTTCGAGATGCCTCCGGCAAGGATGATGGCCTCGGGGTCGAACACCGATGCATAGTTGGCTAATCCGAGTCCCAAGACGAAGCCTGTACGGCGATAGACCTCAATAGCCAGTTCGTCGCCTTGGTCGCAACATTCGGTGATGAACTTCGGCGTGAGTTCTGTGCAGTCGCGCATCAGCGAAGGCTTGTCGCTCTCGTCCATCACCTCGTGGGCTGTCTTCACAATACCGCTTGCAGCGCAGTATGCCTCCAGACAGCCACGACCGCCGCAGGTACACTCGCGTCCTTTGGGATAGATGCTGCAATGACCAATCTCTCCAGCAAAGCCTATGTTGCCTAAGTGGACATGGCCGTTGGAGAACATGCAACTGCCAAATCCGTGTCCCAGTGAGATGAACACGAAGTCCTTGATGCCGTGGGCGCAACCGTAAGTGACCTCAGCCAGCGCTCTGGCGTGGGCCTCATTGGCTACGGCGACAGCCAGCCCCAAGCGGTCGCGAATCATGGCTGATATCGGAATCTCGCCTTTCCAAGGCAGATTGCCAGAATTTACGATGTTGCCGGTATAATAGTTGGCATTGGGGGCACTTACGCCCATCGAGCGTATCTCCTCATACTTGCCGTTCTTCTCAATCATTTTGAGAATACGGTCACAAAGTGAAGATATGAATAAATTAATGTTGATATAGTCTGCCGTGGGGAAGCATTCCATGTCAATAATATTCCCCCTGACATCGACGATGGCATAAGAAGTGGCCTTAACTCCGATGTCTATTCCTACTACTTTAGTTTTAATAATACTATTAATCATACTCTCTTTCGCTTTGGGCTATGTAGAATCTATAGGTGGGACAAAAATAGTAATTTAATCTATATTGGCCAAAAGATTATTGAGATTTTTTGCGGATTTCAACTTTTATTTCGTAAATTTGCCCCGTTTTTTAAAACATATTATTATTATGAGAAAGCTTTTTTTAATGACGATGGCTGTATGTGCCATGACGTTTGCATCGTGTGGTAACAAAGCCGCACAGAGTGAAAATGCTGAAGCAACCGAAGTTGCAGATAGCCTGAATGATGCCACAACCGAACTGGCTGCACAGTTGGCTGCAGGCGACGTGAACAAATTTCAGGAGGCGCTGACCGCTGCACAGGCTAAGGTGGCTGAACTGTTGGAGAACAATCCTGAGCAGGCTCAGGCTTATTTGGAGAAGGTTCAGAACTACTTGAAGGAAAACGCTGAGCAGGTGAAGAGCCTCGTAGGCGACAACGAGATTGTTTCGGCAACCGTGAACACACTGGTGGAGACTCCTGCCCAGAGCATCATTAACAATCTGAAGAGCGTGGTAGGCACTACCGAGGATGCTGCCAATGCTGCTGTCCAGAATGCTAACGATCAGGTGGATGCCGCCAAGCAGGCCGCTCAGGACCAGGTGGATGCCGCCAAGCAGGCTGCTCAGGACAAGGTAGATGCTGCCAAGCAGGCCGCTCAGGACAAGGTGGATGCTGCCAAGCAGGCTGCTGCCGACAAGGTGAATGAGGGTGCCAACAAGGTGAACGAGAAAGTGAATGAAGGTGCCAACAAACTGCTGAAAGGTGCTGGACTGAAATAAGCTTTACTGAATAAAACGGGGCTTTCGTTGAACGAATTTGCCCCGTTTTTTCATTTTCCATACCTTTGCTCTCGATGATTCACTAAAAAATGAATGATGATGAAAAAGGTATTATGCTACACGATGCTACTTGCATCTTTTTCCCTTTTACAAGGTTGTTCGTCTGAAGAAGACAGCGTGGCTTCAATCACTGAGGCACAACAGACTACCGCAACGGCAACTGCTGTGAGCTTCGACAGCGATGTCGATGCGTTCGATGTGTCGCTTGACACGTCGGCCTTCACTGAGCAGGAAACGATTCCTGCCGACGACGAGGACTACGTGGAGAACACTACGTTCACCAAGACCGTGAACATAGTCTTTACTGAAAGTGGAGCGACGTGGGACGGTGATGTGAACGATACCGACCTTACCGTTACGGCAACGGGGGCTCACGTGGTGGTGAATTCTACTGTAAGCGACACTGTGGCCTACACGGTGAGCGGCTCCACCAGCAACGGATCGCTGACGGTCTATAGCGATCGCAAGTTCCAGCTTTGTCTGGCCGGTGCTCAAATCACCAACCCCTCAGGGGCGCCCATCAACATTCAAGGCAAGAAGCGTGTGTTCGTTGTGCTGGCCGACGGCACAGAGAACACACTCACTGATGGCACCGACTACTCTACGGCGAAAGCTTGCCTGTTCAGCAAAGGTCAGCTCATCTTCAGCGGCAGTGGCCGGCTGAATGTGTATGGCAACAACAAGGCAGGCATCCGAAGCAGCGACTACGTGGTGATCAGACCTCACACCAATATCTATGTGGAGACCACGGCTGGCAACGGCATCAAGGGCGACGAGGCGCTCAACATCTATGGCGGTGTGGTCAATGTGCAGGTGTCTGCCAACGGGGCAAAGGGCCTTTCGAGTGACGGACATGTGCTTATCAGCGGTGGCCGTACCACAGCCATTGTGACAGGCTCGTCAGTATATGACAGTGATGAGGCCGACATTGCAGGCTCGTCATGCGTGAAAGCCGACTCCACCTTCACCATTACCGGGGGAGCCCTCTACCTCAAGAACACAGGAAAAGGCGGCAAGGGCATCAGCGTGGATCAGCAGGCTCGCTTCTATGGCGGCACAACGGCTGTCATCACAACTGGCTCTACCTATAAGTACAGCAGCTCGCTC
This sequence comes from uncultured Prevotella sp., assembly GCA_946614435.1. Taxonomy (GTDB): domain Bacteria; phylum Bacteroidota; class Bacteroidia; order Bacteroidales; family Bacteroidaceae; genus Prevotella. Next base: position 7,201 of record CAMOGW010000020.1, on the reverse strand, counting down.
GACTCCAAGTCGAAGGGCGTGAAGGCCGACGGCGATATAGTGGTGAGCGGTGGCGTGCTGAAGGTGCGCACTACTGGCGGCGACGGCTCTGAGGGCATTGAGAGCAAAAGCGTGATGACCGTCACGGGTGGCAGTGTGCAGGCTTATGCCTCCGACGATGCCATCAACACAGCCAGCCACCTCTACATTCAGGGCGGTACGGTGTATGCCTACAGCACGGGCAACGACGGCATAGACACCAATGGCAATCTGTACCTGCAAGGCGGCAACACCGTTGCCTACGGATCGCGTTCGCCCGAATGCGGCATCGATACCAATGAAGAAGGCGGCTACACTGCCTATTTCACGGGAGGCAACCTCTTTGCCATTGGCGGGGGAAACTCCACGCCCGGCAACAGCAACTCCACTCAAGGCTATGTGACGGCTTCGGGCAGCGTGTCGAAAGGTAGCGTAGCGGCACTCTTCACCGAGAGCGAGACCCTGCTGGTCAGCTTCACTCTGCCTGCCAGCTACAGCAGTGGCAGCATGCTCTTCACGGCTGGCGGCATGTCGGCTGGAAACAAGTACATCCTGACCATAGGCGAGTCGGCAACAACCGTCAGCGCACAGCAGTATGGCTCGTCGGGCATGGGCGGCGGCATGGGTGGCGGCATGGGTGGCGGCAATATGCCAGGACGCAGATGATAATCAAAAAACAAACAATATATACGAGGGGCGGCTTTGGCCGACAAGAGAGCCTCTGGCCGCCCCACTTACCTTTTTTCGAAATCATTATTTTCCAATCATTAAAAAAACTAACTGACATGAAAAAACTTTTACTTATCCCCGCAGCCATCCTGGCAAGTATAAGCTCAGCTTGGGCTGTTGCCGATAACACCGTGGAGGTTGTCTTCAACGGTACGTCGGCCACTGTCACCGTGGCCAGCAACATCAGTAGCTATGTTACCGTTCAAAGCGGCACCTCATCGCACGTGAAAATTGTGCAGGCTGAGTCGTTTGCCGGCGTTGATGCCACTGTCGATAACACCGATGGCGAAATTATTTACAGCCTTTCTGGCAATTCCTCTGACGGCGAGTTCTATATGGAGGGCTCGTTCAAGGCCACGGTAGAGCTCAACGGCTTGACCCTTACCAATCCATCGGGGCCTGCCATAGCCATTATGAACGGCAAGCGCATTGAACTGAGTGCCAAGAAGGGAACCGTCAATACCCTGACCGATGGGGCCAACGACACGTATAACGGCTGTTTCCATTGCAAGGGTCACACCAAGCTCAAGGGCAAAGGTTCCCTCACCGTGGTGGGCAACTCGCGCCATGCTATCTACAGCAAGGAGTATATTGAAGTGAAAAACCTTACGCTCAACGTCACCTCGGCTGTGAAAGATGGTATTCACTGCCAGGAGTACTTCCTCATGGAGAGCGGTACCGTGAACATAAGCGGTGCTGGCGACGACGGCATTCAGGTGGAACTCGACGGAATCACATCGACAGGTCAGACCACCGATCATGAAGACGAGGACACTGGCAACTTCTACATGACTGCCGGTACGCTGACCATCAGCAATTGCCAGGGCAAGGCCATCAAGGCCGACGGCAGCATCACCTATAGTGGCGGAACGCAGAACTTCGACACCTCCAACACTGAGACTTATACCTCAGTTGAGGCATTGAAGGCGCAGACAGCCGATGCCGTAGCAGGTGAAGTGTTCGACCTGAACGGTCGTTGCATGCCTTCTGGTGCCCGTTTGGGCAAAGGATTCTATCTGGTTCGCAAGAACGGAACTGTTGTGAAGACCTTGATAAGATAAAGATTGGATAGAGGATGAAAATGCTGGGTCACAGCAATCAAAAGCAAGAGAGTCTGGTCTATGTGGTGCTATGGACAGCCCTGTTCATAGCACCAGTGGCCAGCATTCAGTTTCATCATACCGAGTCTGAAGTCTATCCTTGGCATGAGTTGCTCGATGCATGGTTACAGATGGCCGTCATGTTCGCCTGTTTTCTGTTTCACAACTACGTGCTGGCTCCGTGGCTAGTCTATGGTCAGCGCCGGTTGCTCTATTTCACTTCGGTGATGGCGCTCACATGCTGTTTCGTCATTTTGCAGTGTACCCACCAGCCAGAACAGAAAGGCGGTCCTCCTCCTCTCCCTGTAGAGCGGTCGCACGAGCACCGTCCGCCCCTGCCCGACGATGGCGATGCATTCGAGCCTCACGCAGACCGTCCGCCCTTCGTCGGCCATGAGGGTCCCGACATTCATCCGCCCGTCATCTTCGGCCAGCACGATGTCCTGTCAGCAATCATGCTCATTCTCATGCTGGGCATGAACATTGGCGTGAAGCTCTATTTCAAGCAACGCGACGACCAGCAGCGACTGGAGCGCATGGAGAAGGAGAGTCTGCACCAGCAGTTAGAGTACCTGCGCTATCAGATCAACCCCCACTTCTTGATGAACACGCTCAACAACATCCACGCGCTGGTTGACATTGACGGTGAGCGGGCCAAGGATACGATCGTCGAGCTGTCACGCATCATGCGCTATGCGCTCTACGAAGGCTCACGCCAGTATGTGCCGCTTAGCCGCGATGTCGAGTTCGTCGAGGGCTACATCCGCCTGATGCGCCTTCGCTACACCGACAAGGTGAGCATCTCGGTCAGCATTCCTCCCGTGTTGCCCGACCGTCAGGTTCCCCCCATGCTGTTCGTCACTTTCGTAGAGAATGCCTTCAAGCATGGGGTCAGCTACCAGCAGGAATCCTTCATCAGCATCAGCTTCGCTGTGACCGATGACCGACTACGGTTTGTGTGCAGCAACAGCAAGCCGCTCCAGCCCAACAAGCATGCCGGCGAGGAGGGCGGCGTGGGACTGCAGAACGTGCAGCGCCGACTGCAGCTTATTTATGGCGACCGCTATTCGCTCAAGGTGACCGATACAGCCGATGCCTACACCACCGAACTGGAACTGCCTCTATGGAAAGTTCAAGACCAGTCTGCAAAATAATGAACCCGAAATTCCGTTATGAAGAATATATTAATGGAATTTCGAGTTCTTTTTGTGCCTTATTTTTATGATTAGAGTTCTTGCTATTGACGATGAGCCACTGGCCTTGCAGCAGGTAGTAGCCTACATTCGTAAGATACCTTTTTTTGAGTTGGTGGCTCAGTGCCAAAGTGCTATAGAGGCGCGTGAGGTGATGGATCGCGAACCCGTGGATGCCATCTTCTGCGACATCAACATGCCCGACCTCTCGGGCATGGATTTCGTACGTCAGCTGCCTGTGCGCCCCATCATTGTGTTCACCACCGCCTATTCCGAGTATGCCATCGAGGGCTATAAGGTCGATGCCGTTGACTATCTGCTGAAGCCCTTCGGCTTTGCCGACTTCCAGCGTGCAGCCCTGAAGGTGCAGAAGGTGGCGGCAGCCTTAGCCAACGAGACCGCAGCCGTCGCGGCACCGGCTCCTGCACCTGCTCCGAAAAGTGGGCAGACTGATGACACCATCTTCGTGAAGACCGACTACAAGACTGTTCGCATCTCGCTCTCCGACATACGCTATATCGAGGGCATGAGCGAATATCTGAAGCTCTATCTCGACAGTCAGCCAAAGCCTGTCATTACCCTTCTCTCCATGAAGAAGATGGAGGAGTTCCTGCCACAGAGCTTCATGCGCATACACCGTTCCTATATCGTCAACCTCGACAAGGTGCAGGAGGTGAACAAGAACCGCGTCATTCTCGGTCCTGCAGCCTCGCAGCCCGTTGGCTCCGATGACGTCTATCTGCCCATTGGCGACAACTACAAGGAGCAGTTCAACGACTATCTCTCTACCCGTTATCTGGGTAAGTAATCTTAAAATACACAATCTTATGAAAATCACTATTCAGGAGCGCGTGCTCCATTTTCGCCAGCCTGCTGGCACTTCTCGCGGCATCTATACTGAGCGCAAGTCATGGTTCGTAGAGATGATTGACGGTGAGCGGCGGGGCTTGGGCGAGTGTGCACCGTTGCCCGACCTGAGCTGCGATGCCCGTCCCGACTATTCCGAGGTGTTGCGTCGCTTCTGCGACCAGGTGGAGGCTACGGGCCAGATAGACTATGAGGCCATGCGCGACTATCCCTCCATGCTCTTTGGCTTGGAGACCGCCATGCTGAGTCTCCGCTCTCCACAGTTGTTCGACACGCCCTTCGCTCGCGGTGAGCAGGGCATCCCCATCAACGGACTGGTGTGGATGGGCAGCTACGAGGAGATGCTGGGCCGTATGGAGGATAAGCTCTCGCAGGGCTTCCGTTGTGTGAAACTGAAGGTGGGGGCTATCGACTTCGACCGTGAGCTCGATCTGGTGCGCCGCATTCGCAAGCGCTTCTCTCGTCGTGAGGTGGAGCTGAGGCTCGATGCCAATGGCGGCTTCAGTCCCGATGAGGCTCTCTATCGGTTGGAGCTGCTGTCGCAGTATGCCATCCACTCCATCGAACAGCCCATCAAGGCGCGTCAGTGGGCGCTCATGGCCGAACTGTGTCGTGAAGCACCACTGCCCATCGCTCTCGACGAAGAGCTCATCGGCATCAACACGCCCGATGCAAAGCGCCAGATGTTGCGCATCGTCAAGCCTGCCTACATCGTGCTGAAGCCGTCGCTGCATGGCGGCATGGCCGGATGCAGGGAGTGGATAGACATAGCAAACGATGAGGGCATCGGCTCGTGGATTACCTCTGCCTTGGAGAGCAACGTGGGACTGAATGCCATCGCCAGGTTCTGCAGCGAGGTCTATGGCGACCACATCAGCATGCCACAAGGACTCGGCACCGGACAACTCTTCACCGATAACATCGACATGCCGCTCGAGATACGGGGCGACCACCTGTGGGTGAAGACAGAGTAACATGTTTTTTCTAAGACATAGTAACATAATAACATAATAACAGATGTTTTTTCTAAGACATAGTAACATAATAACAGATGTTTTTCTCTAAGACATAATAACATAATAACAGATGTTTTTTTAAGACATAGTAACATAATAACAGATGTTTTTCTTTAAGACATAGTAACATAATAACAGATGTTTTTTCTAAGACATAGTAACATAATAACAGATGTTTTTTTCTAAGACATAGTAACATAATAACAGATGTTTTTTTCTAAGACATAGTAACATAATAACAGATGTTTTTTCTAAGACATAGTAACATAATAACAGATGTCTTTTTTTAAGACATAGTAACATAATAACAGATGTCTTTTTTTAAGACATAGTAACATAATAACAGATGTTTTTTCTAAGGCATAGTAACATAAGAACAGATATGTTTTATGATAATGAATGTTGTTCTATAGTAAATGAATGTAATGGATATTGAAGAGTTAATCAAGAAAGTAATAGCTTGTGCAGTGAACATCAGGCGGCAGCTGGGTCCAGGCTATTTGGAGTCAGTCTATAAGAATGCAATGTTGGTAGAGTTGCGAAAGTGGGAGCTCAGGTATGAAGTGGAACGCCCCATCAATGTGTATTATGACCAAGTGTTAGTTGGTGAATTCCGTGCCGACATCATTGTCGAGAATATGCTCATACTTGAGCTGAAAGCTACACATTCACTCCATGTTGCCAATGAGTTACAACTGGTAAACTATCTCACTGCAACGGGGATGGATAATGGTCTTCTTATCAATTTCGGATCAGAAGAAATACAGATCAAGCGCAAATATCGTCTTTACCGTAAGCGTTTCAACGAATAGTCATCCCATCTTCTGTGATTATGTTTAAGGAAAAAATATATGTTATTCTTGAGAGAAAAATATGTTCTTCTGTTCTTCTGTCTTAAAAAAATATGTTCTTCTGTTCTTCTGTCTTAAAAAAAGTATATGTTCTTCTGTTATTCTGTCTTAGAAAAAAATGTATGTTCTTCTGTTCTTCTGTCTTAGAAAAAAGTATATGTTCTTCTGTTCTTCTGTCTTTGAAAAAAATATATGTTTCTCTGTCTTAAAAATCGTTTGTTAATATGTCATTAGAAGAGTTCCTTACTGAGTGGCGCAGCGCCAGTCCCACTGTCTTGGTCCACACCAGCGGTTCCACAGGCAAGCCGAAGCCGATGTGGGTAGAGAAGCACCGTATGGAAGCATCGGCCCGCATCACTTGCGACTTCCTGCAGTTGCGTGCAGGCGATACCGCCCTGCTCTGCATGTCCCTCGACTATATTGCTGGCAAAATGATGGTAGTGCGCTCCCTGATTCGCCAGTTGCGTCTGGTCGCCGTTGAGCCCAGCGGTCATCCTTTGGCCAGTGTTGACGAGCCCCTTGACTTTGCCGCTATGGTGCCGCTGCAGGTCTATAACAGTCTGCAAGTGCCTGAGGAGCGCCGCCGGCTCATGCAGATACGTCACCTCATCATCGGTGGGGGCGCTATCGACGAGCAGATGGCGGCAGAGCTGAAATCCTTTCCCCATGCCGTGTGGAGCACCTACGGTATGACCGAGACACTCTCACACATCGCCCTGCGACGGCTCAGCGGTCCTGAGGCCAGCGACTGTTACACCCCGTTTCCTTCAGTCGGCATCTCTCAGAATGCAGATGGCTGTCTGGTCATTGATGCGCCTGCGGTGCATGACGGGCCGTTGGTCACCAACGACATCGTTGAGCTGATGCCGTCATCCCCCGTTCAGGGGAGTCAGGCATCCTCCCCTTCGTTCCGCATCCTTGGTCGCAAGGACAATGTGATATGCTCAGGTGGGGTGAAGATTCAGATTGAAGAAGTAGAGCGTTTGCTTCGCCCCCACCTGCCATGTCCGTTCCTCATCACGAAGTGCAGGGATGCAAAGTTTGGCGAAGCTGTGGTGTTGCTCACCGAGGTCAGCGATACATCCTCGCTTCGCTCAGTTTGTGAGCAGCATCTTCCCCGTTTCTGGCAGCCTCGTCACTATCTCACCGTGGCTCGCTTGCCGTTCACCGCAACGGGCAAGCCGGCTCGTGGCGAAGCACAGCAGTTGGCTGAAGCTGGATTGCTGTGGGTAACTACTCATGCACCAGGGGGTGCTGAGTAGTTACTTGCACATTCTTTCATTTAGGTTTAGTTTAGGTTATAGATATATAATATGGTGATAAACTAAATCAAGCTGTGAAATTTATTCAAGCTATCGATCTCTCTTTCTTTTGGACGGCAATCATATCTCATATTTAGAGTTATATGTGTGTATTTTGCTTCCAAA
>CAMOGW010000019.1 GCA_946614435.1 uncultured Prevotella sp. | reverse complement strand
GTGACCTCCTGCGTGACAGGCAGGCATTCTAACCTACTGAACTAACGCACCAGTCTGTTTTTCGATTGCGGGTGCAAAGGTATAAACTTTTTCCGATTAACCGAAACTTCCCGCAAAGAAAAATTAAGAACGTAACATTCTTTAACTAATCATTTCCTTCTTTCTTATCTTTCTGCTGCTGCCGACGGCTCCATTGCCTGAGCATAGTGCGATGAAACTTGTCTTCGGCCTTAATCACATCATAGACCTTTGAAGCCGGTAGCACATTGAAGAACTTGTTATGGTAGTACTGCTGCAGACGCTTTTGTTCCAGCTCATTATTGTCGCGCTCTTGAATGGCTTTCTGACAGGCGGCTTCGTCGCAGGGCTTCACCCTCCCCATCTTTCTCTGCTTGTTGAAGAGCACGCGCTGCTTCTCACGCATCTCATTATACACGGGGAAGAACTTTGCCGCCTCGTCCTGCGTGAGCTTTGCCTCTTGCGTGATAAACTGCTTCAGCTCTTGTTCGAACTTCTCTGGCGAGAATTTCTTGTGATGGTTCTGAGCACTGAGGCCCGTCATGCAGCCCCAAACAATCATTACTGTCCAGCAAATTCTTTTCACCATAATCTTCACCTCTTTTTATATATTTATTCATTCATCAGACATGCATAGATGTCGTTGTTATCCACCATCACGTAGTCGGCCATGTCGTCTTCATACGTGTCGTTACCAGTCTTGGCTGTCACAGGGGCCAGTTCTTGCTCGGCAGGCGCATCGCTGTCCATGAAAGTCCACACGCTCAGCACGGCTATCAGCAGGCAGGCTGCTGCATAGAGCAAGGGGCGCAGGCTACGGATGGCGGCAGTCTTCGCAGCCACTGGCACCGGGTCTTTCTTCCTGTCAATAGCTTCAGGCGCATCGACTGCTGGCGGTAACTGCTCCATCACATTGGACACCAGACTATCGAAATAGCCTTCGGGAACCTTGAACGGATTCTCCTTCCCCATGTGGTCTCTGACATATTGTTCTTCGCTTGTCATAATGATTTGCTTTTCTATTTTGACGCGCATCTATCTTGAAAGTTTAATCGCGTTGATGGAAAAAATCACTTATTTTCTTCACAGCTATGTGATAGGATGATTTCAGCGCTCCTTCCGAGGTGCCTGTGATCTTGCTAATCTCGCTGTATTTCATTTCATCGTAATAGCGCAACATGAACACGGTACGCTGCACCTCGGGCAGACTTGCGATGGCCTCCTGCAACTGTGCCTCGGTGAGATCGCCGTCAAAGTACTCGTCGGCCATCAGCTGATTGGCAATGCCCAGGTCAGCATCGTCGGCACTCACCGTTTGCAGCATGTTTTTCTGTTTGCGCAGGAAGTCGAGGCTCTCGTTAATGGCTATGCGCGAGAGCCAGGTGCTCAGCTTCGAGTCGCCGTGAAATCCGTTCAGTCCGTTCCAAGCTTTCATGAAGGTGTTCTGCAGCACATCGTTGGCATCGTCGTGCGACAACACCAAACGACGAATCTGCCAATAAAGCTGTTCGCTAAATTGGCTGACCATCACCTCGAATCCTTTACGCTGGGTCTTTGTGTCGGCGAGAAGAAGTTTTAGCTGTTGATCGCTGACAACTGTCATGGTTTGTGATAGCCGAGATCACAAGAAAAATCAGTGAATCGTCACCTTGCGCACTACCTTTCCTACCTTCAGGATGTAGCAGCCTTTGGGCACCGAGAGCTCAATGCGCTGTGCAGGACTGTCAATCTTGTGTGTAGCGACCTGCCGGCCTGTCAGTGAGACCACTTCGAGCACCATGCCTGTCGCACCAGTCACCTGCACCACATTTCCTTCCACTGAGAGTGATATCATTTTATCCTGTTCCACCTGCTCTGCAACTCCCAGTTCCATAATCATGGGGGCAGCTGCATACATCGAAACAGCGATTGTCATGCTAATAAGTCCAGTAAATATGAGTAGTCTTTTTCGCATAAGCTAATTGATTTTCTGCAAAAATAGAGAATTAATTTGTAAGAACCAAACTTTTTGCAAACAAAATGCTGACAATGGCATCATTTTGCACATTGTCAGCATTTTTGCTTTACTATTTTTATGTATCTTAACAGTTTTACTTCACAGGCTTGATGGCAAATGTGAAGTCGTAGTCCTGATACGGTAGCCTATATTCCTTGCGCGGCCATGCGCCCCAAGAGTTCACACATCCCAGTCCGATCTGTCGCTGCTGAATGTGAACCGAGGTCTTGCCCGAAGGAATCAAGTCGCCTGAGTGACGGCCCCAAGCCTTGTCCTTTGAGGCACCATCGTCGAGCTGAGCAGTGGTGTAAGGCAGTGCCGAAGCCTCCATCGGGGCATTGGAATAGAAAAAAAGTCCCTTGCCCTGCTTGTCGAGCACCTGGAACCAGCGCACGTCGGTGTGGTTGCCGCTCTCCTGCGGACGAATGTAGTTGAAGTACTCCTTGGCCACCTCGTTCTCATATACGCCGATGAACTCAGAGTGATTGCGGTCGATGTAGTTCTCCACTGGTCCGCGACCATAGTACTTAACGCGGTCGTACTGCTTGGGCATCTCGATGTTCATGCCGAAGCGGAAGAGCTCAGGCTTCTCCTTTGCCTCCTTGTCAACCGAGAGTTGTTCGCGCACAATGATCTCGCCCTCGGCGGTGAGTGTATAGGTCATGACGAGCTGGGCCTTCTGATGTGGCATTTCCATAGTGGCGACAACACGATTGTCACTCACCGTGAAGGATTTCACCTTCAGCCACACCTCGTGCCATGCACGGAACTTGTTCTGCAAGTTGGCACCGTAGTCGTTGTCGGTGGGAGCACGCCAGAACTCAGGCATGATGCTCTCGCGGAACTGCAGCATGTCCTCTCCATCCACGGTGATATAGTCTATCAGACCCGTGTGTTTGCCCACATAGAGGTCGGTGCCTGCGGCAGAGAGCTTCACGTAGGTATTGGTCTCTTCACGTTGAACATTAGACGTTGAAGGCTCAGCGCTCAACGTCGGGAAGCGATATTCATTCACACAGAACTGCTCCTTGGCCAGCACCTGACCTTTGTCAATGAGGGGCGCACCGTTCTTCGACTTGAAGTAGAACGACACGAAGATTTCGTTGTCGCCATGATGGCTCGTCACCTTGGCGATGGTCTGCTGCAGCTTAGCATCGGTCACCACCTTGCGCTGCTGTGGCTGAATGCCGCTGATGTCGATGGTGCCGCCATGTCCGAAGGTCATGCCTGCCGGACGGTTGGCATTGGCATGATGCTTCTCGCCTGCGCCGCCCACGAACCACTGCAGCTCCATGTCGTCGAGCGTCTTGAAGAAGTTCTCGTTGTAGATCTCGAATTTACCGTTCTTCAGATCCACATCCTTCACCCACACGTTCTGATAGTAGTACTGCACCTCATAGGCATGCGGATTGAGTCGGCGGTCAGGGGCGATGATGCCGTTGCAGTTGAAGTTGTAGTCTGAGGCAGGATATTTGCCGTAGTCGCCGCCATAGGTGAATATCTCCCGACCGGTGACGGGGCTCTTGTCGCGCATGCCCTGATCCACGAAGTCCCAGATGTAGCCGCCTTGATACTTCGGATATTTGCGCACCAAGTCCCAGTACTCCTTGAAGCCGCCCATCGAGTTGCCCATAGCGTGAGCATACTCGCACTGGATGAGCGGACGGGGATTGTCGCTCTGAGCATATTTCTCGCAGCGGTTATAGTCGGCATACATCGGGCAGAAGATGTCGGTCTTCTTGTTCTCGCCAGCCTGCTCGTACTGACAGGGGCGTGTGGCATCGGTAGCCTTCACCCAGTCGTAGGCTTTCTCGAAGTTGGGGCCATAGCCGGCCTCGTTGCCCAATGACCATACGATGATAGAGGGGTGATTCCTCAGTGTGAGCACATTGCCCTGATTGCGCTCCAGGTGCATCAGCTCGAAGTCGGGACGCTTGGCCAGCGTCTTGTCGCCATAGCCCATGCCGTGGGTCTCCAGATTGGCTTCAGCCGTTACGTAGAGTCCGTACTCGTCGCAGAGGTCGTACCAGCGCGGATCGTCGGGATAGTGGCAAGTGCGCACGGCATTGATGTTGAGCTGCTTCATGATCTTGATGTCCTGAATCATGCGCTCCATCGACACGATGTAGCCGCCGTCGGGGTCGAGCTCATGGCGGTCGGCACCTTTTATTAATATAGGCTGACCGTTGACGAGCAGTTGAGCGTTCTTAATCTCAATGTGGCGGAAGCCCACGCGCTGGCGCACCACTTCGAGCACCTCTTTTCCCTTCTTCAGGGTGATGACGAGACTGTAGAGGTTCGGTGTTTCAGCGGTCCAAGGCTTCACCGTAGCCAAGTCAGCCACTTGTCCGCCGGCATCGAGCAGCTGCTGCTCAACAACCGTTCCCTTCGGAGCCTTCACACTCACGTCGAGCACGCCCTTTCCCTTCACGTAGTCCTGATTCACCACAATGTCCTGAATGTGTGCTTTCGGACGGCTGTAGAGATAGACCTCGCGGGCAATGCCCGTGAAGCGCCAGAAGTCCTGATCTTCCAGATAAGAGCCGTCGCACCAGCGCATCACCTGCATGGCGATGAGGTTCTCGCCTTTCTTCAAATACTTTGTGATGTTGAACTCAGCAGCCACCTTCGAGTCTTCCGAGTAGCCCACATACTTGCCGTTGACCCACACCGTGAGGTTGCTGGTGGCTGAGCCTACGTGGAAAAAGACCTCCTGTCCGTTCCAGTCCTGTGGCAGCTGGAATGTGCGGCGATAGGAGCCAGTGTAGTTGTTCACCTCGCTGATATAAGGGGGATTGCTGTCGAAGGTCGTGGCCCACGAGTAGCTGGTGTTCTTGTAGATCTTGTCGCCGTAGCCCTCTATTTCGAAGAGTCCCGGTACGGGGAAATCCACCCACTTCGAGTCATCGAACTTCAGTGTGAAGAAGTCCTTGGGAGCCTGGTTGTGGTCTTTCACGAAGCAGAAGCGCCACTTGCCTTCCATGGAGAGGTAGCGCGACGACTTCGTCTTGTCGTTGGCTTTAGCCAAGTCTTCATTCTCGAAAGCGAAGAAGTTGGCTCGCCGCGACTCTCGGTTCACTTGATTCACCAGTGGGTCTTTCCACACGGGTGTTTTCTCTTTGGGTGCAGCTGTTGCTCCTATCGAAGCAAGGCATACTGCTGTTAGTAATAATTTTCTCAGCATGGCTTTGTTATTAAATAATTATTCGTAATCGTCTATCACATTGTTCATGAAGTCCATCATGGGTTTGGCAGCCCTGAACACGCGCTCCATCTCGTCAATCCATCCGTCGCCCTCGAAGAAGTCGTTGGCTACGGCATGCCAGGCGCAGTAGTCCTTCAGCCGCAGGTATCTCACGTGTTCGTAATCGCGCGGGAAGCCAGCCGGACAGGTCTTCAGTTTGGTCAGTCCGAAGCCCTGTGGCGCATCCCACGACTCGTTCCAGTCCGTCGTGTCCTTCTTCGTGTCGAAATATTTCTTGAAGGCTTTGCTCTCAACGGCGTTCAGCCATTGCTCCTCGTTGGCCATGATCTCATTGCGGCATGCGGTTAGGATATTAGTGGGCAGCCAATAGTTGCCCACGGCCAAGAGGCAGTGGTCGGGCTCCATGTGCAGGTAGTAGCCGCCGCGAAGGGCCTTCTTGCCCTTTGCGTTGATGTAGGCTCCGAGGTGATTCTTGTAGGGCGACTTGTCGGCTGAGAAGCGTGTGTCGCGATAGAAGCGATAGGTACAGTCCTTCACGCGCTGATTGCCCACTGAGGCATCAAACGTCACAATGCGCTCCAGAGCCTGCCCCACTCCGCGCTCCCACTCAGCTCGCACGGCCTCATACTCACTCTTATGGGCAGCAAACCACTCACGGTTGTTGTTGGCAATCACTTCCTGCAGGAAGCTGATGATACGTTTAGCATCCATGTTCTTTCCTCTTCTTATAAACGGTCGTTTTTCTTAGGTGAATTGCAGTTTGCACCGGCTGGTCTCTGTGCCGTCGCTGCGCACGATGCGCACGTTGAACTCTGTCTCGCCCAGTGCCTCGCGATAGAACGACAGTTGTTCGCCCCCATGTGCCTCGGCCACATAGGCTATCTCGAATCGCTTCAGCTGATGGGCCTTGTACCAAGACATGGGCCAGAGGTCGAGCACGTGCTCAATGTACTTCACTGAGTTGATGTGACCGTTGATGTCAACATCGTTGTAGTGTGTGTCGATAGTGCTCACCAGCTCTGCCGTGTCTGAAACTCTAACCCTTCCCCCTTTGGCGATGGGACAGGGTTTGTCCTTCTCTATCCACTGGATGATGGAGCCGTCGTTAATGGCAAAGATATCTGTGGGCTGGCGCGTCTCGGTGTCGATCATGGCCCACACGCTTCGCCCATAGCCGTACACCTTTTCCTCTCCGTTTTCACCTTGCCCCACCACGCGGAAGTTGCGCTGTGTGAAGAAGCGTAGCGCGTTCTCCACCCATGTCTCCACGTTGAAGCGAGTGTATTGGCTGGGCATCTGCTCCATCTCGATAGCCAGGCGCGACAGCACCCAAGAGCGCTGAATGCTCATGAGATAGGCCATGCCGAAGCCTCGGTCGGTGGAATGGAAGTCGGCTGCGTTCAGCAGGTGATTGCCCAGATGTCCCATGAACAGCTTGCCCGAGAAGTCACAATGGAAGGGCTCAGCCATGAATTCGTAAGTTCCTACTTTTTCTAAACTCATCATTCAAATATCAATTTCTTCAGTCGTTGGCGCAGCTGTTCGGCTTCCGACTGTCTTATACTTAGTTTTATCTGACACGTGTTGTCGTAGTTCTGCTCCACGATGCGCGGCTGCATCTCCTTCACCACGTGCATCACGTCGTTCATCATCACGTAGGGGAAGTCGTAGGTCACCACCTCCTCCACCTGCCTCACCTCGATGGTGGCATGCTCCAGCGCATCGGCAGCAGCCTCTCGATAGGCCACGATCAGTCCGCTCGTGCCAAGGTTCACTCCGCCATAGTAGCGCACCACTACGATGAGCACATCGGTCAGTTCGCGGCTGTTGATTTGTCCCAGAATGGGCTTTCCTGCTGTTGACGATGGCTCGCCGTCGTCGTTCATCCGGAAGTCCTTGCGTTCAGCTCCCAACATGTAGGCATAGCACACGTGGCGGGCATCGTAGTACTTCTTGCGATAGTCAGCCAGAAGCGCCTTTATTTCGTCGAGTGTCTCTACATGATGTGCGAAAGCGAGGAATTTACTCCGTTTCTCAGAGTAAAATCCCTCGCTAGTTCCGTCTATGGTCTTGAACTCGTCAGACATGTGCCTGGTGTGCTTTCTTTTTCTATTCTAACGCGTGAATCACCAGTCCTGAACGCAGCTTCGGTTCGAACCATGTGGCCTTTGGCGGCATGATCTTTCCGCTGTCGGCAATGTCCATGATCTGCTTCATCGACACGGGATAGAGGGCCAGTGCCATGCGCATCTCGCCGCTATCCACCCTTCGCTTCAGCTCGCCCAGACCGCGCAGTCCTCCCACGAAGTCTATACGCTTGTCGGAGCGCAGGTCCTTGATGCCCAACAGCTCGTCGAGTATCAGACGGCTCGATATGTCAACGTCGAGCACGCCGATGGGGTCGCTGTTGTCGTAGGTGCCTTCCTTGGCCTTCAGGCTGTACCAGCGCCCGTCCAGATAGAGTGCGAACTCGTGCAGCTCGCGGGGCTTGTAGAGCTCGGTGCCCTTGTCCTCAACGATGAAGTTCACCTGCAAGGCAGCGAGGAACTCCTCCGATGTGAATCCGTTCAGGTCCTTCACTACACGGTTGTAGTCCAGAATCGTGAGCTGCGAGGCCTGGAAGCACACGGCCATGAAGTAGTTGTACTCCTCCTTGCCCGTGTGATTGGGGTTCTGCTGCTGTTTCTCGGCACCCACCAGCGCTGCAGCGGCTGAGCGGTGGTGTCCGTCGGCTATATACATGGTGGGCATCTTGGCAAACTCGTCGGTGATGGTCTGCATGTCCTGCTCGTCGCTGATCACCCAGAACTGATGACGGAAGCCGTCGATGGGAGCCACGAAGTCATACTCGGGCGCGGTCTGGGCATAGCGCATGATGAGCGCATTGAGCACCTCATTGTCGGGATAGGCAAAGAACACGGGCTCAATGTTGGCGTTGTTCACACGCACATGCTTCATGCGGTCTTCCTCCTTGTCGCGGCGGGTCAGCTCGTGCTTCTTGATGCGCCCTTGCATGTAGTCATCGACCAGTGCGCCCACCACCAGTCCGTACTGGGTCTTCCCCTGCATGGTCTGCGCGTATATATAATAATGTTCGTGCGTGTCTTGCACCAGCCAGCCTTTCTCCTTGAACTTCCTGAAGTTCTCGGCTGCCTTCTCATACACCCGGGGGTCATACTCGCTCGTGCCCGGGGCAAAGTCTATCTCGGGCTTGATGATGTGGTAGAGGCTCTTCTCGTTGTCGCCGGCCTCGGCGCGAGCCTCCTCGCTGTCCAGCACGTCGTAGGGACGGCACTCCACCTGCTCCACCAGCTCCCTGGGCGGGCGGATGCCTCTGAATGGTTTTACAATTGCCATAAGTATTTTTATTCGGTTATGGATTCTTTACTTGAGTGATTTTTTACAGGTTGGCCTTGATCAGTTCAATCATCTGCTGATATTCAGCATCAGTCAGATACACCTTGCCGGGGTTCATCTGGAACGTGCCGCCATAGTCGGGCCCATCCACATACTTCGGTGCCAGATGGAAGTGCAGATGCGACAGCTTGTCGCTGTAGGCGCCATAGTTTATCTTCTCTGGGGTGAACGCCTTCTGCATGGCGCGGGTCACCCGTGCCACGTCGGCCATGAAGGCATTGCGCTGCTCGTCGCTCAGCTCGTTCAGGTCGTTCACGTGGCCGTTGTAGGCCACCAGACAGCGTCCGCGATAGGTCTGCTCCTTGAAGAGGAAGGCGCGCGACACGCTGAGTTCACAAATCTCGATCATCAGATCGTGCAGTGTCTGATTGTTCGTGCAGTATAAGCACTGCTTAGGGTCGCTTTGCATAGTGTCAGTATGTTTTTTAGTAAAATGATTCGAGGGGAGTTCACTCTCATGTTCGTGCAAAATTAGTAAAAAGGTTTCGAACCTGCAAGCCTTTCACAAACATTCACATCTGACACACGCATGTGTGAAGGGCAGCAAGATGAACCAAAGGGAGGGAGAAATAGCAGGAATCACAACACGATTCATCCGAAGCCACGACACGTTTTAGCCTAAGTCACAAAATGATTCATCCTAAGTCACAACGCGATTTAGCCTAAACCGCCACGTGGTTTAGCCTAAAACATGACGTGATATAGCCTACAGCATAGTGCAGAGCGGCCAAGAAGGCAGGAGCAGATAGCAGACACTGCCAACTGACACATTACGGAGAAAGTTTGTAAAACATCTGCTCCATCTGCTCCCATCCTGCAACAGACTGTTAATCAAACGATTAGCAGCGGAGCAGATGGGAGCAGATGGTTGCAGATGGGTGTCATGCGGGCATGGCATGTTAATGCTGTGTCAGTCACACAAGACGACCTGTCATAGAAGACCATTTTGACAACCTTTTTCAGTTGAGGTCATTCTTTATTTGCATTATGGTCCAAAACTGCTGTAAGATAATAAAAACAATCCGTTTGAGCAAGTTTCAATCATGAAATCTGCTGAAATGTGTCTATTTTGTCTGCGTTTGAGCAGATTTGAGTCAACATCGGCCGTAGGGACAGAGGATGATCAGAACCGATTAGTGCCTTTTTCCAGTATCCTGCTGATCCCTGACAGCATTGTCAGAGCATAAAACCACACAACTTTCCGTAATATTTTACGAAATCAACACTTTTTTCGCCAAAAACATATTTTTCTTTCAAAAAAACTACTATAAACATGCCGGATTTTACTTATCTTTACAACGCCTAAAAGAAAATCTGGATGACAGACGAACTGACGGATATGATCAATCACATCATCTACCGCCTGAAAAATGGTAACAGTAGTTTGTAACTACAATATAACCCAGTCCGTGATATGAAAAATGTGAGTAATTGCTTTGTCAATTCGGAAAAATTCTCTATTTTTGCCCCTGCAATCTTAGAGAAGGCGAGCGACAACGCTCTATTTGACATATTGCATGACAGGCTGACAAGCTTTGACCTGGTTAAATCTGGAAAATTTACAATTGGTGTCAATTCAAGTCTAGTCAAGCCAGTCTTGTACCCAGATGAAGGGCACGGACTGCCTTACTATATTTGTGACACCGGGTTTTCCAGAACCTTACTAGGCAAGTATGTAGAGAGGACGTGTCCTTCTCTTCTTGTTACAAAATATGAAACGTAAAACTATAGAAACTATGTATTATTCAAGATATTACCGTTGTTTGTCTTGCGGAAAGAAGTTCACTCTCTCCGATGGAGTGATTCGTCTTCACTCAGCAGGAGTACCCTGCCCACATTGTGGTAGTAATAAGACTACAGGAATACTATTGGGCAATGTGATTGTTGGAATTAAGAAGTTATTCAATAAATAAGAAATAACTATGGCATTGAAACCAATTTGTAAAAAATGCATTCATGACTTTGGAGATGGATGTGAAGCGCTTAAAGATGTGTATATGCGAATCTATGACAAAGGTAGATGTGATGACTTTAATGATGGAACATGCCATACTATTTCTGTCGAATCTACTTATGGAGAAGACGATTATTCAAAAGAATGGGGTTGATATATCGTGTTATGGCATTGTTTAGAATAACAGTTAAGCAGAAAGTCCGAACTAACGGCATTGTCCTTGACCGAGGTATGCAGGTCGAGGTCGTAACTCAATCCTACAATGACCCTGTTCATACGAATGGCGGTCAGGTTGTTGCTGATGCTTTCATGCGTATCTACGGGGTGGATATCAAGAAGGCTGGCGCATTGAACGGAATTTATTTAAATGTTAAACAAATAAGATAAAAATATGGATAAAGTTGATGTAATTGACAAAACAATATCTTTGTCAGATATTCAAACAATTTCAAGACAGTGTATTGATTTGTTGTCTACGACAGAACATCTTCGAAATATTAACGAGGATGCTTACAAAAAAGCGGAAATGTTGTTTCCTTCACTTCGAAAGCTATTTATTGCATCAATGATGCATAACAAACGCCTCATTTGTATTTCAGGACTTCAAGGTGCAGGAAAAACCACTCTAATGAAGAATTTTTATGGCATAACTGATGATTTCATGAATGTGTCTTTGGGACGGGGAGAAAAAGTGCCAGTTCTGATTACAGAGGGAGCTGTCAGTAAGCCAAACATTCATGCTATTGCTGTACGCAAATATGATGATGGCAATTATAAAGAAATATCAATAAACTATGAGAACGATGAGATAGATGAAATAATCCGTGCTACAAAAGGGGAAGATAAGACAATTATGTATGTTGAGATAATTGTCCCATATAAGCATACATATAATGAGGGCGTTTCTTTCCTGCTCCTTCCAGGATTTGAAACGAAAAATGACTATTGGAATGATTTAATTGAATTCTCTGTCAATTCGTCAGATGCAGCCGTGTTTGTATTTAATGAAACTAGTTTTTCTAATGCAGGGAATGAAGATTATCTGAGAAAAATCGAATCGAAATTTGGCTCAAATGTTATTTATGCCATTTCTGGTTCAGATAGTAGTCTTGACGACAATGCTCAGGTTAAGAATACATGTATGGAAGTACTTAAAGTGAAAGAATCGGATAAAGTCGTTTGCGTCGGTCAATATACTGATGAAGAAAAAAATAATGCCTGGATTGCAGCCTTCAAAACAGCCCTTGACAAATATGCATTGTATGAAACTCAGATAACACAAAAGACAACCTCATATATTTACAAGGAATTGTTGAAAATTATAGACACCCTATATACTATTTTGGGAAGTCTTAATGAAAGCGAAGATTTTGAAGAAACTGATTATAAGAATCATAAATTGCTTGAGTCATATGACAAGGCAATAATAAAGCAGAGAAAGGAATTGGCACAACATATTACTGAAGAATTTGCAGAAGCTAAAGGTCGTAGTGTGGATAGTATAGCTAAGCAATTGGATAATATGCCTTGGTACAAAAGTCTTAAGAAAACTTTCTTTGGCGCAAATGTAAAAGACTATTATATTGAAACTCAAAAAATAATAAAATCATCTCTCAAAGATGGTGAAATTTGTTTGCCTGATTTGTACTTAGGTTACGCGTTTCAAGAAACGAAGAAGTTTTTAGACCAACCACAAAATAGCAATCCTAATGCACTACAATTATTAGTAGATACCGAAGAAACAGAAGATAATAAAACTACCCTCATTTTATCAAATGACACTCAGAATGCAATAGATGATGTATGTGCATTAATCGAAGTTCCAAAGAAAAATGAACAGCATCGCGAAATCAAAAGTTCAAATCCGAATAGATTACTAAAAGCTGTAGCGGAAATTGCAACATATTATTATGGCTTTACTTCATATAACAGTCTTGCAAAGACGGTTGAACTTGCTTCCTATGAACCTGCAAAATCACATTTAACAGGAGATGATATTATTAAAGAGGCAGATTCATCCAAGAAATTTGCTGTTGGATTAGCAGGTGTCATGGGAGTTGACATATTAGGAGATGGTTCTTTAAACCTGATCAGCCAAATAGCGGCTTCCTGCGGTGTCTCTTTGCCGATAGCGGGAGCAGCGGCAGTATTAATCGTAGGTGCCGGTACTTTAAGTGCTATTATGAACGATATTAACAGAATGCAAAGAGCAGATTTTGAATCGGCAAAAATGACAGTATTATCAATATATGATAATATTCAACGGGAGGCTTTAGAGCGATTTGATTACTTTACAAATGAGGTACGAGATAGAATCGAAGACAATCTTGCCGATTTAGGTGGCGAAAGAAAAAACATTATAACAATCTACAATGCGAAAGTAGAAGTTAATAACCTATTGGATTTTTTGAATGATATAACAAAAGATTATCTGGAGCAGTCTTATGACATTGGATCATTTAATTCATGATAAAGACTACTGGCAAGAAGACGCATTTAATCGTATCAAAAGTGAACTCCTGTCTGTAAAGAACAATCCATTTGTCCAGTATAAATATACTGCGGCTACACATTTTATTTGCGTTTACGGAAAATCACAAGTAGGTAAGACAACATTAATCCTTAATATGATTGGACTTAAGGATGAATGCAAGAGAGATGTGGCAGAAGTGTTACGTGGGGGAATTGCACTTGGCAATTCTTCCACATCAACTGCGATAATCTATTCACAGTCTGAATCTGACAAATATGGTTTTAGAACAGAGACTTTGGAAGGTAAAATACTATCTGCAGTTGAGGATTGCACTTCAGATGGAATGCGTCAGAAAATACAATCCATTAGGAGAGATGTGGAGAAGAATTCATTCTCAAATAACGCGATACTACATATCTTTATTCCTAAAGATTATTTCTCATCATCTGAAAGCGAAAACAAGATTTCTATATTAGATCTGCCAGGTATTGAAAGTCGCAATATTCATGAAAAAGCGCATGTTGAAAGTTTAATGAATCGGTATATACCTATTTCGTCTGTTTGTATTATAGCTTGCACTGCCAATGAAATACAATCTCTTGAAAAATTTGAACTGCCTAACAATATAGACTGGAAGAATCTTCCTCATAGGTTTTTTGTAGTTATAACTAGAAGTTATAGTGCAGGAAACATTAAAAGTTATTTTGATCAACGCAACCAACGAGAAATCGGATTCATGGACTTCATAGAGAAAGAATACAGAAATGCGTTATCAAATATTCTTGGTAATAACTATAAGACAAAGATTTTTCTGTTAGAAATGGGAGACTCCCTTGTAAGTTTGTGTAAAGAACTTAAAAATGAAAAAGATCGCAGTGAAGTAAATGAAACTAGGGAAAGCCACTTGTTGAGTTTGAAGGCTTCAATATTAAGTAGTAAGGGTAGCAATTTGCAGTCTTGCATCAAGGAATTACGTGCCATGGTTAACAAAATTGAAGAAAACAAAATTAAACAATTGAACGAAATAGGGGAAAAGAAGAAAGAGGAGAAAACTAAAATTGTAAAAGAATTAAAGGAATTAGAAAAAAACAGAAACAACAACAAAGATAAGAATCAAGAAATTGAAAGATCTATTGAACAACTTGACAACTTAAGCAAAACAGTAGAGAAGGAGTTGTTAAATGCTGCGAATTTTTTTTCAGATAATTTGATAGAAATTATAAAGAAGGAGATTGTAGAAAAGTCACTATTTAAGGAAAAGAATGGTGTAAGATATTTCTACGATAAGAATAGAGTTTGTATGAAAGGCATTCAAAACAACCTTATGATTTATTTGGACGAAACTATTGGATCTAAGGTGCGTTCATTGTTTGAATTTAATATAGATTTTTATCCATCAAGTATAGCAATTTCAATTTATTCTCAATTTGCCAATATGTATGAGAAAGAATTGTATCCTCCTTCTAGTTTCTTTAAGAACCTATTCGGTAATAGTCGTAAAGTAGGTATATCGTCTGCTTATAGTTATATACAACAGATAAAAACTATTATTCAATCAGAGATTCGTTCTTCTGTTATTAAAAAATGCCAAACTAAAATCAGCGAAAAACGAGATGATTATTTGGTAGAATCTAAAGAGTGTAAATCTAAACTAAAAAAAGAAGAAAAAAAAATTGAGTCAAAAGAAGAAGAACTTAAACGCATCAAGAACGAAATAGATAAAAATAATGAAGAATTAGTTGCTGTAGAAAATCAAAAGAGGCAAGATGGACAAACTCTTGATGAATACTTAAAGCATGCGAAAGAAGCCTACTTGTCTCAAAGGAATAAAATCTTTAAGAGTATTAATTCTAAGAATACGTCGCCAACAGACAAATTCCTTTATATTTTGTCGCTAGGTTTAATAGATAAAGATTATAAAAATATTACAAATGCATCCAATGAATAGTATAGATGATAAAGCAAAAAACGAGGTCCAAGAACTATTGCAAGACCTTGTTGTGTCCCCAGTTTCAAAAAAAATAGGGAAAGAAATTACAGAATTATCAGAATCGTTATCAAAACTGCAAGATGTTCCTAACAAGTTCGACGAATTACGTGGTATTATTGAAAATAAAACTTCTAAAATTCCCGAGATATTAGATAGTCTTGATGAAGTATCGAATGATATTGATAGATTGGAATATAATTTCAAAAAGATAAAAGACAAAACAGATAATTTAGATGGTTTTCAATCAAAAGTGATTGACCCGTTGTTAAGATTAACTGAATCTATAAATGAATTAAAAGCAATTAAAGAGCCTATTCTGAATATAGAGAGAGAAATTGATGTTAAGTTTAAGAAAGTTTCAGATGACATTAATGCATGCCAATCTTCATGCAAAGAGATAAATAAGACACTTTCTGATGAAATACGGACTCTTCGTAATAGTATAAACATTTCACTTGAGAAAAAGAACTCTGAAGTTTCTGAAGAACATAACCGTCAATATCAACAAAATAGGACTTCGTTTCTTATACTAATTTCTTTATCTGTAATAAACTTGCTTGGGTTAATAGGATTGATAATAATTCATGTGATTCACAAATAATATCATTAGTTGTGTTCTTTATAAATAATTACAGATTCTCTTTTTTCATTATGAAAGGAAAGGTAAAACAAATAAAACGTTCAGAATGGTATGTCGGAAATCAGACATATCAGCATAGTCACGATTTGCACGATATTCGTATGACTTGCCTTTATGCAGAAACGTATGAGGGGCATCAGGTACTTATTGACGAGAAGGATGTGCTTAACTACTTCGGTAGACAGAGGTTCTCTGATAATCTTCTTGCTGATCTTAACTCTATACTGTGTAATAAATTGATCGATTATCAAAAGAACAGAGATGGTGATTATTGTTTATCAGGCAATATTAGCAATTACATTTGAAAAATAATAATGTTATGAAGGGCAGACACAATTTGTCCGCCCCTTATTGTATATTTGCAGCCGATAAATAATGAGTATGACTATGGAGCAGAATGTTGAGTACGCAAAGTATTTGGGTGTGAAGGTGTTTTCAAATAAGTGGTACAGCATTCATGTGATGCTGTTCGAGCAAGGTATGGCTAGAGTTGGGATGCGGTATAAAAAGAGGAAGAATTGGGGGAAACTCTGGTGTAATTTCTTGTGCTTTGATGAATGTAGGCGTGAATCTGTGTACGACACATGGGACTGTCTGCATTACTTGCAAATGGACAAAACGGCTCGTAGATGGTTCCGCAAGGTGCTGCATCCGTGTTTTGAAAAATTTCTGATGCCCAATGGCATCATCAGTTCTGAAATTGCGGAAGTAGTTGAGACCAAAGAGCGGCAACAGCAAGAGGTCTATAGGTTGCCTCGTATGGAAGAAGAGGAAGATCGGGTGTTATGGTGGATGTATAAAAAGTGATGAAGATATGAAGCTACAAGAGTTGTTAAGGAAATGCGACTTCGACAGGATGTTTGAGTACATCGTCAAATTTGATCCTAAATCGGAGGGAAGCAGGTTCGCCTATCTGGTTGCATACGAACTGCTGTGCGATATGGAGGCTGAAGAGGGCAGGGAATATGATGTCGTACCTAATCCATACGCAAAGGAGTCTGATGGGCCGGCATCGGAGATAATCGTCTGGTGTTCTGACCTGGAGGGCTGCAACTGGCTGAAGGCGTTAGGGGCAGAGATGAACTTTTGTCCAGAGGCAGAGAAGGTGCCGTTGGATATGATTGCTGGCATCTGCCTTTGGCATATCACGTTCTATGGATTCAATCCTGATGAAGAGGAAGAAACTTTCAATAATATGGGAGAAGAGGACTCTTCAGAGGATGACCCTGCTTATATGGTGGATATATTAAGCGAGGAAACCAGAGCCTTGCGGCCTGACCTCGTGGAACTGGGACATAAGGAATACGAAAAGCAGTTTCGGATTTATAGGAAGGCGTATATGAAAGAACTGACAGAACTCGCTGATCAAGGAGATAAGTATGGTCAGTTCTTCTTAGCAGAGGAATATAGGAGGGGTGTTCATCAAAAACACATCAACTTGAAGAAGGCTTTTCCTCTTTATCTGGCCTCTGCTGAGCAAGGGCTGTATAGGGCGCAGGTGATGTTGGCTTTCTGCTATGAGTATGGTCTTGGGACGGAAGTGGACTTGGATAAAGCAAGAGCCATGTTCAAGCAGGCAGGAAAATCAGAGAAAGGGCATGGGAAGCCCGAGGAGCATCTGGCTATGCTGGAAGTGAACGAAGAGAATTACGATGAGGCTCTGCGATGGTTTAAGGAGGCACAAAGGAAGGGTAATCGTACTGTCAAATCGTATATCTGGTATTTGGAAAGGAAGTAAAGTCAAAATGATTCGAAAATTTCGATTAACTACGAATATGACACATGAAAAAAAATACATCCAAGAATGCACTAACTGCGGTAATGTCGTAGTTGGCAGAGAGAAGCGTGGGTTTATCAGAGATGCTTTGCATGGTGGACCTGGGGCTGCTGTGGAGTTTATTCCTGTTGGTGGGAAACTGATATGGAAGGTTTCGAAGGAAATCGTCTTGCGCCTCTTGCGAACTGATATGGAGAAGTGGGGCGATGAACTGGAGAAGTGGATATACAAGGATATTCAGGTGGAATACGAATGCCCCAAGTGCGGTAAGAAGTGGACTGAGACGCATCCGCTGAGTGAATCGGATTATAAGCAGATGATAGCCGACTACGTTACAAAGGCTAAAGATTTGGCTACGCTGAATAAGTCAGAACACAAGAAGTTGAATATAGATAAACATATGATGGATATGAAACAGCAGGAATCAATCGGAATGAACATGAAGTTACAGATACCCTTCAAAGAACTGGAGGCATTTGTGACGAAGAAGTACAACCAACAGGTTAAGCTGGGATTTGTTGATGAGAAAACGATAAGTGTCACAAAGAAGGTCGTGATCAAGGATGCGACTATCAATATTTCTGTTGATCAAGTGACAGGAAATGACATCTCATTGTCATATCAGGCGGGCTTTGGCATCGAGTGGATTATCAAGGGCGCGCTGATGTGGTTTAAGGAGACAATTAGTGGCTTTGTAGAGGAACTGGAGGGAAACAGGTTGTTGTTGCACTTAGACAAGATTGAACAACTGGACAATGCCTTGGAAAAGATAGAACTTCTGGCAATCAGCTTTGACGAAGCAAATGCTAATGTAGCATTTAAGGCGAAGTTGTGATAAAGTGCCATGTGGATTCCTCCGCGCGAGCTATCTTTGCAGGCAGATGAGCAATTATAAAAAAATAACAGGTGTTTTTGTGACGAAAAGCCTCCTACGCCGAAGAGCGCCAACGACCGACGGAAAGTGGCACTTTTCGGGCGTTCCAATGACCTGGGACATTTGTCCCATTAGCTGGAACATTTGTCCCACGCATTGGAACATTTTTGTTCTACTGCTTAGGTACGTCCAAAAGGCGCTAAATCATAAAAATCACTTTATTTTTAGCGATTTAATCCCATTTTTCGCCATATCTCATTTTTTTGTCCTATCTTTGCAAGCGAAATACGAAATTGATGTCAAATCCCAACCCAAAATAACAAAACAAAATGGAAAGAGACAAGATTGTTTTCGACTTAATTGAAAAGGAGCATCAGCGCCAACTGAAAGGCATTGAGCTGATTGCCAGTGAAAACTTCGTTAGCGACCAGGTGATGGAAGCAATGGGGTCGTATCTCACCAACAAGTATGCCGAGGGCTATCCCGGCAAGCGCTACTACGGCGGTTGTCAGGTTGTTGACGAGGTTGAGCAGCTGGCCATCGACCGCGTTTGCAAGCTGTTCGATGCCGAGTATGCCAACGTGCAGCCTCACTCGGGCGCTCAGGCCAATGCAGCCGTGCTGCTGGCTGTGTTAAAGCCCGGCGACACATTCATGGGTCTGAATCTGGACCACGGCGGCCACCTCTCTCACGGTTCACACGTGAACACCAGCGGCATCCTCTACAACCCCGTGGGCTACAACCTGAACAAGGAGACGGGGCGCGTGGATTACGACGAGATGGAACAGCTGGCACTGGAGCACAAGCCCAAGCTGATCATCGGCGGTGGCTCGGCCTACAGCCGTGAGTGGGACTACAAGCGCATGCGCGAGATAGCCGACAAGGTGGGCGCCTTGCTTATGATCGACATGGCTCACCCCGCTGGTCTGATTGCTGCCGGTCTGCTGGACAATCCTGTCAAATATGCTCATATCGTGACCTCTACCACCCACAAGACACTACGCGGTCCGCGTGGCGGCATCATCCTGTTGGGCAAGGACTTCGACAATCCCTGGGGCTACACCACTCCGAAGGGCGAGATCAAGAAGATGTCGGCTCTCATCAACTCGGCTGTGTTTCCCGGACAGCAGGGCGGTCCGCTCGAGCACGTCATTGCTGCCAAGGCCGTGGCCTTCGGCGAGGCCCTCAAGCCTGAGTTCAAGGAGTGGGCAAAGCAGGTGCAGAAGAATGCGAAGGTGCTGGCCGACGAACTAATGAAGCGCGGATTCAGCATCGTGAGCGGCGGTACCGACAACCACTCCATGCTGGTGGACCTGCGCTCGAAATATCCTGACCTCACAGGTAAGGTGGCCGAGAACGCACTCGTGGCAGCCGACATCACGGTGAACAAGAACATGGTGCCGTTCGACAGCCGCTCAGCTTTCCAGACATCTGGCATTCGTCTCGGAACACCGGCAATTACCACACGCGGTGCCAAGGAAGACCTGATGGTGCAGATTGCCGCCTGGATAGAGGAGGTGCTGAACGATCCCACCAACGAGAACGTCATAGCCTCGGTTCGCCAGCGCGTAAACGAGAAGATGAAGGACTATCCCCTCTTTGCTTACTAAACATAAGGAATGGCTACAGTTGACGACAAGAAAGTGATCTTCTCAATGGTCGGCGTGAGCAAGACCATTCAGCAGAACCAAAAGCAAGTACTCAAGAACATCTACCTGAGCTTCTTCTACGGAGCTAAGATAGGTATCATCGGTCTTAACGGTGCAGGTAAGTCAACGCTGATGAAAATCATCGCAGGACTGGACCAGCAGTATCAGGGCGAGGTGGTGTGGAGCCCCGGCTACTCGGTAGGCTATCTGCCACAGGATCCCCCACTCGACCCTACCAAGACCGTAAAGGAGAACGTGATGGAGGGTGTGCAGCATGTGTATGACGCACTGGCCGAATATGACGAGATCAACCAGAAGTTCGGTTTGCCCGAATACTACGAGGACCCGGAGAAGATGGACAAACTCATGGCACGCCAGGCCGAGCTGCAAGACATCATCGATGCCACCGATGCGTGGAACATGGACTCGAAGCTGGAGCGCGCGATGGATGCACTCCGCTGTCCGCCGGGCGACTGGAGCGTGGAGAATCTCTCGGGAGGTGAGCGCCGTCGCGTAGCTCTCTGTCGCCTGCTGTTGCAGAAGCCCGACGTACTGCTGCTCGATGAGCCCACCAACCATCTCGATGCCGAATCAATAGACTGGTTGGAGCAGCACTTGCAGCAATATGAAGGCACTGTAATTGCCGTCACCCACGACCGCTATTTCCTCGACGATGTGGCTGAGTGGATTCTGGAACTCGACCGTGGCGAGGGAATACCCTGGAAAGGCAACTACTCAAGCTGGCTGGAACAGAAGAGCCAACGCCTGGCAATGGAAGAAAAGGCAGCTTCGAAGCGTCGCAAGACACTGGAGCGCGAGCTGGAATGGGTGCGCATGGCTCCCAAGGCCCGTCACGCCAAGGGCAAGGCCCGACTGAACAGCTATGAGACGATGCTGAACGAGGAGCAGAAGCAGAAAGAGGAGCGACTCGAGATATTCATACCTAACGGTCCGCGACTGGGCAACAAGGTCATTGAGGCTTCACACGTGGCGAAGGCATACGGAGAGAAGACGCTGTTCAGCGACCTGAACTTCGACCTGCCCCGTGGCGGCATCGTGGGCATCATAGGACCGAACGGAGCGGGAAAGACCACGCTCTTCCGTCTCATCATGGGACTGGAGCAGGCCGATGCAGGCACTTTCACCGTGGGCGAGACTGTGAAGCTGAGCTATGTGGATCAGCAACACAAGGACATCGATCCCGAGAAGACGGTCTATCAAGTGGTGTCACAAGGCAATGAGACGATTCGCATGGGTGGCCGCGACGTGAACGTGAGGGCCTACCTCTCTCGCTTTAACTTCAGCGGAGCCGATCAAGAAAAGAAATGCGGCGTGCTCTCAGGCGGTGAGCGCAACCGTCTGCACTTAGCCATCGCCCTGAAGCAGGAAGGCAACGTGCTGCTGCTCGATGAGCCCACCAACGACATCGACGTGAACACGCTGCGTGCGCTCGAAGAAGGTCTGGAAGCTTTTGCCGGATGTGCCGTGGTAATCAGTCATGACCGCTGGTTCCTTGACCGCATCTGCACGCATATCCTCGCTTTCGAGACCTACCCCACGGAGAGTGGCGAAACGGCTCAACAAGTGTTCTACTTTGAAGGCAATTTCTCGGAGTACGAAGCCAACAAGGCCCAAAGGCTCGGGATAGAAGAGCCTCGCCGCACCCGCTACCGCAAATTAATGGAGGAGTAAGCGACTACAGTTTTTACTCGTTCGACCACGAATGAAACGAATTCTACGAATTTATTCAATTACAGAACAATATGGTACGAATTATACAAATGGAAATCGCCTGCGATTTCTGACATTCGTACAATTCGAAACAAATAAAAGAATAATTCGTAAAATTCGTTTAATTCGTGGTCACTTTAGAAATAAACTCGTCTAATTCGTGGTCACTATAGAAGTGTCAATCGAAGAGTGAGAGTGACAGGTCCTGTTGTTCCTTCGTGGAATCGGCATCGTCTGTATCGGTTGCCAGTTCATCACGGAACTTAAATATAAGCTGTCGGGCATCGGCACTATTGCTTGTGTTCAACCGATAGTAGCCACGCTTGCCCGTACTCTCAATGAGCGACTGGGGTGAATGACTGTTACGTGCCAGATATTTGCGCACGAACTGATGCAGTTCCTGCAAGTCTGGCTGCGAGAAGAAGGTAGAGTTCTGATTGTAGAGGTGCATGGCAAGTGCTGAGATGCTGGTGCCTCGCTCGCCTACTATTGTAAGAATCCGCAATATCTGTTGCTCGTAAGTCATGAAAAAAATGTAAAGAAAAAAGGTCGGTAACTATTAGTTTTTACCGACCTTCCTTTTTATAGTAATAATTTCTTATTAGCTTTGCTATTTCCTTTCGGAAACACTTATGCCAGTACAACCTTGTTTTCGTCAGCGCTCAGGAGCTTGCCCTCCTTGAAGAGCCAGCCGAGGCCGAGCAAAGTCTCTTCGGTTGAAATGTTTGCAGCCTTTGCAATCTCATCAACATTGAGAGCCTTCTCAGCTGCTGCCAGAGCCTGATAAACATCACCTGCCTTAAAACCAATGTTCTCTGCACTTACTGCGTAGTCCACAGTCTTGGTTGCTTTCTTAGTTGCGGTCTTGGTTGCTTTCTTGGCTGCTGTTTCCTGTACTTCTGCTGCAGCCTTCTTTGTAGCTTTTTTTTCTGCCATGATAATTAAAACAATTAAAATACTCTTTTAACGATTACTAACTATATTGAAGATGTTCGTTTCTTTATCCACGGCAAAAATAGCACTTTTCTACAACTCAAGTCACTGATTTATAGGCATATTTGCACTTTTGTTAATTATTCTTGACGTAGGTCAATCTTCAACTGCAGTTCTTCCAGCTGTTTAGAATCAAGTACGCCGGGAGCATCGAGCATCACGTCGCGCCCGCTGTTGTTCTTCGGGAAGGCTATGCAGTCACGAATGCTGTCGAGGCCAGCCATGAGCGACACAAAGCGATCAAGACCGAAGGCAAGACCTGCATGAGGAGGTGCACCGTACTTGAAAGCATTGATCAGGAAGCCGAACTGAGCCATTGCGCGCTCGGGAGTGAAGCCCAGGATCTGGAACATCTTCTCTTGAAGCTTGCCGTCGTGGATACGCAGCGATCCGCCACCCACTTCTACGCCGTTGCACACGAAGTCGTAGGCCACGGCACGCACCTTTGCAGGGTCGGTATCGAGCAGGGGTATGTCGTCGGGGTTGGGCATCGTGAACGGATGGTGAGTGGCCATGAGGCGCTGCTCTTCGTCGCTCCACTCAAACAGGGGGAAGTCAACAATCCAAAGGCACACAAACTTGTCCTTGTCGCGCAGTCCGAGACGGTCGCCCATCTCTAATCGCAACGTGCAAAGCTGCACTCGCGTCTTATTGGCATTGTCGCCTGAGAGGATGAGCACGAGGTCGCCGTCCTTGGCTCCCATTGTCTCCTTCACCTTCTGCCACACTTCGGGCTCGTAGAACTTATCGATGCTGGATTTCACCGTGCCGTCGCTGTTGAACTTCACATAGACCAGGCCCTTGGCACCTACCTGCGGACGCTTCACGAAGTCGGTGAGCTGATCGAGCTGCTTGCGCGTGTAGTCAGCACAGCCAGGTACACAGATTCCGCCAATATATTCGGCCTCATTGAAGACGGAGAATGAGCCCGTGCCTTTCAGCACGTCCATGAGTTCAACAAACTCCATGCCGAAGCGAAGGTCGGGCTTATCTGATCCGAAGCGGCGCATGGCCTCGTGCCACGTCATGCGCTGCAACTGAGGCAGCTCAATACCACGCACCTCGCGGAAGAGATGACGAGCCAGCTCCTCGAACACTTCGAGCACATCTTCCTGCTCAACAAACGACATCTCGCAGTCAATCTGGGTGAACTCCGGCTGGCGGTCGGCACGCAGGTCCTCGTCGCGGAAGCACTTGGCTATCTGGAAGTAGCGGTCGAAGCCCGACACCATGAGCAACTGCTTCAACGTCTGAGGCGACTGGGGCAGCGCATAGAACTGACCGGGATTCATGCGTGAGGGCACCACAAAGTCGCGTGCTCCTTCAGGCGTTGAGCCAATGAGTATGGGGGTCTCTACCTCGATGAACTGACGAGAGTCGAGGAAGTTACGAATGAGGATGGTCATGCGGTGGCGCAGTTCCAAATTCTTGCGAACTATCGGGCGGCGCAAGTCCAGATAGCGATACTTCATGCGAATGTCGTCGCCACCATCAGTCTGATCCTCTATGGTGAAAGGAGGCGTGATGCTCTCGCTCAGAATGTTCAGCTCAGACACCAGAATTTCGATGTCACCCGTAGGCATTTTCGGGTTCTTCGACTCACGCTCGCTCACTTTACCCACTACCTGAATGCAGAATTCACGGCCCAGCTTGTTGGCACGCTCGCAGAGGGCCGCATCAGTGTCCTCGATGAACACCAGCTGCGTAATTCCATAACGGTCTCTCAGGTCAACGAAAGTCATACCACCCATCTTACGGGTGCGCTGTACCCATCCGGCCAGTTTCACTACCTGTCCGGCATCGGCAAGTCTCAGCTCGCCACATGTTTTGCTTCTATACATGCTATATTACTTATGTTATGTTTTTTTGTAAATTAGCTGCAAAATTAATGATAATATTCGAATTTCAGTCAATTCTTAATATTTTTTAGTCCAAACCATACGGATGTTTCCCTTTTTTGAATTAATTTTGGCCTTCAAAATCATTGCTATGAACATACCTCTTTTAGTATATAGTGCGAGTGCAGGCAGCGGAAAGACGTTCACGCTGGCTACAGAGTACATTAAGCTTGTGGTCAGCAATCCGCTGGCCTACAGGCAGATATTGGCCGTCACGTTCACGAACAAAGCCACTGAAGAGATGAAGATGCGCATCTTGAGCCAACTGTATGGCATCTGGAAGGGGCTGAAATCATCGAAAGGCTATACCGACAAGGTGTGCAAGGAGCTGAATGCCTCGCCAGAGTATGTGTCGCGACAGGCCGGCACAGCCCTCTCTCTCCTACTCCACAACTACAGCTACTTCCGCATCAACACCATCGACACATTCTTCCAGAGCGTGCTGCGCAACCTGGCGCGCGAGTTAGACCTCACGGCCAACCTCCGAATCGGGCTCAACGATGTGCAGGTGGAGGAGCTGGCCGTTGACGAACTCATTGAGAATCTCTCGGCCACCGACCGCATGCTGCATTGGATCCTGAGCTACATCAAGGAGACTATCGGCGACGACCGTTCGTGGAATATCATCGGACAGATCAAGCTGTTCGGACGAACCCTGTTCAAGGACTATTACAAGCAGCACAGCCGACAACTCTACGAAGTGATGGCGCAGCCCCGATTCTTCGAGAACTATACGAAGGAGCTGCGCGACATGCGCACCCATTCGAAGGAGCGCATGAAGGAACTGGCCAGCACAGGTATCGACGAGCTCGGCAAGGTGGGGCTTGCGCCCTCCGACTTGGCCTACGGCGAGTCGGGAATAGGAGGATTCTTCCTGAAAGCAGCGAAAGACGAACTGCCCAATGCCGCTGCAGGCAAGCGCATTAACGACTGTGCAGACCGCCCCGAAGCCTGGTACACAAAATCGAGCCCGAATCGCGAAGTCATTCATCAGCTGGCCGAGCAGTCGCTCATGAGCATTCTGAAAGAGATGCTGCACGAGTGGTGCCTCTATCGCTCAGCCGACCTCACGCTGCAACACCTGAACCAGCTCAGACTGCTCGACGGAATAGAACGGCAGGTGAGAACCCTGAACGAGACGGCCAACCGGTTCCTGCTGAGCGACACCCAACAGCTGCTGCACGACCTGATAGACAACAGCGACTCGCCTTTCATCTTCGAGAAGATAGGCACACAGCTCGAGCACATCATGATTGACGAGTTCCAGGACACCTCGACCGTGCAATGGCAGAACTTCAAAGTGCTGCTGCAAGAGACGATGAGCCACAGCAACACGGAGAACCTGATTGTGGGCGACGTGAAGCAGAGCATCTACCGATGGCGAAGCGGCGACTGGCGACTGCTGGCCAACATCGCCGACGAGTTCCCGCATGCCACTAAGGAGCAGTTGAAGCTCGACTCGCTCGACACCAACTACCGCTCGGCCCGGCGTGTGGTGGAGTTCAACAACAAGTTCTTCACCGAAGCTGCCAACATGGAGGGTGTTGCCGCCTATAAAGACGTGGTGCAGAAGGTGCCCGAGCAGAAGCCCATGAGCGGCTACGTGAGCATTGCCCTACTGCCCAACGACGATTATCAGATGCGCGTGCTGGATCAGCTGGTGCAACAGGTGAGCCAGCTCATCGACCTGGGCATTCCCACCGCTGCTATTGCCATTCTGGTGCGCTCCAACCATCTCATTCCGCTCATAGCCAACTACTTCATGGAGCACAAGCCCGAAGTGAGCATCGTGAGCGACGAGGCATTCCGTCTTGACGCTTCGCCAGCCATACAGATCATCATTCAGGCTTTGCGCCTGCTCATCCATCCCGACGACTTCATCTCAAAAGCCTATCTGGCACGCATGTATGCCCGGCAGCCCTTACACGAAGGAGCGCTCGACGACATGCTTCCTGCCGAGTTTGCGGAGCATCGCGACGAGCTGTTGCGCCTGCCGCTCTACGAACTGACAGAACGGCTATGCTCCATCTTCCAGCTACAGCATTTAAAGGGCCAGAGTGCCTATCTGTTCGCGTTCTTCGATCAGGTGAGCACTTACGTCAACGAGCAATCGACCGACATTCCGGCCTTCCTTGCCGAATGGGACGAAACGCTCTGCGGGCTCACCATACAGAGCCCGGAGGTGAACGGCATTAGGCTCATCAGCATTCACAAATCGAAGGGACTGGAGTTCCCATACGTGTTCATTCCCTTCTGCGACTGGTCGATGGAGCACAGCAACATACTGTGGTGCCAGCCCGACGTGGCACCTTTCAACCAGCTGCCCATCGTGCCCATCGACTACACCCAAAAGGGACTCGTGGGCACCATCTACGAAGCCGACTATGAAGAAGAACATCAGCAGAACATGGTCGATAACCTGAACTTGCTCTATGTGGCTTTCACACGTGCCTCGAAAGGGCTCATGGTGATAGGCAAGCGAGGCACTAAGACTGGGCGCTCGGCGGTCATAGAGAAATGCTTGCCGCGAGTGGCCAGTCTGCTACAGGGAGCGATGCTCTCTGGTAAGGACGACAAGCAGGCCACTCTGTTGCTGGAATACGGCACGCTGGAAGACAGCACAGCCGACACGGACAAGAAAGCCGGTAGCGACAACGACGACAAGTCAAAGAACGTGTTCCTGCAAGAGAGCGTTCCACTGCACATCGAGCTCGAGACCTTCAGTCAGAAGACAGAGTTCCGACAGAGCAACGACAGCCGCAACTTTGCCACACTGCCCGACGACGACGAGCAGCAGCGCACCGAGTACATCCGGCTGGGAAGCGTGCTGCACAATGTATTTGCCAGCATTCGCACCGTTGACGATGTGGAGCGTGCCCTGCAGCGCATGGAGCTCGACGGCATCCTGTACGACAGGAACATCACCCGCGAGCGACTGGAGAGTATGATCCGAAAGCGCTTCGAGGACGAGCGCGTAGCCGAATGGTACTCCAGCCGATGGACCCTCTTCAACGAATGCGCCATCCTCGACGTTGACCCGAAGACGAACGTAGCCTATGAGCGCAGGCCCGACCGGGTGATGACCGACGGAAGGGAAACCGTGGTCGTTGACTTCAAGTTCGGGCGTCCTCGCGACGACTATCACAATCAGGTGCGCATCTACATGCAGTTGCTCAGCAAGATGGGGCATGAGCATGTGAGGGGCTACCTGTGGTACGTGTTTTCCAACGAAATAGTAGAGGTTAATATATAATATATATAAGGTATATGAAAAGTTTCTTAGAGTATGTGGCCGACGACCTGTTGCTGAAGCATGGCGACAACCTGTCAGACGTAGCTGTGGTGTTCCCCAACAAGCGAGCCGCACTCTTCCTGAGTGAACATATTGCGCGCAAGGCTGGCAAGCCCGTGTGGAGCCCTGCCTATATCACCATCAGCGACCTGTTCCGCCACCACTCGCAACGGGTGGTGGCCGACCCCATCAAGCTGGTGTGCGAACTGCACAAGAGCTTCACGGCTCAGACGGGCATCGACGAGACACTCGACCACTTCTATGGTTGGGGACAGCTGCTGCTGGCCGACTTCGACGACCTGGACAAGAACATGGCCGATGCCGACAAGGTGTTTGCCAACCTGCGCGACCTGCACGAGCTCGACGACGTGTCGTATCTGAACGACGAGCAGAAAAGCATCCTGAAGCGATTCTTCAGCAACTTTACCGACGACCACGACACAGAGCTCAAGCAGCGCTTCATCAGACTGTGGTCGCGCATGAGCGACATCTATCATGACTTCAACGAGCGGCTCGCCAGTCAGCAGCTGGCTTACGAAGGGGCCCTCTACCGCGAGGTGGCCGAACAGAACGACATTGTCTTTGCCCATCGCCACTACGTGTTTGTGGGCTTCAATCTGCTACAGCGCGTAGAGCGCCGCCTGTTCGCGATGCTCAAGCAACAGCAGAAAGCCTCGTTCTACTGGGACTTCGACCACTACTACATGCCCCACGGAAAAGGAAACGACAACGAGGCCGGACACTTCATCGCACAGTATCTGGCCGACTTCCCCAACGAGATTGATATCAACACGCCGGGCGTCTATGATAATTTCGCCCGGCAGACAAGGCAGATAGACTACATAGCAGCTCCAACCGAGAATGCGCAGGCGCGCTACATCAGCCAGTGGCTCAGGAAGGAGCAGGAAGAGGACGGCTCCTATACGCGCATCAACGACGGACGACGGACGGCTATCGTGCTTTGCAACGAGGGACTGCTGCAAACGGTCATCCACTGTCTGCCCGACGAAGTGCAGAAGGTAAACATCACCACGGGCTATCCGCTCATTCAGTCGCCTGCGGCCTCGCTCGTCACGCTCCTCCTGAACCTACAGACACTGGGCTACTCAGTGCAGCGCGAGCGATACCGACTGAAACAGGTGAACGCCGTGCTGAACCATCCCTACACTACTTATCTCTCAGACCAGATAGGGCCGCTGCACCACAAGTTGAACAGCGAGAAGATCTACTATCCCGACAGTGCACTGCTCTCAGTTGACGAAGGCACTACCCTGCTCTTCATGCATCCCGACGGCCATCAGCAACTGCTGCAATGGCTGTGCGACCTGATGCGCAACATTGCCACAGGAGCCGAAATAGCCACACACGACGAACATGCTGTTGACCCGCTGTTCCAGGAATCCATCTTCCGCATGTACACCCTCCTGAACCGTCTGAAAGCGCTGGTTGACAGCAACGACCTGCAAGTGGATACCATCACCCTGCAGCGACTCATCAGCCAACTCATCACATCGACTAGCGTGCCGTTCCACGGCGAGCCCATCGAGGGACTGCAAGTGATGGGCGTGCTCGAGACGCGCAATCTGGACTTCGACCACCTGCTCATTCTCTCGTGCAACGAGGGCAACATGCCCAAGGGCGTGAACGACACATCGTTCATACCCTACAGCATTCGCAAGGCATACGGCCTGACCACCATCGACCACAAGGTAGCCATCTACTCCTACTACTTCCATCGGCTGCTGCAACGGGCTGGCGACGTGACCATACTCTACAACAACGCCACTCAGGAGGGACACACGGGCGAGATGTCGCGCTTCATGCTGCAACTGATGGTGGAGAGCCGGCACCACTTCACTTTCCACACGCTTCAGGCCGGACAGAGCTATGTGGCCTTCAATCCCGCAGCCATTGAGAAGAGCGAGCGCGTGATGGAAAACCTGAATGCACGATTCGACCTGAGCCGCAATCCCGACAAGCAGTCGCCCCTGCTCACGCCTACCGCCATCAACCGCTACATGCGCTGCCCCCTGCAGTTCTATTACTACTACGTGTGCAACCTCAAAGAGCTCGACAACGTGGAAGACGACTCGATAGACAACCGCCTGTTCGGAACCATCTTCCACGAGGCGGCTCAGATCATCTACAAGCGCGTGATGGACCGCAACGGAAAGATTGAACGGAAAGCGCTCGACGATTTGCTGAAGAACAGAGTGGATATAGAACGCGCCACCGACGAGGCTTTCAGCAAAGAGCTTTTCAAACTGCCCGAAGGTGCCAGCAAGGAGCATCTGGTGAAGATGATGAACGGACTGCAGCTCATCAATCGCGAAGTGATCATTCACTACCTGCGACAGCTCATCAGCATCGACCGCCGACATGCGCCCTTCACCATTCTGGGACTGGAGCGGCAGGTGACAGCCCAACTGCATACGCCCCACCTCACCACTACCATCGGCGGATTCATCGACCGCTTAGATATGCTCGAACAGATTCGCGTGGTTGACTATAAGACCGGTGGCAGTATGCCCAATGCGCTCGACTGCACTGAGGCCATCTTCGATCCGTCGAACCTCTCTAAGCACAGCGACTACTATCTGCAGACGTTCATCTACAGCTGCATCGTGCGCACTTCAAAGGCGCTCAATCCACAGCAGTTGCCCGTAGCGCCTGCCCTGCTCTTCATACAGCATGCAGGAGCCGACGATTACAATCCCATCATGAAGTTTGGCGACGAGCCCATCAACGACATCGAGACCGAACGCCAGCGCTTCGGTGAACTGCTCACTCAGAAGATTGACGAAATGTTCAATCCAGCCCTCCCGTTTGAGCCTACAGCCGACCGCCGCACCTGCTCCTTCTGTCCCTACCGCCTGCTATGTGCATCGGTACATTAGGCATCTCCACTCCTTTTGCTCGACATCGTCCAACTTGAATTTACCCTTCTGAAATGCATTGTGAATTTACTCCTGAGACAGATGCATCGGACGGGCTGTCCGATGCGTTTAACAAGCCGTTAAACGCATCGGGCAAAAATGACGATAAAACAACGAAAAACAATAGGCAGGAAAAGCAGAAAAAGACGAAAGGTGTTTTGATTTTTAAAGACATTTCGTTTGCTCTTCTCTCGTTTTTGTCGTACCTTTGCAGCCAAAACAGAGAAGTTAGATTATGGCAGAAACAGAAAACAGCATTTTACAGAAACTGGACGGACTGGAAAGCCGATTCGAGGAGGTATCGACCCTGATTACCGACCCGAACGTGATAGGCGACCAGCAGCGATTCGTGAAACTTACAAAGGAGTATAAGGACCTGTCGGACATCATGGATGCCCGCAAGCGGTACATCAACTGCCTGAACTCCATCAAGGAGGCCAAGGACATCTTGGCCAACGAGGACGATCCCGAGATGAAGGAGATGGCACGCGAGGAGCTGGCCGAGAACGAGGCTATGCAGCCCAAACTGGAAGAGGAAATCAAGATTGCCCTCATTCCGAAAGACCCAGAGGATGCAAAGAACGTGCAGATGGAGATACGCGCAGGCACAGGCGGCGACGAGGCTTGCCTGTTTGCAGGCGACCTGTTCAAGATGTATAAGAACTACTGCGACTCAAAGGGTTGGCAGCTCAGCATTACCAGCGTGAGCGAAGGTGCCGTGGGCGGCTATAAGGAGATAGACTTTGCCGTGAGCGGAGCCGATGTCTATGGCACGCTGAAATACGAATCGGGCGTGCATCGCGTGCAACGTGTACCTGCCACCGAGACGCAAGGGCGCATGCACACTTCGGCTGCCACCGTAGCCGTGCTGCCCGAGGCCGACAAGTTCGAGGTGCACATCAACGAAGGCGAAATAAAATGGGACACCTTCAGAAGCAGCGGTGCAGGAGGACAGAACGTGAACAAGGTGGAATCGGGTGTTCGCCTGCGCTACATGTGGAAGAATCCAAACACGGGCGAGACGGAAGAAATCCTGATTGAGTGTACCGAGACGCGCGACCAGCCCAAGAACAAGGAGCGTGCCCTGAGCCGTCTCTACACCTTCATATATGATAAGGAGCACCAGAAGTATGTTGACGATATTGCCTCGCGACGCAAGACCCTCGTGAGCACTGGCGACCGCTCAGCCAAGATTCGCACCTACAATTTTCCACAAGGCCGCGTGACGGACCATCGCATCGGCTACACCACCCACGACCTGCAGGGATTTCTCGGAGGCGACATTCAGGCCATGATCGATGCGCTCACCGTGGCGGAGAATGCAGAGCGCATGAAGGAAAGCGAACTTTAACCCCAAAAACATATCACAATGACAAGACAAGAGCTCATACAACAAATCAGACAGAAGCGCTCATTCCTGTGCGTAGGACTGGATACCGACCCGAAGAAGATGCCAAAGTGTGTCTTCAACTTGCAAGACCCCGTCTTCGAATTCAACAAGGCCATTATTGATGCTACTGCCCCCTACTGTGTGGCTTACAAGCCCAATCTGGCTTTCTATGAGGCTTTCGGCCTGAAGGGCATGGAATCTTTTGTGAAGACCTGCAACTATCTGAAGGAGAACTATCCCCACCACCTGATTATTGCCGATGCCAAGCGCGGTGATATCGGCAACACCAGTCAGATGTATGCCCGAACTTTCTTTGAGGAATACGACATCGACGCACTCACCGTAGCTCCCTACATGGGCGAAGACTCCATCACTCCCTTCCTGCAGTATGATGGCAAATGGGTCATCGTGCTGGCACTCACCAGCAATAAGGGGTCGCACGACTTTCAACTGATGGAGGACAAGAACGGCGAACGACTGTTTGAGAAAGTGCTGAAGACCTGTCAGCAATGGGGAACCGACGAGAACATGATGTTCGTGGTGGGTGCCACCCAAGGCCGCATGTTCGAGGACATTCGTCGCGCAGCCCCCAGCCACTTCCTGCTGGTGCCTGGCGTGGGCGCACAAGGCGGTTCGCTTCAGGAAGTGTGCAAGTACGGCATGACAAAGGACTGCGGACTGCTCGTCAACTCCAGCCGTGGCATCATCTTTGCCTCAAGCGACGACAACTTTGCCGAGGTGGCTGGCATCAAAGCACGAGAACTGCAACAGGAAATGGCTCAGGAACTCATGAAAGTCGGCATTCAGTAACAAGAAGGCATTCAGTAATAGAAAAAACGACATTCAGTAATAAAAAGAAGGCGGCATTCAGTAACGAATGTCGCCTTTCTTATGTATGAAAGCGGAAATCTGATTCAGATTACTCGCCCTTGATAGCTGCCACACCGGGAAGCACCTTACCCTCGATAGCCTCGAGCAGAGCACCACCACCAGTAGAGATGTAGCTCACCTGATCGGCCAGACCGAACTTGTTGACACAAGCCACTGAGTCGCCACCACCAATCAGAGAGAATGCGCCCTCGGCAGTAGCCTTGGCGATAGCCTCGCCAATAGCGCGGCTACCTGCGGTGAACTCGTCGCACTCGAACACACCGGCGGGACCGTTCCACAGGATGGTCTTTGCACCTTCAATAGCCTTGGCGAAAGCCTTCTGGCTCTCAGGACCAGCATCAACACCCTCGAAGCCAGCAGGAACTTTGGTTGCTGGACAAGTGATAATCTCTGCACCGGGTTTAACAGTCATCGTCCCGAAGTCCAGACCGTTAGTAGCTGTGCAGTCGCTTCCGAGCACCAGCTCTACTCCGTTCTTCTTGGCCAGTTCCTCAACGCCCAGAGCCACATCGAGCTTATCGAGCTCAACGATTGACTCACCAATCTCGCCGTTATGAGCCTTTGCAAAGGTATAGGTCATGCCACCGCAGAGGATGAGCTTATCTACCTTACCCAGCAGGTTCTCGATGATACCAATCTTTGAAGACACCTTCGAACCACCCATGATGGCTACGAACGGACGCTTGATGTTCGACAGTACGTTGTCAACAGCGGTCACCTCTTTCTCCATGAGCAGACCCAGCATCTTGTTGTCGGCATCGAAGTAGTCGGCAATAACGGCAGTAGAAGCGTGCTTGCGGTGAGCAGTACCGAAGGCATCCATCACATAGCAGTCAGCATAGCTGGCCAGTGTTTTTGCGAAGTCCTTCTGGCGGCTCTTCATCTCCTTCTTGGCAGCATCGTAGGCAGGATCGGTCTTCTCGATGCCCACGGGCTTGCCTTCCTCTTCGGGATAGTAGCGCAGGTTCTCGAGCAGCAGAGCCTCGCCCATCTTCAGAGCCTTGGCAGCATCGGCAGCCTTAGCGCAGTCGGGAGCGAAAGCTACGGGCACGCCCAGAGCCTTCTCCACAGCCTCACGAATCTGTCCGAGCGACAGTTTGGGGTTCACCTTTCCTTTGGGCTTGCCCATGTGGCTCATGATGATGACAGCACCACCGTCAGCCAGAATCTTCTTCAGCGTGGGCAGAGCACCGCGAATACGGGTGTCGTCTGTAATCTTGCCATTCTCATCGAGGGGCACGTTGAAATCTACACGCACAATCGCCTTCTTACCGGCGAAATTAAACTCGTTGATTGTCATAGTCTTTTTTTCTGTTAAAAATATAGATGTAAAAAATTCTAATTTTAGAACGCAAAAATACAAATAATAATCTTTATATCAATGGCTCCGAATTGTTATTTATATTTTTTTTGCGGTCTGAAAGCCTACCTGTCACGTAGGCTTTGCAAACAGAAGCCCTATAAACCTTATAAGCACTATAAGCCCTATGAGCTTCGCTGTGGTGCTACTCAGTCTTGAACAGATCCTTGATGCCTCCGATAGAGCCCATGAGGTTGGTAGCCTCGTAAGGCAGATAGACGGTCTTCGTCTTGTCGCCCGTAGCCAGCTCCTGCAGCATCTGAATGTACTTCTGAGCCAGCAGATAGTTGGCAGGATTCGAGCTCTTGCCCACGGCTTGCGTGATGAGTTCGATGGCCTGTGCCTCAGCCTCGGCTTTGCGAATACGAGCCTGTGCCTCACCTTCAGCCGTGAGGATGGCCTGCTGCTTGGCAGCCTCAGCGCGGTTGATCATGGCGGTCTTCTCACCTTCCGAAGCCAGGATCTCGGCAGCCTTCTCACCCTCTGAGGTCAGAATCTGTGCACGCTTGTTACGTTCTGCCTGCATCTGCTTCTCCATTGCGTTCAGCACGGTGGCAGGAGGCGTGATGTCCTGCAGCTCTACGCGGTTCACCTTTACGCCCCACTTGTCGGTGGCATCGTCGAGCACGAGGCGCAGCTTATTGTTAATAGTATCGCGCGAGGTAAGGGTCTCGTCAAGCTCCATCTCACCGATGATGTTACGAAGCGTGGTCTGCGTCAGCTTCTCTATGGCATTTGGCAGGTTGCTGATTTCGTAGGCAGCCTTGTAAGGGTCCATAATCTGGAAGTAGAGCAGCGCGTTGATCTCCATCTGGATGTTATCCTTCGTGATTA
The DNA here is from genome assembly GCA_946614435.1 of uncultured Prevotella sp. Classification (GTDB taxonomy): domain Bacteria; phylum Bacteroidota; class Bacteroidia; order Bacteroidales; family Bacteroidaceae; genus Prevotella. The sequence continues at coordinate 1,772 of CAMOGW010000019.1, read as the reverse complement.
CGTTTTGCGAGGGGAAGTCATAGACCTGCTCACGCAAGTCAATCGTTGAGGAATAAGAGTAGCGCCCGTGATTGAGCACCACAATGCTCTTGGCATTGTCAATGAAGGGGATGATGAAGTTCACGCCAGCGGCCAGTGTGTCGTGATACCTTCCCAGACGTTCAATAATTTTTGTCTCCGATTGAGGAATAATCAGGAGCGCCTTCTTTACCAGCACAACAGCTGCGAGGGCAAGAACCAGAAAGAAATAAAATGTAAAATCCATAAGTTTTTTTTGATTTAAATAAGGTGAATATTATTAATGAGTTAATGATTACTCGTTAATGCTGAAGATGAACGAGACTGGATTGTTCATCAATCCATCTTCTCAACGGTCACAATAGTGCTTTCGCGACCCACCACCTTCACGCGCGTGCCTTCGGCTATCTCTTCATCATCTGCAGAAACGGCTTTCCACAGGTCGCCGTCGATAGCCACGTAGCCAGTACCCTTAGCCTGAATGGTGGTTTTCACACGAGCGATGCGCCCCAGGAGGGCATCGGCATTGCTCACCCGGTCGTTGCCCTTCCGCTGCAGATAGCGCAAGGCAAAGGGGCGCACCTGAAAGAGACTGAAGAGGCTCACCACTCCGAACACAGCCAACTGTCCGTAGATATTGGAGAAGGGGGCGACGATAGCTGCGCCCATCGCGCCAATGGCGATACACATGATGAAGAAATCGCCCGAAGTGAGTTCAAGAATAAGTCCGAGAACGGCCAGAACAGCCCACAGCTGCCACATATTAGCCAAAAGATATTCGATCATAATTACTCAATTTTTTTTTAAGTTACACGTTCTGTTCTTATAGTGACAGGATGAAGTCATCCCACTCCTTGGTCGCTCCTTTCTTGCCAAAGATTTTCTGATAGAGCCTGCTTCGCGTGGTAGCTACGCTCTCCTTAGAGTGAGCCGTAAGCAGGGCTATGTCCTTCGGCGGTATTCTTACCTTGATAAGCAAGCACACGTGATAGTCATTGGCCGACAGTCGGTAGAGACTGTACAGTTTCTCCGTAAATCCCGTGTAGATGCCATCGACCAGCATGGCCAGCTGCTGCCAATCGTCCTCGCCAAGGGTCTTACCTTCGTTCAACAGGCGCTGAATCTTCAAGTAGATGTCCGAGCCGAATATATCGCCCTCTGCCCGTTCGCGTTTCTCGCTTTCTATGCGGGCAATCGTGTTTGCATAGTCGAGACGCGCCTTCTTCTCTTCGAGTTCAAGCCTGAGCATAGAGTTTTCCGACCCCAGTTTAGCAATCAGTCGTTCTAGTTCCTCTATTTTCCGTCGGTTGTCTTCCACGTCCTCATTCTTCTGCATCGCCTGCACCTTGTTCAGTCGGTCCTGCATCATGAGCATCTTCCGATGGCTGTTCTGCCAGGTCACCACGAAGAGTGCCACATAGGTAATCGTACCTATTATTAAAAGGAAGAGCTCCCGTTGGGTAAGTATGGTCATCATTTGATTCATGATGCAAAGATAGATGAAAAGAGCGAACTTCCCAAACATTTCCGTTTGCAATAGTTCGCAATGTGGATAATGGTTTGCAAAAGTTCACAGAAAAAGGCTGAAAAGCGCCCTATACCCCGCCCTCTCGGGAAAGAGAGAGGAGACTTAAGTAGATGTTACTACTCAAGCCTCCCTCCGTAAAAATATCTAACGTGTGAGCATTATGCCAACAGTTTCTTCACCTGCTCATAGACGTTCTGGCCGGTGTAGCCCAGCTTCTCGTCGAGCA
>CAMOGW010000018.1 GCA_946614435.1 uncultured Prevotella sp. | reverse complement strand
TGTTCGGCGAAATGATGTCAAGGAAGTATTTAATGATACAGAGACTGAAATAGGCTTTCTTTTGGTTGACTGGAATTGCGATCCAAGGACGCGCCATACGTCGCTGAGTCAAAACCCTCAAAGCAAATGTACGGTTCCATACGCGAGCGTGATGACCGCAGTTGTTTCTGGCAACAGTGATAATCGTCATCCATGAGTTAAAATGTGCCATAATAAAACAAAACGACCCGCCGATTTAAGCATTGTGAAGAGGCTTGGCGGGTTCTCGTGGCGTAAAGGTACTGCTTTTTTACTATATAGCCAAACTTTTTTTGAAGAAAAAAGCGGTGAGGACCAGCTTTTAGAATAAAAGCAGCCTAAGAAATCCCCTTTTTGCCTCAAAGTGTTATCTCATCCTTTCTTTTCCCTACCTTTTTCAATTAATATGAACCAAAGATTACCTGTCTGGCGACACATAAACATTAGATAATCCGTTCACACTCGACAAAGCAAAAGTAAACTATTGTTTTGCTCTCGCTTAATCACGGATTTGGTACGATTGACAATCAGAAATTCTGTCCATAGTTGAATTTGAATTCTTCACTTACTAAAGCCTTATTTAGACAACTATTTCGTCAAAACTCGCAAAAAATTCAGCAACGTCTAACTTGCTCCGAAATTTGCAAGTTTTGACCGTTTTTGCAATCATCTGAATATCAACAGATTGCAAAACACACTCCTTGGAAAAGCCCCTTTTTACGGGGCTTTTCAGCGATTTAGGCTATTTCACACAGCCTCGGCGAATAGATTGTCAAGCCATTTAGCCTATATCACGATGCGATTCTGCCTAAATCACAACATGATGTTGCCAATATCACGTCGTGATTTTGGCTAAAATCTCATGCCATATAGCCGCAAATAAGCTGCAAAACAGACTCGGTAATGGATAAAAATGGAAGAAATAGATGTGAATAAACGCGAAAAATCAGAGCTTTTGGACATTCCATACACGAAATAGAACATCGCCTATCACTACGAAATGAGGGAAAATGCCCCGAATTTCATCTAAAACGAGTTTTTTATTTGTCTTGAAAATCGAAAAATTATTTAGACAAACGTCTTATTCAGACCTATTTTTATAGAAGGAAGAATAGCGAGACGCCTATGAGGCAGACAACAGCTCCAATCACATTGCGAAACGTAACGGGCTGACCGAACAGCCAGCGTGAGGGCAACAGAATGAGAATGGGGGTGGTTGCCATGATGGTACTGGCAATGCCAGCTGCTGTGAACTGAACAGCCATTAAAGAAAAGCCGACTCCTATGAAAGGGCCTGAGAAGACTGCAATCACCATTGCGGCCAAGCCTTTCCTATCCTTCATACTTGGCAGGAAAGTATCAATATGACCGCTCAGGAAGAGCCAACCGGAGAAGCAAACGAGTCCTGCTATGCACCGAATGGCATTGGAGGCGAACGGCAGATAGTCGATGACAGAAGGCAGCACGTCGGCAGGTACATCGGCAATATAATGATCGACACCTATCTTGCTCAGCACCAAGCCCACACCTTGACCTAACGCGGCTCCAATGCCATACAACACGCCTTTCACGGGAAGATTCAAAGACAGATGATGATGGGTGTCGTGACCCAAAATAGAAATGATGATACCCGACAGGGTGACCGCCATAGCCAACAGAGAATTGAAGGACAACTGCTGGCCAAGCATCACCCACGCGAATAGAGCCGTAAACATGGGGGCAAGCGTCATGAACAACTGCCCAAAGCGCGAACCTATAATAATATAGCTGTTGAACAAGCACCAGTCGCCAAAGAAATAGCCTACTACGCCCGAGGCAAGCAACCACAGCCATGCCGACTGGCCTGCATATACCGGCCAGGGACTGCCCAGCGTGGCCCACATGAGCAGCGCCGACAGCAGCAGGGCAAGCGCCATGCGCCATACATTCATTACGAACACGCCCAAACGGCGGCTGCCAATCTCGCTGGAAAGGGCAGCTATCGTCCATGACAAAGCAACAAAGAGGGAGATGATTTCGCCTAAGTACATCATAACAACGTGCAAAGTTACAACTTTTCGTGCATATTATAGATTATTTAAGGTATCATTCTTTCAGACATCACTTTTTTTTTGTAATTTTGCAACGTAAAAAGCAAACAGATTAACAAGAACACATTTCAATAAAAAGACATGAACGTTTTAGAACTAAGTGAACAAGAGATTCTTCGCCGACAGTCACTCGACGAGCTTCGCAAAATGGGAATCGATCCCTATCCTGCTGCAGAATATCCCACAAACGCTTTTTCGACTGAAATACGCGACAGCTTCAGCGACGAAGCTGAACCACGCGAGGTATGCATAGCCGGACGAATGATGAGCCGTCGCGTCATGGGCAAAGCCTCATTCGTGGAGCTGCAGGATTCGAAAGGCCGCATTCAGGTCTATATCACCCGTGACGACATCTGCCCTGATGAAGACAAGGAGCTCTACAACACTGTGTTCAAAAAGCTCATGGACATTGGCGATTTCATCGGTGTGAAAGGATTCGTGTTCCGCACGCAGACTGGCGAAATCTCGGTTCATGCGAAGGAGCTGAAACTGCTGTCGAAAAGCCTGAAGCCCCTGCCCATCGTGAAGTATAAGGACGGCGTGGCCTACGACAAGTTCGACGATCCCGAACTGCGCTATCGTCAGCGCTACGTTGACCTCGTGGTGAACGATGGCGTGAAGGACACTTTCCTGCAGCGTGCCACCGTGTTGCGCACCATGCGCCGGGTTCTCGACGAGGCAGGCTACACCGAGGTGGAGACCCCTACCCTGCAGATGATTGCCGGCGGTGCATCGGCACGTCCGTTCATGACCCACTTCAATGCGCTCAACCAAGACATGTATATGCGTATTGCCACTGAGCTCTATCTGAAGCGACTGATCGTAGGCGGCTTTGAAGGCGTGTATGAAATAGGCAAGAACTTCCGCAACGAAGGCATGGACCGCAATCATAATCCTGAATTCACCTGCATGGAGCTCTACGTTCAGTACAAGGACTACAACTGGATGATGTCGTTCACAGAGAAGCTGCTGGAGACCATCTGTACAGCTGTCAACGGCAAGCCCGAACGCGAAATCGACGGCCAGATCATCAGCTTCAAAGCGCCTTATCGCCGTCTGCCCATCCTCGATGCCATCAAGGAGAAGACGGGCTTCGACTGTGCCGGAAAGAGCGAAGAAGAAATTCGCGCCTTCTGCAAGGAGAAAGGCATGGAAGTAGATGAGACAATGGGTAAGGGCAAGCTGATCGACGAACTCTTCGGAGAATTCTGCGAAGGCACGTTCATTCAGCCCACCTTCATCACCGACTACCCGGTCGAGATGTCGCCTCTGACTAAGATGCACCGTTCAAAGCCTGGCCTCACAGAGCGTTTCGAGCTGATGGTGAACGGAAAGGAACTGGCTAATGCCTACTCGGAGCTGAACGACCCCATCGACCAGGAGGAGCGCTTCAAGGAGCAGATGCGACTGGCCGACAAAGGCGACGACGAAGCCATGATCATTGATCAGGACTTCCTGCGCGCACTGCAATACGGCATGCCCCCCACCAGCGGAATCGGCATCGGTATCGACCGCTTAGTGATGCTCATGACGGGCAAGACCTTCATTCAGGAAGTGCTGTTCTTCCCCCAGATGAAGCCCGAGAAGAAGGCTCCTCAGAGCACCATCCAGGAATGGGGTGCCATCGGTGTGGCCGAAGACTGGGTGTATGTGCTGCGCAAGGCCGGATTCCACCTCATTCAGGACATCAAGGACGAAAAAGCCCAAGGATTGCAACAGAAGATTGGAGACATCGTCAAGAAATTCAAGCTCGAGTTGCAGAAGCCTTCGGTCGATGAGGTTCAAGGCTGGATTGACAGAAGCAATCAACAATAAAAAACATTGTACTATTCTCTAAGCAAGGACAGGACAGAGATGTATAATTGCGGTAAGATAGCAATCATTGGCGGAGGCTCGTGGGCTACAGCTATTGCTAAGATTGTGGTGCAACACACGCATCATATAGGTTGGTATATGCGGCGCGACGACCAGATTTCAGACTTCTGTCGTCTGGGACATAACCCCACTTACCTGAGCAGTGTACATTTCAATACAGACGAGATTCACTTCAGCAGCGACCTCAACCAAATCGTCCAGTTGTATGACACACTGGTGTTCGTGGTTCCCTCACCCTATCTGAAGAACCATCTGCGAAGGCTGAAGACACGCCTGAAGGACAAGTTCATCATCACCGCCATCAAGGGAATCGTACCCGACGAGAACCTCATCTGCTCGGAATACTTCCATCAGGTGTTCGACGTACCATACGATAACCTGGCTTGCCTCGGAGGCCCATCGCATGCTGAGGAAGTGGCACTTGAGAGACTCAGCTACCTGACCGTGGCCTGTGCCGACAGCGAAAAGGCGCAAGCTTTTGCCGACGTCCTGACCAGCAATTTCATCAAGACGAAGACTTCTACCGATGTGATCGGCATTGAGTATTCATCGGTACTGAAAAATGTCTATGCCATCGCAGCCGGCATTTGCTCGGGACTGAAGTTTGGCGACAATTTCCAAGCTGTTCTCATGTCAAACGCCGTGCAGGAGATGGACCGCTTCATGAATGCCGTCCGTCCTCCTGTCACAGACGAACGGCAGCAGGTGTATAACGTCTATGACTCAGTCTATTTGGGCGACTTGCTCGTAACAGGATATAGCAACTTCTCGCGCAACCGTGTCTTCGGCACGATGATAGGCAAAGGCTATTCTGTGAAGTCGGCTCAAATGGAAATGGAAATGATAGCCGAGGGCTACTTTGGCACGAAGTGCATGAAGGAGATCAATCGTCACCATCACGTGAACATGCCCATCTTGGATGCCGTCTATAACATCCTGTATGAACGAATCAGTCCGCAGGTAGAAATCAAACTGCTGACTGATTCATTCAGATAAGAATTAGACACAAAAAAAAAATCCCCTCCTGGATTCAGGAGGGGTTAATTATATTAAGATACGGACAATCACTTACTCAGCAGGCACTTCAAATCTGGAACCCGTCTGCTTGATAAGTTCGCGTGCAAACTTCTTGGGATATCCGGGACGGACGACACGCGAGCCGAGTCCTTCGGGCGTGCGCGTAAACTGACCATCCTGCTCAGGCTTCACAATCATGTCGTTGTACTTCACGATCAGGTGAGTGGCCAGTTCCTTCCAGACACCCAGCATCTCGTCTGCCTTATCTGCCGTATAAGCCGTTAAGAACTTCACGCGCGCTTCTCCACTCAACTGCAAAGCACGGTCCTCCACATCTTTCTGAGCCTTAAAATAAGACGAATCGAGCGAATCGCGTTTCTCCTGCAATGTAGGGAATAAGAGAGAATAGCGCGGATAGACCATATTGCTCACCCAATTCTGAACCCAATAGGCATTCTCCATAGAGAAGTGAAGGGCATCGGCCTTCGGCGTGTTATACGGACGGGGGACTTCTGTAGCGCAACAATAAACAGGGGTGTAAGGAACCATGTTGCCGTCGTCGTTGCCAAACCACAGAATACCGCCCACCTCTCGCGGCAACCATGACCGCATCTGCGCGACGTAGGAGAAAGCCGACTGCTGTGTAGAAGTAGGACGCTCGTTAAAATACTTCTTGCCATCCACCTGATAATAAAGAGGTGTAGGACGATAGGGCATCTCCCATATTCCTCCGCCTATATCACCGTCCAGCGCAAAAGGAGTGTCTTCATAATGGTCGCGCATCGCCATTTCAACATCGGCCACAGACAGTTTCTTGTTAGGAATCACCCAAAGCGGCATCGGCTCAGCATCTTTCTGGCGGCCTTCTGCCCAAGGTATGTACCGATCCATTCCGTCGGCAAAACGATTGAAGAAGCTCCACACGCGGGCATCGCAGATGCGCCGGCCTGAGAAATCAGGGAAGGCGTATGTATTGCAGAACGAGAAGTCTTTGTCTTTGCCGTCGAACCATTTCATTTTCCGGGCATATTTCACCACATTGGATGAAAAAATCACGTTCTGCTTATCCTTCATGTTGAAACGACTGATTCGGCTCTGATTGGCATGGCCGCTGATGGCCTCATCAGGAATGCGGACTGCCACCCAGACGGTGCGCTCCTTCGACAACTTGCGGTCACTGCCACATCCCATCATCTCCATAATCCAAGCTTCATTGGGGTCGCATATAGTGAACGATTCGCCCTCAGAGTTATAACCATATTCTTCAACCAGAGAGGTCATCACGGAGATAGCTTCACGTGCCGTCTTCGAACGCTGCAAGGCTATGTAGATGAGCGAGCCGTAGTCGATGATGCCCGTAGTATCGACCATCTCTTCACGACCGCCAAAGGTGGTCTCCCCTATCGTGACCTGCCATTCATTGATATTGCCTATCACGTTATAGGTCGCTTCGGCTTCTGATATCTCGCCATGATACACATTGGTGTCCCAGTCATAGATTTTCCGCTTCTCTCCCTTCGCATGCTTGGCAGCAGGATAATGGCAGAGCCCCATGAACATGCCATAGTCATCGGCATTGTAAGTGCAAATCACCGAACCGTCCTTTGAGGCTTTCTTCCCCACAATAAAGTTTGTGCAGGCATCGCTTGTTGAAAAGCTGAACAGAGCAAGGAATGCAAATAATATCTTTTTCATTATCAGCAAGCTTTGAAACTCATATCGAGACCTTTCACACTATGCGTCAGAGCACCGACCGAGATGAAATCAACGCCCTGTTCGGCATAATCGCGAATGGTGTCGAACGTAATGCCACCCGATGATTCTGTCTCGTAGCGATGTGCAATGATCTCTACAGCTTTTTTCGTATCACTCACAGAGAAATTGTCGAGCATGATGCGGTCAACGCCTCCGTGGTCAAGCACCTGCTGAAGCTCGTCGAACGAGCGCACTTCTATTTCAATCTTCAGGTCGAGATGCTTCTCTTTCAGATAGGCGTGACAACGGTCAATGGCATTCACAATGCCGCCTGCGAAATCAACATGATTGTCTTTAAGCAGAATCATATCGAACAGACCAATACGATGGTTACAGCCACCGCCTATCTTCACGGCCTGCTTCTCAAGCATGCGCATGCCGGGGGTTGTCTTGCGAGTGTCTAACACGCGCGTTCCTGTTCCTTCCAGACGCTTCACATAACGGTCGGTCATCGTGGCAATGCCGCTCATGCGCTGCATAATGTTCAGCATGAGCCGCTCCGTCTGCAGCAGCGAACGGACACGTCCGCTCACAATCATTGCGATATCGCCTTTTTTCACACGGCTCCCGTCTGCCATGAGCACCTCAACCTTCATTTCAGGATCGAACCGACGGAACACTTCCTTAGCGACTTCCACGCCCGCCAAGATTCCATCTTCCTTAATTAAGAGATGCGACTTGCCCATAGCATCTTCAGGAATGCAACACAAAGTGGTGTGATCACCATCGCCAATATCTTCGGCAAACGACAAATCTATCAATCTGTCAACAAGTTCATTTACTGATAACATAATATTTAAAGTTTAGGAAATTGTTCTTTTTGTTTCTTTACGATACCACACAACGAACCACACAAGCGCAATGACGAAGCAGATCGCCCCGAGACAATAAGCGATGGGTTCGGGAAGATGTAATGCCTGCTTGGAGATGAACAGGTAAGTTGAGCATACTGCCGTCATGAAAAGTGCGGGAATCAGCGTAATGATGAAAGCCTTCTTTTCACGAACAAGATAGATTGTAGCTGCCCAAAGCATGATGACGGAGAGAGTCTGATTGCTCCAACCGAAGTATTGCCAGATGGTTCTGAAGCCATTGGCATCGTTGATCTGCCAAATCAGCAGTCCTAATGATGCGAGAAACAAAGGTATGCAGACGATCAGTCGTTTGACAATAGGCTTCTGCTCAATACCAAAAGCCTCTGCAATAATCAGACGAGCCGAACGGAACGCTGTATCACCGCTGGTGATGGGAGCAGCCACTACGCCAAGCACAGCCAAAATGCCGCCGACAACGCCTAACCATTCGTTGCACATGATGGTGACGAGAGCGGGCTCTTTCGTCAAGAATCCGTTGTTGCCTTCAGCCTCAATGAGTGCATAGCCGGGAGACGGTTCGCCATAGAAGAAATACATGGAGACGGTAGCCCAGACCAGCGCCACGACACCTTCAGTAATCATAGAACCGTAGAAAACGGGGCGTCCCATCTTCTCACTCTTCAAGCAGCGAGCCATCAGGGGGCTCTGCGTAGCATGGAAGCCGCTCAGGGCACCACAGGCAATGGTAATGAACAGGCAGGGGAACACCTGATCGGTGAACGAGCTGTCGGCTTGCATACCCATGTTCTCTAAATGATCCCATAGCTCGGGCAACTGAGGCCATTTTATATAAAGCATCACCATCAGTCCTGCAGCCATAAACAGCAACGAGAAGGCAAATATAGGATAGAAACGGGCAATGACCTTATCGATAGGCAACATTGTGGCCAAAATGTAGTAGAAGAAGATGATAATGACCCACATCAGAGCTGTTCCTCCATAGGTCTCCAAAATGGTGGCAGGACTGAATACGAACACCGTGCCAACCATCAGCAACAGAATCACTGAGAACACGAGCATCACCTTGCGAGCTCCCTCGCCAAGATACTTACCCACAAGCTCAGGGCAACTGGCTCCACCATTACGCATAGAGAGCATGCCCACCAGATAATCGTGAACAGCACCTGCAAAGATGCAGCCGAACACGATCCATAGATAAGCAACAGGACCGAACTTGGCTCCCATAATGGCTCCAAAGATCGGCCCTGTACCAGCGATGTTCAAGAATTGAATCATAAACACCTTCCAAGAAGGCAATGCGATGAAATCGATTCCGTCAGCTTTTGTTACTGCAGGCGTTTGTCTGTCATCAGGTCCAAAGACACGATCGACAAAACGCCCATACAAGAAATATCCAAAAATCAAAGCAATAAGACTTACAGTAAATGTAATCATATCAATTTTTTATTTGTTATTAAATGACTTTTTGTCATGCAAAAGTAATTAAATATATTGAAAAATGAATACAAGAGATTGAAATTTATTGTATTTTCATTATAAATTAAGTAATTTTGCAGACAAATCACATTTATGAATAAAAATACGACAAATTGGCTGCTCTCCCTATTTCTGCTCTGTATTGCCGCCAGCACTACTGCCCAGACAATGCTGCAAGGAGAGTCGCCCAAGTACGAAATCAGAGCCGTTTGGCTGACAACCATAGGCGGAATAGACTGGCCACGCACCCATGATGCCGAGACGCAGAAGGCAGAATTGTGCAACATGCTCGACCGACTGAAGGATGCTGGTATTAACACCATATTTCTACAGACGCGCGTGAGAGGTACGGTCATCTATCCTTCTTTGTATGAACCTTGGGACGACTGCATTACAGGAAAAGCTGGCAAAGCTCCTAATTATGACCCGCTGGCATTTGCCATCGAAGCGTGTCACAAGCGCGGACTGCAACTGCATGCATGGGTTGTCACTCTCCCCATAGGGAAGTGGAACAAACTGGGGTGCACTCAATTAAGGAAAAAGCACGCCAACATGGTGAAACGTATTGGTGAAGACGGTTACATGAGTCCAGAGTCGCCTAAGACAGCTGATTATCTGACAAACATCTGCAAAGAGATCGTTGACAACTATGATGTTGACGGCATACATTTAGACTACATCCGTTATCCCGAGACTTGGAAGCTCAAAGTATCGAAGTCGCAAGGAAGGGCAAACATCACCCGTATCGTAAGAACGATTCACAAAGGAATCAAAAGCAGCAAACCGTGGGTCATGTTTAGCTGCTCCCCTATTGGCAAACATGACGATCTGACACGCTATAACTCAAATGGATGGAATGCCAGGACTACAGTCTGCCAAGATGCACAACAATGGCTGAACGAGGGAATCATGGATGCGCTCTTCCCGATGCTGTATTTCAGGGATAATCATTTCTACCCATTCGCCATCGACTGGCAAGAACATTCCTATGGCCGAATCATTGTTCCCGGCCTTGCCATTTACTTTCTGGATCCGCATCATGGAGCATGGACAAGCGACGTAGTCACGCGCCAGATGAACGTCAGTCGCGACCTGGGAATGGGGCACTGCTTCTTTCGCGTGAAGTTCCTGCTGGATAACATAAAAGGTATTTACGACTGGACAAAAGATTTCAATCATCTCCCTGCGCTCATACCGCCCATGACATGGCTCTCAAAGAAGCGTCCTGACCAACCTGTCATCAACGAAATAAGCAAGGAGGGAGTTCTGTCTTGGACAGACACCCCGATAGATCCACAGAACCGCTTAGTCTATAACGTCTATGCTTCCGAACGATTCCCGGTTGATGTCACAAAAGCTGAAAATCTCATAGCCACAAGACTTATGAGGAATGATTTAATGATTGACTTAAAACATCCTATGAATTACGCAGTTACAGCACAAGACCGATTCGGAAACGAAAGCCGGCCTGCACAAATACACTTGCGTAAAACGGAGGAGCTCACCAAAGCATCTTCAACAGCGGTTCCCATAGTCGATCAATACCTGACGATTCCATCAAAACCGAGCACGCTCAATGCCGACTACATCGTTATTGAAACATTGTCAGGCCAGACGGTATCAGCCTGTGCCTACAGAAAAAAAATAAATGTTTCCAAACTTGACGAAGGCATCTACCAATGGCGCACGCTTGGCAAGAAGGGCGTCACTCACCGCATGGGATTCTTTTCCATTAAACGACACTAATCATGGAGATTGTAGAAATCACCTCAATTAACCAACCAGAACTGTCACCCTATGCGAAGTTGACCGAGGCGCAGTTGCTCCACGCAGACGAGATAGCCGAAGGCGGGTTGTTTATCGCAGAAAGCCCGAAGGTCATTCGTGTGGCCTTAGACGCTGGATACGTCCCACTATCCCTCCTCTGTGAAAGAAAACATATCACTGGAGACGCAGCATCAATCATTGAACGTTGCGGAAACATTCCTGTATTTACTGGTTCACGCGACATTTTGGCAGCCCTAACGGGTTACACTCTCACCCGAGGAGTACTTTGTGCGATGAAGCGCAAAGCCTTACCAACAGTCAATTCCGTCTGCAAGAATGCCCATCGCGTAGTTATCATAAAGGGTGTTGTCGATTCTACGAACATCGGAGCCATTTTCCGTTCAGCAGCAGCACTGGGCATTGACGCCGTGCTCCTTACCCCCGATTCCTGCGATCCGCTCAACCGAAGGTCGATTCGGGTGTCAATGGGGTCAGTGTTTCTTGTTCCCTGGACTTGGATTGACGACTCTATGGCTGAGCTTCATAAGGAAAACTTCAAGACTGTGGCAATGGCCTTAACTGATGATTCGGTCTCAATAACCGATCCGCAACTGATGAAAGAAGAACGCTTGGCTATCATAATGGGAACTGAGGGCGACGGACTGCCAAAGAAAACAATAGCCGATGCTGACTATGTGGCACGCATCCCCATGTCACATCAAGTAGATTCTCTCAATGTGGCAGCTGCAGCAGCCGTCGCATTCTGGCAGTTAAGGTGGACTGAGTCAAAGCAGTAATAGACACCTATATTTATAATAAAACTAAAATCTTTTGTCTGTTTCAATAATGTTTCGTATTTTTGCAAAATCTGCAAAAAGGGAAAAATTAAATACTGCATAGACTATGTTTCAGAAAGAAACTTACTTAGAACGTAGAGCTAAACTGCGTGCCCTCGTAGGAGACGGGCTTATCATCCTTTTCGGAAACAACGAGGCACCCGCTAACTATCCTGCAAACAGCTATGCTCCGATGCGCCAGGATTCATCTTTTATTTACTACTTCGGGCAACATCGTGACGGACTTGTAGGAGTAATTGATATTGACAACAACACGGAAACGCTCTTCGGCGACGATATTGAAGTAGAAGACATCGTATGGATGGGCTTCACCCCATCGGTAGCCGACCTTGCCGATGAAGTGGGCGTTACAAAGACGGCTCCGATGAAAGAACTGAAAAGTATCTGCAACGAAGCCTTGCGCCAGAAGCGCCCCATCCACTTCTTGCCACCCTATCGCCACGACACGAAAATCCAAATCATGGATTTGCTCGGTATTCATCCCAACCAGCAAAAGGAATCGGCTTCGCTGAAACTGATCATGGCGGTGGTGGCACAGCGCTCAACGAAAGAGCCTCAGGAGATTGAAGCAATAGAACGCGCATGCGACGTAGGATATGCAATGCATACCACAGCGCAAATCCTAATCAGACCCGATGTCACTGAGCGATTCGTAGGTGGACAAGTGGACGGCGTGGCTCGCTCACTCGCACAAGGCGTAAGCTTCGCAACCATCTTCACACAACATGGCGAAATCATGCACGGGTGTCCATCAAATGCTAAGCTTGAGGCAGGCAGACTGGCGCTCTGTGATGCAGGCTGCGAATTGGATGACTACTGTTCAGACAACACTCGTACTATGCCTGTCACAGGAAAGTTCGATCAGCGTCAGCTTGAAATCTATACCATCGTAGAAGCCTGTCACGACTATGTGCTCGAGATAGCCAAGCCTGGCGTGAAATATGCAGACATTCACTTTGCTGTTTGCCGACTGATGACAGAACGGCTGAAGGAATTGGGACTGATGAAAGGAGATACTGAAGAGGCTGTACGGGCTGGAGCTCATGCCATGTTCCTCCCTCACGGATTAGGCCACATGATGGGCATGGACGTACACGACATGGAGGGATTAGGACAAATCTACGTCGGATTCGATGAAGAGACGAGACCCAATCTGGAACAGTTCGGAACAAATTGCCTGCGCATGGGTCGCCGCTTGCAAGAGGGATTCGTTGTGACTGACGAGCCTGGCATCTATTTCATTCCGGCCCTCATTGACGACTGGCGCGCGAAAGGACACTGCAAGGAATTCATCAATTATGAGAAGCTCGAAACGTATAAAGACTTTGGCGGAATCCGCATAGAAGACGACCTTCTCATCACAAAGGACGGTTGCCGGTTCCTTGGCACTAAACGCATTCCTTATCATCCTGCCGAACTGGAAGAGTTCATGGAGAACAACAAGTATTTAACAAAATAGAAAAATGAAAAAATTATTCCTCTATGCATTGCTGGCCACAATGACCTTCAATGTGCAGGCAGAAGAGAAGAAGGATTCTTCTGCATCGAACAAGCCGGTATTCACCACCATCAAGGAGAATCCGATTACAAGTATCAAAGACCAGAACCGTTCAGGCACTTGCTGGGACTATTCCACACTGTCATTCTTCGAGGCCGAGATTCTCAAGGCAACGGGAAAGACATACGATCTCTGCGAATCGTTCGTAGCCAATAAGACTTATATGGAACGCGCCATTCAGGTGGTTCGCTATCATGGCGACTGCCAGTTCTCACAAGGTGGTTCGGCTGAGGACGTTCTGGCCACCCTCAAGGCTCATGGAATTTGCCCGGAAGACGCAATGCCTTTCCCCGGTTCACTGTATGGCGATTCGCTCAATAACTTCAATGAGTTCTTCGCTTTGCTCGAACCATACGTGGCCGCTATTTCTAAAAGCACGGCAAAAAAGATCTCAAATCAATGGAAAGTTGGTCTTCAAGGTATTCTGGATGCCTACTTAGGCAAATGTCCTGAAGAATTTACGTATGAAGGCAAGAAGTACACCCCGAAGACTTTTGTACAGAGCCTCGGCATTAATCTCGACGACTACGTCAGCATCACCAGCTACACACACCATCCCTTCTATACAGCATTTGCAGTAGAGGTGCAGGACAACTGGCGCTTCCCGCTCAGCTATAACCTGCCGATGGATGAGATGATGCAGGTGATTGACAATGCTATCGACAATGGCTATACCATTGCATGGGGTGGCGACGTTTCAGAAGACGGATTCACTCGCACCGGTCTGGCTTATGCCGTTGATGGAAAGGCTGCTCAGAGTCTTCGCGGAAGCGACATGGCTCGCTGGCTAAAACTGGCTCCTGCAAAGAAGCGTGATATTATTGATTCGCTGGGTGTAAACGTACCAGAGATTGTTCCTACTCAGGAGATGCGTCAGGAGCGTTTCGACAACTGGGAACTGACCGACGATCATGGCATGCTGATCTATGGCGTAGCTAAAGACCAGAATGGCAAGGAATACTATATGGTGAAGAACTCATGGGGTGAAAGCGGTGAATACAAAGGCATCTGGTACATGACCAAGACCTTCATCGCTGCCAATACGATGGATTTCCTCGTGAACAAAAATGCCATTCCCAAGAACATTCGTAAGAAGTTGGGCATTTAAACTCTGATTCCATAAGATTTGCATCAAGAATTAGCATTCCATTTGTCAGGGCGCAATCCTATACAATGACTGGATTGCGCCCTGATTTTTCAAATTGGCACGACTTTTGCAATTTTGTAAATGAAGACGTAACATATTTAAAGGTAGAAAGGATTATTAATGTCAAGTCAATTTTCACCAAGAGTTTCTGAAATACTTGCATACAGCCGTGAGGAAGCAGCTCGACTTGCTTGCTCATCGGTAGGACCTGAGCATCTGCTCTTAGGCATCATGCGCATGAAAGAAGGTCCTGTTATAGACGTGTTTCACAGACTGCGACTGAATCTTCAATCTATAAAAACAGAATTAGAGCAAAAAGTAAGGCAGAACGAATTGGACCTGCCCATCAACACAAGAGAATTGGTACTGAACGAGAAAGCCTCAAACATACTGAAACTGGCAGTTCTTGAGGCGCGTACACAACACACAACAAAAGTCGATGAACAACATCTGCTGTTAGCAATTCTGCATGATCAAACAGCCAACGGTGCAAAACAAATTTTGGAATTCAACAATATGAACTACGAAGACGTATTGAGCCTCATGCGCTCACAAAAGTCTGAAGGCAATATTATCAATGGTATTGGTCTTTCCGATGAGGAAGAAGATGAAGAATTCGCCTCTTCAGCAAATAGTAAAGGATCCCAGAACAGTTCGAACAGCACAACAGCTACGCAACAAAAAAAGGATTCAAAGACTCCCGTACTGGATAATTTCTCAACCGACCTTACCCAGGCTGCTGCTGAAGGTAAGCTTGACCCCGTCGTGGGACGCGAACATGAGATACAACGTGTTGTTGAAATCTTAGGTCGCAGGAAAAAGAATAATCCGATACTCATTGGAGAACCCGGTGTAGGAAAGAGTGCCATCGTGGAAGGACTCGCCCAGATGATTTCACAGCACAAGACTTCGCCCATGTTCTTCAACAAACGACTTGTGTCACTGGATATGACTGCCATAGTGGCAGGCACTAAATATCGTGGGCAGTTTGAAGAACGCATCAGAGCCCTTCTAAAAGAGATAGAGCAGGATCCTGACATCATTGTCTTTATTGACGAGATTCATACAATCATCGGCGCAGGTTCAGCCCCTGGTTCAATGGATGCTGCCAACATCATGAAGCCCGCTTTAGCACGCGGTGCAATACAATGCATTGGCGCTACAACGCTTGATGAATATCGCAACTCCATAGAAAAGGATGGAGCTTTGGAACGCCGTTTCCAAAAGGTTGTGGTCGAACCGACGACAAACGAGGAGACCATACAGATTCTGAAGAACATCAAGAACCGATACGAGCATCATCACCACGTTGAATACACTGACGATGCGATTGAAGCTTGTGTCAGATTGACAGGACGATATATTACCGATCGTGCATTCCCTGACAAAGCCATCGACGCGATGGATGAGGCTGGTTCACGCATGCATCTGTCTCATGCTCATATTCCCCCTGAAATCATGGAGAAAGAGAAAGAGCTTGCCCAGATACTCGAAAAGAAGAAACAGGCCGTACACAATCAGAACTTTGAACTGGCTGCCAGCTATAGAGACCGTCAGACGGACTTGGAAGCCAACTTAGCTATGATGCGCAACGACTGGTCGAACGGTTCGATGGACAATCGCCAAACGGTTGATGCCGATGTAATAGCCGACGTAGTGTCAATGATGACTGGAGTTCCGGTACAGCGCATGGCTGAAAAGGAAGGTCTTCGACTGAAAGGCATGGCATCAGAACTGAAGAACGCAGTGATTGCCCAAGATGCTGCTATTGACAAGATGGTGAAAGCCATTCAGCGCAACCGCGTAGGTCTCAAAGATCCCAACCATCCCATCGGAGTGTTCATGTTTCTTGGGCCTACTGGCGTAGGTAAGACTTATCTTGCGAAGAAACTGGCAGAATTCATGTTTGGCTCAGCTGATTCGCTCATTCGCATTGACATGAGTGAATATACCGAGTCCTTTAACGTCTCACGCCTGATTGGTGCGCCTCCAGGATATGTAGGCTATGAGGAAGGAGGACAACTCACTGAGCGTGTACGCCGTCACCCCTATTCTATCGTGCTACTCGATGAAATAGAAAAAGCGCATGGAAACGTATTCAACCTGCTTTTGCAAGTCTTGGACGAAGGAAGACTTACCGACGGCAACGGACGCTTTGTCGATTTCCGCAATACTGTCATCATCATGACCTCAAATGCCGGTACACGTCAACTGAAAGATTTCGGACGCGGCATCGGATTTAATGCAGGACAGCTGGGCATGAACATGAACGACAAAGACAAGGAGCACGCACGTTCCATTGTGCAGAAGGCTCTGTCAAAACAGTTCTCTCCAGAATTTTTGAATCGTCTTGACGAAATCATCACTTTCGACCAGCTTGACTTGAAAGCCATCGAGAAGATTATCGACATTGAACTGAAAGGGCTCTTGAAACGTATTGAAGAAATGGGCATTAAAGTGGAACTGAGCGATGAAGCCAAGCAATTTGTGGCTCAACATGGATATGACGTACAGTTTGGTGCTCGTCCTCTGAAGCGTGCCATTCAGAACTATATCGAGGATGAATTAGCCGAGATGATTGTCAACGATGATTTACCATCAGGTTCTATGATTCGTGTGAGCAAAGACAGCGAAAACAAACTAAAGTTCGAAAAAATTTTGTAATTTGGAAGATTTTTGCTAATTTTGCAGCCGATTTCAGTCATCTTTCGTTATATCACTGAATAGCAGACGTTTAGCTAATATTTAAGAAGAAAAGGCATAAGGGATGAGACAACTAAAAATTCAAAAAAGCATTACAAATCGTTCGAGCGAGGCACTTGACAAATACCTTGTCGAAATTGGTCGTGCCCCTCTCATCAGTATTGACGAGGAAATCGAATTGGCACAGAAAATTCGCAAAGGGGGTATTGAAGGTGAGCGAGCTAAGGACAAGTTGGTGACTGCCAACCTTCGTTTCGTTGTCTCAGTTGCTAAACAATATCAGCATCAAGGATTGACACTGACCGACCTTATTGACGAAGGTAATATCGGTCTTATCAAAGCAGCACAAAAATTTGATGAGACACGTGGGTTCAAGTTCATCTCCTATGCTGTATGGTGGATTCGACAAAGCATCTTACAAGCTATTGCTGAACAGAGCCGTATTGTACGCCTGCCGCTGAACCAAGTGGGATCGCTCAACAAGATCAATCATGAGATCAATCGATTTGAGCAGGAAAATCAGCGCCATCCTTCAGTTTCGGAATTAGCCGAGATGACAGACATTGACGAAGAAAAAATCGGTCAATCGATGATGGCCGACGGACATCACGTATCAATTGATGCTCCGTTTCAAGACGGAGAGGACAACTGCATGCTTGATGTGATGGCTTCAGGTGATGACTCACGCACCGATCGTTATGTAGATCATGAATCAATGTCTTTAGAATTGAATACGGTCTTGAGCAATGTATTGAAAGAACGTGAAATCACCATCATTCGTGAATGCTTCGGTATAGGTTGCCATGAAAAAGGTCTCGAAGAGATTGGTGACCAACTGGGGTTGACTCGCGAACGTGTCCGCCAAATCAGAGAGAAAAGCATTGCAAAGCTTCGCGACTCTGGCAATGCCAAGATACTGATGAAATATTTAGGATAAGTCTCATATCAAAGAACAATCAAGACTGTGTTGTGAAGAAAGAGAGTATCAAACAGAATCTCAAAAATAGTCCACGGCTGAAAAAGCTTGTGGACTTCTTTGTTATGAATCAGACCGAGACACGGCCACGTTGTTATATTCGCTTGTTTGCTCCTTTCTATCAGCATCGTGGGAAGGGGTCTGTCATTCATCGTTCAGTTCGAATGGACACTCCACCCTACAATTCTTTCTCTTTAGGAAAGAAGAGCGTTGTTGAATCATTTGCATGCATCAACAATGCCGTTGGTGATGTGATTATTGGAGACTATACACGAGTGGGACTTCACAATACGATTATCGGTCCTGTAAGCATTGGCAATCACGTCAATTTAGCACAGGGGATAACCGTTTCGGCTCTTAATCACAATTTTTCTGATACGACCAAGCGCATTGACGAACAAGGAATAAGCACTTCGCAGATTATTATTGAAGACGATGTCTGGATTGGAGCCAATGCCGTAATCCTTGCAGGTGTCAGAATCGGAAGCCACTCAGTCGTAGCCGCAGGAGCTGTCGTCACTCATGACGTTCCCCCTAACACGCTTGTTGGTGGTGTACCAGCCAAGATCATCAAGGCCATCAAGTGAAACAGTTTAGCCTACTAAGATTTGCACAATACGCTCAGCTGTTCGTCCATCCCATCGGTCAGGCAATTCACACGTTTTCCATTTACCATCCATCAACATCTGAAGCGATTCGCGCAGTTTCTCGGCATCGCCATCTACCAAGACATTCGAGCCGACGGTGACCGTTTCTTTGTGTTCCGTGTAGCTGTTGAGCGTAATACAAGGTATCATATTGAATGTTGCTTCCTCAGCCACATTGCCACTATCGGTAACGATGCCTTTCGCATGGGCTGAAAGCCAACCGAACTCCAAATAAGGTAAAGGCTGAACGACCTTAATGCCAAGATTCATTTCTTCAATCACTTTACGGGCCTGCTCGCGCAACGGTGCTACAACAGGCACCTCCTTGGCAACTTCGACAAGAGTTTTCAACAATTCAGCCAACTTCTCCTTATCTGTAAGCAGGACTTTTCTGTTAAGCGTGAGCACTAAGTATTTCCCTTCTTCAATATCAAGCTGTGGCTTCTTCAAGCGATCACGATTGTATCGGAGAGAATCCATCAGAATGTTGCCCACCATATAAGTCTGTGATGTTTCTCCCTGTTCACGAGAGGCTACACTGTTACTCTTCACACCTGCCGTAAACAAATAGTCGGAAAGTGCGTCAATCACCAGTCGATTGATTTCTTTCGGCATATTGATATCGAATGAACGAGTACCTGCTACCAGATGAGCCAACTTTACACCTCGCTTTTTCGTTACGATGGCAGCAGCCATTGTTGAAGCCAAGTCGTCAACAACGATGACCACATCAGTAGGATGGTTCTCCAGATAATTGTCGAACTCACTCATCACCCTACTCGTGATCTCATTCAGTTTCGTACTATCCACATTGAAGAAGATGCCAGGCCGAGGCATCTGAAGATCTTCAAACAGACTGTCTTCAAGTGTAGGGTCTTCCTCTTTGCCTGTATATATCAATTCATAAATAGCGCCTTCAGTTTTATTTATGGCACGAATGAGCGGAGCCACTTTAACAAAGTTGGGACGAGCTCCCACTACGATACAAATATTCTTATTCATAGTTTTTTCATTTATAAACACAGATTTGTCCACCATCGCTTTTTGCATATCGCCTAATCAATTCCTGAATATAGGTGGCATTCTCAAGAACACGTTCTTCATTTCCGTCATAGCCATTAATGAGAACTAACAATTGTCTTGTTTCAAGCGTAATCTTGGTTCGTTCATTGTCACTCGTAGGAGTGCCCACCCCACCCTGCTCATCACGATAGACAGGAAGTCCCGCAATGTTCAGCATACCACGTCCAATGCCTTCATAGGGTTCTCCTTCACGACCGATCCCAAGGGTGAGCTTTTCGCCCACAATCTTCGAACAATCAAAGCCTCCTATACTATATCCATATTTAATGGAGGCCAAATTAACCAAATCAACCAACGTATCTATCTGATACAATTCCTTTCCTTGCAGCATCCGCCTGATTAGCTGCTCACTGGCAGGACGATAACGCGAGGGATCTTTTCCACAAAGCTTATACACCTTGCGTGTGGCTGCTATACTCGGATGCTCCTTCAGCGATTCTGTGGTCAGCTGTTTACGAAACGATTCTTCAAGTTCATGTATCTCAGCCCACAAAGCTTCTGAATAGGTAGAATTCTCCACCTCAGCTTCTACCGCAGCTCCCACAAATGTAGGACATATATTCTTGATTTCATCAGAGACAAATATTTTCATTGATTTATGCTTTTATTCTATATATCTTCAGGATTCCAACAAAGCGAGAAACTCCTCCTCATTCATAATCTGCACGCCCAGCTTTTGTGCCTTCTCCAACTTCGAAGGTCCCATATTGTCACCTGCAAGCACAAAAGAAGTCTTACCGCTGATAGAACCTACATTCTTTCCACCATTCTGTTCTATCATAAGTTTATATTCATCGCGCGAATGATGGGTAAACACGCCGCTGATTACAATACTCTTGCCTGCTAACTTGTCTGTACTCAGAGCCGTCTGCTCTTCAGAGAGAGCCATTTGCAGGCCATAATTACGCAAACGCTCAACAATGGCCAGATTCTCTGAATCATGGAAATAAGTGATGATGCTCTTCGCCATGACCTCACCTATACCCTCGACCTCTTGAAGTTCTTGAAGAGATGCCGACATCAGAGAATCAATATTCTTGAAATGACGAGCCAACAGACGGGCAGACGTTTCACCCACGAAGCGGATACCGAGTGCAAATACGACACGTTCAAAAGGCACTTGCTTCGACTGTTGAATGCCAGTCACTATCTTTTGGGCAGATTTTGTGCGGCTGCCATCACCATTGATTTGCTGCACATCTATATCGTACAGGTCAGCCACATTCTTAATCAGTCCACGGCGATAATATTCATCCACCGTCTCAGGCCCCAATGAGTCAATATTCATGGCTTTTCGCGCAATGAAGTGTTCTATGCGCCCTTTGATTTGTGGAGGACAGCCTGCATCATTCGGACAATACCAAGCAGCCTCACCTTCATAACGAACCAGACGTGTACCACACTCCGGACAATGATGAATGAATTCTACAGGCTGAGCAATGATGGGACGGTTCTTTACGTCAACACCCACAATTTTAGGAATAATCTCGCCACCTTTTTCCACATAGACATAATCGCCTATATGCAGATCGAGCGAGCGAATGAAGTCTTCGTTATTGAGTGTTGCACGTTTCACCGTAGTACCTGCCAACAAGACAGGTTCCATATTAGCTACAGGAGTGATTGCACCTGTGCGTCCCACTTGGTAAGTCACTTCCAACAATCGAGTACGCTCACGCTCAGCCTGAAATTTATAAGCGATTGCCCAGCGTGGGCTCTTTGCCGTAAATCCAAGTTTCCTTTGCTGACTCAAACTATTGACTTTCAGCACAATGCCATCAGTTGCTACAGGAAGACTTCTACGCTCACCATCCCAATAATTAATGAAATCAAGAATCTCTTCCACTGTCTTCACCTTTCGCATTCCTTCGCTTATCTTGAATCCCCACGAACGAGCCATCTCCAGATTCTCAAAATGTCCGTCGGTTGGAAGTTCTTCGCCCAAGAGATAGTAGAGAAAAGCATCTAACTGCCGAGCAGCCACCACGCGCGAGTCAAGATTCTTGAGCGTTCCGCTGGCAGCATTACGCGGATTGGCAAACAGCGATTCACCAGCAGCCTCGCGCTCTTTGTTCAAACGCTCGAACACGGCCCAAGGCATCAGAATCTCGCCACGGATTTCGAACTCATGAGGATATCCCTGACCGGGAAGGACAAGCGGAATAGCCCGAATGGTCTTTACATTCGTAGTCACATCGTCTCCACGTACGCCATCGCCTCGAGTAACAGCTTGCGTCAGTCGCCCATCGACATAAGTGAGCGAAATAGACAGACCATCATATTTCATTTCGCAACACACCTCGAAGTCTTCGTCTCCCAAGCCTTTACGCACACTTTCAAACCAGTCACGCACATCCTGTTCGTTATAGGTATTCGAAAGCGAAAGCATCGGATATTTATGAGCCACCTGTTTGAACTCATTATTAAGATCGCTACCCACGCGCTGCGTAGGCGAATTCGGATCAGTCATTTCGGGGTGCCGCGCTTCCAAATCCATCAACTCATGCATCAGCACGTCAAAGTCATAATCGCTGATGACTGGTTGATTCAGCACATAATAACGATAGTTATGTGCATGCAGCTCTTCCCGCAACTGCTTAATTCTGCTAATTTCCTCAGTATTGTTTGCCATAGCCTGTCTCTTACATCTTTTATATATATGCTATACGAGTATGGTTAAAATCGTTTTTTACTACTTTTATGCAAAGGTAAGTTTTTTTTCAGAAAATGAAATATGTTTTATCGAAAAAATGCGTAACTTTGCACCAATTATAAAACAAATATCCACGACAATGAAAAGATTTGTAATAGCATTGATGATGTTCATTCCCATGTTGACTTTTGCACAAGACAACGCTTGGGAGCAGACTAACACAAACTTAAAGCCCAACCGAAACCCAAAATATTTGGCTGGAGCCGTACCTGAAGTAGATGGTAAAGTAGTGTTTTCGAAGACCATTCAGGCCCCAGGAAAGACCAAGGAGCAAATCTACAACATCATACTGACTGAGTTCTACAGCATGACTCAAGAGTCTAACCAATTCGAGCAAAGTCGTGTTGTGCTGGCTGATAGCATCAATCACAATCAGATAGTGGGCAATTATCAGGAGTGGTTAGTGTTCAAGAACAAGCCATTGATATTAGACCGCACACGTTTCTTCTATCATCTGATTGCAAATATCAAAGACGGTGAAGCTACTATACAGATGACACGCATTTACTATCTGTATGATGAGGAACGAATCCCCACCACCTTCAAAGCCGAAGAGTGGATTAACGATCGCTATGGTTTGAATAATAAAAAGACTAAGACTTCACGTGTCAGCGGAAAGTTCAGAATCAAGACGATTGACCGCAAAGATTTTATCTTCAACAAGTTAGAGACCTTACTAACCAAGTAGTCTTTCACAAACAGCTATCCTGTCAACAACCATCGTGGTGAAGAAGTGACAAAATGACATTCGAAGAAAACGAGAATCCGCAAGACGAACTAAGACGCAAGTTCCATCGCCATCATCGTCATCATCATGCTGACGAAGACAAAGGGCGCTTTTTCCTATTGCGGCAATGGCTCAACGGTTTTTTCCTCATGCTTTCAATCATTGGCATGATTGTATGGTACACCTATTCGCCTGAAATAGGCGGCATTACGCTCATAGCAGCCGTTGCCTGTAAGTTCACCGAATTGTCGCTACGCATCATGAAGATGTAAGTTGTAACAGTAGAAAAGAATTATCTATTCACACAAAACGAATCTCCTGTGAAAATACAGTTTCTGTTATTCTCTTTCCTCCTATCAGTAGTATCCATCCAAGCCCAGACCGTCACAGGCATGGATGAGAATGGAAGATATACTGAGTTCGACGAGCAAGGAAACATTCGCAACAACAACAACACTTTCAATCCGAACAGAAACGACAGCACACGAAAGAGTAAGGAGATTCCCAAAGGCATATACGTATGGCGGGTTGACCGCAAGCTGGGCGACATCATCAAGGCCGAAGTAGATACCATTCCCCACCTTTATCCGAGTTCAACAATGGGTATGGGCATGTTTGGTACATACAATACCACCGGTTCGAACTACACGGCCAGACTCTCGCGCATCTTCATTGACCGCCCCGAAAACGACCAGTTCATTTTCACACAAGCCTACAATCAGGTGCATCGCACACCTGACCAGTGGCATTTCACCAACACCCTCTCCCCCATCACCAATCTTTCTTATGACAACTGTGGCAACAGGCAGAATGGCGAAGACCACATCGATGCCAAGTTCGCAGTAAACGCAGGTAAGAAAATCGGCGTTGGCTTCGACCTTGACTACGACTATGCGCGAGGATTCTTCCAGAATCAAGGCATCTCGCATTTCAATGCCACCGTTTACGGTTCTTATCGTGGCGATGCTTATCAGCTGCATCTGCTCTACACACGTCGTCACCAAAAGAATCAGGAAAATGGCGGTATCACCAACGACGACTACATCACACACAAAGAGCTATTCACCAACAGTTACAGCGACGACGAGATTCCCGTGACGCTCACTTCCAACTGGAACCGTAACGACTCTCACCATCTCTTCCTCACCCATCGCTACAGCGTAGGATTCTATCGCAACGTGAAAATGACCGATGAAGAGATAGAAGCCAGAAAATTTGCCGAGAAGGCAAGGAAGAACAGAGAGAACAAGAACAAGGACAAGAACAAGGACAACGATACGGAGCAAGAATCAGGGCAATCGGATGGAGCTCCGGGCGGACGGCCTGACGGAGTGCCCGTAGCAGGCGAAGCACCAAGCGGGCGCCCAGACGGAGCCGCAGTCATGGACGAAGAGCCCAAAGGCACTGCCACCTTGGCATCCGACTCACTCGCTACCGATACCACTCGTATTAAGGTTGACTCGAAGCAAATGGCAGACAGTCTGATAGCCGAGCGTGCTGCCGAAGACTCCTTGAAGCAGTATATGAAGAAAGAATTCGTACCAGTCACGAGTTTCATCCACACCTTCGACTTCTCACACAGCGACCATATCTATCAGGCTTATCGCACACCCAACGACTACTATTCAAAGAAGTACTACGAATACATGGACGAGGTGGGATATCCCGGCGACTCCATCTACGACCGCTATAAGCACCTGATGGTTCGAAACACTGTAGGACTGGGCCTGCTTGAAGGATTCAACAAATGGGCGAAAGCCGGTGTCAGAGTCTTTGCTACTCATGAATTGCGACGATTCACCATGCCGCAGATGAACGAGAACGAAACTCATGCCTACTTAGGAAATTGGACTGAGAACAATCTCAGCATTGGTGCTCGCATCATCAAGGAGCAAGGTAAGACATTCCACTATAACCTTTCAGCTGAGACCTGGATACTCGGCAAAGATTTGGGACAGCTGAAAATAGATTTCAGCACCGATGTGAACTTCCCACTTTGGGGCGATACGGTACGCTTAGCGGCAAATGCCTATTTCCACCGCGTGAATCCTACTTTCTTTGAGCGCAATTTTCACTCGAAGCATTTCTGGTGGGAAGAATCCTTCAATCAGACCAACCGTCTGCGTGCCGAGGGTGTGTTCTCCTATGAGAAGACAAAAACAACGCTTCGTGTAGCTATTGAAGAAATCAACAACTACACCTACTTAGGGATGCACAACGTGACCGATGCTACGAATGGAGTGCAACTTCTGACGGCACAGATGCGCCAGCATACTGGAGTAATCAACATCTTGACGGCACAACTGGATCAGAAATTAAAGTTAGGACCGCTTCATTGGGACAATATACTCACCTTCCAGTCATCGTCCAATCAAGACGTCCTGCCACTCCCCACTCTCAATGTCTTCACGAATCTTTATCTGAAATTTGTGATTGCCAAGGTGCTTTCAGTTGAGCTGGGCGGCACGGCCACCTATTTCACCCCCTACTATGCCCCGCAGTTCGTGCCTCAGCTCAATCAGTTTGCCATTCAGGAAAACGAAGACTGCAAGGTGAAGTTAGGCAATTTCCCCATCGTCGATGTCTATGCCAATCTTCATTTGAAGCATGCACGCTTTTTCTTGATGATGACGAATGTGTTTGGCACCACACTCAACCGCATGACCTTCCTCACCCCCCACTATCCGCTGAACCGCTCAGTACTGAAGTTTGGCATTTCGTGGAACTTCTTTAACTAACGGATTTTAGCGGGAATTACTTATGCTGATATCCTCTAAGCTTTAGTGGGACTAATCATGCTGATATCCTCTAAGCTTTAGTGGGACTAATCATGCTGATATCCTCTAAGCGAATGTTGCGAAGCGACTTCAAGTAGCTGCCTCGCAAGTCCATAGCTTCCACCCACTTCGAATTCAGCAGCTGACTTACGGGCAAGTCAATCTTCCATTTGCCAACAGCCTCAAGTCTATCAACCATCACGCCCAGATTGAAATTTTCCAGACTTTCAGAAGGCACAAAGCGCGAAGCTTCTCCTTTCTCGTCGGAAGTAATCTCAATTAGCATGTTGCAATCCACCAGTTTGTACAGCAAGTCATTGGCTATGCGAACGGGAATACCCGTTTCGTTTGTCAACTCTTCCAGCGTATAGGGACGCTTGCCCTGTGCAAAGCGAAGGCAGATGCGCGACATCAGGATGGTGTGTAGCATGATCTGATAGCGATGGCTAATGTCATCGGTCTTGGCATCGTAATCATAGTAGTCAAGATTCTGACTCGTATAGCAGAGCTCAGCACCAAACAGACAGATGGTCCAAGAAATCTGTATCCACAGCATGAACATGGGAAGCGCAGCAAACGATCCATAGATGGCGTTGTAGCTGGTCATCCAAATTTGAGAGTTGATGTAGAAAAACTGCAGCCATTGCATCGCGATACCGGCCAAGATGCCCGGCACAATCACATTCTTGATTTTCACATGAGTGTTTGGCATGAACAGATAGAGCGCCATGAACAGTGCCGACATGAGTGCATAGGGAGCCAATCGGATGAAGAAACGCAAGGCGGAACCTAACAGCAAGAAGTCCGGCAACGACGATACGATGGTCACCATGTAGATGCTCAAGCCCGACGAAAGGACAATCAAGATGGGGAACATGAAGAACATGGCAAGATAATCGGTAAATGTACGGAATATGCTGCGCTGTTTCTTCACTTGCCATATCTCATTAAATGTAGCTTCAATATTGCTGACCAGCATCAACACCGTGTAAAGCATGAAAACCAATCCCACACCAAGGAAAATGCCGCTCTTCGTGTGCACCAGATAACTGTTTACGAATCCGATAATGACTTCGGCTACTTGAGGCTGAGTGGAAAGTGCTTCGCGAAACCACACCTCTATATAAATACTATAGCCAAAGCCGCGAGCGATGGCAAAGACAACTGCCATGATGGGAACGATGGCCAGAAGCGACGAATAAGTAAGTGCGGCTGCCTGTGAGAGCACTCGCTTGGTGGTGAAAAACTTAATGGCTAAGAACAACACCTTGACAATCTCATAGAAGATGCGGCGCACAGCCGACAACTCTGATGGATTAATCTGCCAAAGGTCAACTTGAAAAAAGCGTTCTATCTGTCGGTAACTGATCATGGTAAATGTCTTTGCTGAAAAAAACTTAGAATTATTCAAGTTCGTAATCAATCATAATCTCCTCCAAAAAAAGAAAGCACTGCCCCGATAAGCCGGGTTCTGTCCTGACTGCCATTCAGCAGTCAGTGCCTGCCATTTATCTACTACGCACGTCGCCATGCGTCTCCAGCGTTCTACCCTCCATCGCATAGAATCTATTCGGGCGGACAACCCTTCAGCCCACAAGGGGCAGCGATGGTTTACATGAACTTGCAGCCTCCAGACGGAACAGCCCGCCGATCACCCGACGGCTGGTGGTCTCTTACACACACCTTCTCACCCTTACCCCGCCAACTTGGTTCTCCTTGCAGAGCCTAAGCCGACGTTTTTCATGGGCGGTCATTCTCTTCTTCCGTATCCAGCTGTCACCAACTGCTTCTACTTTCAGAAGTGGAGCATCCTATGCTGCCCGGACTTTCCTCCCGTCTTTCCTTTCAGAAAGGCCAGCGACAAGCTGGGGCAGTGCTTTCAGAGTGCAAAAGTACTAATTTTTATTTAAATTAAGTCATTAAACGAATGTAAAAAACGCTAAAGCTGTCGCAAACAGAACTTAAACACCGTTTTTGAATTGTTAAAATGCAAGAAAAAGGAGTGCCAAATTGTCATCTTTCAGACTTTTGCCGATATATTTGCAACAACGACTTTTGTCAATGACAAGATTATTAACAAACAAAATGTGAATATGAAAAAGATTGTAAATTACATCGCTCCAGCCTTGAGCCTGGTAGCCATTGTTTTCTCGGTTGCAGCATTCAATCAGACTTGTGCAGCCACTCAGTCAACCAATTCGGTATCGTCTATCACATCGACAACCGCCGTCAAAGCAGGCCAGCCTGTCGATCTGACCTACGCTGCCGAGAAAGCTTTGCCAACGGTAGTATATATCAAGAACACGCAGAACTCCAAGATGCAGACCGTAGAGTATAGCGATCCCTTTGCCGACTTCTTCAGCGACCCGTTTGGCGGATTCTTCGGACGCGGCAACAACGGCAAGCAGAAGCGCCAGGTGCAGACACCCAAGCGCGTAGCAGCAGGTTCGGGTGTGATTATCTCGACCGACGGCTATATCGTGACCAACAATCACGTGGTCGATGGAGCTGACGAACTGACAGTCACGCTCAATGACAACAAGGAGTACTCAGCCCGTATCATCGGGGCCGACAAGACCACCGACCTGGCACTCATCAAGATTGACGGCAAAAATCTGCCAGCCATCACGATTGCCAACAGCGACGACGTGAAGGTGGGCGAATGGGTGTTGGCCGTGGGCAATCCTCTGGGCCTGAACAACACCGTCACCGCAGGCATCGTGTCGGCCAAGGCCCGCACGATGGGCGAAGGGGTCTCGTCAATGATTCAGACCGACGCAGCCATCAATCAGGGCAACTCGGGCGGTGCTCTCGTCAACACCAGCGGACAGCTCATCGGCATCAATGCCATGATCTATTCGCAGACGGGTTCGAACATCGGCTACGGATTTGCCATTCCCACTACAATTATGAACAAGGTGGTCGATGACCTGAAGAAATACGGTACTGTGCAGCGCGCCATGATTGGCATCAGTGGCATTGATGCCAACCTGTATGTCGATGCTGAGAAGGAAAAAGGCAATGAAGTTGACCTCGGAACGATGGAGGGCATCTATATTGCCGAGGTCGTGGAAGACGGAGCTGCCGAAGACGCTGGCTTAAAGAAAGGCGATGTCATCACACATATCGACGGTCAGAAAGTGACGAAGTTCGGCGAGCTTACAGGCATTATCGCCCAAAAGCGCCCTGGCGACAAGATTTCCATCAGCTATCTGCGCGACAAGAAGAAGCACAATGCTACACTCACCCTCAAGAACGAGCAGGGCAACACTTCGGTTGTGAAAAATGCAGATACCGACATGCTTGGAGCCGACTTCCGTCCTGTGACAAAGCAGCAGATGGAGCAGCTCGACATCAAATACGGCCTGGAAGTTGTCAAGGTCAATGGTGGCAAGATGAAGGATGCAGGTGTGCCGAAAGGCTTCATCATCCTGCGTGTAAACAGCCAGCCCATGCGCACGTTCGAAGACCTACAGGAAGCCGTGAAGGAGGCCAACGCATCTAAGGAACAGATGTTAGTTATTAACGGCATGTTCCCCACTGGCAAGCGTGCAGGTTTCGTCATCTATCTGCAAAACGAATAAACCCTAAATAAAAATCAGGATTTTCAGCTGTTTTTCTTTGGCGTTTCATGAAAAAGGCTTAACTTTGCACTA
Organism: uncultured Prevotella sp.; assembly: GCA_946614435.1. Taxonomy (GTDB): domain Bacteria; phylum Bacteroidota; class Bacteroidia; order Bacteroidales; family Bacteroidaceae; genus Prevotella. Next base: position 8,226 of record CAMOGW010000018.1, on the reverse strand, counting down.
AGACTTAAATTGAGACTGACCATGAGGCAGCTGAAAATCACGAAATCAATCACCGACCGAGGGAGCGAAGCCCTCGACAAGTACTTGCAGGAAATTGCCAAGGAAGAGTTGGTGACAATGGAAGAAGAAGTCGAACTGGCACGACGAATCAGAGAAGGCGACAGAAAGGCGCTTGAGCGCCTGACGCGAGCTAATCTCCGATTCGTCGTGTCAGTTGCTAAACAATATCAGAACCAAGGGCTGAGCCTGCCCGACCTTATCAACGAAGGCAACGTAGGGCTGATCAAGGCCGCCGAGAAGTTCGACGAGACACGGGGATTCAAGTTTATCTCATACGCAGTGTGGTGGATCAGACAGAGCATCCTGCAAGCGCTGGCAGAACAGAGCCGCATCGTTCGTCTGCCGCTCAATCAGGTAGGAGCAGCAGGGAAGATCAACCGCATCATGAACAAGTTCGAGCAAGAGAACGAGCGCCATCCTTCAGTCAACGAGATTGAAGAGCGAATAGACCTGCCAAAGGAGAAAATCGACGAAGCACTGAATCTCAGCTCACATCATGTGTCAATGGATGCACCTTTTGCCGACAGCGACGAGAACTCACTGCTCGACGTGCTCGTAAATGAAGACTCACCCACCGCCGACCGCCAGTTGGTGTTAGAGTCGCTCAAGACCGAGATCAACTCGATGCTGAAGATTCTCAACGACCGGGAGCGCAACGTAATCGAGGCGTTCTTCGGCATCAACCAGCCCGAGCTCACGCTCGAAGAAATAGGTGCCAAATACAATCTGACGCGCGAGCGTGTCCGCCAGATTAAGGAAAAAGCCATTCGCCGACTGCGCGAGTGCACTCAGAACAAGATTCTGAAAAGCTATTTAGGACAATGAAACATTTCACATATCTCAAAACTCTTGCGGCCATGATGGTCATGATGGCCGCTCTCTCAGTAGGCAGCCTGTCGGCTAAGCCCTACCCGGTGCCCAAGATGTATATGTTCGGCTTTGCCGCGTCATTCACCGACACGATTGTCTATTTCACCAACGTGATGGAAGTAGAAAACGTCTGGATTGAAGGCAAAAACAAATTCCTGCTGGGGCGCTCCACCTACTCCCACCAGCTGCGCGACTATCTGGGCCAGGCCCATCAGATGCCCATGCGCACATGTGTCGTGATGTACGATGAGAAACGTGCCAATCTTGAGAAGAAGCTCATCAAGATGAAGAAGCTCTACACCAAGTCGAAAGACAAGAAGGCTCACTTCGACATACGTTATCTGGCCGACAACGAGTTCCGCTTCAAGGCTATCGACTGGCAGAAAATGCTGGACGAGGCAGCTGCCGAAGAGGCTGCAAAACAGAAAGAAGAGGCAAAAGCCAGCGACACTAAGAAGAAAGAGAAGAAAGCCAAGAAAAAAGAAGCGAAGGAATAAGGGAAGTGGAACACAACTTTTTCAGCATAGCCGGACACATCATCAAGATTTCATTTGCCGACTCCAAGGTCAACAGCATGGGGCTGTTGCCATCGTTTGCGCCTTTCCGTAGTTCAGCGGAGGGCGCTTCTTCGTATGAGCCCTCAGCCGACAAGGATGGCAAACTGCTCTTCACGCTGACGGTTGACGACACACTGCGACCAGCCAAAGACCGCGAGCTCATCCGCCACTTCGACACGGGCAATGGCGACACAGCCGTCTATCGCCTGGCCGAGGGAGGCTATCAGTACATCATCAAAGACGTGTTCAACCGTGAGTGCTGCCTGCTCATCTGCCGCAATCAGTTCAGCCAATGCCAGTGTGCGCTGAACGGCGACTGGACGATGCGCTCCTTCGGGCTGAACGATGCACTGATGCTCGCTTTCGCCTTTGCCGGAGCCCGGAGCCAGACACTGCTGATCCATGCCTCGTGCATAGGCTATGGCGACTGGGCTTTCCCTTTTACTGCCAAGAGCGGTACCGGCAAGAGCACGCATGCTTCGCTCTGGCTGAAGCACATAGAGGGCTGCGAACTCGTCAACGACGACAACCCCGTCATTCGCATCCACTCCGACGGCACACCTTATCTATACGGTTCGCCCTGGAGCGGAAAGACACCCTGCTACAGGCCCGTAAAGCGACGTCTCGGAGCCGTGGTGCAGATAGAGCGCGCCTTGCGGAACAGCATTGAGCGACTGCCAGTGGTGCAAGCCTTTGCCACATTACTGCCAGCCTGCTCGACGATGAAGTGGGACGAGGCGCTCTACGACCACCTTTGCCGTTCGCTCTCTGCCCTCATCGCCACAACCCCCATCTACACACTCCACTGTCTGCCTGATGAAGAGGCTGCCCAGTTGTGCTTCCGTACCCTCACATCTTCCATCTTAAAGCCATGATCACAGTCACCAAGCAACTACCCAATGCCGAGTTCCTGCCTTTTGTCGTGAGCGAACTGCAGTCAGCCGAAGGCAAGACAGTCACGCTGCCCCTTCGTGGCAGGAGCATGCGCCCCTTTCTCGAAGACGGGCGCGACAAGGCATTGCTCACCATCAGCCCCGACATCGGCGTGGGCGATGCCGTGCTGGCCGAGATAGCAAAAGGCCGGTTCGTACTGCACCGCATAGTGGCCATCGAGGGCCTGCAGGTGACCCTGCGCGGCGACGGCAACCTGAGCGACGAGCACTGCACGCTCGCCGACATCAGGGCCAAGGCCATAGGCTTCTATCGCAAGGGCAGGGCGAAGGCCGACATGACCGACGGACTCAAGTGGCGGCTCTACTCATGGCTCTGGACGCGCGCCTATCCCTTGCGCCGCTACCTGCTCTTCGTGCTGTACCCGCACCTCCCGGCTCGTTTCAAGAATAACCATATAAAAAATAAACAAAAGAAATAAAAGAATGAAGACAAAACGCGGATTCCGCCTTCGCAACATTTGCGGCGAAAACATCATTGTGGCTGAAGGCATCGATAACATCGACTTCAGCCGCATCATCAGCATGAACGAATCGTCGGCCTATCTCTGGCAGAAGGTAGAAGGAAAAGAATTTGACGAGGACGAACTGACTCACTTGCTCACCGAAGAATATGAGGTGAGCGAGGAACAGGCACGCGCCGATGTGAAGCAGCTCATGCAGAAGTGGCTCGAAGCTGGTATTGTGGAAGCCTATAGCAGCTGCAAGGTAGTGAACATATCGGGGAAGAGTGTCTCAAGCGATTCGCAAGGCGATTGACGGAACAGGCCGAAAAGTGCGCTTCCGCTTCCACTCATAGCAGCATAAGTTGCGCCAAGATCGTAAAGCCGATCCTTGATCTCCCCTATCTCCGGATGCAGCGCAAAGACACTTTTCTCAAAGTCGTTCACCAGTTCGTCGCGCCAAGTCTCAACAGGTTGCTTCACGATGTCGCGACAGTTGCGCAGTGGCATCGCGGGGGTGATGAGGGAGAAGGCTTCCTTCGTAGAGACGGGAATGTTGGGGCGAACCACAGCCAGGCTCCATCCGCTGAGTGAGAGCTCAATGGGGGTCATACGCTCGCCAATGCCTTCGGCATAGACAGGACGGTTCACGATGAAGAACGGGCAGTCGGCCCCCAGTCGGGCGGCATAGCCTATCATCTCTTCGTCAGTCAGCCCCAGGCCAAAGAGTTCGTTGAGCAGCCTGATCATGGCAGCGCAGTCACTCGAGCCGCCTCCCATCCCCGCTTGGGTAGGAATGCGCTTGCACAGATGAGCATGCACGCGCTCCATGCGCTCGCCGAAGTCCTGTTTCAGCAACTCATAGGCACGCACCACAAGATTGCGCTGCTCGTCGCCCTCCACAGGGATGTTCGTCACCTTGAGATCGCAGTCAACCGGTGAAGGAAACTTCTCGTCCATCAGCTGCACCTCCAGGGCATCGGTGATGGGCACAGGATAGAACACCGTTTGCAGATTATGATAGCCGTCGGGGCGGCGCTCCACGACGTTCAGTCCAAGATTTATTTTTGCAATAGGAAAAGTAATCATGAGTGCAAATGTAGTAAAAAAGAACGGAAGGAGCAAGAAGATCATGAAGGATTTGAAAAAAATTTGCACCAACAAAAAGTAAAATAGACAATGGCACATTACATCTTAGCAGACAATCAGGAACTCACGAGATTCGCACTTGAGTGTCTCATCAAACAGGACGAACGCAATACGATTGGCAGAATCAGCGACAAAGCCGGGCTGGTTCAAGAACTGAAAGAGGAAGATGCCCGTTGCGTAGTAGTGCTTGACTACACGCTGTTCGACTTTGCCGACGAAGCCCAGCTGATTGTCATGAGCGAACGGTTCCCGGCCACGCAGTGGGTGCTCATTAGCGACGACCTCACAGTGGAGCTCATGCGGAGAATGATTTATGCCTCGCCCCGGTTCAGCATCGTCTTCAAAGACTGCGCACTGAGCGAGGTGCGCGAAGCCCTGCTGGCGGCTGCCGACGGCAAGCGATTCGTAGCGCAGAAGGCTATGGAGCAGATTCTCGCCGAGCGGCAGGAAGAGACCAAGACGAATGTGCTGACGGCTACTGAGATGGAGATTGTGAAAGCCATTGCCAGGGGCATGACCACCAAGGAGATAGCCGACGAGCGCTTCTCCAGCGTTCACACCGTCACCACTCACCGCAAGAACATCTTCAGGAAACTGGGCGTGAACACTGCTCATGAAGCCATCCGCTATGCCATCCGCTCCGGATGGGTGGATCCCAATGAGTTCTACATCTGAGAGGGAAAGGAACTCAGCTGAGAGGGAAGAAACTCAGCTGAGAGGAAAGGAACTCAGCTGAGAGGGAAGAAACTCAGCTGAGAGGGGAACTGCTCTGAGCGGGAGGAAAACTGATTATCAGGTGCTGCTGCCTATGTAGAGACAGAGCATGCCCAGCAACACGAGTGCCAGATCGAATGCCTTGGCCTTGAGGTTCTTCTCATGAAAGAACATGGCTCCGAAGAAGAAGCTCACCACCACGCTGCCGCGACGCACCATAGAGACGATGCTGATCATGGCATCGGGCAATGACAGGGAGTAGAAATACATGAAATCGGCAGTGGAGAGGAAAATGCTCACGCCGATGATGGACCAGTCCCAGTGAAAGGGCGTGGTGTCTTTGTGCTTTGGCCACCACAGAATCATGAGCATTGCCAGCATCATGAAGCACTGATAGATGTTGTACCACGACTGCACCATCATGCGGTCGAGCCCTGCCCCACCCGACTCTGCCGGTGCCATAAGGTACTTGTCGTAGAGTCCGCTGACGGCACCTGTCAGGGCTGCACCCACTATCATGTAGATCCAATGGTCATGCTTGAAGTCGATGCCTTCTTTCTTGCCGCTGCGGCTCAGCAGGAAGAACGAGGCCACTGCCAGCAGCACGCCTGCCCACTGCCAGCCGTTGAGCCGCTCGCCAAACACGAGCAGTGCGCCTACCAGCACCATCACGGGACGGGTGGCATTGATGGGGCCCACGATGGTGAGCGGCAGATGCTTCATGCCGAAATAGCCCAGCACCCAACTGGTGAGCACGATGACGGCCTTCAGCACTATAAACTTGTGTACCTCCCAGCCGCCCGAGGCCACATGAAAGATGGTGCCGTCGAGGGTCGTGCCCGTGGCGCTGAGCACGATGAACGGCAGGAAGATAAGCGACGAGAAGAGCGTGTTCAGAAAGAGAATGGGGATGACGGCGTTGTCTTTCAGCGACTTTTTCTTCAGTGAGTCATAGACGCCCAGAAAGGCGGCAGACATGAATGCAAGTATTAACCACATGGCTACTGATCTTTTTCTATCTAAAAAAATGCAATCTTATTGCGGATATTCTATCTTTTCGAGAAACAGCGCATTGCCAGGCATCGACTCGCCTGCATCCGAGCGCCGCTTGCCCTCAATGACGCGCCTGAAATCTTCGAGCGTGAGCCGACCGCGTCCCACTTCAATCAAGGTGCCCACCACCGCGCGCACCATGTTGCGCAGAAAGCGGTTGGCCGTGATTTCAAAATACCACTCGTGCTCGCCCGTCTGGTGCCACTGGGCATGCATCACGTGGCAGAGCGTGGTTTTCACGTCGGCATGCGACTTGCAGAAAGCGCCGAAGTCCTCGTATTCCAGCATCATGGCACCGGCCTGATTCATCTTTTCGAAATCGAGCGGATAGTGCAGTTCGCACGAATAGTGCCGGAGAAAGGGCGACTTCACCGTATGTATGTAATAATGGTACGTGCGCGAGAGGGCTGAGAACCGTGCATGCAAGTCATCGGGCACCTGCCGCACCTGCTGAACGGCAATGTCGTGAGGCAACAGTTTGTTCAGCTTGTAGGCCAGCTGACTGCCGTCGATCGGGGTGTCGGTATCGAAGTGAGCCATCATCATGCGCGCATGCACGCCCGTATCTGTACGTCCTGCGCCCGTGACCGTCACTTCCTGTCGCAGCAGAAGCGAGAGTCCGCGTTGCAGTTCTCCCTGCACCGAGATTCCATTAGGCTGAATCTGCCATCCGTGATAGCGTGTGCCGTCATAGCTCAAAGTGATGAAATAGCGCATAATTGGCTGCAAAGGTACTGAAAAATAGACTGAAAAGCAAAGAATCTCTTACTTTTTGTTTACCTTTGCAGCATGATATTCTATTTCTCTGGTACAGGTAATACGCGATGGGCAGCAGAAGTGTTGGCCCGGCAGACGGGGGAACAGCTGTATTTCATCCCCGAGGAACTGAAAGGCGACTGCAGCTATAGCCTTTCTGAGAACGAACGCATCGGCTTTTGCTTTCCCACCCACGGCTGGCAACCGCCTCGCATTGTCCGCCGGTTCATCAGCCGACTGCACATTGAGCATGCCGAGGGGCACTATTGCTACGCATTGACCACATGCGGCGACAGCATAGGCCAGGTGATGGAGATGCTGAACCATGATTTGCTCTCTGCCCATTTACCCGTAGCCTCGTCCGTATTTTCGCTGGTCATGCCCGAGAGTTATGTTTGCCTGCCTTTCATGCACACCGATTCGCCCGAACGCGAACACGAAAAGATCAGCCGTTCGACCCAACAGCTGGAGCAATATGCAGCCATGATTGTGGAGAGAAAAGAAAATGTGACCCACACCGTGAAGGGAGTTGCCCCTTGGATGATGAGCCACATCGTAGGTTCATATTTTAACGGACGTATGGTGAGCGACCGAAAGTTTACCGTTGATACCGACCTGTGCATTCACTGCGGCAAGTGTGAAAGCGTCTGCCCTACTGGCGACTTGGTGCTCGCCGACAATCTGCCCACTTGGCAGCACAACGGTTCCTGCACCTGCTGTCTGGCCTGCTACCACCACTGTCCGCGCCATGCCATCAACTATGGCCGCATCACACGCAAGCGTGGTCAGTACTACTTCGGCCACAAGTAAAAAACCCGAGTTATTCGCTGATTGCCTTCAGCAGCTTCATCAGACTGTTGTCATCGACCCAAGTAAAGTCGCTCATCCCGATAATGGTCTTGAACATCCGTTTCTTCTCCTTCGGCATTCGGCGTGTTATCTCACGTTCGTGTACCTTGAATATCTCGCCGTTATAGAGATAGAAATAATGGCGGACCAAAGGCAGCTGCATACCCTCCTGAGGGGTGAGATCGATGGTGGTGTAGCTGATCTGATCGCCTAACGACAGACTGGATATGTTCACGTTGTTGCGCAGCATGGTCTTGTAGGATTCAAGGTCTATCAAGATTGCGCAGTACAGCTTGTTAGCTCCCACGCTATCCACTTCAAGCGCCAGCATATTGTCTATCTTCACGTAGTGCAGCGAGTCGAAATCGACCGACACGATGGGGTCCATATTGGCTTCCATCGTAGTCTCTCCGCGCTTGAAGAGCAACGCGGCATTTTTGAGAAAGATGTTTGAGAGGCTTGCCATCACGTTTCGCCCATCGGCCATGTGCACCACAGCTGGCTTATAGTTCTGGAACAGAGTGAGATTCCATGTGTTGTCCTGTGCGAAGGCAACGCCCTTTGCCATGCTAAGGCACATGATGAATGCTGTCAATAACTTTTTCATAATTTTCCTAAAATTTAAAAAGCTCACCGAAATCATTCGATGAGCTTTACTTTTATGTGCGGTGCGTACGAGATTCGAACTCGTGACCTCCTGCGTGACAGGCAGGCATTCTAACCTACTGAACTAACGCACCAATCCATTTTTTGTTTTGCTTATCGAAATCTTAGCGGTGCGTACGAGATTCGAACTCGTGACCTCCTGCGTGACAGGCAGGCATT
>CAMOGW010000017.1 GCA_946614435.1 uncultured Prevotella sp. | reverse complement strand
ATGACCCATGCATAATTATGCCTGTACTGGCAAGACTACCGTCAGATGGAGAAGCGAACTGCATAATTAGCTAGCATCACTATTAGTTGCGGATTTTAGGGAATAAAAGTATTTGATAATTCGTGTTGTTTTTGTATTTTTGCAAACAAAAACATTTGCCATGGATATTAAAGCGCGAATAGAAGAAGTTATAATACAGAGAGGATTAACCAAAAGCAAGGTCGCAGAAAGGATGGGTAAGTACAACCAGGCCTTCAACCAACTTATTACAAACCCCAAATGGGAAACGGTTGAGCATGTTGCCGATGCTATTGGTATAACTACAGAGGAACTGTTGTTTGCACCTCTTGAAAAATTGTCAAACGGAAACAATCCTTCTGATGGAGATAATTCTAACCTGCCAAGATTGCCAGAACAATCGCGAACCATCGGCATGCTTGTTTGTCCAAATTGTGGGAAAGGTTTCAAGTTGGGCATCGAAAATGTATGATAACAAATAAGCCTCTCCTAAGAGAGGCTCTAAGCTCACGAGACGCGAGTTAAAGATAAACTTCGGCTTCGGCTTTAAGCCATGCCTTATTGTGAATAGTAACTCACAAAATGGTATCTTATTGGGTGCAAATTTACGAAATTAGATTGATATAAACAAATAATACAATAAAAAATGACGAAAATATTGGCTTTTGACCCAGGAACCAATTCTTTAGGAATGGTTTGTAGAGACACCATGAACGATAACCTCATGGAACAGATTACGTCTGGAGTGGATATTATTCGAGACAACACAGAACGTGACAAACGAGGACGGCACAGCTCTGCTGCTTCGCAAAGACGCTCTTTCCGTAATGCCAGAACCAGATATCGTTCTGTGAAGCGCAGGAAGCAGGCCACCCTAAAATTGCTCATTAAGCACAACTGTTGTCCTTTGGATATGGAGTCGTTGAATAAATGGAGGTTCGACGATGACGAAAAAGGCTATGACAGAACATTCCCTGTTCATAACGAGGAGTTTATGAAGTGGATAAACTTTAAGTTCATCATTGATGGAGAAGAAGTTAAGAGCGTATATCGTCTGAGGGAGATTCTCGTTACCAAACCTCTCGACTTCTCAAAGCCTGAGTCATGGCTTATGTTAGGTAGGGCTATCTACAGCATAGCCGTCAGACGAGGATTCAAAAGTAGCCGTCTGGCTAATCCGGAAATTAACGATGAGGAGAATGAAGAAGGAGTTGATCTACAGAAGTCAGAAGAAGAATTGTTTTCTGGTCTTGATCAATACATGAAGGAGCACAACTGCAAAACTGTCGGCGCAGCCTTCGCCAGGATGGAACGAGTTGACAAAATCCGCATCAGGGCCAACAACGACTACAAGCCTATTCGTTCCAAGCTTAAAGAAGAAATAGAAGAGATATTCAAAGTGCAGAAACGCGACACTGATAGTGAACTCTATAAAGGGTTGATGTCAGAGAAGAAGCACGAAGGCACCATCTTTTATAAGAACCCACTTAAATCACAGAAAGGAAAGGTGGAGTATTGCACTTTAGAACCACGTAGAAGAAGGTGTCCCAAGAGTCATCCCGCTAACGAGTTCAACACAGCCTGGCAATTGCTGAACAATATCAAGATAAAAAGAAACGGTCTATGGGAAAATATTACTCTTGATATAAGGCATAAGATTTTCAACGAACTGTTTGTCAGTAAAGAGAAGCATTTTGACTTTGTGAAAATCAGAGAGATGCTTCAAAATGAGTACCAAATTCAGCTGGAATATAAAGAAAGCATCAACTATAGTGACAACAAAAGCATACATGGGTGCCCTATAATCTATTATCTTCAGAAAATCCTAGGCCCTTCATGGGAGACAGAACGTATACCTGGTACCAACAAACACTTGAAGCATGCACAAAGAAGAAAGAAGCTTTTTAATAAAGAAGATAAAAGATCTATAGAAGAGTATACTGAGGCTGAAGGTCACTTGACCGAATACACATATGAAGACATCTGGCACATCTGCTATGAGTCGGATGAAAAGCAGTTTGTCAAAGACTTAGCGAAAAACGTTCTTTGTTTGTCTCCTTCAAAAGTGATTAGCATGGGAGCACTATGGGAAGCTATACAAGATGGCTATGCCAAACTCAGTCTTTGTGCACTCAAGAAGATAAATCCATTCCTGGCCAAGGGCTACAAATATTCTGATGCCGTAATGCTTGCCAACCTTCCAACTATCATGGGCGACACTTTCTTCCAACAAAATGAGCAAGAGATTATTGGTTTGATGGATAAAGAAAGAGCTGCTATTTTAAGCAAAAACAGGATTTACGACATCACAAACAAACTGATTTCTGACTATAAGTCTTTAAAATTGGAAGGTTTTGCTTTTGCCGAACGTGCGGACCATGACTACATTTTACAAGATGATGACATTGAAAACGTAAAGAAGGCATGTGCAGAGAACTTTGGCAAGGAATGGGATGCATTGACCGATAACCAGCAATCTGCCATCACAACACACGTAAAAGAGTTGTATCAAAAGTTCTTCTTCAGTAAAGAACGTGATTATTGCAAGCGCATCAACCTTGCGGATGCAGTTAAAGCTGCCCTGGCAGAGAAGTATCCATTCCTCACTAAAAAGAAATTGAAGAAGCTATATCATCACTCTGATAATTCCTATTATCCTGCGGCTCACACTAACGAAAACGGCATTCTTCAACTTGGCAATCCTGCCAGAGGTAACCAGAAGAATCCCACCGTATTGAAAGTGTTATACAAGATAAAAGAAAACGTCAACAAGTTATTGATAAGTGGGGACATCGACGCTGATACCATCATAGTTATTGAAAATGCCCGTGAAGGGCTAAACGACTTTAATATGAGGTGGGCCATAGAAGAATATGGGAAAAAACGAGAAAAGGAGAACAAAGCGATTGAAGATGCCCTAACAGACCTAGCCAAGGAGTTTCACTTGACCTTACCAAAGGGATGTGTTTCCGTGGCTCGTCTCGCACTCTATCAAAACAGGGACTTCACGCCTTACAATCCCAATGAACCAAGACGACTCTATGATAAACTTTGTGAGAACTACAAACTTTGGTTAAGGCAGGGATTCTTCGATTTCTATACAGGACACCCTATTACATTAGCCCAGTTGTTCTCTCCTGACAATCTTGTAGAGGTTGACCATATTCTGCCCGTCAGTAAATCATTCGATGATTCCATCTCAAACAAAGTACTAAGCAGTACCAGGTATAACAGGACTATTAAAGGTACAAAGTTACCCTGCGAACTACCCAATTACAACATTGATACTGCCGAAGGCACGGCTATCATCCATCGTATCCAAGATATAGAAAGGAAGGTGAAGTATTTGGAAAACAAGGTAACCTATTGGAAGGGTCGTTCTTCCAGAGCTGCCAATCCTGAATCAAAGAACTGGGCCATCAAACAATGTCATCTTTGGCAAATGGAATATGACGAATGGAACCAGCTGCTGACTAATCTCACGACAAGAGAGATTACGCCCAGCTTCCGCCACAATCAATTGAATGATACACGAATCATATCAAAGTATGCGTACCATTATCTAAAGTCTGTGTTCGGACGAGTCGTGGTGCAACGAGGAGAGACGACCGCAGTATTCCGTAAGATATTTGGTTTTCAAGAAGTTTATGAGAAGAAAGACCGCAGTCGACATACTCATCACGCTATTGACGCATTGACTCTCTCGCTGATTCCATATGGGCCAAGACGAGAAAGAATGATGGAATTGTGGTATCAGATACAGGAGTCTCATAGGTTCGAGGACTATGACACAGAAAGACAACTAAAGAACAAACTTGACAGAGAAGTTAGTCTCTGTGGTTTAGGGAATTACTCCCCTACTGAAATTGTGAAATACATTGAGAAAACAACCTTGGTACGTAACGATGCCACAAACAATGCACTTACAAAGAATATCAAGCGCTTCCGAGTGAGGGGTAAAGTTGTACCATTGCGTGACAAGGATGGAAATGTGATATACGAGAAAACTTCTAAAGGTATCAAACGTGTAAAAGCGAAGTACGTCTCTCAGGGCAATTCTATTCGTGGGGCTATACACGACCAATCGTTCTATGGCAAGATAGAGAAATGGAAGAACGGCAAAAATCATGAGATTGAAGAGGTATTTGTCATCCGCAAAAAAATTGAGTTTAAGTCTGGAGATAAAGGCAAAGGGTTTAAATCATGGGATGATCTTAAGGCTCAAATGGTAGATAAGAAACTATTTGATAAGTTTGAAGAGAAAGAGAAAGATTTCAAAAAAGCATGTGATGAGGGCATCCATATCTGCATTGCTGAGAATGGCGAGCGTAGAATGGTCCGAGTCAGACGTGTACGATGCATTGCTAAAAAAGCGCAACCGTTGAAAAAGCACATTTTTCAACCACGAAACGATAATAAGGAAAGATTCTACTATGTATCTTCACACGGTGAGGCTTATGGCATATTTGAATACAAGAGCAGGGACGGTGCCCTCCACTATGAATCAGACAACTTGTTTACACTTTCAGAAAAGATGAAGACACGGAACTTAAAGGAAACGCCATGTCCAAGAGCCATAAAAGATAAAAAAGGTAAGGAGTATTTTCACACCAGAACCATCCTAAAAGATGCGACGATTCTAATTTACCCATTAGGAGAGAGTATTGAATCCCAGTATCATTTAGATGCTGCTACTATTTCCAAGCGACTGTATAGGGTTAATACTATCGAAATGCAGCGTAAGCGATTGACTTTGACGCGCCACAACCTTGTCAAATCATGGACGGAAACTAACACCATTAGCGATTCCGATTTCAACACTCTTCCTGAAGGTATGCGGATGCCAATTACCAAGTTAAATTATTTGTTGTTAGGAACTGACTTTGAAATTCTTGACGGCAGAATTGTCCACATAAAGAAGGAATAGAAATAAGAAATCCCGCGTTTAAAGCGGGATTTCGTCTATCATAGAACATTGTATTCTTTCGTAAATATCTGCTCATCATATTGACTCACTGAATCTTATCTTGATTCGGTTGTCTATGATAGTGTAAAGATACCATTTTGAAGCCTATTCACAACCAGAGGGGTTCTCTACGGCTGTGTAGGTGGTTGGCTATGATAGTGTAAAGATACCATTTTGAAGCCTATTCACAACGGTCTGCTGGCAAGTGGCCAACTCGTCCTTGTTGTCTATGATAGTGTAAAGATACCATTTGGGAGCCTATTCAAAACTCAGCTCGTTCACGTTACCCTCGGCGTAGGGTTGTCTATGATAGTGTAAAGATTCCATTTGGGAGCCTATTCACAACTATCTAGAGTTTGCGCATTGTGTGCTGCTAGTTGTTTATAATAATAATGTAAGATACTATTTTGTATTCGATGCCATAATGTCAAAGAGCAATTTGCATCAATCATGCATTAATGTTGCAAAGATACAACATTTTATCGAATTACAAACGAGAGCACAACAGAATTTGTTAGAAAACGACTCAATTTATAAGATTTTTGGCAATAATGGTCAATTCCTGCTGATTTTTTTTGTAATTTTGCTCATAAATTACTCATAATGTTCTCAAATATGGATAAGTTTATCATTACAACAACTCCGACAATAGAAGGGCATCCCATCAAGGCATATCTTGGCGCCATCATCGTGAACGTGGCCATTGGGACTATTTTTCCTCTGATTTCGCAGTTATAATAATTTGTAGTTATGCCAAATCCCAAATCACCATTTCCCGTTTTCCCTACTTATACCGAAGTATTCAAAAACGGACAAGAGGAGGTAATAGCCAATCTCTTACAAGAAGGGTTGGCAGAGAAGTATATTGTTTTCACAACTTCAATCTCTGCTCTGCTTTATGCAAGCCATATAGAAGGTGCTTCCGTACAGGAAAAAATAATGATGGAATTCAAAGATGTTATAATAGGAACAGAAGAAGGATATAAAATTCTTGATTGGCTTTCAGATCATTGCCAGAAAACTTTGAATATCAACAATTATACATTGATGGAATTGTACTGTTTGTTGCTTAAATACAAGAAAGGTCATTGTGATAATGTTTCTTTGTCTGTTAGTGAGCGCTTATTATACTTAAAACTCGTCCTAATAGCAAATGAAAGGCGAATCCATTCAACTGATAACATGCAAAAAAATATTGATTCTATCACCCCTAATGATGCATTTGCATACGAAAAACTTTTTTGGCCTCTATTGTTGCAGGAAACAGATGTGAATGAGGTTCCAAGAATAGAATATGAAATGTTTCGTATCAAGTCTTTTGTTGAAGGAATTACTAACAAATATCCGGAGACAGAAAAAATAATAAATGATTTCTTTCAAGAGAGGGGACTTGATTGTTATCGTTCGTATGCTAGTCTCTTGGCTATCTTTTTTATGATTTTTATTACGAGTTATACTAGAGATAGAATATTAAAAGCGGGCATAAAAGAAGATGAGAAGAGCCAAAAACTATTTGATTCATTAGTGGCAAACAGTATTAAACCAGACACGTATTTAGATTTGAAATCACATCCTGTATACTATTATAATGGAGGCTATTATGTTCTTCATTGGAACTATCTGCTGAGTCAGATTTTTATTGGCGTTTTTATGACACTTAAAAACAAATTAAATGAAAGTGGAATTCAGGGCATAAAAAAAGATTGTGGAAAAATAATTGAACACACCTTATTCAAGAATGTGCTGGTGACGTCTTTTTGCAATTCATGGCAAGTATCTGCTTTTGATGATGAGGGAAAAGGTTTTCCTGATGCAATTCCTGATGCAATATTTAAAATTGGAAATAGTTTGTTTGTTTTGGAATTAAAGGACAACTTAATGGGAGAAGATGTAATGGAATCATTTGACTACACCTATATAGAAAACCACATGAATAGGAATTTCATCCAGTCAGACAAAGGAAAGAAGAAGGGGATAAAACAATTAGAAGCATACATAAAAGCCTACGTTGGTAATAAATATGAAGCGTTGGGATTCGCTTACAACAAAAAGTTGAATATTTATCCCGTAGTTATCTATACTGATTACAAATACAGATTAAACGGACTAAATCACTACCTATCTATTAAGTTTGGTGACATTGTTAATTCATATGAATTATCCGTAAAGCGCAGAATTCGCCCTCTTACAGTTATTGGTCTTGATTGTTTATTCAATTTGCAATACAAATTTCGAGATAAGAAAATTAAGCTTTCTAGCTTAATAGAGAATTATCATAGGTATGTAAAAGAAAGAGAAAAGAATAATGCCCACCAGGGTATTGAAAAGTATAGTCAATTGTACCCATCTTTTGACAGATATTTGCCTGAAAACAAGAATTATTTCTTGGCTGGCTCTGAGGCAAAAAGAATTTTGAAAGATTTTCTGTCTTTGAAGTAGTCTAATAATATTCTATCTTTCGTACAAAAATTCTGCAGGCTATTTTTCATTATCTCTAACCCTAAGTTTGTGTCGGGCACAACCTTTATTATTTGTGATTTGTCGTTTGCTTAGAATAAAAAACGTGAGCAATCTACTTCGCTTACGTTTCAGAGGTATTGGAGATAACCTAACATTCTTAAACGAGTAAATGCCCACGTCGAACGGCGTGAACTATCTACTTCAGTTCTTGCAGTTTCTTTTAATTCCCCAATTATCAGAAACAAGAATCAAAAGTGGACGTTCTTTGACCTAAAGGTGCAAAGCGACACAAGTGTCGATGACAGTCTTATGTCCTTATATCTTTTATCTCTTCATACGCATACTCCTTTAGTGATTACACATTATTTCTTGGAAGCCTCCGTTTGGACGGAATCCTTTGCAAAATTACCAAATTCTGTTGACTTCAGCGCAAGAATTGGCAGAAATATGTTACAAGAAGTTGCAAATTGCCAATTTTTCTGCTGTAGGTGTCAGAAAGTGGTGGAAAAAAATTTGGTGGTTTGCTCGCTTATTCGTATCTTTGCATCGTGAAAGGTGGAACCAAGTAGAGCCACGATGTGCGGAACGGTGGCATGGCTGCGGAAACGCAGAGATGATGAGCAATTCGACCTTGCCGCTTGGTTTACTTCACTTAGTTTACAGCTGGTCACGTGTTGGCCAGCTTTTATATTTTGCGATATTTGGGTAGAGTGAACTCCGCTGGGTCTTTCACCCTTGTAGCCGTAATGAAGTTCACATGTGCTACAAACTCACGACTGATTTTCATTTTGTAGTTTGGATGAACGATGAACTTCGACACTCCGTCAGTGTAAATGAAGCATTCGCCGTCATAATAAAGATCCATCTGAAAACGCTGTTGCGGAAAGGCTATCAGGTCAGCATCGTTGACCACCAAGCCTTTTGATGCCTTTGAAGCTCTCATGCAGTGCTGCAGCTGCTTGGCACTCATATAGAGTGCGTCGCTGGCAAGGGTAATGGCATTGTTTTGGGCAAAAAGCATCATGCGCTCCTCCACCTTGCCAATGCAGAAGGGCTGGACGGACGAATAGCCATGCTGGCGTATATCGCACAGCACTGCGGCTATCAGTGACTCTATCGTGGTCTCTGTTGTTTCCATAACATGAATGCAAAATTACAATTTTTCGTTGACTTTGGTGCAGGATTTGGCAGAAATATGTTACACGAAGTTGCTAATTGGCAATTTTTCTGCTGGAGATGTCAGAAAGTGGTGGAAATTTAGTTATAAGATGCTGTGCTGTGTCTGATAAAGAAGGTCGAGGCTTTAAAGGCTACTTTTGCCTCTGGCGATTACCATGAAGGCATGTGGCAACTAAAACGCCCCAACTTACTGAGAAATAGAGGTATAGACACTATCGGCATCGCTCTCATATCATGGGGCGAGATGCCTTTCTTTATGGATTCAAAGCGCTAATATCACGGGAGGATTCAGGTCGTTTGAGTATAAGCAGCTACAGCGGACTATATAATCGGCTATAGCGGATTATATAATCGGCTACCGCTGCTTATGCTCAAATAGCCTAAATCACCCCGAAGAACAAGACAGATAGCACCATGAAATGAACAAGAACAGACGTTAATTACAGGTGCATTTCAGGTGCATAGACAAATTTTTCGAAAAAAGATGGCTGGAAAATTTGCAAGAGTCAAAAAAAGTATGTACCTTTGCACCGCATTTGAGCGAAAGTGCATTTCGGTAGCTGAAAAGCAAGACCGAGGAAGTTTGGGTGAGTGGCTGAAACCAGTAGTTTGCTAAACTGCCGTACGGGTGACTGTACCGGGGGTTCGAATCCCCCAGCTTCCGCACACGCTGGTCGGTTCATCTAACGGTTAGGATACAAGATTCTCAATCTTGGCATAAGGGTTCGATTCCCTTACCGACTACAGAGATTTCCCCAACAACATTTTCGAACATTAACAGCTAACTGGTCGGTTCATCTAACGGTTAGGATACAAGATTCTCAATCTTGGCATAAGGGTTCGATTCCCTTACCGACTACAAAACGACTCAACGAAGACCCATGAATGGGTCTTTTTTTGTATCTAAGAGAAAACAACGATGCAGGACCAATTCTCAAGAACCCGCCTACTGTTTGGCAGCGCAGCCGTAGATAAGCTCGCCGACTGCCACGTGGCTGTTTTCGGCGTGGGCGGCGTGGGCGGCTACGTCACCGAGGTACTGGCTCGCAGCGGTGTGGGAGCGCTCGACCTGATAGACAGCGACCGCGTGTGTCTATCGAACATCAACCGACAAATCATTGCACTTCACTCTACTATAGGGCAGCTGAAAGTGGATGTGGCCAAAGCGCGCATCCACGACATCAACCCGGATTGCGAGGTACACACGTACCCTACTTTCTACTTGCCCGAGAATGCCGACGAGTTCGACCTGTCACAATACGACTATGTGGTGGACTGCATTGACACGGTCACGGCCAAGCTGGAGATAATCCGCAGGTGCCACAAGCTGGGGGTGCCGGTTATATCGAGCATGGGAGCCGCCAACAAGATGGATGCTACTGCCTTTCGCGTGGCCGATATCGAGCAGACGCAGATGGACCCGCTGGCGAAGATCATTCGCAAGAAACTGCGTAAGGAGGGAATTCGGGGGCTGAAGGTGGTCTTCAGTGAGGAGCAGCCGCTACAGCCCATCAAAGAAAAAGATGATGCCGCCGACCCTACAGCTACAAACAGGCCACGCGCCATTCCTGCCTCAAACGCCTTTGTGCCTGCGGCTGCAGGACTGGTGATAGGCGGCGAAGTGGTGAAAGACCTGATCAAGGACTCGTGGAGACTGGAGAGTAAGGAAGAAAGCTAAATACACATATTTATATATAATATAAAGAAACGGAGGAATGACTATGAACCGAAACGAGAGATTCATTATTACCATCAATCGCGAAATCGGAAGCGGCGGACGAACGGTAGGACGCATTCTGGCCGAACGATTGAACGTGAAATATTACGACAAAGCACTCATCCAAGGACTTACGGAGAAATTCGGACTGGACATAGAGGAGATAGAACGCCTGAAAGCTCAGGAGAAGAAAGAGCCGTCGTGGTGGCAAGAGTTCAACGACTACTACAAGAAGTTGTTCAACACTGCCGACAACAAGCCTAAGCCTACGACAGCTGCCATGTTCGAGACGGAGCAAAAGATTCTGAAGAGTCTGGCTGAAAAAGAGTCATGCGTGATTGCCGGACGCAGCACGTTCCTCATTTTCCGCGAATGGAAGAACAGGGTGAACGTGTTCCTGCAGGCTTCGCTGGAGCACCGCATAGAAAGGCTCATGAGCAAAAGAGGACTGCGATATGAGGATGCGCTCGACATCATAGAGAGCGTGGACGAAGGGCGCGAAGCCTATATCAAAAAGTACAGCGACCGCTCACGCTACGACACCCGAAACTATGACCTCATCATCTCCATGGACATGCTCAAGGAAGAGGATGCTGCCGACATCATCATGGAGTATATCAAACGTACAGACAAACAACACTAAAACTAACGACAGATGAAGAAAGCCGTCTTATCATTCTGCCTGTTGATGATGCCCCTCATCATACTGGCACAAATCTCCAATCCAGTACATTTTAAGACTGAGCTGAAAACTATCAATGACGAGATGGCCGAGATCCTGTTCTCGGCAGTCATCGACAACGGATGGCACGTTTACTCTACCGACTTGGGGCAGGACGGGCCTATCGAAGCCACTTTCACCGCAGTCAAACTGGACGGTGCCGAACTGGTAGGCAAACTGCAACCGCGAGGCAAACTCACCGAGCAGTTCGACCAAATGTTCGGCATGAAGCTACGCTATTTTGAAGGAAAGGGAACCTTCGTTCAGAAAATCAGATTCACGAAACCGAACTATGCGATAGAGGGCTACTTGGAATACGGAGCATGCAATGACGAGATGTGTCTGCCGCCCACACAGGTAGAATTCAAGGCAAACGGAAAGTCGCCTGCAACAATCACTCATGCTGAGAAAACGGAAAACGGAGCTCAAGGAAATACGGAAAGTGCCAAAGAGGAAGAACGGATTGAGCAAGAGCTGCCAGAAGACAGTCTGACGCAAGACAGTCTGGTGGAGACGAACATGCCAACTTCATCAACGACAGGACTCTGGACACCTATCACCTCGGAACTCAAGGCGTTCAGCGATCATACAGACGCCGAATCCTCAGCATGGTGGATGATTTTCCTGCAAGGTCTCTTAGGCGGTTTCCTCGCCATTCTCACTCCGTGCGTCTGGCCCATCATCCCAATGACCGTCTCGTTTTTCCTGAAACGAAACAAGAAACGCTCAAAGGCTGTGAGCGAGGCCATCATCTACGGCATCTCCATCGTGGTCATCTACTTGCTGTTAGGACTTCTCGTCACCCTTATTTTTGGAGCTTCCGCCCTCAACGCAATCTCAACGAATGCAGTATTCAACATCCTCATTGCCTTGCTGCTGGTGGTGTTTGCAGCATCGTTCTTCGGTGCCTTCGAACTGACATTGCCTTCCACTTGGACTAATAAGATTGACCAGAAGTCGGAGAACACGACGGGACTGCTATCCATCTTCCTGATGGCTTTCACGCTGACACTTGTGTCATTCTCCTGCACAGGTCCCATCATCGGATTCTTGTTGGTAGCCGTATCCACACAAGGCAGCATCATCGCACCAACAATCGGCATGCTGGGCTTTGCCATTGCGCTGGCCATCCCCTTCACGCTGTTTGCTCTCTTCCCATCGCTACTGAAGAGCGCACCAAAGTCTGGCGGATGGATGAACACCATCAAAGTGGTGCTTGGATTCATCGAACTGGCTTTTGCCCTGAAGTTCCTGTCGGTAGCCGATTTGGCTTATGGCTGGCACCTGCTGGACCGCGAAGTGTTCGTAAGTCTGTGGATTGTACTGTTTGCCCTGTTGGGCATCTATCTGCTGGGCTGGCTCAAATTTCCACACGATGACGAGTCAAGACGGACCAATGTTCCGCAGTTCTTCCTCGGCATGCTGTCACTGGCATTTGCAGTCTATATGCTCCCAGGACTATGGGGTGCCCCCCTCAAGGCCATCTCGGCTTTTGCCCCTCCCATGAACACGCAGGACTTCCGCACTGCCGAAGGTCATTTGTTCAACAAGACCGTCTATTCGGGCACGGTAGAAGCAAAGTACAGAGATTATGAACAAGGCATGGCTGCGGCACTGGCCGAAGGCAAGCCGGTCATGATAGACTTCACTGGCTTCGGATGCGTGAACTGCCGTAAGATGGAAGCCGCCGTGTGGACGGATCCACAGGTGCAAGACATTCTGAACAACCGATATGTGCTCATCTCACTCTACGTAGATGACAAGACTCCCCTACCCGAGCCCATTGAAGTAGAAGAAGCTAACGGGCAGACCCGTACCCTGCGCACTGTTGGTGACAAATGGAGCTATCTGCAACGAGTGAAGGTGGGGGCCAACACCCAACCCTGCTATGTGCTGCTCGACCCGAGAACAGGAAAGCCGCTCAATGCGCTCCGCTCTTACGACGAGGACAAGGATGCCTACATCAAATACCTGAACACAGGACTGGAAAACTACAAATAGGCTTCTCGCAGCTGACTCGCAGCTGACAGACGGGAGCAGATGGGAGCAGATGGGAGCAGATAAAAATCATCTGCTCCGATGCGCAAGAGTCTGTCTATCAAGCTAATACAAGAAAGGAGCAGATGGAGCAGATGTTTTAATAACTTTTAGATGGAGCTGATGTTTTAATAACTCCTTTCAGAAAGAA
Organism: uncultured Prevotella sp.; assembly: GCA_946614435.1. Taxonomy (GTDB): domain Bacteria; phylum Bacteroidota; class Bacteroidia; order Bacteroidales; family Bacteroidaceae; genus Prevotella. The sequence continues at coordinate 34,778 of CAMOGW010000017.1, read as the reverse complement.
CAGAAAAAGCCCACCGCACGTACTGCGATGGGCTTTTTCTATTTTAATGATTCACTCATTACATAGAAGCGGGAAGCTCCAGCCAACGCACGTAGCAGAAGTCCTGACGGTGAGGCAGGTTGTCGTTCTTCGGGTACATGCGCACAGCGCTCCTGTACTCGCCAGCCTGCTTGGGTGACAACTCAGCCTCGAAGGTGAAGTTGTTGCCATCACGACCAATCATCTTCAGAGGCTCAATAGAGTAGATACGCTCCTCGCCATCCTTATTGGTGAAGACATTCACCTTCTCCAAAGCGATAGCATCGTCGAGTCCCTGCTCGTTGATCACGTAGCGCAGCGTGTATTTGTCGCCCGTTGCGATACCAGCTGCGGGATAGTCCCACTCAGCTTTCACCACACTGATAGCATCCCAGCGCTCGGCCACAGTCTCCTTCCACAGGGCAATCTCCTTGGCCAACTGATAGTTGTTCTTCGAAATCTCCTTGAAACGCTTAGCTTCTTTGGTGTAGAACTTCGAATAGTAGTCATCGAGCTGACGCTTCATGGTGTAGTGAGGAGCAATCTGGGCGATAGAGTTCTTGATCACCTTGATCCAGCCCTTAGAGATGCCCTTCTTGTCTGTATCATAATAAAGAGGAACAATCTCGTTCTCAAGCAGGCTGTAGATGGTGGCAGCATCGAGCTGATCCTGATAGCCCTGGTTCTGATAGGTGCGCTTCTCGGTAAGTGCCCATCCAGCACCCTCGCGATAGCCTTCCAGCCACCAGCCGTCCTTCACCGAAAGGTTCACCACACCGTTCATCTCGGCCTTCTCGCCCGAAGTACCCGAAGCCTCGAGAGGACGGGTCGGAGTGTTCATCCAGATATCGACACCTGAAACAAGGCGGCGAGCCAGCAGGAAGTCGTAGTCCTCGAGGAAGATAATCTTGCCCTGGAACTCATCGCGCTGCGAAATCTCAAAGATGCGCTTGATGAGGCCCTGACCGGCACCGTCGGCAGGATGTGCCTTACCGGCAAAGAGGAAGACAACAGGACGCTCGGGGTTGTTGACGATTCTGGACAGGCGATCGAGATCGGTGAAGAGCAGGTGTGCACGCTTGTAGGTAGCAAAGCGACGGCAGAAGCCGATGACCAGTGCGTTAGGATTGAAGCGCTCAACGAGTTTCACCACGCGAGCGGGATCGCCTTGGTTCTTCAGCCACGTCTCCTGGAACTGCACTGAGATGTATTCAAACAGCTTCTCCTTCAGAGCCTTGCGAGTTGCCCAGATTTCCTCGTCGGGCACATTGTAGATAGCCTCCCAAATCTTCTGGTTCGACTGGTCGAACATGAAGTTCTTGTCGAAGTACTTAGCATAGAGCTTGCGCCACTCGGTAGCTGCCCATGTGGGGAAGTGAACACCATTGGTAACGTAGCCTACGTGATTCTCCTCGGGATAGTAGCCACTCCAAATGCCGGCAAACATCTTCTGGCTCACCCAACCATGCAACTTCGACACGCCGTTCACCTCCTGGCAGGTGTTGCAAGCGAAGGTTGACATGCAGAACTTTTCGCTGTGATCATCAGGATTGGTACGACCCATGCCAATGAACTCGTCCCAGGTAATGCCCAGCTTCTGGGGATAGCCACCCATATACTTTCCGAACAGGCCCTCGTCGAAGTAGTCGTGACCAGCAGGCACAGGTGTGTGAACGGTATAGAGACCGCTGGCACGAACCAGCTCCATAGCCTGATTGAAGGTGAGACCCTCCTCGATATAGTCGCACAGACGCTGCAAGTTGCAGAGTGCGGCATGACCTTCGTTGCAGTGGTAGATTTCTTTCTTAATACCCAGCTTCTTCAGTGTCAGCACACCACCGATACCCAGCAGAATCTCCTGCTTCAGACGGTTCTCCCAGTCACCACCATAGAGCGAGTGAGTGATGGGCTTGTCGAACTCTGAGTTCATCTCATTATCGGTATCAAGCAGATAAAGCTTGATACGACCCACATTCACTACCCAGATATAAGCATGAACAAGATAGTTAGTGTAAGGAACGTCAACTACCAGAGGATTGCCATCTTTATCGAGCACACGCTCAATGGGCAGAGAGGTGAAGTTCTGAGCCTCATACTTAGCAATCTGCTGTCCGTCCATCGACAGGCTCTGTGTGAAGTAGCCGAAACGATAGAGGAAGCCAATGGCGCACATATCGACATTGCTGTCAGAAGCCTCCTTCAGATAGTCACCGGCAAGCATACCCAGACCACCCGAATAGATCTTCAGTGCCGAATGCATGCCATATTCCATTGAGAAATAGGCCACAGAGGGACGCTTCTTGTCGGATTCCACATCCATATAAGCACGGAAAAGCTTGTAAACTTCGCCGATGCGCTTCATCAGAGCCTTGTCCTTCAAGATTTCCTCTTTTCTGGCAAAGCTGAGACGCTCCAGCAACAGCACAGGATTGTGCTTCACGTCATGATACAGTTCCGGATCGAGATCGCGGAACAAGTCACGTGCCTCGTAATTCCAGACCCACCACAAGTTATGGGCTATCTCGTCGAGACATTTCAATTCTTCTGGCAGTGTGGATTTAACCGTCAGTTGACGCCACTGCGGAGCATTTACATAATCTGCTTTGATTTTCATAATTAACTATAATTGGTAGTATTTGTAAAATGAGATTCTCTCTCTCTTTCAGTCATTCTTTTCAGCCATTCGCTGCTCTGCTCGCTGCAAGGCAATATCGTAGGCCACATTATAATATTTAATGAACTCACTCCAAAGTGCCTTCTTCGACAGTGCTTCGGCATTCTTCCTGCAACTCTCTATCTGCTTAGGAGTCAGAGCAGAATAATGAGCCACCGTATCCTTGATGATGTCAGCCACCTCAGAATAGTTGTAATCCGTGCGATGAACGACCTTTACGCCATCCTCTATCTCACCGGCATGACCAAATGTCTTGTTAGCCCAGAGACCGAATCCGGCTAAATCAGTGGTGATGCAAGGCACTTTGAAAGCAACAGCTTCTAAGGGAGTGTAGCCCCAAGGCTCGTAGTAAGACGGATAGATGCACAGATCATTGCCCAAGACCACGTCATAGTATGTCAAGTTCAGGATGCCGTCCTTTCCATCCAAGTAGCACGGCAGGAAAATGACCTTCACATTATCTTCATGGCGATTGTGCATATCATAGAACTTCATCATGTTGAGCACGTTGTCGTGTCCCATGTTATGCAGCCAGTGAGTAACCTGTGGCACCTCCAATGGTGTATCGAACTGCTGCTTACTGTCCAAACGATCTTTCAGGTCTTGACGGGGCTCGCCCACCCAACCGGGAACGACGATAAACGCCAATACCTTTTTCTTCAAATCTCGATTGCGCAGTAGGCGATTCATGGCCTCAATAAATACATCGATACCTTTATTACGGAACTCATAACGTCCTGATGTTGAGACAATCAGCGTGTCGTCATCAAGTTTTTCTCCAAGCAGTGCATTGGCCACATCGAGCATCTTCCGCCGCGCCAAGTTACGCTTGCGAGTGAAAGCCGCAGCCTTCGGGACGAAGCTGTTATCGAAGCCGTTTGGCAGTACCACGTCAACAGGCTTGTCGAGCAGTTCCACGCATTCACGAGCGGTAATGTCACTCACCGTCGTAAAGCAATCCACATGGTGAGCCGTCTGCTTCTCAATAGAGTGCTTGCTCTGCATGTTCAACTCTCCTGCCATCTGATCGCCATTGTAGGCGAACAGATAGTCATAAAGCGGCTTCTGATTTCCTGCTATCGAACGACCGATGCTTGTTGCATGGGTGGTAAAGATAGTTGCAACCTGAGGCAGCTTCTTATTGAGATAGAGCGCACCGAGTCCGCACATCCATTCGTTGGCATGATAGATTACCTTCTTCGATTCATCTAAATAATGATGATAGAAGCTTTCTACCACAAGTGCGGCTGCATAGGAGAACATGGACGCCTCGTCGTAGTCGCCATAGGCATGCAACGAGTCAACCTGGAAATTCTCCCACAGCCAACCATAGATTTCATTTTTCCTCTCAAAATAAGGATGAAAATCTACGAGAACTGCGATGGGATTTCCAGGAACAGTCCATCGACCCACTCTAATGTTAACACCTTGTTCTTTTGCCTCCCATTGCCACTCGGCAAAAAGAGATTTGTCTTCTTGAAAATAGGGGCTTTCAGCCTCCTTCCAAAAATCAGGACCGATGAAGACAATCCTGTCCTGTAACATTTCCTGAAGAGTCTTTGCCCGAGTTGACAGAACGGTATAAATACCTCCTACTTTATTACAAACTTCCCAACTCGATTCAAATATATAGTCAGGACTCTTTTGTTTTTTATCCATGTTTACCTATTATATGTGGGCGCAAAGATAAGAAAATTTTTCTAATTATAAGAAGATTTCGCAAATATATTTTCCTGCTTTCCTTATTTTTTTGACTTAAATTTGCTACCTTTGCCGCAAAATCATCATATCTCACATGAAAAAATATACTACATTGTTTCTTTGTCTCTGGTGCATTTTAACTTCCTATGCCCAAGACAAGCAGGCTTCAGGCAACAGAATTGACCTGTATAACGAGGAATATGACGTGCAACTGAAACTCAGCCTGAGCGATGAAGGCATCATCGTGCCGGGACATGAACCCTACGGTCCGCTGCCCGGCTATTTAGGTAAGACGAAACATAATTTCTACTGGATAATTCTTTCAGTCGAGGCCGAAGGTGAAATCAAGCATCTGCAAATAGTAAACGACTACGGCAGCGAAGACCTTACAGCCACATTGTTCCAATCAAACGATTCCACTTTCTTGTTTACACAGCGGAAAGGCAGTACAATCAAATTGCCACACCAAGGAAAATGGCAAAAGCTGCCCAAGAGTTTACTCTTCAAAACAAGAAAAAAGAAGAACTAAACAAAAACAGGAAACCGCCAATAGCAGTTTCCTGTTTTTCAGCTATTTACGCAATTCGCTACAGCTTAAAAGCAAAGCCGAGCGAGGAGTATTCCTTAAACTGCCAATAACCCAGTTTCTCATCACGATTATTAGCATCATCGAAGCGAGGATAGAGGAACAAGTTAGCCGTGATAAACTTCGAAACACGAAGGGTAAATGTATTTTCCCATTCAGCTTGCACACGATGATAAGACGTGAAAACGTACAGACGTGTCTTCCACCATATCACATCATTGAATTTCCATTCTAACGAAGCCGTTAACGTAGAACCGAAGTCAACCTTTGAGTGCAAGTGTCCTTCATCAACCCTTATGCCGAAACTCTTAGCCAGATTTTCGCGATCTACATACCGGTAATCCAGACCTAAGGGCGAGATATTGACAGTTCCCGTCAGACGCTTGTTCAGGGTCTCAACCTTATAATCCATACCAAGACCGACATTCAAAGTGAACGGTGACATGAAGTCGGAGAAAACGCTCTTGTTGTTCGACCTGAGACCTGGCATGAACTGGGTGTATGCCAACACTTGCAGCGCATAGTACCAACGACGAACTGCCTGTAAGCCCACCTTTCCCGTATAACGAATCAGGTCTTCGTTAGGCTTGAATTTATTAACAGTGTCGCTGGGCGAGGTCTGCAAGCCTAACTTCATTTCAAGCTTATTATCCCATTTCCAGCGCGACTTATTGTCGTAGTTGGCTTCTAACGTCAACGCTCCGACTACAGCATAGTTGCTCTCGCCGCCCTTATACCAGTTGTCGCTCACATAGTTCTGCATGAACTGCAAAGAGCCGTCAACCAAGTATTTCCAGAAATGAGGCTTCTCAACCACCACCTCCATCGGAGCCTCTTGCTCAGGCAGTGCTTCCGGCAGTGAGTCGTTGGCCTCATCAAGAATTGCCACCTGTTGCTGAATCGGCTTTTCCAGGTCTTCACGCAGCAGGCCTGACGCATCCATCTCATTTTCTGAGAATCTGACTAAGTCAGGACGATTCAAATAAACCCGCATGAGCGCTGCCGAGACCTCATTCGAAAGTTCTTCGTCGTTCTGAGCATCAGTAAAGCTCAAGTGTTTCTGAGCCACCGAGTGATAGAAGGTAAGCGGGCCAAAAAGCGGGTAATACGAGCTATTGGAACCACTCTTTGTTTGTGCGTAGCTTGTGACACATGCCCCTAAAGCCACGAAAAATAATATTAATTTTCTCATAAATCTCATTAATAGCATGCAAAGATAAGATTATTTTTTGTAATTTTGCACCTTGTATATAAAATTTTTCAAAAATAAGATGAATAAAGACACATTAACAGGATTAATTCTGATGGGCGTTTTGCTTGTAGCCTATACATGGTGGACGCAACCGTCGCAGGAGGAAATTGAGACCTACAAGCGCCAGCAGGACAGCATCGCCGCAGTACAACGCGACGTAGAAGTGAAAGCCCAAATGGCAGAAGCAGAGCGCAAAGCTAAGGCAGAAGTTGCAGCTCGGGGCGACTCCAGCGCCCTCTTTTTCCAGGCGCTGAACGGCGAGGAAAAAGATATCGTACTGAAAAACGACAAGTTGGAGCTCACGTTCTCCACCAAAGGAGGCACCCTTACGAAGGCTGTCATCCTGGGCTTCGAGGATAAGGACTCGGCTAAGAACGTAACGCTCTTCGATGGAAAAGACCAGCAGATGAACTTTATGCTGGCTGGCAAGAACGACAACATCATCACGAAAGACCTTTATTTCACCCCCAGTAACATCAGCGACAGCACACTCACCATGACTGCTCCGGCTCAGGCAGGAGGCAGCATCGTGCTGAACTACGAACTGGGACGTGACTACATGCTTCACTTCTCCCTGCAAGCCAACGGACTGAAAGGACAGTTTGCACCCAACTATAAGCAACTTGACATTCAGTGGAATTCGCATGCTCGTCAGCAGGAGCGCGGTTTCACATTTGAGAACCGTTATGCCACGCTCACCTATAAGAAGAAAGACGGAGGCACCGACTACCTGAGCGAGACATCGGAAGACACGAAGGCGCTCGACGAGGAGCGGCTCGACTGGGTGGCTTTCAAGAACCAATTCTTCTCAGCTGTGCTCATCTCGAAGGATGATTTCGGACCTAACGGAGTGCTCCACAGCGTTCCGCAGGAGAAGGGCTCAGGCTACCTGAAGAACTATGAGGCCACGCTGAACACGCAGTTCGACCCTTCAGGCGCAAAGTCCTCTGAATTTGAAATGTATATCGGTCCCAATGACTTCCGCCTCATCAAAGACGTGGAGGAGCAGAGCCGCTTCGGCAAAGAGCTTGACCTGGAACAGCTCGTTTATTTAGGCTGGCCGCTTTTCCGTATTATCAATCGCTGGTTCACCATTTATGTATTCGACTGGCTCACTTCGTTTGGATTCAACATGGGTATAGTTCTGATTCTAATCACCCTATTGCTGAAGGCCATCACCTACCCGATGGTGAAAAAGAGCTACATGTCGAGCGCCAAGATGCGCGTGCTGAAGCCGAAACTCGACGAGGCCACCAAGCAATACGACAAGCCCGAGGACCAGATGCAGAAACAGCAGGCCATGATGCAGCTCTATGCGCAGTACGGCGTGTCGCCGCTGAGCGGCTGTCTGCCTATGCTCATTCAGATGCCCATCTGGATTGCCATGTTCAACTTCGTGCCAAACGCCATACAGCTGCGCCGCGAATCCTTCCTTTGGATTGACGACCTTTCTACTTACGATCCCATCGTGGAATGGGGCTTCAACATCTGGGGCATTGGCGACCATCTGTCGCTCACCTGTCTGCTCTTCTGCGGTGCCAACATACTCTATTCTTACATGACCATGCGCCAGCAGCGCGACCAGATGGTGGGAGCGCAGGCAGAGCAGATGAAGATGATGCAGTGGATGATGTATCTCATGCCGCTCATGTTCTTCTTCATGTTCAACGACTATTCGGCAGGTCTGAACTTCTACTACTTCGTTTCGCTGTTCTTCTCAGCTGCCATCATGTGGATTCTGCGCAAGACCACGAACGATGCCAAACTGCTCGCTATTCTTGAAGCCCGCTACGAGGAGAACAAGAAGAATCCGAAGAAAGCCAGCGGACTGGCAGCTCGCTTAGAGGCCATGCAAAAGCAGGCCGAGGAGCTGCAGCGACAGAGAATGAATGGTTATAAGAAATAACTTGTAAAAAAAAGGATAACAATGAAGATAGGATTCGATAACGAGAAGTATCTGAAGATACAGTCGGAGCACATCCGTGAGCGGATAGCAAAGTTCGATGGCAAGCTCTATCTTGAACTCGGCGGCAAACTGTTCGACGACCACCATGCTTCCCGCGTGCTTCCGGGCTTCAAGCCCGACTCCAAGCTGCGCATGTTTGCTCAGTTGCGTGACCAGCTGGAGATTGTCATCGTAGTAAACGCCGAGGACATTGAGAAGAGCAAGGTGAGAGCCGATCTGGGCATCACCTATGATGAAGATGTACTGCGCCTGCGCGATGAATTCATGACTCGCGACTTCATGGTGGGCTCGGTTGTCATCACCCACTATAACGGTCAGCATGCAGCCGACCTCTTCCGTCATCGCCTGGAGCGCATGGGCATTAAATCGTATATTCACTATCTGATAGACGGTTATCCCCACAACGTAGAGCTGATAGCCAGCGATGAAGGATTCGGCAAGAACGATTATGTCGAGACCTCGCGCGAACTGGTCATTGTGACGGCTCCCGGTCCTGGCAGCGGCAAGATGGCAGTTTGCCTGAGCCAGCTCTACAACGAGAACAAGCGGGGCACACGTGCCGGCTATGCAAAGTTCGAGACGTTCCCCGTATGGAACCTGCCGCTGAAGCATCCCGTCAACATTGCCTATGAAGCAGCCACAGCCGATCTGAACGATGTGAACATGATAGACCCGTTCCATCTGGAGGCCTACGACAAGATAGCCGTCAACTACAATCGCGACATCGAGATTTTCCCCGTGCTGAATGCACTCTTCGAAGGCATCTACGGAGAGAACCCCTACAAATCGCCCACCGACATGGGAGTGAACATGGTGGGATTCTGCATCTCCGACGATGAGGTGTGCTGTCAGGCCAGCCGCGACGAGATTATACGCCGCTACTACGAGGCCACGAATAAGTTGGCCGACGGCATGGACTGCGAGCGAGAGATCAACAAGATTCTGTTGCTCTTCAATCAGGCCAAGATCACCACAGCCTATCGCCGCGTGACCGTAGCCGCTGCCGCCAAACAGGAACTAAGCGGACATACAGCAGCAGCCATCGAACTTTCCGATGGCACCATCATCACCTCAAAATCTTCTCCCCTGCTGGGTTGCTCAGCCGCTCTTCTGCTCAATGCCATGAAGCATCTGGCAGGCATCAATCATGAAGAGAAACTGATTCCGCAAAGCATGATTGAACCCATCCAGAAGACAAAAATCGAATATCTTGGAGGTCACAATCCACGCCTGCACACTGATGAGGTGCTGGTGGCACTCTCTGTACTCTCACAGCACGACGAGCGTTCAGGACAGTGGGACACAGATCTGGCTGACAAGTGCCGCCGTGCACTTGCACAGCTGCCGCAACTGCACGGATGTCAGGTCCACTCCACAGTCATGCTCAGCGAGGTGGACCGCAAGATATTCAAGAAGTTGGGCTGCGGCCTGACTTGCGACCCCGTCAAGAAAAAATAAGGTCTATGAAAAAACATCTGTTATCACTCTCCCTGATAGTCCTTTGCGGACTTACAGGTATCACAACCACTCAAGCACAGAACGAAGTGAAGATTGGGAAACAACACATTACCGTGAGCGAAGGCCGCATGACACCCGAGGCCCTTTGGGCTATGGGGCGCATCGGCAGCTATGCTGCTTCACCCGACGGACAACACATTGTCTATCAGGTGGGCTACTACAGCGTGAAGTACAACAAGAGCCACCACGTGCTCTACATGATGAATGCCGACGGCTCTGGCAAGAAGCTCCTCACTGAGAGCAATAAGAACGAGACCGACGCACAGTGGCTGGACAACGAGACCATCGCTTTCCTCACTGGAGGCGAGGTGTGGTCGATGAAGTGTGACGGGTCGGCACGCAAACAGCTGTCGCAGACCAAAGGCGAGGTCGAAGGCTATAAGTTCTCGCCTGACGGTACGAAGGTCATTCTTCTGAAGTCTATCCCCTATCACGGCAGCATCAAGGAGAATCCCAGCGACCTGCCCAAGGCAACGGGCCGACTGGTCACCGACCTGATGTATCGCCACTGGGATCACTATGTGGAAACGATTCAGCATCCTTTTGTGGCTGAAGTCACAGCCGACGGCATTTCGAGCACAGCCATTGACATTCTGGAGGGTGAGCCCTTCGAATGCCCTATGGAGCCATTCGGCGGTATTGAGCAGCTGGATTGGAGCAAGGACTCGAAGCAGATAGCCTACACCTGTCGCAAGAAGACGGGCGTGGCCTACTCCATCTCGACCGACTCTGACATCTATTTATATAATATTGGTACGCGCGAGACAAAGAACCTCTGCAAGCCTGCCAATTATAACGATCCAGCCGTTGACCCGACCAAGACACTGAAGACGCAATCGGTGAACAGCGAGGAGAATCTGAAGAACCTCCCCGGCTACGATCAGAACCCGAAGTTCTCGCCCGATGGCAAGTACGTGGCTTGGCTGTCTATGAGTCGCGACGGCTATGAAAGCGACCGTCAGCGCCTGTGCTGCTACAATCTCGCTACTGGCGATCGTCAGTTCCTCACCGAGTCGTTCGATTCTCATGTCGATGACTTCTGCTGGAGCGACAACACCAAAGATGCGCAGATTTACTTTATCGGAGTGTGGCATGCAACCGAGAATCTCTATTCCATCAACTGGAAAGGCGAGGTTAAGCAACTGACGAACACATGGGCTGACTTCGGTTCCATCCAGATGATGAACAATGGCAAGCAGTTGCTGGCCGAACGTCACAGCTACACGGCACCTGCCGATCTCTATCTGGTGACGCCGAACTCAAAAAAGCCCGAGAAGACCATCCTTTCACAGATTACCGAAGAGAACAAGCACATCCTTGACCAACTGGGCAAGCCCAGCGTACAACAGCGTTGGGTGAAGACTACCGATGGTCATGAGATGCTGACATGGATTATCCTTCCCCCCAACTTCGACGAAACCAAAAAGTACCCCACCCTGCTCTTCTGCGAAGGCGGTCCTCAGAGTCCCGTTTCCCAGTTCTGGAGCTATCGTTGGAACTTCTTCATCATGGCTTCGCAGGGCTATATCATCGTGGCTCCCAACCGTCACGGTCTGCCCGGCTTCGGACAGGAGTGGCTTGAGGAAATCAGCGGTGACTGGACTGGCCAGTGCATGAAGGACTACATGTCTGCCATCGACGATGCCACCACCCTGCCCTATGTTGACAAAGATCGTCTGGGCTGCGTAGGTGCCTCGTTTGGCGGATTCTCAGTTTACTATCTGGCTGGTCACCATGAGGGCCGTTTCAAGTGTTTCATTGCCCACGACGGTGCTTTCAACTTGGAAGCGATGTACACCGAGACCGAGGAGAACTGGTTCTCGAACTGGGAATACGACGATGCCTATTGGAACAAAGACCAAACAGCCAATGCCCGTCGCACCTATGCCAACTCTCCCCATCGCTTCGTTGACAAGTGGGACACCCCCATTCTCTGTATTCATGGTGAGAAGGACTATCGCATTAACGCCACTCAGGGCATGTCGGCCTTCAATGCAGCTCGCATGCGCGGCATTGAAGCACAGTTGCTCATATTCCCCGACGAGAACCACTGGGTGCTGAAGCCCCAGAACGGCATTTTGTGGCAGCGCACCTACTTCAACTGGTTGGACCGCTGGCTGAAAACGAAATAACGGAATAACGAAAAAATAAACATGTCACAAGCAATTCAAAAAACTTTACGTGACAGCGCGGCCATGCGCTGGTCAGCTCTGCTGCTTCTGGCTCTCGCCATGTTCTGCAGCTACATTTTCATGGACATTCTGTCACCCATCAAGGATCTGATGCAGACCGAGCGTGGATGGGATTCTACTGCCTTTGGCACCATGCAAGGTGCTGAGGTGTTTCTCAATGTGTTCGCATTCTTCCTCATCTTCGCCGGCATCATTCTCGACAAGATGGGCGTTCGCTTCACTGCCGTGCTCTCAGCTGCGGTCATGCTCATTGGTGCTTGCATCAAATGGTATGCCGTGAGCGATTCATTCATTGGCACCGAACTGGAGGCATGGTTCAACACTCACCTGAACTACGTTCCCCTGTTTCAGGAACTGGGCGTAGCACCCTTCTATGAAGGCATGCCCGCATCGGCTAAGTTTGCAGCCTGCGGCTTCATGATTTTCGGATGTGGCTGCGAAATGGCAGGCATCACCGTGAGCCGTGGTATCGTGAAATGGTTCAAGGGTCGTGAAATGGCACTGGCTATGGGTTCCGAGATGGCACTGGCCCGTCTCGGTGTGGCCACCTGCATGATTTTTTCGCCCTTCTTTGCCCGTCTGGGTGGAGAGATCAGCGTGAGCCGTTCTGTAGCTTTCGGCGTGGTGCTCATGTGCATCGCCCTCATCATGACCATTGTCTATTTCGTGATGGATCAGAAGCTCGATGCCCAGACTGGTGAGGCTGAGGAGAAAGACGATCCTTTCAAAATCAGCGATTTAGGCAGAATCCTGACCGACAGCGGCTTTTGGATTGTGGCCCTGCTCTGTGTGCTCTACTACTCAGCCATCTTCCCCTTCCAGAAGTATGCTGTTAACATGTTGCAGTGCAACCTCACGCTCACCCCTCCTGCTACCGACTCGTTCTGGGCAAGTGAGAGCGTGACCATCGTTCAGTACATCATCATGCTCATCGTGGCTGCAGCAGGCTTTGCCAGCAATTTCCAGAAAGACAAGTCGCGCCGTTACGGTCTGCTCTGTCTCTCCATTCTGGCTCTCATCACCTATTGCTACATGGGCTTCATGCGCCAGACAGCTGAAAGCATCTTCGCAGTCTTCCCCTTGCTGGCTGTGCTCATCACGCCCATTCTCGGCAACTATCTCGACAACCACGGCAAGGCCGTCTCCATGCTGGTGCTCGGTTCTCTGCTACTCATCGGCTGTCACCTCACGTTTGCTTTCGTTCTGCCTCTGTTCAAGGGCAGCGCCGTGGGTGGCATCATCGTTGCCTATACCACGATTCTGGTGCTCGGTGCATCATTCTCACTGGTGCCAGCATCGCTTTGGCCCTCAGTGCCCAAGCTGGTCGATGCCAAGGTCATTGGCTCTGCCTACGCGCTCATCTTCTGGATCCAGAACATTGGCCTGTGGCTGTTCCCACTCCTCATCGGTAAGGTACTCGACGCAACCAATCCCGAAGGTGCCAGCGCTACTGAGCTCGACTACACCGCTCCGCTGGTGATGCTCGCATGTCTCGGAGTAGCCGCCCTGATACTCGGCTTCGTACTGAAAGCTATTGACAAGAAGAAAGGTCTCGGACTGGAAGAGCCTAACATCAAGGCATAAACAGCATTCTTACTATAAACGAAAAAAAAACGCCACTCACGAACCGCGAGTGGCGTTTTTTTTTACTTTTTTTCATTGACGGGCAGCAAGCGTTTCGGCCAGCCACTCCTCTCGTTCCATATCATCAATCAGCTGTTCGGCCAGCACCTCTATCAGTTCCACAGGTACCTTCAGCCTGAGGTCGTCACTATGCGGATCAATCGATGACAGGAAATGAGGCACCTCAGCTTTGTATATCTCCTTCATGCGCTGATTCTCGACATCAGTACCCGAACATGAGAACGTGATATTTGCCACCCGGTCACACATCTTCGTGAATGGTGCGTATGGCGTAGAGCGAATGCCGGCATAGTATTTCTCACCAGCACGCTCAGCCCTGTTCCGCCCCTTGTCGTTGGTCAGCGCATAGACAATCTCCGTTGCCATCAGCGCCTGCTCGTCATTCATGAACCCTGCGGCCACCTTCTTCACGTCATTATACGTCAGCCGGGCATCCTCAATGCTGTCATGATAATATCCGCCAAACAACATCGGCAACACATCAGCCTCTTGGGCGCACACCAAGTGCCCGTATTCACGGACCAATGTGACCACCATGTCAAGATGATAGCCGTATGGCAGCTCTTTACCATACGTCTGATTCACACTCTGGTGCAAGTCGTGAGCCGACTGCCGTATTTTCTCAATCAGTTCCGCATGCCGTTCCAAGGCAGCTAAAAAATCTCTTCTTTCCATATCCAAGCGCAAAGATAGGAAGAAAAAATGAAAAACAGCAGTATCTTCTATCATTTTTTTACGGCTTGCCCCTCTTGCAATCAGTTGCAATCAGTCACAGACTGGGTGAAATCTGAGCAATCCACGAGTCGATGCGCCCGTCAGTCCTGTCATCCTCATTGATGTCGTCAAGCGGCAGTCCGATAAACTTACCGTCAATCACGGCCTCAGAATCATCGTAAGTGTAGCCGTCGGTTTCAACGCTCCCTATGAAGTGAGCCCCACTGTCCTTAATACCATTGTAGAGCTCGCCCATTCCTCCTACGAACGTGTCGCTATACGACGAGCAGTCACCGCAGCCGAACAGGGCCACCGTTTTTCCCTTGAGGTCGGCACCTTGCAGGATTTTCAGTCCGTCATACCAGTCATCCTGCAGTTCGCCAGCCCCCCAGGTTGACGTTCCGAGAATCAGATTTTGGTTGGCGGCCACGATGTCAGCCGTCAGTTCCTGCACGTTCAGGGCATCACATCCCAGTTTCGAGGCAATCTTCTCTGCGATGGCCTCACAGGTTCCTGTTGAGGAACCATAAATAACGATTGTTGTGTTCATGTTGTTTTTAAAAAAATAAGAATGGTTACAAAATATCCTTGCAGTATCTCAGTTCTTGTTGATGCACTGGCCGTCACAATGCCCCTTACATTCACATTTACGCTCACACTTGCGCTTGCAGTATCGTTCGCACTGAGCGCAAATGTCGTAGCCGAGCATTGCCCCGAGGATGAAGTCCTCCTCGGGTGTGAGCTGATTCAGCGGACGAGTCACGATGAGCCGGACGGTCTCCAGACACTCTCTTCGCCCAAAGTAAACATTTATGTTCTGTTGCCCAGCAGGTTGCAGAACATACGGAATGCCCTGACTCTCCAGTCTTGACACGGCCTGCTCGCCATATTTCTTATTACAGGTGAACAGCACCATCTGCCGCACGCCCTTGTGCAGTTCATAGATGTGGTTCATCAGCACCTTCATCTCCGTAGGGATAGTAGTTGTAGCTCTCATGTCTTTCCGTCTTGTTTTACAAAGTGCAAAGTTAGGGCGAAAATCCGAAGTGTGCAATACCTAAAAACGAGTGTTTTCAGTATTGCACACCTGCCACGGCCTGTAAATTCAGATTAACAAGAAGTAGGTAATTCCCCCCTATTCAGAGCGCATTGCTAATAAGATATCACCATCCTGGAGGCAGCACGATGTTCGCCACCCCATGTGCTTCGGCAAAGAGTGGGGAAATCTCTTCATTCCTGAAGCCGGCAATGCCACAGCCGATGCGAGTGACGAGAAACGTCAGTTCAGGATGCTCCTTTGCAAACCGGATGAACTCATCTACATACGGACGGATGGTCTCCACCCCGCCCTGCATCGTCGGGATGCCATAGCTACGGCCTTGCAGACCTACGCCCTGTCCCATGACGGCTCCAAACTTGCGGTAAGCCAAGTAAGCTGCTCCACCGCCATGCATTCCTTCAAGATTACTACCGAACACGAATATCTCGCCCGGCTGAAGTTCTGTGATATATTCTGGTGTTGTTCTCATACTATAATCGTTTTTTTGATACCGCAAAGATAAGAATTTGTTTTCAAATATTACACGCTCTCCCCACATAATTTATAAAATATAGAGTCAAGTAGCAAATATATAGAGCTAAGCAGTAAGTATAACACATTTCACTATACATCAAGTTTGAAAACATCTGCTCCATCTGCTCCCATCTTCATCCGTCAGATAATCAGATTATTACGAGTGGAGCAGATGGGAGCAGATACATTTTATTTCAGATCTTCGACTTTGGCGCAAAATTCTTTCTTCATAGGATTGCTTTATACCTCTTTTCTACATCAAACCACAACCATATTGCGCTGTGTATAGTATAAAGCTGATTGCTTTATATCTCTTTTCTACATCAAACCACAACCCTTTGATGGTTTGTGCCACACTCCAGAAGATTGCTTTATATCTCTTTTCTACATCAAACCACAACCATGACAGTAGCATTGACGAAAGTGCTAATATTGCTTTATATCTCTTTTCTACATCAAACCACAACTCTCTGGTATATTGGAATTGAATAAAGTTATTGCTTTATATCTCTTTTCTACATCAAACCACAACCATGTGTTGAAGGTATAACTGCCGGAAGCGATTGCTTTATATCTCTTTTCTACATTAAACCACAACTCTTCTGCGGTGATTACGGAGGAACTACGATTGCTTTATATCTCTTTTCTACATCAAACCACAACTTCTACATTCTGAACCTTAATCATAATTTGATTGCTTTATATCTCTTTTCTACATCAAACCACAACTTTGGCCAGGTTCAAGAGAGTTATCAAGAGATTGCTTTATATCTCTTTTCTACATCAAACCACAACCCGTACTGCTGCCTGAGGTGAACGCAACAATTGCTTTATATCTCTTTTCTACATCAAACCACAACTCCTAAGTTTCACGTTTTTAAATTTTCTGTATTGCTTTATATCTCTTTTCTACATCAAACCACAACATATCGTTACTCGTCAGAAATTTATGAATATTGCTTTATATCTCTTTTCTACATCAAACCACAACCCCAAGCCTCAGTCAGTTGATATGAGCATATTGCTTTATATCTCTTTTCTACATCAAACCACAACTTGGTAGTTTCTCGGGTGCTCTTGAACTTATTGCTTTATATCTCTTTTCTACATCAAACCACAACGTTGTAACTCATAGATTTTGTTATTTTGTATTGCTTTATATCTCTTTTCTACATCAAACCACAACCATATCTCAAAATAAAAAACATCATTTGTTATTGCTTTATATCTCTTTTCTACATCAAACCACAACAACACGATGAAGCACTTCGACGGCAGCGGATTGCTTTATATCTCTTTTCTACATCAAACCACAACTAGATACTTCTCCATACGCTGCTGCTTCTATTGCTTTATATCTCTTTTCTACATCAAACCACAACTAAGAAGAAAGCATTTGATACTCTTATTCAATTGCTTTATATCTCTTTTCTACATCAAACCACAACATATCACCTACGTTGCCCAGTTCGCGATAAATTGCTTTATATCTCTTTTCTACATCAAACCACAACAGCCGTGGGTGCGCTGGTAGTCGGTCACGATTGCTTTATATCTCTTTTCTACATCAAACCACAACTAAGTTTCAGACAGTATTAAAAAGCGTCAATTGCTTTATATCTCTTTTCTACATCAAACCACAACAGCCGTGAGCCGGACGTGACGATGTATGAGATTGCTTTATATCTCTTTTCTACATCAAACCACAACGCTTGTCCTTATTGGACGATGCAAAGGTAAATTGCTTTATATCTCTTTTCTACATCAAACCACAACCCTTTGGTTGTGTAAACAGCTACACCACTCATTGCTTTATATCTCTTTTCTACATCAAACCACAACTTCTCTGTTTTTATTGTTCATTCATTTCCATTGCTTTATATCTCTTTTCTACATCAAACCACAACCTACCGACATATCGGCTGGTGTGACCGTTATTGCTTTATATCTCTTTTCTACATCAAACCACAACAATACTTAGCATTGATACAAGGGCAAAAATATTGCTTTATATCTCTTTTCTACATCAAACCACAACGTGTTTGGGCGGCGTGCTTTCAGCGGTGCAATTGCTTTATATCTCTTTTCTACATCAAACCACAACAGGTCGTGACCGCTATGGAACACGAAGATGATTGCTTTATATCTCTTTTCTACATCAAACCACAACAGATGAACGATCGGCAGAAAGAGAAGTATATTGCTTTATATCTCTTTTCTACATCAAACCACAACAAGACCTGAACAACGGTAATCGTGAAATTATTGCTTTATATCTCTTTTCTACATCAAACCACAACGCCTATTGACAAGGCAAACGTGTATTGCAATTGCTTTATATCTCTTTTCTACATCAAACCACAACCAACTCCGGCATCTTCGTCTGGTCGCCTCATTGCTTTATATCTCTTTTCTACATCAAACCACAACAGCCTCCCTAAGCCATATAGCTGCCACTCGATTGCTTTATATCTCTTTTCTACATCAAACCACAACATGCTTCAGGCAGATAATGAAAATTTTCATATTGCTTTATATCTCTTTTCTACATCAAACCACAACTATAGTCCTGAGCTGCAAGACGTTCGGAAGATTGCTTTATATCTCTTTTCTACATCAAACCACAACTGATTGATGCTGCTACCGATTTGATTAGAATTGCTTTATATCTCTTTTCTACATCAAACCACAACTCGACACCTCTCCTTATGCTGCTGCTTCTCATTGCTTTATATCTCTTTTCTACATCAAACCACAACTGTCGCCGAGAAATTAGTTAAAAATTAAGATTGCTTTATATCTCTTTTCTACATCAAACCACAACCGACTTCTCCTAGTGCTTGCTGTCGAGTTATTGCTTTATATCTCTTTTCTACATCAAACCACAACCCGACATGGTGGCATAGTGGCGACGCAGGATTGCTTTATATCTCTTTTCTACATCAAACCACAACATCTCGGCCTTCATGCCGTCAATACTTGCAATTGCTTTATATCTCTTTTCTACATCAAACCACAACCAGGTAAGTGTGTATTTGCACGTTGTTTAGATTGCTTTATATCTCTTTTCTACATCAAACCACAACCCCTTGAAGTGCTCGTTATACAGTTGTTCGATTGCTTTATATCTCTTTTCTACATCAAACCACAACTTGCAGAACCTTGGGCTTATAAGATTCTTGATTGCTTTATATCTCTTTTCTACATCAAACCACAACCCTAAGTAGATGCACGTTGATAGAGTGCAATTGCTTTATATCTCTTTTCTACATCAAACCACAACATATACTTTGTATTTCATTCTTTTTCAGTCACTTACTCTACAATAATTATACATGAAGTGGCAGTGTATATACTATTTCTCTACAAAATTATCAAAAAAATTCTAATTGCAATGGGGTCGGCTTAGATTTTTTCTCAATTTTCCCCCAAATATGCATAATGTTTGAATATTGTTTATCAGTAATTGAAAGAATGCTTATATGTCCTTTTTCAGGAGTAAAACTTTTTATCCGTTTTATATGAACTTGAGCACTTTCCAACGAACCACAGTATCGAATGTAAACACTAAATTGATGCATAGTGAACCCGTCTTTTTCCAAGTTCTTACGAAATAGAGTAGCATCCTTTCGCTCTTTCTTAGTTAATACAGGTATATCAAACATCACAAATAGCCACATAATGTGATAGGCGTTTAGTCTTTCGAATGTCATGGGAATATAGGCAAACTTATAGTATTCAGTTCTTTTGAGAGACATTTCACGACACTCGCTGTAGTCATAGAGAGCCCAATACTAAGAGGTCGCTTAACCTTATCAAACATGGTGTCAGTATAAAGCACACTTATTAAATCGCTTTTGGTACTTTTGTTTAGTTCTACCGCTCCACGCAAGACCAAATCATACACAATGCCGTCAACAAATGGTCTATATGGTTCCATCAAGTCATCAGCCAATGGATAAACATTGCTTCTATTATGATGGTGTATGCCTATTGCTGGCAGCAATCCTGAGGAAACAATAGCTCGACATGTAGCAGCCCTTAATATGGAGTAGCCATAGTTTAGCAACGTATTGATACCTGGTTCATCTCTATCACGGATAAAGCAATCACCAAAAAGATGCTGAAAATAAATGCGAGCAGCTATACCTTCACGATTATCAATATCTCCACTCCTAACATTAGTATAATACGGTTTTAGCACACTTCCATTTTCGCCAATGCCATTCAGCAAAGATGCTTGGTTTTTTATTTTGTATTCAACGATTTGTTTCCATAGTTGTTTTTTCAGCACTTCACCACATGCAATCTGATTTCGCAGCGTTTCACCTTGCAGGTTATTGCTATTCATGCTTTGTATTATTGCATTTGGCATACCTTTACTATTACAGATAACTACTTGCACATCATTCTCTGCCAAGGCATTGAGTAGTGGTAGCGTAATACTGGTCTGTTGATTCTCAAGTAAGACCACACCAACATCTTCTATCGGTGCAGTCTGTTTGTCGTCTGGAGAATCTTTGTAGGCAATTACCAATTGTTGATTTCTCAGCGAGAGTATCATTGGGTTTGTAAAAACAAGTGTTCTCTTTAACATGAGTATCCTATTTTAGCAAAACTATTTCGCCAAGCACGCTAATATTGAAATCCACGCCTTCCACCAAAGCATCAAATTGATTGTGATTCATAACAATTTTTGCCCTATACTCTTCTCCATTTTTATACACTCCTTTCTTTTCTTTGCACTCCGAACTTGGTCTGGCTTCTTGAGCATGCTTCAGCGACACCATACCGTACCTATATGTTTTACCGCCTGTAGTAGTACTTGAAGTTGACAATCCTGTGATAACGTATAACCTTGGAACAAGATCCTGTGTGTTTAATATATCCACCTCCTCTCTTGACTTCTCATATAGAATAACATGTAAGCCCTTGAACAGTCTATATTTTAAAGGCAAATCAAGTACACCAATGACACTTTTCTGTGGTAAGATGGAGTCATCTGCTTTTTTATTATAGAAAGTACTCGCATCAAGCATATTTGCCAATTCATACTCTCGACATACTTTCTTTCCTTTTAGGCCTTCATAAATGCCCATTACATAATTATCACCATTTTCAACATAATAGCGTCTTTTGTATTCCTTAAGCGATTTATCTCGCTGATTCCTAACGTCTATAATCTTTCCAGAAATTGAACCAGAAACATAGCATCTCACCTTATTAATTTTTATTCCCTTTTCCTCATTCATGTAGATTACCTCAGAGACAGCTTGTTTGAGTCCTTTCTTTTCAACAGCACGCATGACGATTTCTCTCACAACAGGGTCAACTATACTTTCAATATCTGATACTTTCTCGAAAGAACTAATCGGTCTGCGAACAACATATTTTATTTCTCCTTCGCGCTCAATGGCTCCATAGTATGTATCATTATGGAGTGATCCTCGAGCAGAGTCGCCCTTGGCAAGTTTTCTGCCATTTGATGTCTGTACATATTTACGTGCATGCTTTGGCATATTGTCTGGTGTGCTATGAACGACAAGCATTTCCTGTGCTATGGCCTTTATGTCCTCAGTAAAGGTTGGCCAGGGCTTGCGGAAGGATGGTTTGACAGCCTTTGACCTCTCATACTCTTCTAATTGCTGATAATATCTGGCTGTGGCATTGTATTCGCCTGGTTCTATGCAAGCTATTGTAATAGCATCAATGCAATGATGAACATGATTGTCGCGTGACTTTTTCTCATACTCATCTTGTATGCCCCACATCTTTCGGTATTCTGCTGTAGTGGCCCCCTTGACCACACGAACATTACTCTTATTCCTATCATCGGCTTTATGGAACAAAGACCTTAGGTACAATCCTGCGTATTTACCGACAAGACCGATACCTGCTCCCTGTCTTCGCGCAAATCCCTCAGGAACTTCTTCCATCTGGAAACGCTTATATTTTCCAACAAAATAGTCAAGTTCAAGTCTCAACAGATGCCGTTTTTGAATCAGACGGTCTTTTACTGACTTTTCCATACCAGAATGAGTCTTTACGCGATCCATCTCCTTTCTTAGTTTTTCTATTTTCTCGCGCCATCCCTCAAGTCTGCTTATAATGGTATCATAATTTGGCAACTGAGATGGCAACTTCGCTTTCTTTATGTCACGATTGAACTTGCTGGAACAGAGGGTCATATTTTCAAGCGTACTGTCGCCACCAACGCTACGTGGAATGGTATGCTCGATGTCATAATTTGGATTCGGGCCAATGAGATCTGCGATTCCTATCGACTCACCTGTATAAAGACATATATGTCCCTGTTCTTCCCAAAGTTGGAACTTTACAATATCATCCTCTGTCGGTTCTATCATCTTCCCACATTCCTGCTTATACAAAGCACGAATATCTTCAGCATACTTCTTCCGCAGGTTCTCTCTATTTTTATTCCACAGAGCAATAGCTTTACGTTTGTTAGCATCATTCAATTCACGTGCATACTCTATATGAACCTCTGTCTGGTTATTGATAGTGCCATCTCGCAACAAAGCGTTAATAACTTTTCTCAGCTGGTGTAGCGAACGCATTGCCATCGGATTCCTTACGGCATTCGTCTTTGGAGAACCTAACTGATATACGCCCTGCGAATTTTTCTTCGCATCAGGATAAGTTTCTATCATTGATGGGTGATAAAGTCTTTCAACAGCTCCTGGTTCCAAATCGCATATATCTTTCAGGACGTCTTTGATGCAAAAGTCCAAGGTGCCGGTCATTGCAACATCTTTAGGATTGAAATTAGACATCAAAGACAACAGTTCTTTTGTTATCGACTCGCCCCGGCTTTTCCAAACAT
This sequence comes from uncultured Prevotella sp., assembly GCA_946614435.1. Classification (GTDB taxonomy): domain Bacteria; phylum Bacteroidota; class Bacteroidia; order Bacteroidales; family Bacteroidaceae; genus Prevotella. The sequence goes on along the minus strand of CAMOGW010000017.1, from coordinate 12,096 downwards.
CCTCTCCTACAATGTCGGGGACTTTCGCCATCAAAACAGCATGTGAGTAGATCAGTCCTTGCTCCAGCCAAGGAAGTATCTTTTTCACAGCTGCCAAGCTCATAGATACAAAGCTATGAGTAAGCCTGATCTTCGCAAACTTTTCTGCCTCATCCTCGTTCATCTGAAGCTTTTCCTGCCCCCATTGCTTCACCTTGCTCTTATCGCTAAAACTATAGAGAACATTCCAAACATCATTGACCATCTGTTCCGGAGTCTTACCATCAGAAAGGGTGTAACGTTCAGCAATAGCGGCTTCATAGTCATCTCCAAATACTGAAATGAGGCTTGCTATGGTAGGGCATCCTGTGACACTTTGGGTCATTCTATAATTGAACTTGTAGGGTCTGTCCCCAATTTCTTTGATATATTGATATTTCCCCTTACCTGCAATAGCTTTTGCTATATCTTCAAAGTCGAATTGAGACTTAGTCTTTCTAAAGAACATCGGTCTTGCCCTTTCAAATTCTTCAGTAGTAAGAGGGCGTAATTCTACATCGTAAGGACCTTTGACCTTAATATTGTTTACAAACGACAACATTCTAAACAGTTCGAAGGTTGGATGAGAATCAGCCATTCGAGCTTTTTTCGGCTCAAAAGTACACTTGCCTACCCTTTGACGCTGGCTTTTCAAAGGGCGCTGAAAATATAAAGCTTTCTCTAACTTTGATACCTGAGATTCGGAAAGACTCTGGCGCTTACAAATTGCATAAAATTCTTTTTTGTAATGCTCTTCACGATCAGTATAGCGTGTTCGAATCCTTTCAGTATTTCCTTGTTCCTTGTATATTTTATAGAAGTAATCACCAAGATACTCACAGTCTGCTTCTAACATACTCTTTGACAAAGACGATATTCCTTCTTTAACCTTTCCTGTTTCCTCATCATCTCCTTGTTCAAGACGATTGCTAAGGAACCCTCTTCTTTGCGCTAAATGATACATGGCCCTGCCTAACATATAACGACCAGACTTCTCATTGAGGTCAAGCTTTTCATGCAGACAAACATGTCTGTAATAGTATGGATTCTCATCATAATTATCATTTGTACGCTGCCATGCGATAAATGCTTCATCCATTGGATATTCCTTTTTCACATGCCATTGATGAAGAGCTTCTGGAGTGAGGTATGGACACCAGCCAAATTCAATAAGTACTTTAAGAACCTCAATTTTTCTTAGCCTCCTTCGGAAGTACTGCTTTCGGAGCGAACGATGAGAAGTTCTTTCTGCCGCCTTTGAAGATTCTATTCCTTTCTCAATCTTGACACCCTCTTGAAAAATAAGGCTACCCCGCCTTATTAAAGAATAAGTACCGTCCTCTTTTTTATCTACTACAGCCCACCCAAGACTATTTGTCCCAGTATCTATTCCAAGTATTCTTTTTTCCATATATATATATTAATGTATTAATAAGTTTTTAGTTACCAAATGCCAAAGTTACATAAATTAATGAAGTAAACAAAATTTTCAGACAAATAATTTGGGCACTTTGAGAATTATTTCTATCTTTGCAATCAGTAAGATATTCTACATCTTATCACAATAAGGCTATATGCCGAAGGATTTAATCCTATAAGCCCTCTTAGGAGGGCTTTTTTTAGTGTAAATCTGCTGGGAACACTTAGATTGTATCGAGGGAACTTCTGTGCTATTCTTCGGGATGATTTAGGCCATTTTAGTATAAGCAGCTGCAGCGGATTATATAATCGGCTATAGCGGACTATATAATCCGCTGCAGCTGCTTATTCTCATTTAACCTAAATCGCCCCGAAAGCTTAGGCACTTGGCACCTTGAAATAACCAGCATCGCACCCGGATTCATGGTCACTTTTAGCGTGCGAAAGTGCGGAAATGAAAAAAATGTAGTATTTTTGGTTCTGCGTCAATTTAGGTGGTAATTCCAGTCCCATTTCATGCCACCAAATACCATCTTGGCTCTGAGGACATCTGCATTCGCCCTGTTGTACATGCTTCTTTTGATGGCCTTGGCCTTGTTTACCGTCCCTTCGAGCAATCCATTGTTGAAGCGCGTCCTGCATGCCATCTCCACGGCTTTCCTGTCGTTGCTGACGTATTCTGCAAAGCCTCTGATTTCCTTGACCGGGCATTTCCAGGCCTCCTTCAGCCAGTCGTCCATCGTCGGTGCGTCGTCCTCATCGTGGAGCATCTTGCGAAAAAGGATGCATATCTGTATCACCCGTTCCACCTCCGGATACGTCTCATGTAGCTTGAGCAGTTTCTTCGAGGTCGTCTCTCCTGTGACGATGTACTTCCAGATGCTGTCCGCCTTGATTATGACAGTTTTCCCCTTATCGGCCAAGGCCTTGTTATGAATACGCACTTTCTCGCGGAGCACCTTGTAACGTCCTGTTACCGACCGCATACATTTGTGCACGATGCGTGATTCCACCTTTCCCTGGAGTTTCTTCGCCACAGCCGTATATGTAATGCAGCCGGCACTGATGATCCTGGCCATCTCCCGTGCCACCTTCAATGCCTGCTTCTGGTCCGTACTGAGCACTTTGGACATGTCCGTACCAAGGACTTTATATACTTTCTGCGAGCTGATGCCCAGCAGCCTGGCCGTCTCGGCTATGCTCTTGCCCTCGTCCTTCAGACGCCTCACGTCATAATAGGTCCTGACCTTGTCGCGGTGCCTGGCATCACCCATTCCGAGGATGGCATCCATGATGTACCTGTATGCCTCATCTTCCGAAGGATAAGGATACGACTGCTTCATCCTCTTCTGCCCGAGAAGGGCCCTGATAGGTTCCACGGCATCCTTCTTCAAGTTCTGCATCAGGTGGAAACGGTCGGATATCTGCATAATCAGGCCGGAGGCGGCTGTGATGATGGAGGCATAGGACTGACTGCCGTCACGGGTGACGACCTTGATCTCCGGGTGAGACTTGAGCCAGTCAATGCTCTCCTGCCCATAGCGGGAGTCGAAGACGGCAAGCACCTCCCGGGTATAGTGGTCCACGATGGCGCACATGTACTTGTGACCTTTCCGCTTGGCGAAGTCGTCCATGCCGACATATCCGCTGGTGCGCACTTCAGGGTTTACCCTACCCATCTGTCGGAGTACCCTGATGCAGGCCGAGGCACTTATCCATATATGCTGCATCGACAGCGTCTCGGACGCCTTGCAGGCCGTCTGTCCGAGAGCCTCATTCCTGATGCGCTCCTCCACCTCATAGGTATGCCGCCCGTAGGGACGGGTCATTGCCAGAGGCTCGGCAAATATCTTCCGCTCACATTTGGGGTTTGTGCATACCATGTGGCGGGACTCCAGGACCAGCGTGGTATGATGGCCAAGCCACTCCGTACACTGAATCTTACGCAGGCTGTATCTGTGGACCCTCGTGGTGCGCTTGCCGCAGTAAGGACAGGTGGCAGACCGTCCAAGAGTATGACCGTAGAGGGTTAAAGACTCGCCGTCACGCTTCATGTCGTCCAAGCCGACGTGCCACTGACGGCACTTCTATTTTGAAAGTTCACCCCCAGCAGTTTAGACAGTAAACTGCTGGGGGCACACTTCATTGCTGAAAAGCCTCAGCGCTATTACCTGTCAGAAGGTGTAGCCCAGCGTGAGCTGTGCCTGATGACGGGCGAAGGTGATGGGGGTGACGGGCGTTACGTTTTCAATATACACCTTCTTATCTGCGCTCTCGAAATACTCGCCGTCGGCGAAGGGGAAGAGATCGCCCTTAGTGACCTGATACTGATAGGCTAAGTCGATGGAGAACTTGTTGATCTTGGTGCCAAAGCCTGCCGTGATGCGGTGGGTGGGCTTCCAGTTGACGTAGTCGGTGGAAGAGGCATAGTAAACACCAGGGGAGAAGACCTTCTGATTGCGATAGGCATCGTCGTTGCTACGGAAGGGTGAGCTGACGAAGTTGTAGCCTATGCGCACGGCAAAGTCCGGATCGGGACGAAGCTCGGCACCCACCTTCACCGTGTGCTGTCCACGGAAGCACTGCCCTATCTCGTCGTTCATGGCTGCATCGCTACGGCTCTGAAGACCAGAATAGCCGGAGTCAGTGATGTAGCGCATATCGGCTGAGGTGAAGATGGTGAAGTCATAGCAGAGTCCTAATGCGAGGTAGTCGCTGATGGTGTGGCCAAGGCTGAGCCCTAAGTTCCAAGGAGTAGAGTATTTGAACTTGTATTTTTCAGAGGAGTTGCGCTTCTCATCGACATAGGCAGTCAGATAGTTGTCGGTGGTCAGCGTGTACCAGGTGGGAGAAGCAAGCGAGAGACCTATGCGGAAAGACGACTCCTCAATAGGCCGCACTATCACACCTGCTTTCACATCAAAGCCTGTACCTCTGATTGAGCGTTCATCGGTCATGCCTGCCATCGAAGGCGAAACGCCATTGGGCAGTTTCTGTCCAGCCTCTAAATGCTCATCGTAGGCGGTGAAGGAATCATAGTGAACACCGTGGATGCCGAAAGTAATTCCCCAAAACACTCTGTTATTCGAATTACCGCTCAGATTAAAGTCCCACTCACCAATATAGCCCTTGTTGCCCTTGTTAAGTGTGAAGTCTGAAGCCGTGAGAGGATAATAGGTATAGGTTTTATCCTTGTTCTCGAAAGCCAACAGGTTGAAGTAGACATTGTCTATCTGCGACTCATAGTAGTTCACCCCGTCACGATCCTCGTTATCCTTATTAAAATAGCCGTTGAATGCCTTGACACCTGTCTGAACATTCTGCCCGGAACCGATGAAGCCTTCTTTGTCTTGAAAGGTCTGACTGGCAGCAAAGGCATTCGAGGCTGAAATGATGTGATTGAGGTTGCGGTCCTTGTGGTAGTTGAATGAGAAATTCAGATAGGATGAAGCGCCTGTGCGATTGGACCAAACGAAGCCGGCCTGATCGAAGGAGATGTTGGTGGGATTGGCACCGCCGAACTTCTTGCTGTCCTGTTGCGAAACGACACTGAGTGATGCTCTTATCTCGCTGTGACGGAAGAGGCCCACACCAGCGGGGTTAGTACCAATGGTTGAGATATCGGCTCCAAGCGCATCGAGCGCACCACCCATGCCCACGTAACGTGCTGTTCCGTTCAGGTCTTTCGTTGCAATATTGGCTGCATCATAGGCATCCTGAGCCATCATGGGCAATGCAAATACCAAGGATATTGTGCCAAGAAGAATCTTTTTCATAATCAAAAGCGTTTATATTAAAATATAATGTTCAAACAATATTAATATATGTTGAGTGTTTAAGTCATTTTTACCGACGGCCTCCTGAGCGACCACCGCCACCGCCGCCACGCGATCCGCTGAAGCCACCGCCACCACCGCTGCTGCGCGAACTGCCGAAGCTGGTGCCGCTACTGCCGCTATAGCTGCGCGAACTGCCATAGCTGCTGGAGTTGCCATAGCTGCTGGAGTTGCCATAGCTACTTGAGCTGCTGCTACGGGCGCTGCCATAGCTGCTGGTGCGCGGAGAGGTGGAACGTGCATTGCCGTAGCTGATGCCACTACGCGAAGACGAGCCTGAAACAGACCGGCCAACCGAACTACGCGAATAGCCGGAGCGGCCATAGACCACATTGCCGCGATTGATGGAGTGGCCTTTCGTACCTGAATAGACCATGCCACGCGAGCGACTTCCTGACCATCCGCTCGGGTAATAGTGATGACGAGGATAGTGGTAGCTGTAGTAGCCGCCATAGTAGCCCCACCCCCATCTGTATGAATAGTGGCGGTAGTACCAAGGATCACGCCAATACCAGCGGTCATAATACCAAGGATCGTACCAGCTGTCATACCAAGGATAGTAGTAGGAAGCATAGTACCAAGGCGAATGCCAGGTGCTGGCGGCCCACTCATCGCTGCGGCCCTGATCGTAGCCCTGCCAGTAAGCCTCGTCAGGCGTGTAGCCGTCCCAGCGCGACATCTTGCGCGTCAAGCGGAAGTCGGCTGTCGAATCTGGATAGACGCCTGCACCACCCGAGAAGTCAATGACATCGCTCATAGCAGAATCGCCACTCAGTATCTGACGGGAGCCGTATCCACCACCGCGACGGTTGTATTCGTCAACACTACGCGACGAACCCGAGTAGTAGGTGTCGCGCGGCATGCCATAGTCATGCACTTCTTTCGCTGTCTGCTTCGAAGAGCCGAAATACATATCGTCCTGCGCCTGCACATTAGGGGCAAGGAGCGACAGCATGGTAAATATGAATAAAGCCTTCTTCATAATGTTCTCTTTTTTATTTGTATTCGTTCACGATGCAAAAATAAGTCTAAATCTACTGCAAATGTACGGAAAAACCCTAAATGATAGTAGGATTTTCCCTATTTTTTATAAATTTGCATTCAAAATTTAACAGACGATGAAGTATTTAGAAGTCAATTTTGAAATCAATGCGCCCGAAGCGCTCCTGCAAGATGCACGCGACGTGCTGTCGGCTATGGCCGGTGAAGCCGGATTCGAAACATTCGAAGAGACCGACGACGGCCTGAAAGGTTACGTGCAACAGGAACTGTTCAGCCAACCTGCATTAGACGAGATTCTGCACAACTTCCCCTTTGAGGGAGTCACGGTGAGCTACACGGTGAACGAAGCTGAGGATCGCGACTGGAATGAGCAATGGGAACTCGAAGGCTTCGAGCCGATTGTGATTAGAGGGGAGAGGAAAGAGGTGAGAGGGGAGAAAATAGACTTGCCTACAATCGTGATTCACGACGGACGACACCTGCCGTCAGAAGCGGAACTATCCTCTCACCACTCCCCTCTCCCCTCTCCCCTCTATATAGAAATAGATGCCCACATGGCGTTCGGAACCGGTACGCACGAGACGACACGGATGATGCTCGCTGCCCTACTCGACCTTCAGCCTTCGGGCTTGCGTGTGCTTGACTGCGGCTGCGGAACAGGCATTCTGGGCATTGCAGCGCTCAAGATCGGAGCCGCTGCCTGCACTGGCTACGACATCGACCAATGGAGTGCCGACAATGCACGACACAATGCGGTCATCAATCGCGTTGACCAACGATTCGAAGCACTACTGGGCGATGCGAGCGTCCTGGATGGTTTTCATGAGGAATTCGATATCGTTATGGCCAATATCAACCGAAACATCCTCTTGTCCGACATGCCTTCGTTCCGAAAGGCGATGAAGTCTGAAGGCACGCTGCTGCTGAGCGGATTCTACGAATCAGACGTTGAGCTGCTGAAAGCAAAAGCAGAGAGCCTGGGACTCAGATGGAAGCAGACTCGCAACGACGGCGAATGGTGCTGTCTGGAATTCAAGGGATAGAAAAAGGCTGACTTCACAGCCAGCCAAATCCCTTTTTAACTAAACAAATACTATATGAATTATCTTTCGCTTTAATTTTGTGTTTATGTTTGTCAGTACTTTCTAATGCCTAAGTTTCTTTTTCGATTGCAAAGGTAAGGGTTCTGTCTTATTCACGCAATACCTAAAAATTGGGGTTTTAGAAAAATACGAACTTCACTGACTCATAAAATTGCATGAAGAAAACGTAAAACAGCAACACTGGCGACCACCATGCAATGCCTTCACTCATGGCATGGCAGAGGTCAACCACTGAGGTGAACACGCGCACCGAAAGACCATAGACAATAGAGACGAGCAACACTCCCAGGGCAATGATAGGCACGAGGGCCCGGCTGAACGGCGAAGGAAACAGCGCTCCCGTAGGCGAAAGCAGAATGGCGTGAGGCACGACGGTGAGCAACAGTATCACGCCACAATAGACGATGAGTACCAATAGCGTGAGCCTATGGTTCATTCGTTCACGATAGGTTGACGGACGTGACAGGAATCCGCTCTTGTGGAGCGTGCCCAGTGACATAGACAATAGCAATATCCATACGAGAACCGGCGAGAGAATCATCTCGGTGAACTGTCCGAAGAACCAGCGTATGCCTTCGCTTGACAGCAAAGAGCGCACGCCCTCGACCATCAGACTGCTGAGGAACCACGAGACGAGTATCAGCATCAGTTCAGCCACAACCAACGCAGCTATCGAATAGGCTATGAGCTTACTCTTCATCAGGCTCAAGATTGTCAATATCAATGATGCGAAGCTCCAGTGCGCGAACCACTAAGCGTGTGGCATTCACGCCAGTGCTCCCCTCCGGGAACAGCTTCTGCACCAGCTCGTTCTGTCGTTTCTCCAGACTCTTCACGCCAAAAGGCATGCCGCGAAGTTGCGTGATCTGGTCTTTCGTATAGCCTAAGGCCAGATGGCGAAGGAAGCGCTCGTCATACTCGTCAATCTCATAGTTGACCAGTGCCTCCTGCTTGGCCAGCTGCGAACTGACACTACGCTTGAAGCGCTCCACGATCTTTCGGAGTATAGGCTCGTTGAACACCAGTTGCTTGCCGTCCATCACCGAGCTCACGTCATGGCGGGTGAGCAGTTCGCCCGTCTTCAGGATGATGCCGTCGGCACCGGCATCGAGCACATCTACCCACAGTTTCTCGTTCAGAATCTCACCCGTGAAGATGAGCACCTTCACTTGCGGATACTGCTCTTTGGTCTCGCGGCAAAGCTCTACGCCCACGGTGGTCGAGCCTCCAAGTCCGAGATCAAGCAACACGAGGTCGGGTATTTGCTGTTTGAGCACTCGGCGGTAAGCCACTTCGCTGTCGGCTGTCCCGATGATTTCAGCCTCAGGAATGTCATTACGAATGATGCCCTCCGTGCCTTTCAGCTCCAGAGGCACATCTTCTACTATAATCACTTTGAAGTTCTGCATATCTTATTGAGTTGAATTTACTGTCTTATATCTTGGCAAGGTGATGATGACGAACGAGCCATTGGCTGTCAGCTCGGTGCTGATGCCGCAAGCATGGCGCGAGGTCACTTCGCCATGTTCACGCACGATTTGCCGGCAAAGCAGATAATTGATGTTATCGGTTGACGGCATGAAGCTCGTAGGGGTGCTGCCCGGCAGGGGAATGCGACAAGTCACGTACTCAGGAGCATCTGGTCTTACGATATATTCCACGTTGAGCGACTTCTGGCGGGCTTGCTTGCGAAGCAGGTCGAACAGATAGTCAATGAGCACTCGGTCGCCCAGTATCTCATGTTCCAACTTCGTAAGATGCAACTTAGCCGTCTCTACCTGACGGCCTGCCTGCTCGCTCAGTATGCCGTAGAGCTCGCGATAGTAGCCCACCACTTCGGGAATGGCTGCGATGTTGCCTGTATCCACAAGCTGCCGGATGCGACTGGGGTAATACATCGTCTCATGCTTGAGTGCCGACAGACAGTTGTCAAGCACCAGATTGCTCACATGCAGTCGCGCCTCTTCCATCTCCACACGGCGTATGTCGTCGCCAATCACCTCCAGCTCTGCTTGCTGTTCCTGCATGCGTGCCGCCTTTCGGCTCAGCACCTGAACCATCTGAAAGACGATAGCAATGAGGAGAATCATCAGCATGAGCACAAGCAGTATGATGGCTACGCTGCGGTTGGTCTGCGACTGTTGCATCTTTCGGCAATAGTCGTCGAGTGTCTGGTCGGCTGAGAGTTCCTTGAACAGGAGCGTATAAATGCGGTTATTATAATGGTAGAGCGCCCATTCGTGCAGCGCCAAGGCGGCTACGGCACTCTCGTTTCGGGCTACGAGCAGGATGTTGTAGTTCATCTCCACACCGTGATGGTACCATGCTATCTCGGGAATGTTGGTCAGTCCTTCGTCGAAGAGCGAGAGCGTGTCGGCTGCCCCGGGATGAAACGTGCGATAATACTGATTGAGGCTGTGGAAACAGGAGTCGGCAAATGACAAAGTGCGCCCAAACGTGCCGTCGATGTTTGAATAATAGGCAGAGTCGGCATAGTTGCTGGCCTCGTGCAGCAAGTCTTCAGCAGCAAGGGCCGCTGTGTCGGCAGGAAGAGCATGGGCGGTAGTAAAAGAAGTCATGAACAGGAGAGGCAGCAGCAAACGTGCAACCGATGATGGTCGGACTGTTCCCTTCGGCAGTCTGAAATAGAAGCGACTGCCCTCCCCCGCTTTGCTTTCAGCAGCCAGCTTGCACACGCTGAAGATCTGACTCGTCTTGCGATACTTCTCAATGATGCCTCGGCAATTCTGCAAGCCGAAGCCATGACCGCCCGCCACTTTGTGGTCAAACACGTGGGCCAGTTCTTCCTCGGTCATGCCCTTGCCGGTATCAGTCACAGCTATCTCTATGCAGTCGGCCAACTCCTCGGCTGAGAGGGTCACCTGTCCGCCGCTCTCCGTAAACTTACGGGCATTGTCGGCCAACGTGTTCAGCATGAAAAGCGTGAGCACGCGGTCAGCCTTCACGCAGAGCTCCGTAGGCTGAACCTTCAGTTCAATACCGCGCAAGGCAAAACTGCGCTTGCCTCGTGCGATGATATCAAACAACTGTTCGAGTGGAAACGTCTCGATATGCAGATTGAACTCGCCTTGCCGCAACTGAATCCAATGGGTGAGTACGGCATTCAGGTCGTTGATCTCGTCGGTCAGGTCTTTCACGTATTCCAACCGTTCTTCATCCCTGGCGCTAAGTGTCGGTTCCTCGCCGGTTGATGATTCTGGAAGATGAATGCGCTGTACCTCGTGAAGCATTCGGTCAATGAGAGGCATGATGCTGTTGACCAGCGACACCTTGGCACGCTGCTCTATGTTTCTGCGCTCGGCCTCCTTCAGTTTCATCTGCTGCATGGCCAGCTGTTCCTCTGCTTGTTCGCGCTGCTCTTGCAACTCGTCCATCTCAGCCTGCCGCTTGTGTCGGCGACGATATATAATATAGAACACGCGCAAGACGATGATTACCAGCAGAATAGCCACGACCACGGCTATGAGAAGCTTGTTGAGTTGAGCCACCGCAGCATCAAGCTGTCCGGCTCGTGCTTCCAACGAGCGGTCTTGACGTGTCTGCTCTTGCAGGTCGAGATAGATATTTCGGTGGAAATCGCTTCGACTCTTGTCGTTGATGGCTGAATAGGCTACACTCAGCTGCTCGTGAATACTGGCAACGAGGTCGGGGGCCTGACTGATGGTAGAGTCAGAGAGAGCCTCGTTCAGGTAATGAAGGGCTGTGGGGAAATCGCCTTGTGCACGATAGCAGGAAGCCAATGTTCGGTAAGCGCCAGAAATCTGATAAGTATCACCGAACCCGATAAAATATCTCAGCGCTTCCTCGGCCAGAAACACGGGCAGGTCGGCTCCATCATGCTCACTGAAGAGGGAAAAAAGTTCATCGTCAGTAGGAGCAATCATAGCGAAGCGCTGCCAGTCATTGGCATCAATCAAGTGTTCGGCCATCGCTTCTAAGGAGTTAGCTAAAAAGTAAGGTGAGCCGAACTGGGTTGCGATACGATAGCATTGCAACAGATGGTCGAATTCCTTTTGTCTGATTTCCAAGGGAGTGCCTTCGGTGATGATGCCCCCGGCTCCAATGTTATACAGATAGTTGAGCCACTGGGCTGTGTCGTTCTTCACATCGGCATCAATGGAGAGCAGCGCATCAATAGAAGGCTGTTCCAGTCCCACATAATAATAATAAGTGGAAGTGACGATGGCCATTTCTGATTCGGCATAGCGCAGTCGGGCCTGCTGACGGTCATTCAGCTGACTGCGCTCTTCGCCAATACGATGGAGTGCTTTCTGTGCCCTTGTGCGATAGTCGTAGAATTCGCGATTGTGCGAGCGCCGCTGGCAGAGTCGCATTTGCTGCACATCGGCTACAAGCTGTTCCAGCTGGTTGTCGGTCAGGTCGTAGATGGAGTCAAGCAGCACCTTGGCAGCTTCATACTGCATGCGCGTCATGCAGACGAAAGCCATGTTGTTCAGAGCCTCGGCATGTCCGTCTCTATATTTCCCGGAACTTTGCAGAGCCCTGCGTGCATAGTGCTCAGTTGAGTCAAGATTGCGGTAGTGATAGGCATAAGACAAAGAATTCAGCTTGTCCGCCTCGTGCCTATCGTGCGGCGAACAAGCTGAAAGGATAATAAAGAATGTGAACAGTTTAAGCGCGTGCCTTAGCCACATAACCGAGTGCCTCCTTGCACTTGTCGGTCACATACTGCCAGT
>CAMOGW010000016.1 GCA_946614435.1 uncultured Prevotella sp. | reverse complement strand
AGAGTCAACCGTCTCAGTAATGGTCGTCAACTTTTTCCAGTAGAGCGAGTCAACTCATTCCGTATGGATAGGCAAATGTTAAAAAACAAGGGTTGAAAGGAGTCAACCGTATTCAGGAAAAGACAAAATGAAAAACATCCTTCAACAAAAAAAGGAAATGTTAAAATTTGTAACTTATAATTTGTAATTTAAAATTTATAATTTATAATTTATAATATATAATATATATATAATATATTATATATATATTATATATTATACTGTTAATTTAAAGCTTCGCGGTGAAATGGTGAAAGTGAAATGGTGAAAACGCCCTCTTTCCGCGATAGAACTGCGTAAAAGCGAGCATGCTGATTGCAAGAAGGGTTTAGGACAAACGCACCGAGCGACCGTGCTGAACGCTTATGGCCACTCGCACGCACACTCACATGTGTTAAATTCGGTTAACTACACAAAAAGTCCGTTAAAGCGGTTGGGCGGATAAGTCCTTTGCCGTACCTTTGTAGTGTGTTCAGGACAAGCGCGCAAGACCATGACACAACAGCGAGAAACAACCTTTTTTTAACCGTTTTATTTAATATCTAAACACACACTACTATGATCTACATTAAGAAGTATCAGAACAGCAACAGCAAGATGCCCAACGCCTACGGCAAGTGGTACGGACGCATCATCCACACCGAGACCGTGGACCTGGAAGGCCTCTGCGAACACATCGCCTCGCACGGCACCATCTTCACCGCCGACGTGGTGGCAGGCACCGTGAAGAAGTTCGTGCAGTGCATTCAGGAGCTGCTCTTGGAGGGCAAGAAGGTGAAGCTCGACGGCATAGGCACGTTCTACCTCGCCCTGCAGACCACTGGCGCCGAATGCCTCGAGGAATTCTCCATAGGCAACGTGAAGGGGGTTCGCCTGCGCTTCCTGGCCGACCAGGGCGGCAAGTCGCGCTACACCACCAGCGTGCTCACCCGTCAGGCAAAACTCACCTCTACGCTCCCCGGAGCTGAAGGGAAAGAGAACGACGACGATGACGACAGCGGCAGCCCACAGCAGGGAGGCGGCACCAGCGGAAGCGTGGAAGAGCAGCCGTAAAAGAAGCCTCACCCCCAACCCCTCTCCGATTGGAGAGGGGAGTATATAGACTCTTCAGATATAAGACTGACGGCTCTAATCGCTAATCATTCTCTAATTCTTTGCAAGCAAAGCGACCAAAGGTCGAGCGCTCAAATTCTCAACAAAGCAAAATAATTCTCAAATTCTTTGCAAGCAAAGCGACCAAAGGTCGAGCGCTCAAATTCTCAAATTCTCTAATTCTTGACAAAAAAATCTTGAAAAATTCTTGACAAAAAAAATTCTTGAAAAATTCTTGACAAAAAAAATTCTTGAAAAATTCTTGACACTAACTTTAATAAAATAATATCATGAAAAACAATTTATGGAAAACAGTCATCGACATCGTGATCACCATTCTCACAGCCATAGCAACCACCATCACTACCACGTCCTGCACAGTTGGGTTCTGATGGCACTGGCATTCGCGAACCTGTCCTGCATGTAACGGTAGCTAACTTGATCTGCATGTAAGGACAGACGAAGATGGATGAGGTGAAAAAAGTGAAAAACTTCGTGCTTCCCCTGTATTTCTGCGGAAAGCGCGAAGTTTTCACTTTCACCGTTTCACCGCGAAGCTTTCGCAGTACCTTTGTATCAAGAAAAAAAATGTCTTAGAAAAAAAAATCTGTTCTTATGTTACTATGTCTTAGAAAAAAAATGAATCGTTAAAAGGCTTGTAGAGACGGGACAATGGAATGTCCTAGAAGATGTCCTAGAAACGTCCGCTACGCTGGCAGACTTATTAGGAGTTGATGCCAGAACCATCGTGGAGGCAATGAGGATATAGTTAAACGGTGTGATAGCATACTGGCTGAGGATTTGAAAGAAATTAAGGATAGGTTTTATGATGTTGTTGGCAAACTTGGCATTGCTCGAGAGATATGACAGAAGATGCTATTAACGTAATTTTTCTCTTTCGCAAGGCTTGCGGAGATTTTGTTGCTTGCGGGAAAAAACGTAATTTTGCAGGCACAATAGAAATCTGAAGGATTTATGGATGAAAATACATTGTTAGACTTTGGTCCGGTGGAAGACAAGATGCAGGGCATCATCAAAGTGATTGGTGTCGGTGGCGGAGGTTGTAATGCCGTCAGGAATATGTACGACGAGAAAATTTCGGGCGTGACCTTGGCCGTATGTAATACAGATAGCAAATCACTGGCTCCATCGCCAGTGCCTGTGAAGATACTACTTGGCGAAGGACTTGGTGCTGGCGGAAAACCAGAAATCGGCAGATCTGAGGCAGAAAAGAATATCGCTGACATAGAACATCTTTTAAGCGATGGTACAAAGATGGTTTTTATCACGGCCAGTATGGGCGGCGGCACTGGAACCGGCTCTGCACCTGTGGTGGCCAGCGTTGCACGGAAGATGGGCATGCTGACCATTGGGATTGTGACCATCCCCTTCCGCTTTGAAAAGAAGCAGAAGATTATCCGTGCCTTGAAAGGTGTGGACGAAATGCGGAAGAATGTGGATGCGCTGCTCATTATCAACAATGAGCGACTATGTGATGTTTATGCCGATACACCCATCTCTGTAAAGGAGTCATTCGCAAGAGCCGACAATATACTGAAGGATGCCGTGATTGGTATTTCGGAACTGATTACGGTAAACAGCAACGGAGGTATAGATCTTGACTTCCGTGATGTAGAAACGACCATGCGTGATGGCGGTGGTGCCATCATGGCGATGGGACGGGCCAGTGGCGAGAAACGCGTGGAAAGGGCAATACAAAACGCCCTTCATTCGCCGCTTCTCTATGGTAGTGACATCAGCAAAGCCAAGCGGATACTATTCAACATCTATTCCAGTGAGGAAGCCCCCATCATGGTCCCCGAGATGCAGGAGATAGATGACTTCTTTGATAGTCTGAATCCGTATATTGAAGTTATCTGGGGTATATCCAGCGATAACAGCATTGGTGAGGATGCAAAGGTGACAATACTGGCTACGGGTATGGAGGACAGTCAGGAGATTGACGAGGAACTGAAAGATGATGCCTACTACGAGAGTTTGATACCCCAACTCTACAGACCTGTCAAGAAAGAAGTTGAGGAACCGATTGCTGAACCTGAATTCATCGTTGAGCAGGCACCAGAGCCAGAACTACCTGCCGTTGAAGAACAGCCCAAGCCACAACCTACGATTGGTGAGAAGATTCGGGATTGGTTGTCTGGTATTGTACGTGAAACAGAAGAGTAGCCTGAAGATGATGGAAAGAACGCCCGAAGAAATTGCCGTTGACCTTTCCCTGTTAGTGAAGGAATTGGTGGCTGCAGGTCGGAAATACTTGCTGCTGAAGGCCATTGGTGCGCCCTTGTTGGAGGAACTGCGCATAGAGGCGGCACGTGCGAAGTTGAGCAGGCTACTGATAACAAAGGACTACCGTTTCTTCCTGATGGACTTAGGCAACAAGGAGATAGAACTTCAGCCCGTACATAAGGCCGTGTACCTGCTGTTCCTAGCTCATCCTGAGGGCATCGAGTTCAAGCGTCTGACCGATTATCGTGCAGAACTTACACGTTACTACATGGCTACGGCAAAGATGATGGACAAGGAGAAAATCCTGGAGGGCGTGGACCATCTGGTGAATCCGCTCGATAACGCCATCAATGAGAAAAGCTCGCGCATCAAAAAGGTTTTCCTCGACATAATGGATGAGTACACCGCCAGTTACTACATTATCAGCGGACATACGCAGAAGCATATAGCCGGATCGTCGCGCATCTGGTATGAGCGATTAAAGGTGATTACGCTGCCGAGGGAATTGGTTGTATGGGAGAGCTACAGTTGAAAAATTCTCAGTATAATATGAGGAAAGTTCTTGGTTTGTTTGTTGTTTTGTCAGTAATACCCTTAGCATGCTATGCCCTTGCTGGGATGTATGACAGATACCTTGAAATGATGGATGGCCTTTTTGCAGTTTTGAAAATAATATTTGTTCCACAGGTATTAGTGTCTAGCCTATAATGTTCTTTAGGTTCATAAAGATCGCACAGCAGGAGTTAGAACAAAATATCCCCATCAAACAGTTTATTTCCTCATCAGCTTGACAAACCATTCTTCATCAGGACGGAAGCCACAAAAATGCTTTCCATCACCGCCCAAATCCCAAGGGCTCATCACCTCAAAGGACTTGAAAGGAAGAAGATGATGCTTTCCCTGATGTAACAACACATGCGCCTTACGGCGGAACTTGCGGCTACTCGCCTGCTAGAAGCAGGCAGCTATCATCTCCTTACCCAGTTTATGAATATGGGCGAGGATTTCACTTTCCCTCTCAGCAGAAGGCTTCTTGAAACCATTGATATAGTTGCGCAGCAGCGTGGCGTTCATCCCAATGGAACGGGCAAATTCTGCCACGTTGATTTCCTTGTGGGTCAGGAAGAAACGCTGTAGGGCTGATGGCTCTGAATCTTCATAGGTAAAGCTCTCAAAACTGATGTCTTCATCAAGACTACGCCAATGGATGCCGTCATAACCAAAGGTGTATTGGCTACGTTCTTCATCAGATGCAGCCCTCAACTTAGGGTACCAGAGCAGCGACTGGCTGTACTCCTTTCCCTCTTCGTCTCTGCCGAATATATGATCAGCAGTAAACCAAATCTTTGTAATTTTCATAACGTATCCCCCTTTATTAACTATTAAAATGCTCCTCCCAACGCTTGATAATCAGGTCGGCATTCTCATCGATGACCGCCTTAATCTTCTTCAGGTCATTTGCCTTTATCTTCTCCTTTACAAGCAATGTGAACTCACTTCCTACTTCTGGCATATCTCTATCTCAATTTATAGTGACTGTGCAAAGATAGGAATTATTTTCGATACCAACAACTTTTTTGCAAAAAAGAAGGGCGATAACACAGAGGAAGCAGAAGAATCCTCTTAGAAATATATACAAATAGCTGTTATATGCCATATTTGGATTAATAAATGGAGCGGAGGCGTTTTCCCAATTTCATTTAAAATTGCTTAAATCCTTTCGCGTATAGCAAAAATGTAGTACTTTTGTATGCTAAACGAAAGCATAAGCCGTGCAGATATTGATGGATTTGATATTATTGTTTCCATAAATAATCAAGACGAAATACTCCATAAACTTAATGAAATAGAAAATAAAGTTAAAAGAGCAAATGAGAGACTTGCAAAAATACCTAATATCAAGCAAGAAATCCTTAACAAATATCTGAAATAGTAGCGAAACAAAGTTAAGAATAATGTATAAAGAATCATGATAACTTCAGTTGCAGACGAAGTAGTTAGAGGATATGTCAAAGAGGCATGTGACATCCTTAACTTCGATTTAGAATATGTTCGTGTTCTTTATGTGTCTCACGTAGAAGCAGTAGCTGGGATTCCGCAACATGCGGTCATAACAGCTGATGGATGTCTTATTATTGACGAAACATGGGCTAATCGGGAAATTTCAAATGAGACCCCAACAAGGGTGCGCTGTGAAGTTTACTGTAAAGTACGCTTACTGTGTCAACAGGCTAAGAACGCAACCGTTTTTAACCAGTATGATAATAGAGCAATAGATGATGCAATGGCCTTCTGTAATGCATTGATGACACTGAAAGGTCTAACGCTTCCAATGCCTCCATTCCCACAAATGGTGGAGCCATTGCTAAAACAGACTCAGAAATTGCATGCCTCTATTAAAGAAGGATGGTGGGAAGAGTTTTGTAGTGACATTTACTTCTTTGGCGGTGATGGAGCTCTTTACAAAGACTGCTTGATGAAGATTTCTAAACAAGAGAAGTACAAGTGGGCTTTTGAAAAATAACTTTTCGATAAATTGGCCGAAATAGTTATACCTTTGCAAACGATATGACAGAACGAGCATTACAACAATATCTCATCAGGCAATACCCGAAAGAAGACGAGGGGTGTGGGGAAGAAAGTGGAATGGCTTTTGCGTAATCTGACAGGAACCGATTAAAACAGACAATCAAATGGACAAGGAAAATAAACTTATACTCTATAAAGATGACGAGGGCAAGGTGAAGGTGAACGTGCGCTTTGCCGACGAGGATGTGTGGCTGACAAGAGAGAATCTTGCAGAAATATATGCTACTACTCCTCAGAACATCAGCCTTCATGTAGGTAATATTTATCAGGATAAGGAACTTGACGAAGAGGGAACTCGAAAGAAATTCTTTCTAGTTCGCCAAGAAGGTAAGCGTCAAGTACAAAGAGAGATTGATCATTATAATCTCGACATGATCATCGCCCTTGGCTACCGTGTGCAGTCGCCCATTGCCGTGCGTTTCCGTCGTTGGGCCACACAGCGATTGCATGAGTACATTCAGAAGGGATTCACGATGGACGACGAACGGCTGAAGCAGGGGGGCAACCGTTACTTCAAGGAACTGCTGCAACGCATTCGTGACATCCGTAGCAGTGAACGTAATTTCTATCAACAAGTGACGGACATCTATGCCACCTCTACCGACTATGACCCAAGGGCAAAAATGACGAAAATGTTCTTTGCTACTGTACAGAATAAGATGCACTATGCCGTGCATGAGCATACGGCAGCTGAACTTATATATGAGCGGGTGGATAACGAAAAGCCTTTCGTGGGAATGACCAACTTCAAGGGCAATTATGTGACCCGTGATGATGTGAAGATAGCCAAGAACTATCTGACAGAATTGGAACTGCAACGGCTGAACCTGCTCACATCGCAATTTCTTGACTATGCAGAGTTCCAGGCTTTAGAGCAAAACCCCATGACGATGGCCGACTGGATTGCTGCTCTTGACGACCAAATACTCCGACTACGGAAAAACATACTTGAAGGCAATGGAACCGTATCACATCAGGAAGCTATTGAGAAGGCTGAACGGGAATTTGAAATTTACCGTGAAAGGGAGATGCGACTATTAGAAAGCGATTTTGACAAGGCAGTCAAAAAATTGAAGAATAAGAAGGGCGATAACACAGAGGAAGCAGAAGAATCCTCTTAGAAATATATACAAATAGCTGTTATATGCCATATTTGGATTAATAAATGGAGCGGAGGCGTTTTCCCAATTTCATTTAAAATTGCTTAAATCCTTTCGCGTATAGCAAAAATGTAGTACTTTTGTATGCTGAACGAAAGCAAAAAACGCGCCAGAGAGGCTTAAAATAGCCTTAAACGCGAAATTGCGATTTTTTAAAGAACTAATTTTAAAACTGAAATTTAAGGAAAGTGGATCAGACGTTTGACAACGACAGAATTCTCAAGATTAACATTGAGGAGGAGATGAAGTCATCGTACATTGACTATTCAATGTCAGTGATTGTGGCTCGTGCCCTCCCCGATGTTCGTGATGGTTTTAAGCCCGTACACCGCCGTATTCTATATGGCATGATGGGTATCGGAAACACAAGTGACAAGCCGCACAAGAAATGCGCACGTGTCGTGGGTGAGGTGCTCGGTAAGTACCACCCTCATGGCGACTCTTCAGTATATGGCGCCCTCGTAAGAATGGGCCAGGAATGGAACATGCGCTACACGCTGGTAGATGGACAGGGCAACTTCGGCTCGGTTGACGGCGACTCGCCTGCAGCCATGCGTTACACCGAGTGCCGACTCTCCAAGATGGGCGAACACATCATGGACGACCTGGAGAAGGACACGGTGGACATGGACCCCAACTTCGACAACACACTGGTGGAACCTAGCGTGATGCCGACAAAGGTGCCCAACCTGCTGGTGAATGGCGGAAACGGCATTGCCGTAGGTATGGCTACCAACATGCCCACTCACAATCTGGGCGAGGTGATTGACGGCTGCTGTGCCTTCATTGACAATCCTGAGATTGACACTGACGGGCTGATGAAGTATATCCCGGGCCCCGACTTCCCGACAGGTGCATATATATATGGTGTGCAGGGAGTGAAGGACTCTTATGAGACGGGACGCGGACGCATCGTGATGCGTGCCAAGGCAGAGATTGAGAGCGGCGACACGCACGACAAGATTGTGGTGACGGAGATTCCCTATGGCGTGAACAAGGCCGACCTTGTGGCCTATATCGCCGATCTGGCTACGCAGCACAAGATTGAGGGTATATCGAACGTGAACGACGAGTCGGGCCGTCAGGGCATGCGCATCGTGGTTGACGTGAAGCGCGATGCTAATGCCAACGTCATTCTGAACAAGCTGTTCAAGATGACCGCCCTGCAGAGCTCGTTCTCAGTGAACAACATTGCACTGGTGCCCATCAAGACGGGCGACGGCACTCGTCTGCGCCCTCGACTGCTCTCACTGCGTGAGTGCATCCGATACTTCATTGAACACAGACACGAGGTGACCATCCGTCGCACGCAATACGACCTGAAGAAGGCGCAGGAACGCGCACACATACTGGAGGGCTTGATCATTGCCGTCAACAATATCGACGAGGTGGTGCATATCATTCGCAACAGTAAGACGCCTACCGATGCTCAGCGCAACCTGGAGGCTCGCTTCAATCTGGACGAGCCGCAGTCGAAGGCCATTGTGGATATGCGTCTGAGCCAGCTCACAGGTCTGCGTGTAGATCAGCTGCATCAGGAGTACGATGACCTGATGAAACTGATTGCTGACTTGGAAGAGATTCTGAACAATCCCGAGCGCTGCAAGCAGGTGATGAAGGACGACCTGCTGGAGGTGAAGGAGAAATATGGCGACGAGCGCAAGACCGAAATCATACCATTCGACCATGAGTTCAATGCCGAGGACTTCTATCCCGACGATCCCGTGGTGATCACCATCTCGCACATGGGATATATCAAGCGCACGCCGCTCACAGATTTCCACGAGCAGGCACGCGGCGGTGTAGGTGCAAAGGCTGCACGCCATCGCGACAACGACTTCACGGAATACATCTATCCTGCCACGATGCACAACACGCTGCTCTTCTTCACTCAGAAAGGACGCTGCTACTGGCAGAAGTGCTACGAGATTCCTGAAGGCGACAAGAATGCGAAGGGACGCGCCATTCAGAACATGCTGAACATTGAGCCCGACGATGCCATCAATGCCGTGCTGCGCATCAAGAACTTCAACGACGAAGAGTTCCTCAACTCCCACTTTGTAGTGTTTGCCACGAAGAGGGGCATTGTGAAAAAGACCTGTCTGAACCAATATAAGAATGTGCGTGCCGCCGGTGTGATTGCCATCAACATCAATGAAGGCGACGAGGTGGTGGGCGTTCGCCTGACCAATGGACACAACGAGCTGTTGCTGGCCAACCGTAACGGACGCGCCGTTCGTTTCAACGAAGACCAGATTCGCACGATGGGGCGCGTATCGACAGGTGTTATCGGTATGCGACTCGACGATGGCGACGACGAGGTGGTTGGCATGGTGTGCGTGAACGACACCCAGGCTGAAAGCATCATGGTGGTATCGGAGAACGGCTACGGCAAGCGCTCGGAGATAGAGGACTATCGCAAGACGGCTCGCGGCACCAAGGGTGTGAAGACGCTTGCCATCACCGAGAAGACGGGCCGACTGGTAGCCATCAAGGTGGTGACCGACGAGAACGACCTCATGATTATCAACAAGAGCGGTATTCTGATTCGCCTGAGAGTAGCCGACGTTCGCATCATGGGACGCGCTACGCAGGGTGTGCGCCTCATCAACCTAACGAAGAAGAACGACACGATTGCCTCGGTATGCAAGGTCCTTTCTTCACAGGAAGAGGAAGACGATGACATTGAGACTGTTGACGCAGCTGAAATTGCCAATGCCACACAAGAGGCTGAGAACACACTGAACGAAGGCGAAGACAATGAGAATGTCGAAAACAACGAGAACAATGAATAATAACTGTTAAACCAAAACTTATACAACATGAAAAAAATGATGATGATGGCCCTCATCGCAGCTACTGCTACGACGGCCATAGCACAGGACGCGCTCGTGAAAGACGCAAAGAAACTCATGGGCAAGAATGAATTTGACCAAGCTTTACAGACACTGGCTCCTGCACTTAGCTCAAGCGAAACGACCGACAAGGCTGCCGCTTGGAACCTGCAAGGCGAGATTCTCTACGGAAAGTACATACACATTCAGACTGAAGCCACACAAAACCAGATTGAAAAGAAGAATACACCCCATGACACCTTAGGCTTGCACAACAGCGTGGTAGGCGCATGGGAGGCAGCCCTGAAATGCGATGAGTTCGACAGCCAGCCCGACGAGAAAGGCAAGGTGAAGCTGAAGTATCGTCAAGCTGCTCAGAACAAATACAAGAGCTTCGGCATCGCACTGGTTCAGGCCGGACAGTATTTCTATCAGAACAGAAAGGACAACGACATGGCATTCAAGGCATGGAGCATGTATATCGACATGAAGAACACGCCCATCTTTGCCGATGTGGCCGACTTCCCCAAGGATCCGTTCTACTACGACATCGCCTACTACACAGCCATCCTGGCTTACCAGTCGCACAAGTATCCCGAGGCTGAGAAGTATGCCAAGCTCACTGCCGAGGATGCCTCAAAGGCTAAGGAAGCACAGGAAATATTAATCTTCTCGAAGAAAGAATCCATGAAGACAAAGGCCGACTCGATTGCCTACGTTGACATGCTGAAAGACCTGCACAAGCAGAATCCTGACGAGGATCGCTACTTCAATCTGCTGATGGACTACTACACACGTGCCAACGACATGGTGGCCCTCAAGGCATGGGCTGAGGAAGAGATTGCCATGAACGACCAGAACAAGATGGCATGGGCGCTGAAGGGTGAGGTGCTGATGAACCAGAGCGAATGGGATGCAGCCGTTGAAGCTTACAAGAAAGCTATCGAACTGGATCCCACTTTCGTGCAGTGCTTCTTCAACGCCGGTGTATGCCTTAACTCGAAGGCTATTGCCCTGAAAGACCAGCTGGCCGACAAGAACACAGGCAAACTGACCAACGATAATGCCAATAAGGTGAAGGTCATTCTGAATGAGGCCAAGGAATACATGGAGCAAGCCAAGAATCTGGATCCCGACTGCGAGAAGGTGAAGTGGGCATACCCCCTCTACCAGATCTATTATGCGCTCGGCGACAAGGCAAAGGCTGACGAAATGGAAAAGCTGGTAAACAAGTAAAATAGAAACAGAAACCATTAGAATCTTAAATGAAGAAGCAACTCACGACTGCCTTGCTTCTCTTACTAATGATAACACCGTGCCTGACGTGGGCTCAGAAAAAAGAGCTGAATCAGGCACGGTCTTACATTAAGAGCGGCAAAGAGAAAGAATTGATGCAAGCCGAACAGCTGATGAAAGACTTGCTGAAAGAACAGAAAAACAGGGAAAACAAAAAGATTTACTTGACTTGGTTCGATGCTGTACGCGCACTATATGCCCAAGCCAACGAACGACTGTACCTAAAGCAGAAACAAGACACAGCACAATTCTTTGACCTCAATCACAGGATGTTTACCATTCTCGAGATGCTGGATTCGATAGAAATGCGCCCTGATGCCAAAGGCCGCGTTCACATAGAATATAGAAAGAAGCATGCAGAAATTCTTAACTCTTACCGTTCGAACCTCTATAATGCCGGCACTTACCATCTGCGTAAGGGTAATCTGAAAAAGGCATTCGACTACTTTGAGTTCTACATTGACTGTGGCCGTCAGCCGCTCTTCACTGACTACAAATACGATTCGATTGACACTCGTATGCCAGAAGCTGCCTACTGGGCCACTTACTGCGCCTATAAGCAGAACGATGCTGTGCGCACGCTGCGCTATCGCAAGCTGGCACTAAGAGATTCGGCAAGAACACACTTCACACTGCAATACATGGCCGAAGCACGTCGATGGCTGAACGACCAGGAACTGTATTTGAAAACACTCGAAGAAGGATTCAAGCGTTATCCCACCTTCAGCTACTTCTTCCCGCGACTCATGGATGCCTACAGCCAAAAGGGAGAATACGAGAAGGCACTGGCCGTGGCAGACTCGGCTATTGCGGCCTGTGACACATGCGAGCTCTACCTATTTGCCAAATCCACCATGCTCTTCCGTTTGGAACGCTACGGCGAAAGTATCAAAGTGAGCGACCAGCTCATAGCCATTGCACCGAACCTGGCTGAAGCTTATTTCAATGCTGGCACAAGCTACGTGAACCTCGCCCTAAAACTGAACGAGCGAAAGGATAAGAAACAAATCAGACAACTCTATCAGAAGGCGCGTCCCTACATGGAACGATACCGAAAGCTCATGCCAAAGGAAAAGGAAAAATGGGGACCTGCACTCTACAGAATCTACCTGAACCTGAACATGGGCAAGCAGTTTGATGAAATAGACCACTTGCTGAAAAACTAAAAAGCAGCCATTCTCTGAAAACGAACAGAGAAAACGGGAAAAGGAACCGAAAAGAGAAAAAGAGAATTAAAAGGGAAAGAGAACACTAAAAGAGGGAAGGAAAAGAGAAACGAAATGAAAAAAACTATTCTGACATTATCGCTCTGCTGTATGTTCCTGCAATACGGAAACGCACAAGCATTCCAACAAGAATTTGGTAATCCCAGAAAAGGATTTGTAGAAACGGTAGCTATTCCGAATCATGCCGACAGTCGCTATATACCGGGGCAGCAAGCTACGCTCAGAATAGTAGCACGAGAAGGGGGAGCGCCAGTAAATGGAACGAAAATCTATTATCGCATTGGGCCGGAGATGTTTTTGCCCGAGCACTACGACTCGACCGCTTTCGTCAATTCGGAGGCTGTCATCCCTATGGGAACAATGCATGCGCCCGGTTTCCTCGCATGCGAATACTTCTTCACAACCAGCGACGGCAAGAAATACAAAGATCTTGTCAAATTGGCTTATTCACCCGAAGAGATTAAGGCATTCACACAAATGCCCGAAGACTTTGAGAAGTTTTGGCTGAAAGTGCTGAAAGAAGCCCGTAAGACACCATTGGAGCCTGTCTTCTACGATGTGCCTGATGCTACAAACGAGCAGATGATCACCAAACTGGTGAAGCTACATGTGGGAAAAGAGAAGTGGTTCTACGGCTATCTCACTTATCCTCGTACACCTAAAGCAGGAGGGCATCCCGTGGTGCTCTGCCCGCCTGGAGCGGGGAGTCAGCGTATTTATCCTTCTGACTATTTTCCCAAGCACGATTGTGTGTATCTGAAAATCGAGATTCATGGAAACGACCAGCGGCTCGACAACGATGCATACAATGAAATGCGCAAGAAATGCGACGGCTATATGCGGCAAGGTATGAAAACAAAGGATACTTATTATTATAAAGACGTATATGCTGGCTGTGTGCGTGCCGTTGACTTCCTTTGTTCACTTCCCGAATGGGATGGCCGCAACGTGATTGTAACTGGCGGTTCGCAAGGCGGAGCCCTCACCATCATCACCTCTGCCCTTCATGAGAAAGTCACCACTTGCGTTCCCTTCTACCCTGCCCTCTGCGACCTCACGGGCTTTCTGCACCAACGTGCAGGCGGCTGGCCTAAGTTTTTCACCTCATTCTACAAAGAAGGAATGATTGAAATACCACAAGAGCAGGCAGTCAACACTTTACAATATTTCGATGTAGTGAATTTTGCACGTCTGCTGAAAGTACCGACGTTCATGAGTTGGGGATATAGTGACGATACATGTTCGCCCACTTCTGTTTGGGCAGCATGGAATGAAATCAATGCTCCCAAACAGTGTGATATAACGCCTACAAGCGGTCACTGGCGCTTTGCAAGCAGTCAGGAAAAAGCGCTTTTATGGATTAAGAAGCACTTGAGGTAGAATCATCGTCCTCCTCGTTGCTATCAAAGAGTTTTCCTTGCGTAATCACCATTCCTCCCATCTTGTCTATCATCACGTCAAGAGGAATGAATTCGTCTTCGTTGCCCGGTCTTGAAACTACAGCGCCAAACTTCAAACGACGATCATCAATCCCGTGAAAGACCAGATTCTCGAAGATGCCGTTCTTACGGAAATCATCGTCAACATAAGAGGAAAAGGTCTTCTTTGAAAACACTTTCTTCACGAATATTGAACTATCAGTACGCAGAATGGTAAGCGTGGCTGTGTTGTCAACATACTCCTGTCCTTCCTCGTCCCGCAGTTTGGGGAATGAATCAGCCGGTTCACGTGTGATATTGATGATATAGGAATTACCCAACCATTCTACATCAGTAGAACGAACATCCTTAGGTAGTTTGATAGGAGCTTTTATCGCATCAGGCACATATTTTGCCACAATGATGTCTTCACTCTTTTTCTGTTCTTTGCAAGCCGTCAGACCACCTGTCAGCGAAACGGCCATCATCCATAGAATTATATTTTTCATGTTCATGGAGACAAAATTACGAAAAAAAAGACAATTTAGCAAATTTCATTTGTCATTTCACTCCACAGTCACCGATTTTGCCAGATTTCTCGGCTGATCGACATCCTTTCCCTTACAAACCGCCACATGATAAGACAAGAGCTGTAGAGGTATGGTGGCTACCAAAGGTTCAAGACACTCCTGCACATCTGGCAGTTCTATTACCTCATCGGCAATCTTGGATATTTTGTCATCATCCTTTGTAACCAGAGCGATTACCCTACCCTTTCTGGCCTTGATCTCTTGAATGTTCGAGAGCACTTTCTCGTACATTGTGTTATGAGTGGCAATCACTACGACAGGCATGTCTGAATCAATAAGCGCGATTGGACCATGTTTCATCTCAGCAGCCGGATAACCCTCGGCATGAATATAGGATATTTCCTTCAGTTTCAGAGCACCTTCCAAAGCCACTGGGTAGCTGAAACCACGACCTAAGTATAGAAAGTTATGAGCATAGGTGAAAGTACGGGCTAAATCGGCAACTTTCTCATTTATCTTCAGCACTTCGCGAATCAAGTCGGGTATTTCGCTAAGCCCTTTCACCACGCGCATATACTCATCGCGTTCCATCGTTCCCTTTGCCTCGGCAAGTGCCAGTGCAAACATGGTGAGCACAGTGACTTGTCCCGTAAATGCCTTTGTAGAGGCAACACCAATCTCGGGACCCACATGAATATATGTACCCGTATCAGTGGCACGCGGAATGCTGGAGCCAATGGCATTGCACACACCATAGATAAAGGCTCCACGTTCTTTAGCCAACTGAACAGCAGCCAACGTATCGGCAGTCTCACCACTTTGCGAGATGGCAATGACCACATCCTCCTTAGTAACCACAGGATTACGATAACGGAACTCACTGGCATACTCTACCTCAACAGGAATGCGGCAGAACGATTCAATCAACTGTTTACCTATCAGTCCTGCATGCCAGGAAGTCCCACAGGCTACTATCAGCACACGCTTAGCTGAGAGCAACTGGCGGCGGTAGTCAATGAGTGCAGAAAGTGTCACGTGATTAGCCTCAACATTGATTCGTCCGCGCATACAATTAGTTAGACATTCGGGTTGCTCAAAAATTTCCTTCAGCATGAAGTGTGGATAGCCGCCTTTCTCAATCTGACCGAGATCTATATCCACATTTTTTACGGTGAGTTCCTGTTGCTCGCCCAGAATACTAATCACCTTCAATTCTTCACCCAATCTGAGCACGGCAATATTTCCATCCTCCAAATAGACTACCTTTTTCGTATATTCTATCAGTGGACTGGCATCAGACCCCAGAAAGAACTCATCGTCGCCAATGCCCACTACCAAGGGACTTTGTTTGCGGGCTGCAATAATCTGATTGGGTTCTCGTTTGTCTATAATAGCGATAGCATAAGCACCTATCACTTGATGAAGCGCCACTTGCACAGCCGTCAGTAAATCAAGCTGCTTTTTCTGCATGATGTATTCAACCAACTGAATAACCACTTCAGTATCAGTATCCGACTGAAATGTTACGCCTCGCTCTATCAGTTTGGTCTTCATGTCGGCATAGTTCTCAATGATACCATTATGAATGATGGCAAGATTTTTCGATTCCGAATAATGGGGATGCGCATTCCGCGTTGAAGGCTCGCCATGAGTAGCCCAGCGTGTGTGGGCAATACCCACTGAGCCCGATTTGTCTTTGTCGGAACAATACTCCACAAGGCTATCTACCTTGCCCTTTGCCTTGAACACGTTCAGTTCACCCTTGGCATTGATCAGCGCAACTCCTGCGCTGTCATAGCCACGATACTCTAACCTACGCAATCCTTTGATTAAAACAGGGAAAGCCTCACGCTTTCCTAAGTAGCCAACGATTCCACACATAATGCTTCAATAGTTTTTGTGATTTGTAATTTTGTGATTGGTATATGAAAAAAGAGATTGAACACTTATGCTCAATCTCTTTATGTATTTGATTACTTCTTCAAGATGTTGTATAACAGCGAGGTCAGCGAAATCAGGATTGATGTTGCTGAGAACCACAGTGTAGTCATACTACCCACACTCGAGTTTTGTGCCTTCACCTTATTAGGCGTCACATACAGTACGTCGTTCTGCTGCAGATAATAATAAGGTGAGTTAATCAAGTTGGCATCATTCAGGTTCAGGAAGTAAATAGATTTCTGACCATGAGCATCTTCACGTATGAGCTGCACATTGTTACGCACACCATAGATTGTCAAGTCACCTGCCTGTGCAAGAGCCTCCAACACAGTAATCTTCTCACGGCTTACGGTAAATGTACCTGGACGAGCCACTTCACCAATTACTGAAATTTGATATCCCGTCATACGAACAGTTACGATGGGATTCTCAAGTTCCGACATGTAAGGCAAGATCTTACCACGAATCATGTTCTCAGCCTCAGATTTTGTCATTCCCCCTACTTTCACTTCGCCAATGATAGGAAAGTTGATCTTACCTTCATTGTCAACCAAATAGGTCTGCAACATGGGTTGAGAACTGGTTGTCGTAGCACGACCAGCTGTGTAGGGCGTGGGAACCGTCAGATTGAAGGGCACTGCAGCTGCATCGTTGGTAGTTGAGACCGTTATTGTCAACTGGTCTTTCGGCATGATACGAGCATCATACAGCATTTTCGAAGTTGACAGGTCAACTTTATCACTATTCTTAAAATAAGCAACGTTTTTAGAACTACCGCAACCGGTAAAAACTGCAACAGTTACAAACATTGCAAGACAAAAACAATAAGACTTTATTTTATTCATCTCCTATTAATTATTCGAAATACCGTGCAAAAATACTGCAATTTTTTCAATTATACAAGTTTTCTATCTGAAAAGAAGAAAAAAGTATAATTTGGACATTAAAAAATAAGACTCACCAAATGCATTTGGCAAGTCTTATTGTCTTGAAAATTTGTCCCTGTCGATAGTCTAAATCAATAGAACTTGAAATAGCGACGGGCGTTGTTGTATGAAATGTCCTCTACCATTCGAGCAAGTGTCTCACGATCGTCGGGCAGCAATCCCTTCTCCACATCATTGCCAAGAATATTGCAAAGGATGCGGCGGAAGTATTCATGACGAGGATAGCTGAGGAACGAGCGGCTGTCAGTCAGCATGCCTACGAAGCGGCTCAGCAGGCCGAGCACCGAAAGGGCGTTCATCTGACGAATCATGCCGTCCATCTGATCGTTGAACCACCAGCCTGAGCCGAACTGAATCTTACCCGGCTCACCTCCCTGGAAGTTGCCCAGCATAGTGGCAATCACCTCATTTGCACAAGGATTCAAGGTGTATAGAATAGTGCGTGTGAGCTTGCCTTCCATATTCAGTTTATTCAGGAACTTCGACATTGCCTTGGCTGTATTGAATTCACCGATAGAATCGAAGCCAGTGTCAGGACCTAACTGATTATACATCTTTGTATTGTTATCGCGAATTGCGCCATAGTGGAACTGCTGGGTCCAACCGGCATCGGCATCCATCTCAGCCATCACGGTTAAGAAGCAGTGTTTAAACTGACGAATCTCGAAATTGCTGAGTTGCTGTCCACGCATGGCCTTCTCAAAGATGGTCTCAATCTGCGAATCGGTGTACTCTTCGTCGTAAAACTCCTCAATACCATGATCTGAGAGCTTCGAGCCCTGCTCGGCAAAGAAGTCGTGACGTTTCTGGAGTGCATCTACCATATCGGCGAATCTCACAATGTTCACACCGCTCACCTCTGCCAGCTGCTCTACATATTTAGCGAACTCGGGCTTCTCAATGTTCATCGCTTTATCAGGACGCCATGCAGGAATCATGAGAGGATCCTTCTCGGTACGAATCTTGGCATACTCAATATGGTTGTGCAAGTCATCGACAGGATCATCGGTAGTGCAGACACACTCCACATTGTAATGACGCATCAGACCGCGAGCCGTGAAGTTAGGATTGTTGGCAAGCTTGTCATTGCACTCATCGAAAATCTCACGGGCCGTCTTGGGCGACAGCAGTTTTTCAATACCAAAAGCGGTCTTCAGTTCCAGATGGGTCCAGTGATAGAGAGGGTTGCGGAAAGTGTAAGGCACGGTCTCAGCCCATTTTTCAAACTTCTCCCAGTCAGAGGTATCCTTACCTGTGCAGTAGCGTTCATCCACACCATTGGTACGCATAGCACGCCATTTATAGTGATCGCCCCCCAGCCACAGTTCAGTAATGCTCTTGAACTTATGGTCTTTAGCCACCATCTCGGGAATCAGGTGACAATGATAGTCAATGATGGGCATCTTAGCCGCATGATTGTGATACAAGTCCTGAGCCACTTCGGTCTCAAGGACGAAATTCTTGTCGTTGAATTGCTTCATTTTTTAGATTATTGTTTTAGTGGTTTCTAATCATCTTACCTGCAAAGATAATAAATCAAGCAGGAAGATGAATAAGTAGAACTACGTTTTTTTGTTTTTTTAATAGTCACTCCTTTCACCACATCCTCAATCGATGTAGTCCACTTTGATTACAATGACCCTGATACGCTGGTTATTGCTACTATTGTTGACTTTCGCAATATGCCAGTCGCAGGGAAAGAAGATGAAGAAGCGATTGGGTGAAGAATCGTAGAAACGAGTAAGGTTCTTATCATAACGATAATGAATCACATCGGGCTTCCACTTGGTATTCGGTACACTTGTCACATGATCAATGATACCAAAGCGTTCTACTCCACTTACCACATATTGAAAATCAATATGATGATAGTGACTCTCTGAAGCACGTTTCTCCAAAGGACCATTGTCAGAATCTTCCACACTTGCTACAAGCGTAGTGCCCTCAATAGGATGACGACCTGCAGGAATGGAGAGCAAATCGGTCTCAGCAATCCAGTGGAAGAGTGCCTGCCACTGCTTCGGATTCTTCTGATACTGCAAATAGAACTCAGTGGCATTAAGCGAGTAGTGAGGAGCGGCCTTTGTGAATCCATGTCGCCAATCGCCCTGCTTCAACCACTTCTTAGCTTCTTTCACTAACTGCTTGTCATGAAACTCACGTGTGTAATAGCCTTGCTGTGCCCAAGTGAAGAGTGACAGCATGAATAGGATTAAGGTGAAAAGATTTCGTTTGGTAGTCATAATTATTATAGTTTTTAAATAAGAAAATGAGGTCATTATCGGTTCTTATGCTGTATGAACCACTGGTGTATGAACAGAACGTAGGCCATCATACCTAAAGTGACCAAGAACAATGCCGTGAAGAGCAGCCCATCACGATTGCCATCAAAGAGTCCGATGCCAAGACCAATGCCTAATGCCATACCACTCTCCCACCCTAAGATGAAAGTGCTTTGGGCAGTGCCTCGCTGACAGTGCCTACTCAGCTTAATAAACAATAGCAAAAAGCGAGCTCCCAAAATGCCAAGACCTAATCCAAGCAAAGGAAAATGAAGCGACGAACTTGGTACATAAATCAGAATCAATATAGCCGCTATCATCAGAAGCAACCCCGTCACAGCCTCACTCTTCAACTCAGCATCGGCAAACACGAACCGTTGAGCTAACAAAGCCAACAGGAATCCAATCATCATCAAGGCGAAATCGACAGGTTCGAATCGCAGTGAGAAGACGAGACCTATACTTAGTGATACGACAAATAGATTGAGGAACAGAGGCCAACCTGAGCCCAGGAAAAAACGGTCGAGGCTGATGGACTGCACATCTTCACTTGGCACTCGGAAGGGAAAATGTACGAACAGAATTAATAATGCTGCTGCCAGACTACAGCCGGCAGCAGTATAGAAAACATATTCCATGCCGAGTTGCCGATAGAGCAACAGGCCCGCCATCGGTCCTAACGACAAGGCAAAGCGACCGAACCATGTAGCCGAGTGATTGGCTTCAGTACGCTGGAACGACTCACATGTGTCAATCACCAATGTTGAAGCCAATACCATCTGTGCCAATCCAAATGTCGTGCCTTGAAGCAATCTGATCAGCAGTAACTGCCAGAAGTCAATATGTTTTACGTAAACTGGCAGCAAAATAGTGAGTGCCAAGCCGGATATAGCCCATATACATACCTGATTACGCCGATACTTCTGCACCAATTTCGAGCAGAATGGTCCCATCAGAAACAATCCTGCTGCAAAAATGCCCATTACCCATCCCGTTTCTTCAACAGACAGTCCTGTCGTATAGAGGGACCATTGAGGAAAGGTGGGAATGAGCAATGTCACCGACATCGACAACAAAAGATTTGCAACAACAAGAAGCCAGAACTCCTTATGCCACAACCTGATATGAACTGGTGTACTCTGCGTATTCACAAGAAATATTTAGCAAATTGACAATTTTAATACGACTCCTCTTCATTAGGGAAGTCACCACTCTTCACATCGGTCACATAGCTACCTATGGCATCCGTCATAATAGCATTCAGATTGGCATAGCGACGCAAGAAACGAGGCGAGAATCCCTGAGTCATGCCTAACATGTCGGCAATCACAAGAATTTGTCCGTCACACTGCCCACCTGCTCCGATTCCGATGGTAGGTATGGCAATCTCAGCAGTTACCTGGGCTGCCAGCTTGGCAGGCACCTTCTCCAGTGTTACGGCAAAGCATCCCACTTCAGCCAAAGCCTTTGCATCAGACAGCAGTTTCTCGGCTTCACGCTCTTCCTTGGCTCTTACAGCATAGGTTCCGAACTTATTGATACTCTGTGGCGTAAGTCCCAGGTGTCCCATGACGGGGATGCCAGCATCAAGAATAGCCTTTACCGTATCCAGTATTTCCACTCCGCCTTCCATTTTCAGTGCATCGCAGCCACTCTCCTTCATGATGCGAATGGCATTGGTCACGCCATCATGCACACCAGTCTGATAACTTCCGAAAGGCATGTCACATACCACGAGAGCTCGTTTCACACCATTAACAACCGAACGTGCGTGATAAATCATCTGATCGACCGTCATGGGCAAAGTAGTAGAGTTGCCTACCATCACGTTCGAGGCTGAATCGCCAATCAATATTCCGTCAACACCTGCACGGTCAACAATGCTTGCAGTTGTATAGTCATAAGATGTGAGCATTGAGATTTTCTCACTTTTCTGTTTCATCTCAATGAAACGATGGGTTGTCACTTTACGTGTGTCACTAACTAAATAGCCTGCCATAATTCTAATAATTTTTTAAAGTCAAATTCTTTATAATCGCCTATCTGAATATCAGACAGCTCTTTTATCTTTTCTTTCGGATTACTCGTAGTAAGTCCCACGACAAACATGCCTGCAGCACGTCCGGAGCGAAGGCCATTGAAACTGTCCTCGAACACTACACACTCGTCGGGCTTTGCAGCAAAACGCGCAGCACCACGCAAATAGCAGTCGGGCGAAGGCTTGCTCTCGGCAAAGTCCTCACTTGTCAAGATTTCGTCAAAGAATGTTGTAAATTCAGGCCGATGCTGGTAAACGCTCTGCATCTTAGGCAGGTTGGAACTGGTCACCACGGCTGTTTTCATGCCTTGTGCCTTCAGTTCCATTACAAATCGCTCGAATCCTGCCACATAGAGATAGTCCATCTGTGCCTCATAAGCATCAAGCCGTCTGGTAATGAGAGGCTGAGTATAGGCTAACTCACCGCTGAACCAGCGGTCAAAAATCTGTGTTAGCGTCTGCCCCTTGATTTCAATTTCTAATCCTGGGTGCTCTGGGTGGAACTCACGACATTGTTCCCCCCAAAAGATTGTGTATTGCGGCTCTGTGTCGAACACAACACCGTCAAGGTCGAAGAGTGCCGCTTTCAATTTTTTCATGCTTTTTCTTTAAAATTGGGTGCAAAGGTACGAAAAAGTGCTGAATTAGGACGATTTATTATGAATTATTTGTACCTTTGCCTTTCAAAACAACAACTTACACCTATAAATATATGACAAGCCAATATATTCTTAGCATTTTTATTGCAGCCATGCTTGGTGGGGCTATCGGTCTGGAACGTGAATACAGATCGAAGGAGGCAGGCTTCCGCACACATTTCCTTGTAGGACTGGGCAGCGCCCTTTTCATGGTGCTTTCCATGTACGGATTCGACGACTACGTTGCACAGCCGGGAGTAATCATCCAACGCGACCCTGCCCGTATGGCAGCTCAAGTGGTGAGTGGCATAGGCTTTATCGGTGCGGGTACCATCATTTTTCAGAAGAATGTTGTGAAAGGACTCACCACAGCAGCAGGCTTGTGGGTCACATCTGCCATCGGAATGACAGCCAGCGCCGGAATGTATGCTGTAGCCACAGCAGCCACGATTATGGTGCTGGTTTGTCTGGAGGGCATGAATTTCATTCACCATCACGTCTTCCACCATCCTCATCACGACTTTGACGTTGATGCTGATGAGGAGCAAGAGAGCTGAGTAGTTGTCTGGCATTTTCGATAGCGGCCTGACTCACATTGCTACCGCTCAGCATCTGAGCAATCTCTTTCACGCGCTCTTCGGCTTCAAGCATGGTCATGTGACTTGTGGTTCCCTGTTTAGTTTCCTCTTTATACACCTTGTAGTGGGTTGTACCTAATGCAGCGATTTGCGGAAGGTGGGTGATGCTGATGACCTGTCGGTCCTGACATCCCATCTCGTACATGATTTGCGCCATTTGCTCTGCTATCTTTCCGCTCACTCCTGTATCTATCTCATCGAAAATAATCGTAGGAAGCTTCACAGCTCCGCTAATCATCGCTTTCAGAGCCAGCATCACACGCGCAATCTCACCACCAGATGCTACCTGAGAAACGGGCTGAAGGGCCGTAGAGGTATTGGCGCTGAAGAGGAAAGCGACCTTGTCCTGTCCCATCCGTCCGATCTCTTCCTGCTCAACAGCCACTTCAAAACGCACGTTCGGCATTCCTAACGGGACGAGCCGTTCGCACAGCTGGCGTTCAATCGTCTTAGCCGCCTTACTTCTCTTTGCTGTTAGTGCCTGAGCCTTTGCAAGGCATTCGGCATGAAGTTTTTCCCGTTTTTGCTGCAAAGCTGCCAGTTCTTCATCCGAATTCTCTATGCTCAACAGTTTCTGATGCAAGCTCTTCTGTTTTGCCAACAACTCTTCTATGCTATCAGCACGATATTTCTTCTGCAAGTCGTAAATCCGGTCGAGCCTTGCATTCACGCTATCCAATTCCGAAGGGTCAAAATCCACTTTGTCAAGCAGTTCTTCGGCTTCATTGGCTATATCCTTAATCTCTATCAGACTACTGTCTAAGCGGTCGGCCAACTGCGAAGCCTGTGCCATCACTTTCTCGATGCCTCGCAAAGCTGATACTGAGCGTTTCAAAGATGCGAGCACTCCCCCCTGCTCATCGCCATTAAGTGCTGAGACCGTGGTATAGAATCCTTGCTTGATGTCTTCGGCATGGGTCATTGTGTCGCTTTTTGCTTCAAGTTCCTGCTGCTCGCCTTCAACAAGCCGGGCATTTGACAGCTCTTCATATTGGAACTGAAGCATATCTGCCTCTATCCTGTTACGCTCTATTTCCTCGCGTAGCTCTTCAAGTTCGTGCTCCGCCTGCCGATAGACGGCATAGGCCCTTTGGTAAGCTTCCAACTCCTTACCGTCCTTTGCCAGAATATCGACCACCTCTAACTGAAAGTTCTGCTTGCTCAGCAACAGATTCTGATGTTGCGAATGCACATCGACAAGTTGCTCACCCAGCTCTTTCATCAATGCCAACGAAGCGGGAGTGTCGTTGATAAAAGCACGACTCTTGCCAGCAGCAGTCAGCTCACGTCTCACAATCGTATCGGAAGCATCAAACTCTATGTCGTTCTCCTCAAAGAACGGCTTCATGTCGTAACGCGACAAATCGAAATGCGCCTCTACGACACACTTGTCGGCACCCGCCTTTATCGCCTTCGAGTCAGCACGTTGCCCTAACAACAGCCCGATGGCTCCTAAGATAATGCTCTTACCAGCACCCGTTTCACCAGTGATGACCGAAAAGCCCTCACTGAAGTCAATATCCAACTCATCAATGAGTGTATAGTTCTTAATATAGAGATGTCGAAGCATGATTTTACTGTTTAATCTTGTCCCACGTATTGCTCTGCGAAGCATTCATACCGAGCAGAATATCATAGACGCTCTGCTTTTCTTTCTGTGTACCCTTTCCTTTGTAGATATTAGCCAGTTCGTCCTTTTTATAGTCAGTCCAAATCTGAGGGAGCATACTCAGCGGCTTGTCTTCATGAGCTTTCTTCAGACAGGTCTCCAAAGCTGTAGTGACGTTGGTACGACCACGCTCTGCATTTTGAGCCATCTCGTCGAGTCCCTTACGATAGTAGTCGTACTGCAACTGACGGAAAGGCTTCATAGCTTCATCCAGATAGTCGTTGATGATTGCAAAGCGATTGCGCGAGTCTTCGAACGACTTCCATCCGGGGAAATCCAGGTTCTGTGCATTGTTCACCAAATTCATGCAACGCTGCAACACATCGGTGCCGCCCATCGGGGCAAAGCTGTCCAAGTCAAGTCCAATAATCAGGTAAGCATAATAAGCCACAAGTGCCACAAGCTGATTGTCCAGATATTCCTCATTGAAGTTCAGCTGGTCAAACTGGGCATAGTCGAATTCGAATGACTTGTCACGATTGTTGTAGAGTGTTGTCGTATAAGCCGAGTTATAGACGGGACGATTGGCCTGAATCAGCGCCGTACAAGTGAAATGATTCGTAGCTGCATCATATTTTGTCACCGTAATATTAAAGGTACACGCGATACGCTCGTTCTGTTGAAACTGAAGAGGCGTCCATTGGCGCTCGTTGATGAACTGTTCCAATGTCTGCTGCAGATTGTTGAATATGCTGACATCAGTACCTTGCACCTGCTGATGATTGATGTTCACTTTGGCCTGTAACTCCTGTGCTGACGCGGTAGGAGTCACCCCCCAACTGCCTAACAGCACAGCCAACACAACGGTCAGTCGTCGCAACATAGCGCTCAGTTCATCTATGATATCTGTAGCCACCTGCTTCTTAGGCTTGCGCTCATAGTCTTTTCGTCCCTCACGTGAGAGGATGGCTATCTGATTGTCATCGCTCTTGAAACAGGTTCCTTTATTGCGTAGCGAGTTCAGTACGATGAAGTCCAGGTTCTTCTTCTCCAACTTGTGCGTTGCATTCTGTTCCTCGTTGTTTGTTTCAAGTGCAAAGCCCACAAGCACTTGCTTACCAGTCTTCATGCGTCCCAGCTCAGCAGCGATGTCAGGATTCGGTATCAGTCGGATATTCAGTTCCTCTCCTACTCGTTTGATTTTCTCTTCTGCCACGTTTTCAGGCCGGAAGTCGGCTACTGCCGCACATAGGATGGCAGCATCGCTCGATGGGAATGCCTCGCATGCCGCCTGCTCCATTTGCAGACAACTCTCCACGTCAATGCGTCTGACGTTCTGACTCGTAGTGAGAACGTCAACCGGTCCTGCTATCAACGTCACTTGCGCTCCGCGTTTAGCACACTCTTCGGCAAGGGCGAAGCCCATCTTGCCACTTGAGTAGTTTCCGATAAAACGTACAGGGTCTATTTTCTCATAGGTAGGGCCTGCCGTAATCATGACATGCTTGCCAGCCAAATCTTTCTGTTCTTCCTGTTCGAAAAACTCATTGAGGTATTCCACGATTCGTTCTGGCTCTTCCATACGTCCCTTACCCTCCAGTCCGCTAGCCAAGAAGCCCGACTGAGGCTCAATGATATGGTTGCCGTAGGAACGCAGATGCTCCAAGTTCTTCTGTGTTGACGGATGAGCATACATGTCAAGGTCCATTGCCGGAGCGATGAAGACAGGCGCTTTCATTGACAGATAGGTGGTAAGCAACATGTTGTCGGCCACTCCGCTGACCATCTTGCCTAACGTGGATGCCGTACAAGGAGCAATGAGCATGGCATCAGCCCAAAGTCCCAGCGCCACATGACTGTTCCATGTGCCATCGCGCTGTGAAAAGAACTCGCTCACCACAGGCTTCTGCGTGAGCGCCGAAAGCGTGATGGGGGTGATAAACTCTTTGCCGGCAGGTGTGATGACCACCTGTACCTCAGCCCCGGCCTTCACCAATCCACGAATTATGTAGCAAGCCTTGTAGGCAGCTATCGAGCCTGTGATGCCCAGCACAATCTTCTTTCCTTTCAGCATAGGTTCTGCACTTTTCTGTTTTCAATCGTGCAAAAGTACGAAAGAAAAGCGAGTTGCCCAAACTTTTGAATAGAAATCGTTTATCCTCAACAAAAGAGGAGCCTGAAACGACTTGGTTCCAGACTCCCTCTTGGGTATTTTGAGAATCTCTTTTCTCTTGATGAATGCACCCCTTACTCCTTATCGAGCAGGAGCTTCATCATGGTCACAGCCGAATAAGGAACGGGAGTACCAGGACCGAAGATGGCCGCTACGCCAGCCTTATAGAGGAAGTCGTAGTCTTGTGCGGGGATCACACCTCCGGCAATGACCATGATGTCCTCACGTCCCAGCTTCTTCAGTTCCTCAATGAGCTGAGGAATGAGAGTCTTATGACCAGCAGCTAACGACGAGGCACCCACGATGTGCACATCGTTCTCAACAGCTTCGCGAGCAGCCTCTTCAGGGGTCTGGAACAACGGTCCCATATCCACGTCGAAGCCACAGTCGGCATAACCTGTTGCCACTACCTTTGCACCACGGTCGTGACCGTCCTGTCCCATCTTCGCCACGAAGATACGCGGACGACGACCTTCCTTCTTCGCAAACTCATCCGTCAGTCTGCAAGCCTCGGCAAACTGATCATCGTTCTTACTTTCTGAACTATACACGCCTGAAATGGTTCTGATTACTGCTTTATAACGACCCACGATTTTCTCGCAGGCATCTGAAATCTCACCGAGCGTACAACGCAACTGGGCAGCCTTCACAGCCAAATCCAGCAGATTGTTCTCACTCTTGCGACCTTCCTTGAAGTCGCGCACGCAATCGGTAATAGCCTTCAGGGCTGCCTGACATGCTGCCTCGTCGCGAGTGGCGCGCACCTGCTTCAGGCTTTCCTCCTGCTGCTTACGCACAGCGGTATTATCGACCTCAAGAATATCAATCGGATCCTCATGCTCCAGACGATACTTGTTGATACCGACGATGGTCTGGGCACCTGAGTCGATACGGGCCTGCGTGCGGGCTGCGGCCTCCTCGATACGCATTTTGGGCAGACCTGTCTCAATGGCCTTGGCCATACCGCCCAGCTTCTCAATCTCCTGAATGTGCTCCCATGCCTTGTGCACCAGTTCGTTAGTCAGTGTCTCCACGTAGTAGCTACCGGCCCACGGGTCAATCTGCTTGCACACTTTGGTCTCGTTCTGAATATAGATTTGCGTGTTACGAGCGATACGAGCCGAGAAGTCGGTAGGCAAAGCGATGGCCTCGTCGAGTGCGTTGGTGTGCAGCGACTGGGTGTGACCCAGCACGGCAGCCATAGCCTCGATACAGGTACGTCCCACATTGTTGAAGGGGTCCTGCTCGGTGAGCGACCAGCCAGAAGTCTGCGAGTGAGTGCGCAGAGCCAGCGACTTGGGGTTCTTGGCCCCAAACGACTTCACAATCTTTGCCCACAACAGGCGGCCAGCACGCATCTTGGCAATCTCCATGAAGTGATTCATGCCGATAGCCCAGAAGAACGACAGGCGAGGAGCGAAGGCATCGACATCGATACCAGCATTCACGCCCGTGCGCAGATAGTCCATACCGTCGGCCAAGGTGTAAGCCAGCTCGATGTCGGCTGTTGCGCCAGCCTCCTGCATGTGGTAGCCCGAGATAGAGATGCTATTGAACTTAGGCATCTTCTGTGAGGTATATTCGAAGATGTCGGCAATAATCTTCATTGAGAATGCAGGCGGATAGATATAAGTGTTGCGCACCATAAACTCCTTCAGAATGTCGTTCTGAATAGTTCCGGCCATCTCTTCGAGCTGAGCGCCCTGCTCCAGACCTGCCACGATATAGAAAGCCAAAATGGGCAGCACGGCACCGTTCATGGTCATCGAGACCGACATCTTGTTCAAGGGAATGCCCGAGAACAGCACCTTCATGTTCTCCTCGTTGCAGATGCTCACGCCGGCTTTACCCACATCGCCCACCACACGGGCGTTGTCGGGGTCATAGCCACGGTGCGTAGGCAGGTCGAAGGCGACCGAAAGACCTTTCTGTCCGCTGGCCAGATTACGACGGTAGAAGGCGTTCGACTCCTCAGCGGTAGAGAAGCCAGCATACTGACGAATGGTCCACGGACGGAACGGATACATCATAGAGTACGGACCACGCAAATAGGGAGGAATACCGGCTGTGAAGTCGAGATGCTCCATACCCTCAAGGTCTTCTTTGGTATAAACGGGGCGCACCTCGATATGCTCGGGTGTCTTCCAGTTTTCTACGATACCATTATCTTTAATCCACTTAGCACCATCTTGAGCATGAATGCCAGCGTAGATATCAATATCTTTAAATTGTTTGCGCATAATTCAAGTCTCCTTTCTTTTAGATACCAAGTTTCTGATTATATTCTTTCAAAGTTTCAAGCACATTGCACTTCACGTGGATGTAGTTCTCTATGCCGGCAGCCTTCAAGTCCTCCATGCAAGCAGGAGCACCGGCCACGACAAACATAGCGCGACCATTGAGGTACTGGAATGCGGGGATGGCATACTCAGCATACTCATCATCACTGGAGCAGATGACCACGATGTCGGCCTTAGCCTCAAGGGCAGCATCTATGCCTTCCTCTACGGTCTTGAAGCCCAGATTGTCAATCACCTTATAGCCTGCACAGGCGAGGAAATTGCATGAGAACTGGGCACGGGCCTGACGCATGGCCAGATTGCCGATGGTGAGCATGAAAGCCGTAGGCACGCGAGTCTCTTCAGTATGGATGCGCAAATCTTCGAAGTCGGCAGCCAGACGAGTAGAAGAAATCGCCTTGAAGGGATGTTGTTCCTCATCCTCTGCGTGGCCACAGCAACAGCCGCAGGTCTGAGGCTTCTTGCCCTCACTCTTCTCTGTGAAGTTGGGGAATTGGTTGGTGCCCAACAGGAACTCCTTGCGCTTGGCGGCATCGCCATGACGCTTCACGTTCGTAGCATTGATATCGTCCTGCACGGTTCCTGCCTTGATGGCTGCGAGGAAGCCGCCCTCCTCTTCCACCTTCAGGAAAATCTTCCAGGCTTCTTGAGCGAGGGCATCGGTAAGATGCTCAATATAGTAGGAGCCTGCACCCGGATCAACAATCTGGCCGAAGTGGCTCTCCTCCTTCAGCAGTAACTGCTGATTACGGGCGATACGCTCCGAGAAGTCGGTAGCTTGCTCATAAGGAGCATCGAACGGTGTGACCACCATAGAGTGAATGCCGCCAAGGGCTGCACTCATGGCCTCGGTCTGCGAACGCAACAGGTTCACATAAGAATCGAACAGTGTCTGATTGTAAGTAGAAGTGGTAGCGTTGATCACCATCTTGCAGGCGCAGTCGCACTTCGGCTCATACTGCTTCACAATCTGAGCCCAAAGCAAACGGGCTGCACGGAACTTGGCCAGCTCCATGAAGTAGTTCTCGCTAACGCCCATGTTGAACTTGATATTCTTGGCAGCCAAGTCAACATCGACACCGGCATCTGTCAGCTGCTGCAGATATTCATTGCCCCAAGCCAGTGCGTAGCCCAGCTCCTGAACGATATAGGCACCGGCATTGTTGAGCGAATCGGAGTTGACGGCGATCACACGGAAATTGGGATATTCCTTCATGGTCTCGACGAGCTGTGGAGCCAGTGCGAGAATGGGCGTGGTGTCCTTGCCCTTCATCACTATCTTCTCCATAGGATCCCAGTCGATAGAGCCCACCACCTTTTCCTTGTCATATCCTTTCTTTTCGAAATACTCTACAAGAATCTGGGCCAGCTCCAGTGAATGGCGCTTGCAGGTACTGAAGTTCACTTCCACGATGTCGCAATAGATGCCTTCGAGCAGAGTCTCCACCGTCTCCTTGCTCACCATCTTGCCGGGAAGTTTGAAGCCTAAGGAGTCGATTCCCTTGTTCAGAATGTCAAGTGCCTTCTTGTTTGCTTCCTTAGCATCTTCGACTACAATGTTCTGACGAACGTACCACTCGTTTGAGTCTTTCTTGTTACCACGCACAAACGGGAACTCACCGGGAAGAGCATCAGGAGTCTTCAGACCCTTCAG
Organism: uncultured Prevotella sp.; assembly: GCA_946614435.1. Lineage (GTDB taxonomy): Bacteria > Bacteroidota > Bacteroidia > Bacteroidales > Bacteroidaceae > Prevotella. Next base: position 20,393 of record CAMOGW010000016.1, on the reverse strand, counting down.
GTCCTCACGACGATAGAAAGGCTGCACATTAAATCCTTCGTTTGTTCTCCACACCAAGCGCTTCTGGAAATCGGCTCCCTTCAAGTCGATTTCTATCTTGTCTAACCACTCCTGAGTGGTAGGCACAGCAAACTCGGTAAAGAGTTTTTCTCTGTTTGCCATAATTAAAATATAAAATATTGTTTTAAAGTTATAACCGTACAAAGATACAAAAGAGTTAGGAGTAGCCCCCTAACTCTCTGTTCATTTTTGTAAATCTTATCAGATACCACTCGATGTTTATCAATTTTTAACAGACTATCGCCATTCTGTCTTTAGCGGCTGTCTCAGCGAGCGGAGGGTCCACTCTGTACGAGCCTTCCATTCCTGCATAGTGCGTATGTCGTATTTCGACCAAGCCGAACCGAAATAGTAGGTAAAGCTCTCGCCCTTGTAATTGCTCTTCACACCCAGTGCATGCCCTTCATTGCCGCCGCTCGGCTGGTCGAAGAGCAGCTTTCGCGTTTGGCTGATGCCTTCCGGGTAGAGGGTTGCCACGAACAGCTGGCAGTTGTTCACACGGGGATTGTCGGTCGGGTCGGCATAGAGCACATATTCGCTCCCCAGTTCCACATTATCTTTATCCTCAGAGTGAAGCACGATGCCCGAGGCAAGGTCAACCGCCTGTGTGAGTCCGTCGTATCTCACTTCGACGCGATTGAAGTTCGAGCCCTTGTCCAGTTCAATATACCGATGCTCCACCACGGCAGTGTCGTTTCCGATACGGGCTGGATTGTAAGTGAGATGCACCTTCATGCGCATTGGGCCGTTGTCCAGAATCTCGCATTCCTTGAAGCAATAGGGATAGTTCAGCTTGCCATCGGTCATCAGAGCCGGTGTGCCGCATCCCAAGGTTGCCCCTACCTTATAGAGGTCCATGCCGCGCCCATGGTCGTTGTGATAGGAGTTCAGCCGATAGAGCGAGTCGCCACGCTGGCGGTTGGCCTTGCGTAGTTTCTCAACGGCAGGCATCATCACCACATCCTCAATCCAGTAGCGTTGTTCCACCACGAGCTCGGGCGTATTCTTCGACCAAACGTCGGTGCCATAGGAGCGCTCCCCCGTTCGCTGCAGGGCAGGACCATACACGCGGTAGGCACCACGATCGTTCTCCCAGGCATAGTCGTCTTTGCGCTCATTATAGACCCGTCCGTAGCAGACTGATGCGTAGTTCTTCGGAGTACCTTTCTTAATAGTGAAAGTAAGTGTGGCATGAGGACGAACACCTGCATCCAGCAGCACTTTTCCGTTAGAACCCAGCTGATAAGGCACTTCCAGTCCGCCCTCGTCGAACACGACAAACTGGCGACCGCCCTGAATGCCCAGCTTGGCAAACAGCTCCTTCGCATCGACCTCCACTATTTGTTGGCGGAACTCATTGCTCTCATTGACAACAGCCACCCGAGTGGCAGCGGCATTGGCACTCACGGCAGACTCCGGACAAACGGAACCATCGTCGAAGCGCACTTTCTCGCAGGCTGCCAGCAGAAAGGCTCCCACGCCGAAGTTGGCTTGCGAGTGGGCATCTACGGTCTTCGTGGGATCAGGCTTCTCGCCGATGGGCTGAACGAAGCCCACGCTGCCGTCGGCCTGCAGGGCTGTCTGCGACAGGTAGGCCCAAGCCTTGTTGATCACGGGCTCGTAGGCGGTGCGATCGAGCAGGCCGTGGTTCACGCCCCACAACATTCCGTAAGTGAAGAAGGCTGTACCTGAGGTCTCTGGCCCCGGGGCATCGTCTTCGCAGAGCATGGAGCGGCTCCAGTAGCCGCCAGGGCGCTGCACGCGGGCCACGCCCTCAGCCAGTTCACGGAATCGCTGCAGGAAGAAGTCGCGATGCTTATAGTCTTTGGGCATGTCGCTGAGCACCTTTGCCAGTCCGGCCAGCACCCATCCGTCGCCACGCGCCCAGAAGCTCTTACCGCCGTTGCAGGCTGTCTTCACCTTCGGGTAGATGTACTTGGCATCACGATAGTAGAGCTGTTCGTCCTTATCGTACATGAGCTCGTCGGCCCACTTGAAGTTTGCATAGAGCTTGTCCAGGTATTTCACCTCGCCCGTCACCTTGTAGAGTTTAGTGAAGATGGGCATAGCCATGTAGAGCGCATCGGCCCACCACCAAAAATCGGTCTCCTGCGAACGGCACTCCGCATCCATCACCTCAATGGCACGCTTAATTTTGAACGGGTCGGGATTCAGTTCATAAAGGTCGATATAAGTCTGGAAGCAGATCTGCCAGTCGGCAAAGAGCACGAAGTCGTGTCCCTCGCCGTAGGTCTTGTAGCGCCATTTCGAAGCGTCTTTTCCCTGTGCGCCCATCCATCGGTTGTGGCGTGCCCAGTCCTCGCTGTAGTTCTTCCAGCGGGCCACTTCCAAGAGCCTGTAGGCTTCCATGTTGCCCGTGTGATAGGCCGCTTCGTCCCAGAACGAGCGCACCTGCGGCTTGTGGTGCTGCTGCCAGTAGTCGTTCACCTTCACAATCATCTCGATCGTCGAGAGTTGCGGTTTGGGTTCAGGACGTTTTTTCCTCGAGCGGGCATCAGCCGAGGCCACGATGACGAGGAGTGTCAGTAAGAGTAGTGATAGTTTTTTCATTTTTTTAGTAAATTGGTATTATTTTTTCATTTGATTCTACTTCAGGTGCTCGTTGAAGAAGTTCACGCACTGGCGGAACAGATGGTTACGAGTGTTGCCGCCGTAGATACTGTGATTGCGGTTGGTATAGACCAGTTGGCTGAAGTCCTTGTCGGCCTGCACCAGTGCCTCCACATATTCAGCCGTGTTCTGATAGTGCACGTTGTCGTCGGCCAGTCCGTGACAGAGCAGCAGCGCTCCGTGCAGCTTCGGGGCACGGGCAATGGGGTTCACCTCGTCGTAACCGCTCTGATTCTCCTTAGGAGTGCGCATGAAGCGCTCCGTATATACGGTGTCGTAATAGCGCCAGCTGGTGGGCGGTGCGATGGCTATGCCGCAGGCAAAGACCGCCCTGCCCTCACTCATCGACATCAGCGTGTTCCATCCTCCATACGACCATCCCCAGATGCCGATGCGACTCTTGTCAACATAGGGTTGCTGTCCCAGCCAGATGGCCGTCTCCACTTGGTCTCTTGCCTCCAGTTCGCCTAAGCGCAAATAGGTGCATTTCTCAAAGTCGGCTCCACGTCCGCCCGTGCCGCGATTGTCCACGCACACCACGATGTAGCCTTGCTGAGCCAGATACTGCTCAAGGATGGCTCCCTGGCCGTTCATCCCGATGTTCCACGCGTTCTTCACCTGCTGGTTGCCGGGACCGCCATACTGATACATCACGACGGGATATTGCTTCTGTGGGTCGAAGTCGCTGGGTTTCACCATCCAGCCCATGAGTTTTGCTTCAGGCGTGGTGACAATGAAGAGTTCCTTCTTGCCCATGTCGTAGGAGGCATATTTATCGGCGAGTGCCTTGTTGTCAATCAGAGTGGCAGTGGTCTTGCCCTGACTGTTGCAGAGCGAATAAGTGGCAGGATGATTGAGGTCGCTCCACGTCAGGAGGAAATTCTTCAGGTCTTCAGAGAACACAGCCGAGTTCCATCCATTCTTTTCGGTGAGGCAATCCACCTTGCCGTTCTTGCGCGACACATAAATGCGTTGGTCAACAGGCGAGCCATTGACAGCAGCAAAATAGAGGTCGCCCGACTGCTCGTCGTAGCCATAGACCTCGGTCACGACGGTGTGGGCAGCACTGCCCAGCCGCTGTGAGGGCTGCTCCATGTCGCCCACCGTGCGCTGCAGCTGTCCGTTCAGTCCGTAGAGATAAATGTGATTATATCCGTCGCGCTCGCTGGTGAGCACGATATGGTTGTCTGTAATGCGAAGGTTGGCAAACACATTCTCGTTAATGTATTTGTTCACCTTATCCTCTATAATCATTTGGCTCACAGTGCTTAACGGATTGGCCGAATACACTCGCAGACAGTCTTGGCGGCGGTTCAGGGTGAAGACAATCACCTTCGAGGCATCGCTTGTTGGCTGAATGCGAGGCACGTATCCGTCGGCATCCATCGGCACGTCGATCTTGCGAGTCTGATGACTCTTGATGTCATAGCTCCACACGCTCACCTTGGCATTCTCTTCACCAGCCTTCGGATATTTATAGACGTAGGTGCCGGGATAGGTAGCATACTCCTCGCGTGCGGGCTTCAGCCCCTTAAACATGGGCATAGCATATTCCTTCACCCCCGACTCGTCGTAGCGCACCCAGACAATCTGTCGCGAATCAGCCGTAAAACACATGGCCGAATTGAACGAGAACTCTTCCTCGTTCACCCAGTCGGGTATGCCGTTGATGATCTCATTGGGCTTTCCATCCTTAGTGACCATGCTCTCCGAATTGTTGTAGAGCAGTTTCACCAAGTGTATGTTGTTGTCGCGAACGAAAGCCACCTGTGTTCCGTCGGGGCTCCAGATGGGTGTCTGCTGTGGTCCGCCATCGCTGAGCGGCACCATTTTGTTGTTGCCTATGTTATATATATAATAGGTGGCGGTAAACGAGCGGCGATAGATGGGTTTGGTGCCTGTCTGAATAAGGATGTTCTTCCCGTCGGGACTCATCACGTAGCCCTCTACCCTCTCAATCTTCGCACCACGCACGGTGGAAGCATCGAAAAGCACGCCCATCTGCTTGCCGGTCTTGAAAGAATGCTGCACGATCTGCTTCCCGTCAGCTGAAATCTGGGCATAGCTCTCGCCACTGCTCAGCGGTCTAACGGCTGACACGCTTTGGCCGCGAAAGTCACCGCGTGTGATATCCTTTAATTGTAATTTCTGCCCTGCCATTGCCTGAAGCGCCGACAACAGCAAAGCCGCACAAAGCACGAATGTCTTTTTCATATTTTCCTGTTTGAACTTTTCGTGCAAAGTTAGCAAATATTTCTGAATTAACGATTTATTTCACACAAATAAACACATTTGTATCTACATCAACAACCAATCTTTTGCCACAAATGTAAGAAGCGGGGGCATTACTCCTATTTAACGGGGAGATACATTAGTTTTAGCGGGAGCAAATAGGCTAAACGAGTATAAGCAGCGGTAGCGGATTATATAGTCCGCTATAGCCGATTATATAATCCGCTACCGCTGCTTATACTCAAATAACCTAAATCATCCCTACAACTATGGTGATACCTCCCTCATTCTAAGGCGAATGATACCACCATCTTACTTTCCTTCCAATAATTCAGCGAAAGTAAGACCTTTGTGATTGTTCATATAATGGCGAGCTTCCTCTACATGAGCATTTTCAAAAATTTTCCGGTCCATCAGGCAATTCACCGTGTGCTGAATGCGCCCCATGTGCTGAAGGCGCAGCGAATCGGACGGAGCCGGGTAATGGCTCAGCAAATAGAAGCCCAGACAGTCGGGCACTATATAGTCGCGCAGCATCATGGAGCGCTGCTTCTCTGAATAGCCATACTTCACGTAAAGCGGATAGTCAGCCCCAAGATACTTGTCGAGCGAGATGCCGAGGAGTGTGCCGTCCACCACGACACTCTGATCCAGCGAACCTATCTGCGTATAGACCTCAGGGTGTTTCAGCTCAGGCAGCAAATGAGTCATTCGCCCGAACGATTTCGATAGCTGTTTGTCAATATCATCCATTTTTTCATACTGGCGTCCCACTTCTGCTATGAGCGCCTGCAAGGTGCTGTCTTGAAAGAAGGAAAGAAAACGAACATTGATATGGGCATCATCGACTTTACCCAGCTTTATCACGTCTTCAATCAGCCTGCGTGTCTGCATGGGATAGCGTGTCTGCATCTGTTGCAAAGCCGAGAAGTCGCCTGTGGTCAGGAAGGAAGCCTCTAGCCGGTCATAGCGCTCTATCACCATGTCCGATTCTGAATGCGAACCCGACTGCAAGCGCCACTTGCAACCGAAGCAAGTGAACATGATACATAACAATATGAGGTAGATTTTCTTCACGAATAGTCCTGTGACTGTTAAATAATGCCGCAAAATTACTAAAAATACCTTTAAAAACAAAATTTTAACCTAAAATAATTAAAAATGCGAGGCTATTTGTTTACTTTTGTAGAAAAATGGAGCTCATTATGAAACAAAAACTAATCTTCTGCGCCCTTTTCGGCTGCTTGTACCTGAATGCTCAGACGACGTTGAACGTCACTGTGAAGAACCCGTTGAAAACCGATCGCACCGACCAACCGGTCGTGATTGCCCTCAGCCCCTATGGAGATGTAAGGTCGGCCAAGGTTCAGCTGGCCGACGGACAAGAAATAGCTTCCCAGCTCGATGATTTGGATCAGGACGAGCAGTTCGACGAACTTTGCTTTCTGGCTGACCTCAAAGGCAAGGAGGCAAAGACTTACACCGTCAGTCTGCTGAGCGACGGAACGCCCAAGGACTATCCGGCGCGCGTATATACCGAAATGCTGATGCGCAACGACAAAGTGAAGGAGAAGAACAAGCACAACAATTATATAGAGAGCATCACGGCACGTGGCGACTGCGCCAACTCCTACAATCTGCAGCACCATCACGGCGTGAGCTTTGAGAGCGAGCTGAACGGCATACGCATCTACTTCGACAAACGGCAGACGCTCGACCTCTACGGCAAGTTCAAGAAGCGCTTAGAGCTGAAAGAGACGCAGTTCTACACCTCGGCAGCACAGAAGAAAGATGGCTATGGCGACGACGTGCTATGGGTGGGCAACTCATTCGGACTGGGTGCTTTCAGAGGATGGAACGGAAAGGAGCCAACGATGATCGACCCCGTGAAGTCGCGCACGCAGCGCATCATCAGCTACGGACCACTGCGCACCATCGTCGAGATCATTGACAAGGGATGGAAGGCCGATGCCGCGAAGCAGCCCGTCAACATGACGATTCGCTACACGCAGTATGCCGGTCATCGCGATACCGACATCGACGTGTTCTTCAACCGCGACGTGGCCGACTACCTGTTCTCTACAGGCATCATCAAGGTGAAGGGCTCAGAGGAGTTCTCCGACAAGAAGGGACTACGCGCCTGCTGGGGCACCGACTGGCCCTCGACCGACACCGCAAAGTGGAACCGCGAGACCGTAGGACTGGCCATCAGCCTGCAGAAGCAGAACATCGCCAGCGAGGAGAAGGCCGACGAGGCTGAACAGGGCGGCAACTACACCTTCGTGGTGAAGACTGCCACTAACCATATAGCCTATAAGGTGGCCTACTGCTCAGCCAACGAGGAGTTCGGGTTCCACAGTGCCAAAGAATGGTTCAGTTGGCTGAAGGAATGGAAAAAAGAAACGGAGAACCCCATCGTGCTCTCCGTTGAAAGGAAATAATCCTCGCCGCCGCTCAGGGCAAGTCGGAATAGTGCCGACGCCCCTTAGCGTAATACTGCCAGAGCAACATGAATCTGCGTTGCTCTGGTATGTTTTTTAGCACGCGACTCTGCTGAATGGCCTTCCTGTCGGCCTCGAAATCAGCCTTCCATCGCTTGAATGCCCGCCGCGCACGGCATACCGCCTTGAAATCGCTCCAGCTACGCTTCAGAATGAGCATTTCCCAAGCTGCCACATAGTCGAGCAGCCAGCGCACACACATCACCAAGTGTAGCTCATCGTCGGGCAAGCATTTGTAGAGCATGGTGAGATTGTTGCGGAAGTTCAGGAAGGTCTTCATGGGATTGCTCTTCGGAAGTGTCCCCCCTCCCACATGATAGACTTTACTCTCAGGAATACAGACTATCCGATGCCCTCTGATGCGAAGCCTCCAGCACAAATCAATCTCTTCGTTGTGGGCAAAGAACCGCCCGTCTAAGCCTCCCACCTTATTATATATACACGCGCGCACAAGAAGGGCAGCACCTGTGGCCCAGAAGATGTCAGCAGGAGTATCATACTGTCCGCTGTCGTGCTCTACAGTCTCGAAGATGCGCCCCCGGCAGAAAGGATAGCCGTATCGGTCGAGGAATCCTCCACAGGCACCTGCATATTCGAAACTGTCACGATCGGCCATAGAGAGCAGCTTGGGCTGGCATGCTGCCACATCGGCATGACCGTCCATGTAGCTGAGCAAAGGCGTGAGCCAATGAGGGGTCACCTCTATGTCGGAATTCAGCAGCAGGTAATATTCGGCCTCAATCCGCGCCAAGGCTTTGTTGTAGCCGTCGGCAAAGCCCCAATTCTTCTCCAGCAGAATGAGCCTGCATTCAGGAAAGTTCTCTTTCAGCATGGGCACGGAATTGTCGGTCGAGGCATTGTCGGCAACATAGACCACAGCCTCCTCACACGAATACTTCAGGACACTGGGAAGATACTGGCGAAGCATCTTCTCACCATTCCAGTTCAGAATAACGATGGCAAGTTTATCCATTTCGCAAAATCAGAAAAAATTATAGGATTATGGCCTTGAGCGCTGTCGCGTCATGATTAAAGTCGCCCAAGCCTACGCGCATCAGCTGATTGTCGTACTCAGGACGGGCTTCAGCAGGCGATAGCTCCACACGCACATAGTTCTCTGTGAAACCGTGCATGGCTCTGCCCCGCGTGGCTTTCTCGAAGAGTACTTCGGCCTGCCGTCCGATGTGGGCTGCATAGAACTCGTGCGTCTTCTGGTCTGACAGCTCCAGCAACCGACGGCTCCGCAGCTTCTTCTCCCGTTCGGGCACAATATAGGGGATGCTCAGTGCAGACGTGCCCGGACGCTCCGAGTAAGGAAACACATGGAGCTGGGTGACGGGGAGCGAACGCAGAAAATCGTATGTCTCCTCGAAACATTCGGGCGTTTCGCCCCGACAGCCCACCATCACATCTACACCGATGAAAGCCTCGGGCATGGACTGCTTAATGGCCAGAATCTTATCGGCAAACAACTGGCGGTCATAGTGACGGTGCATCAGCTTCAGCACCGTATCGCTTCCACTCTGCAGCGGAATGTGGAAATGGGGCATGAATGCCCGGCTCTGCGCACAATAGGCTATGAGTTCATTGCTCAGCAAATCGGGCTCCAGACTGCTGATGCGATAGCGGCTGATGCCTCGCACGCCATCGAGCGCCTTCACCAGGTCAAGGAACTGCTCGCCCGTTGTCTTACCGAAGTCGCCGATATTCACACCCGTCAGCACGATTTCCTTTCCTCCTTCGCGTGCCGCCTCCTCAGCCTGAGCCACAAGCGAGGCCACAGAAGGATTGCGACTGAACCCACGGGCATAAGGAATGGTGCAGTAGGTGCAGAAATAATCACACCCGTCCTGCACCTTCAGGAAGAAGCGCGTGCGATTGCCGCGCGAACAGCTCGGGGCAAACGTCTTGATGTCCTTCGTCTTCTGCCGGAACGACTTCCCTTCAATCTGCCCGCTCCATGCATCGGAGAGGAACTGTATGAGACTGGCCTTCTCATTGGTGCCAAGCACCAGATCGACCCCCTCTATCTGAGCCACTTCGTCGGTCTCCAACTGAGCATAGCACCCTGTCACCACGACAAAGGCTCCGGGGTACTGGCGCACCAAGCGGTGAATGGCCTGACGGCATTTGTGGTCGGCCACTTCGGTCACCGAACAGGTGTTAATCAAACAAATATCAGCAGTTTCGCCTTTCGAAGCCACCCTCACGCCAAGTTCCTCCAGCATCTTTCCGAAAGTAGATGTCTCAGAGAAGTTCAGCTTGCAGCCAAGAGTTGCATAAGCCGCCTTTTTGCCTTGAAAGACTGATGTATCTATCATATATATAATTAAGGTGTATTGTTTACGCGCACAAAGGTAGTGTTTTTTTTCTAAAAACGCCCAAAAAGTGCCTTATTTCATGTTTGGGTATATTTTACACCATTTTTTAACATTTCACAAATACTTGTAAATCAACGCATTACAAAAAAGTTACAAAAACACCACAAAAAAATCAAAAAAAATGTATCACTGTATCGAAAAAAATATATACCTTTGCATCGTTTTAATTAACAAATGATTGTTTTACAGATTTTAAAAAGCAAAGAAATGAAAAAGATTGCATTTATGTTCGTAGCAGCTGCAATGTTTGTAGCTTGCGGTGAGAAGAAAGCTGCTCCTGAGGCTGAAGTTGCTGAAGTAGAGGAAGTTGTTGAGAATGTTATTGACTCAGCTGCTGTTTGGGCTCTCGTTGGTGATACCACTGGCATGGCTGCCGACTCTATCGCTGCTAAGTTCCAGGCTGTTTGCGACTCTATGACTGCCGCTGCTGCTGCCGCTGACACAACTGCTGCTAACACAACAGCTGGTGCTGAGTAATTCCTACGAACTTAATGGGAAAGAAAAATACCGTTGGACTGAGTCCAACGGTATTTTTGTTTCTTCACATTCAGCAAACCGACTAAGCGTTTGCTTTTCTATAGACTGCTTCCATGTCTGAGGGACGCATCACTTCCATCGCTCCGACCGTAATCGCACCTCCCCTACTACATTTCGTCACCATATCGGCTATCTCTTCGTCGGTCACCTTCCGGCCAATGAGCTCTGGAATACTCGTGGGCATCCCGATAGAACGATAGAACTGCTCCATCGCCTCAATGCCTTTCAAGGCTGTCTCCTCAGGATGGGCAAAGTCATTGGTGACACCCATCACGTTGACAGCAAACTGCACAAAGCGCGACACATGGCGCGGCATGACATAATGGGCCCACGCTCCCCACAATGCAGCCAGTCCGGCACCGTGGGTCACCCCAAAGAGGGCGCTGAGCTCATGCTCCAGCTTATGCGTGGCGAAATCTTTCTCGGTGCCACACTCCGTCAGGTCGTTATGAGCCAGTGAGCCAGCCCACATGATCTGGGCACGGTTGCGATAATCCTCAGGATGCTTTAGCACCTCAGCAGCACAATCCTTCACGGTGCGGAGCAAAGCCTCGGCAATCGCGTCGGTCAGGGTCATGTCCTCATATTTGGAGAAGTAGCGCTCCATCGTGTGCATCATGATGTCAGTGATACCGGCAGCAGTCTGATAAGGAGGCAGCGTGTAAGTGCGCTCCGGATTCATGATGCAGAAGCGCGCACGGCAAAGGTCGCTGTTTACGCCACGTTTCACGAGTCCCTCGTCCTTGGTGATTACACAGCTGCTCGACATCTCGCTGCCAGCGGCAGGAATAGTCAGCATGACACCTATCGGCAGGCATGACTGCGGAACGGCCTTGCCATCCCAGAAGTCCCATACGTCACCGGCATAGCCCACACCGTAGCCAATAGCCTTGGCCGAGTCAATCACACTGCCGCCTCCTACGGCAAGGATGAAGTCGATGTTCTCCTCCCTACAGAGCGCAATGCCCTTTTCCACCATAGATAGCAAGGGATTAGGGACCACGCCGCCCAGCTCCACATAACTAATGCCAGCCGCCTGCAGCATGGTGAAGATTTTGTCGAGCAAGCCCGAACGGCGAGCCGAGCCTCCTCCATAGTGAACGAGCACTCGCTGGCCTCCATTCTCCTTTATCAGCTGAGCCAGCTGATCTTCCGAATTCCGTCCGAACACAATACGTGTCGGAGCATAAAAATTAAAGTCTTTAATCATCGCGTCATATTTTTTAATCAGCAGCTGCAAAAATACAAAATATTCGCGATAAAACCACGTTATATAGTAAACATTAACTGATTCTAATGAAAGATGCGACACTGATTTCTGTTGTAACTCCTATATATAACGGCGCCCAATTCCTTAAAAGCGCTTACGACTGCCTTTGCCGTCAGACTTATCGCCATTGGCAATGGGTGGTAGTGGATGACGGTTCGACCGACGACACCCACAGACTGATGAGAGCACTGAGTGATAGCGACCGGCGGGTGAGATATACCTGGCAGCAGAACAGCGGCTCGGCCAAGCAGCCTCGCGACCGCGCTGTATTCCAGTCGAACGGCGACCTGATACTTCCGTTCGATATTGACGACCGTCTTGCCGACGACTACTTGCAGAAGATGCTGGAACGGCTGAATGAGACTGATGCCGACATTGTGTATCCACAGATGCTGTTCACCGACCTTGTCACGGGTGAAGTGACCGAAACATTGCCCGTTGCCGATTTCGACACAAGCCGCATCTATAAGGGAAGTGACCTGGTGAAAGAAACGATGCCTGAGTGGCGCATCGGCTGCAACGGCGGACTCTATCGTAGGGAAATGTGGGTGAACATGTCGTGGCTTGAGGAGCATGAGCCCATCTGGACGTATTCAGACGAGGTGGATGAGCGCTATTACCTGATGAAGGCCAGCCGCGTGGCATTTTCAGAAGCCCAATACTTCTACCTCATCCACCAAGATTCTATCACAAACAAGATTTCGGCCAAGTTGTTTCACCTGCTGAAGAACAACACCCAACTGGCAAATCTGATGAAACAAAAGTTCGGTCGTGACAGCGAGGAATACCGGCTGGCTAACCAAAAAGTACTGAACGGTTGGCGCAGCATGATGGCCTACTATCTACAGCATTACGAGGAGCTGTTCGATGCTGACGGACAGATACAGACAGACCTCTCAGAAGCCTATGCCCAAATAGAGCCCTCGCTGCTGCCGATGAAAGACCGCATCCACTTTCTCTTCTTTTGCAACGAGCATCTGCTACAGGCGCTGATAGCGCTGAAATATTCGCCTAAGTGGCTGAAAGAGAAAATCATACAGCGCTTCTCAAATGAGAAATACCGCTTCAACGTAATACGAGAGCGCACTGAGCAGCTGACAAGACAGCAGATCAGCAAGAGCTATACCGAAGCCGGAGCGAAAAGTCACGTTGAACCGTATGCCGTCAGCATGTTCTGCGGCAACACAGCCAGTGGCGGATTGGTTGACCGTTTGCGTGGAGCCGTAAGCCTCTATGCCGCATGCAAAGAGGCCAATCGCCCTTTCCGCCTGTTTTTCACCCATCCCTTCCCCCTCACCGACTATCTGCAGCCCAATACATACGACTGGCGCATCAATGCCGACGAGGTGAGCTTTGCGCCCAGCCAGGTTCAGACCGTTGTACTGGACACGCAGACCGACGCCGAATGGGAACGGGAGTGGCAACGCCAACAGTTTGCCAAGGCGCTGTGCAAAGAGCCCCGGTTGCAGCTTCATTTCTACAGCAATGCCATGTTCAGCTATGACGACGACTTCTCGGCTCTTTTCCATGAGCTGTTCAAGCCTTCAGACCGGCTACAGGAGAGTATCGACAACATTCTGAGAGAGACTGGAGGACGCTACCTCACTGTGTCGGCTCGTTTCTGCAACTTGCTCAACGACTTCAACGAAGAGACTTTCTCCGAGCCACTCTCCACCTCCGAACGGAAACAGCTGATTGCCGCCTGTATGGCTCAGGTGGAACGCATTCATCAGCAGAACAGCCAACTGCCCATCATCGTCTGCTCCGACAGCACCACTTTTGCCAACGAAGCCAAGACACTCAGCTATGTGAGCGTGATTCCTGGAAACGTATCGCACATTGGCAACGACACGGTCCGCTACTACCAATACTACGAGAAGACCTTCCTCGACTTCTACATCATCAGTCAGGCGCAGCGCGTATTCCTGCTTAGGGCGAAAGGCATGCACAACAGCGGATTTCCATACGCCGCAGCCCGAGTGGGCAAGAGACCCTACAAACTGGTGGACTTCTAAACACGACCGATGCTCATGAATACCGCGCAACAGACCACCAGCAGCTATCGCAAGATAGTATCGAGTACAGCCATCTTCGGCGGAGCCCAGTTCATGAACATCATCATGAACCTTGTGCGCGGCAAGCTCGTGGCCTTTCTGCTCCACTCCACCGGCATGGGCATCATGTCGCTATTGCAGAATGCTGCCAACACCATTCAGCAGTTTTCACTTCTGGGCATCAACATCTCTGCCGTCAGGCACATCTCACAGGTTGAGCAGGAAGGCAGGGAAGAGGCTTTGTCGGCCTCAGTCAGGATGGTACGCATGCTCATCTTTGCCGCCTCATGTCTGGGACTTCTGTTCACTCTCGTCTTCTCGCCCCTCATGTCGAAGCTGTCATTTGGCACGATAAACTATGTGTCACTCTTCCTGCTGCTCAGCCTGTCAGTGTTCTTCAACGTGATGAGTACAGGCGAGATGGCCGTCATGCAGGGGCTGCATCGCTACAAGCAGCTGGCTTTCTGCTCCATCGTCCCGGCAGTCTGCGGTCTGCTCGTCAGCATTCCCATCTACTACTTCTGGGGAGTTCAGGGCATCGTGCCGGCCATGATCGTCTCAGGCATCATCTACTATGCAGCCATCCGCTTCTATTCCTATCGCGAACCGTTGCATCTGCGGAAGTCGCGCCCCTCGTTTCGCGCCATCTGGACTGAGGGACATGAGATTATTCAGTTCGGACTGGTCATGACCTTCGGCACGGTCGTGGGAGCCATCACCACATACGCGCTCACCGCCTTCGTCAGCAACATGGGGTCGGTGAGCGACGTAGGTTTCTATCAGGCCGCCAATTTCATCACCATGCAGTACATCAGCATGATTTTCACGGCTATGGCTACCGACTTCTACCCTCGCCTTTCAGCCATCATAGGTCAGAAGACAGAAGCCCATCAGCTGGTCAACCAGCAGACCGAGGTGGTGCTTCTCATTGTGACGCCTCTCTCCATGCTCATGATTCTCACGGCTCCGTTGCTAATCAGCATCCTGCTCACCAACGAGTTCCAGCCCATCCGCACTATCGTCTATTACATGGGACTGGCGGGCATCTTCAAGGCCCTGTGCTTCCCTATGGACTACATTGCCTATGCCAAGGGCGACAAGAAGTACATTCTCTGGATTGAGACCGTCTGGGGCAATGCCAAGACCTTTACCGTCATTGCCCTGTTCTACTATTTCTTCGGACTCGACGGACTCGGCTATGGTGCGCTTTGCTCTGCTGTAGTCGATGTGATCGTCAGCATTCTTCTCACCCGATGGCGCTACGGCTTCCAGCTGTCGGCTCCTGTACTCCGACTACTAACAGTCATGCTCACGCTCGCTGCTGCATGTTTCATGGCCACATTCATCACCTCGACCTCCCTCAGCTACGCCATCATGTCGCTGGCCACAGGCACCTGCATTGCCTACAGTCTGATTGGTCTGAACCGACGGCTCGACTTGCGAGCCATCGCCCAACGCTTGCGAAAGAAAGGACACGCCAACGAATAATCACGTCATGACAACTCTGAGTATCATCATCCCCGTCTATTGCGTAGAGAAATCGCTCGACCGATGTCTCCAGAGCATCGTGCAGCAATCGTTCACCGACTGGGAGGCCATTCTCGTTGACGACGGCTCACCGGATCGTTGTCCGGCAATCTGCGACGCATGGGCAAAGCGCGAGTCTCGCATCACCGTGATCCATAAGGCCAACGGGGGCTTGAGCGATGCCAGAAATGCAGGAATCGACATTGCCAAGGGCGACTACATCACATTTGTTGACTCAGATGACTTCATAGCCCCCGACACCTATCTGCCGCTCATGCAGCAGTTGGCCAAGCGCCCCGAAATCGACATTCTGGAGTATTCGCTCATCTGTCAATATGGCTCCCCACAAGAAAAGAAGATAGTGTTCGGCAACTGCGCTTATACCGACCTGCGCACCTATTGGCTCGACGGACAGGCCTATCAGCATTCCTATGCTTGTAACAAGCTGTTCCGCCGTTCACTATTCGACGAAGTAAGGTTTCCCAAAGGAACAGTCTTTGAAGACCTCCACACTTTGCCGCTATTGCTGGAGCACGCCCGTCTCACAGTCACCACCTCACTGGGTCTCTACTACTACTGCGCCAATAGTGAAGGCATCACCCATCGGGCCTCTGGTTCTGAACTGAAGATGCTCCTGCAAGGGCATATTATCATGTACGACAAACTGAACTTGCAGCATAGTGCCACCGAGGAAGCTTACTACATGCACATACTGAACATTCAGCTCTCTACCAGCCTGCTGACAGGTGAACCGCCACAACTACCCGACAGGAAAATCATCCATCCGCTTCAATTAGAAAGTAACTCAGCAAAGATTAAAGCCATATCACTCAATCTTTTAGGAATCAACAATTTATGCAGAATATACAGAATCCTATTCCGAATGAAGAAGCCCCGTTAGTGAGCTTTATCATTCCCTATTATAACCTGCCCACCGACATGCTTCGGGAGTGTATCGACAGCATTCTCTCGCTTTCGCTTCGGTCTTCTGAGCGCGAAATCATCATCATCGACGACGGTTCCGACAAGAGTCCCATTCAAGAACTATGCGACAACAGCCCGATTGACGAGATAATCTACATCCGACAGAAGAACGGCGGATTGAGCGTAGCCCGAAACACGGGCATCCGAATGGCCAGGGGAAAGTTCCTGCAATTCATCGATGCTGACGATCTGCTGCTCAGAGTGCCCTACGAGCATTGTCTCGACATTGCCCGATACCAGCCTGCCGACCTAATTCTCTTCAATCATACCGGTAAATCAGAAGATAAACTTTCAGACTATCATGACGAAGAGCCAGCCAGCGGAACCGACTATATGCGGCACCACAATCTGCACGGCACCGCTTGTGGCTATCTGTTCAAGAAGTCTGTACTGGGCGATCTGCGGTTCACGCCGGACATCTACCATGAGGACGAAGAGTTCACCCCACAGCTGCTTATCAGAGCCGAACGGGTGATAGCCACCGATGCCAAAGCCTACTTCTACCGAGAGCGCCCCGACTCCATCATCACTTCTACCAATGTGCGCCACAAGCTGAAACGCATCAACGACTTCAAAGCCGTGATTGTCAAACTGCAAACACTGGCCGACACGCTACCATCCAATGACAAAATGGCCATGCAGCGACGAGTGGCACAGCTCACGATGGACTTCATCTACAAGGTGATCGTAGAGACGCGCAACCATCACTATCTGGAGCGACAGGTGAATGACCTCCACAAGCTGGGGCTGTTTCCATTGCCCGACAAAGACTACTCTACAAAATACACCTGGTTCCGCCGTCTCACCAACTCGAAGGCCGGCCTTGCGCTACTCATGAAAATGCTGCCTTTGATGTCAAAAGAAAGATAATGCGAATACTGTTGATAGGCGAATATAGCAATGTGCATGCCACCTTAGCCAAGGGTCTGCGCACATTAGGACACGAGGTGACTGTCGTTTCGAACGGAGATTTCTGGAAAAATTATCCTCGCGACATCGACGTAGCCCGTCCCGAAGGCCGTTTGGGCGGCGTGCGTCTGCTGCTCAAAGTGTGGAGCCTGCTGCCCCGTCTGCGCGGCTACGACGTGGTGCAGCTCATCAACCCCATGTTTCTCGAGCTGAAAGCCGAGCGTCTGTTTCTCATCTACCGATACCTGCGCCGACATAACAATCACATGGTGCTGTGCGCCATGGGCATGGACTACTACTGGGTGAGCGAGTGTACCTTCAACAAGCCGCTGCGCTATAGCGACTTCAACTTCGGCCCGAATCTTCGCACCGACGAGCCAGCCGTCAGGGAGCAACGCGACTGGCTGGGCACTCCCAAAGAGCAACTGAACAGGATGATAGCCGGCAACTGCGACGGCATTGCAGCCGGTCTCTACGAAGACTACGTGTGCTATGCCCCCCACTTCAATCAAAAGACTCGCTTCATTCCCCTTCCCATTGACCTGCCTTCCGCCTCGGCCCCATCCTTCGAAGCGCCTCAGAAAGTGCGTATCTTCATTGGCATCAGCAAGAACCGCAGCCAATACAAAGGCACCGACATCATGCTCCGCGCAGCCGAAGACGTAATCAGAAAGCATCCTGACAGTGCCATACTCATGAAGGCCGAGGGCGTGCCTTTCGGAGAATACAAGAAGATGATGGACGGAGCCGACGTTATTCTCGACCAGCTCTACAGCTACACTCCCTCCATGAATCCCTTGCTGGCCATGTCGAAAGGCATCATCTGTGTGGGAGGCGGCGAGCCCGAAAACTATGAGATATTAGGCGAGCACGAGTTGCGCCCCATCATCAACGTGGAACCCAACTACGACAGCGTGTTTCAGCAACTGGAGCAACTGGTGCTGCATCCCGAACGCATTCCTGAGTTGAAACGCCAGAGCATAGAATACGTGAAGCGACATCACGACCATCTGAAAGTAGCTCGCCAATACGAGACCTTCTACTTGTCTATGGGCAAATAAAAAAAGAAGGCTGCGCTCGATGTATGAGTACAGCCTTCAGTCGTTTTTTGCTTGAAAGCTTCGAACTCTTATGCCTCAGCAGGAGTTTCCTCAGCAGCGGGAGCCTCAGCCTCAGCGGCAGCGGCGGCAGCAGCTTCAGCAGCCTCAGCGGCAGCAGCAGCCTTCTTCTCAGCCACCTTCTTAGCAACGGCCTCGTTCACCTTCTTCTCCTCGTCAAGAGCCTTCTTGGCAGCATCCTTCTTGGCCTTAGCCTCTTCCTCGCGTACCTTGTCAAGACCCTTCTGCTTGTCGGCCTTCCATGCATCGAACTTCTTCTGGGCAGCGGCCTCGTCGAAAGCGCCCTTCTTCACGCCACCGCGCAGGTGCTTCATCAGGAGCACGCCCTCACGGCTGAGGATGTTGCGAACGGTATCAGTGGGCTGAGCGCCTACCTCTAACCAGTACAATGCACGGTCGAAATTCAAATCTACCGTGGCGGGATTGGTGTTAGGATTGTAAGTACCAATCTTCTCAGTGAAACGACCATCACGTGGTGCACGAGCGTCGGCGATTACGATGCTGTAGAAAGCATAGCTCTTACGGCCACCGCGCTGCAATCTGATTTTTGTTGCCATGTTTTGTTTTTTGTTTTTAAAAGAATAAAAAATTGAATTTCATGCTACTATCTCGTAATAGCGGCTGCAAAATTACTAAAAAATTTGCGAAGAAAAAAACTTTTTAGTACTTTTGTGCCAATGAAATGCGAATTATCCATATTGATTCCAGTTTATAACACGGTGTGTACCAGCATTGTTGATGTTCTTTCGCAACAATGCCGCAAACTAACCGATGAGTTTGACAATTTCTGCTACGAAATTCTTGTAGCCGACGACGGTTCGCCACAGCAGTCTTGCATCGAGGCAAACAGAGCCATCAACAAGCTTCCCCACTGCCACCTCATCGAGAAAAAAGAGAATACAGGCAGTGCCGCAACCCGCAACTTCCTGGCGCAAAAGAGTCATTACCAATGGTTGCTCTTCCTCGATTGCGACATGGACATCATCAGTCCCAACTTCATTGTCAACTACCTGAAACACGATGGCACTGGCATAATCAACGGCGGCATACGCATCGGACAAGGCAGCTCCAGCAATCTGCGCTATCTGTACGAAAAGCAAGCCGAGCCCATGCATACGGCTGAGAAGCGCATGCAGAGACCGTACCACCATTTCCGCTCCACAAACTTCGTCATTGAGCGACAACTCATGCTGAGCTGTCCTTTCGACGAGCGCTTCAAGAAGAGTGGCTACGAAGATGTGCTCTTCGGCAAACAGCTGAAACAGCGCCATGCGCCTATCGCCCATATCGACAACCCCACTCTCATGACAGACTTCGAGACCAACCCTGACTACGTCACGAAAACAGAACGGAGCCTCCGCACCCTCTATCAGTTCCGCAATGAGCTGCACGGCTTTTCGCGCATTCTCACTTTCGACAAAGGCATTCACTCCGACATAATACGCCACACCCTCATCCTGTGTTACAAACTCTTCGGAAAGTTCGTACGCAGAAACCTGTGCGGCCATCATCCTAACCTTCGTTTTTTCGACATCTATAGACTCGGATATTATTTATCATTAACCAAAAACGATTAAGACAATGACAAGAAGATTTGCATTCAAAATGTTCCTCAAGCCCGGCTGTGAGGAAGAGTACGAGAAGCGCCATGCTGCCATCTGGCCAGAGCTGAAACAGATGATCAAGGATCAGGGCGTAGGCAACTACAGCATCTACTGGGATCGCGACACCAACATTCTCTTTGCCTATCAGGAGTGCTCAAAGGAAGGCAGCTCTCAGGACACTGAGAACGTGGACCCCATCACGCAGCGCTGGTGGGACATGATGGCCGACATCATGGAGGTGAATCCCGACAACTCGCCCGTCACCATCCCCCTGCCCGAACTGTTCCACTTAGACTAAGCAGCCACGCCTTATTCTTATTATTATATGCGCGAATAGTATATAAGTATAAACGCTATCGGCATCTCGCTCACGTCACGGGGCAAGATGCCTTTTTTATGTCTCCACCACCTCGAACATCGAGGCGAAATAGTTAATAAAGGGGGATACGTTATGAAAATTACAAAGATTTGGTTTACTGCTGATCATATATTCGGCAGAGACGAAGAGGGAAAGGAGTACAGCCAGTCGCTGCTCTGGTACCCTAAGTTGAGGGCAGCATCCGACGACGAACGTAGCCAATACAC
>CAMOGW010000015.1 GCA_946614435.1 uncultured Prevotella sp. | reverse complement strand
ACCTGTGCATAGGCAGACCAGCCGTCGTAATAGAGCGAGTAGTTGATGCCGTTAACCTCGAATCCTGTATTCTCTGCATTCTCTACGGGCAGTATGTTTCCGAACTGGCTCCATACATCGTGTTGCCTGAAGTTAGCTATGTAATTGGGCTGCACATGCAGGGTAGCCTGTGAGAGAGCCGAGCCTTCAAATGCGTCAGAAGTGTTTTCCATATTATTTGGATAATAGCCAGAGCTATAGATGGTGAAGTCTGTCAGTGCAGTGCATCCTGCGAAGGCTCTGCTCTGGATACGGTAGAGACCTGTACCGATTATCACCTCACGCAGCCCTGTACAGCCTTTGAAGGCAGAGGCCTTTATCTCATAGACACCGTCAGGAATGATAATCTTGTAAAGTTGGTCACAATGGAAGAATGCCTTTTCGCCGATGCTCCTTACCTCATAGTACCTTCCGTCACGATAGACCGTGTGGGGGATTGTGAGCTCTCCACTGTATTTGTCCTCTCTATACTGAACCTCAGCATAGGAGTCGTAGAATGTGTAGTTGATGCCGTTGATGTCTATGCCGGAAGGCTCTGGTGCCTCTTCGTCCTCTTCTTCACCAGGGTCGTCTTCTGGATTGCTACCGCCAGTGTTTCGTTCTAGGACACAGGTGGCAACCTCAGAATACAAGATTCCAGACTTGCTCTCATCGTATCGGGAAACCACCTCCATGCTGTTCTGTCCATCGTAGGCGGTAATGACGAAGAACACGAAGTCGCCGTCCTTGTTATACACCAGTTTGTTGCCTTCCATACGATAGGTTCCCTTACCGTCTTCATGCCAGCCATCGCTACTGCTGCTGTGCTCCATGAACATGATGGTGTTCTCCGTAAAGTCAAAGCGGTCGTAGGGTGCGGTAAAGCTCTCGCTTTTCTCTTCGGTGAATACGTTGTCGCGATAATTCTTTATCTTGGCAGATACGATGTTCCACTGTCCTACGATGGATTCACCCGTGAGTTCAATGCCCTCTGGCTCAGAATCGAAAGCAGGATTCGTGCTGCGCTCCAGGGTTAAAGTCGTGATCGTGTTACGGGTGGAACCGGATCCGTTGTAGTTTTCATCGTCAGTCCTGATCGTAATCTCCATCTGGTTCTGACCGTTATAGGCACTTACGACAAAATACACGATGACTGAACCGTCGTTCCAGGAATAGTCGTCTTTGTTGAACACCAGTTTGTTGCCTTCCAGGAGGTAGCTCCCTTTCATGTCCTGATGCCAGGTATTGCTACTGCTGCTGTACTCCATATAGGTGATGGTGCTCAACGTGAAGTCAATGCGGTCGTAGGGCGCGGCGGTCGTTTCTTCGTCGTCTTTATACAGTGAGCCGTTAAGATATTTCTGGGTCTTGACATGAACAATGTTCCATTGTCCTACGATGGATTCGCCTGTGAGCTCCACACTTTCCGGTTCGGTGGGAATAGGGGTGGGCTCAGGTGTCGGTGTGTCACTTTCTATGGGCAGGATGGTGCCGAAGACGTTCCACTTGTCTGAAGCCTTGTAAGCGTCGAGCATAGAAGACAGGACGTAGAGCGTAGCACTGCTCAAAGGCACATTGTCGAATGCACCGGTACCTACGCTAAGCACACTCTTGGAAGGACAGACCACCTTGGTTAGTCCCGTACAGCCACTGAAAGCATTGGCACCTATGGAATAAGTGTGAGCGGAAAGCTCAACGGTCTGTATCTGTCCGTGCTGATTCTTCCAGGGCTGCGTGGTGCCGGTATAGTCTGACATGCTACTTGCACCATGAATGAACAGGGTGCCATCGGAATCCAACTCGTAGCTTAGGTAGTCGCCACAATGACCAGCAATCACGTGTGGATAGCCAATAGGAAGAATGCGGAAGAACTCGCTGCACCACGATGCAGCCTTGTATGCTTCAACCGAAGCGACCGGCACATAGAGCACGATATTGCTCTGTGGCACATTACGAAAAAGTTCAGATCCTGTTGTGGGTACTCCCGTGGCCTGACAGGTGATAGAAGTGAGGTCCTGACAGTTATAGAACGCTCTGTCGCCAATGCTGGCGACATCAGCCCCGAGGGTGGCACTCAAAGCGTTGCTGCCATAGAAGGCATACGAGCCGATGTGTGTCACACCATCAGAAACCTGAATTGCTGAAATATCCGAATTGTTGTTATACCAGGGAGCTGTACGGATGGTATAGTCGGTCATGGCACCCGTGCCAGAGATGGTCAGCGTACCATCATATTCCAGCTGATAGTTTACATTGTCGCCACAACTGCCGGAAATTACGCCGGAAGCACTTAGCGGCTGAATATTGCCAAACGCCTTCCACTGACTGTCGGCCTTGTAGGCATCGAGTGCAGATTCCGGCACATAGAGCGTATAGCCGTCGATTTTGCTATATGAGCCACCGTAAAACACGCCTGACCCCATCGCCGGCACCGTTTCAGCCAGACAGCAGAAGCGTGCCTGATATGCACCGCAGTACTCAAAGGCATAGTCGGCGATGGTGGTCACACTCTTAGGAATGGTGATGAACTTGATGGATCTACATTCGTAGAAAGCCATCGATGCAATGGATGTCACACCTTCCTCAATGACCAGTTTCTTAATCACGTCGCTATAGTCCTTCCAGGGCCGTGTGTTGTTCATTGCGCCAGTACCACTGATGGTCAGCGTGCCATATCTGTCGAGACTATAGGTCAGGTTGTCACCGCAACTGCCGGAAATGATGTCGTCATTCGCCCATGAGGTCAATGAGACGATAGCAAGGCATAATACTGCAAAGGTCCTAAATTGTTTTAAAGTTTTCATGTTGTTTATTTTGGTTAGTTATTTTTCAAAAGCGATGGCTTCTTCGCTCAATGTTGCAAAGATAATCAATAATCCTAAAACAGCCAAACAATTCTTTGATTATTTTACATTCTGTATTGACTATTCCTTCGAGTATCGATTAATCCTATATCCCTAATTATGACTATCAGTTATTTCCCGACCAGAGCATCTGCTATTTGCAATTCAACAAATGTAGTGACGCTGCCAACTTTCCTTTTCCGAATTTCCTTAACCAGATGTTTGGTGAGATGGAAGCGGGAAACATCAGAACGCTCGTCGTGGACGTACAGTATAACAATGGCGGCAGCAGCCGTCTCTGCGACCAACTCTTCATGCATTTGTATCCACTCGAAAAGACGAGGTTCTACACTTCCTATCTTCGTTTCTCCGACCTGATGGCAGCATATAATCCAAGAATAGCGGAAGCAAAGACGAGCTGGGAGCGAGACGGGCACAAGGACGATCTCTATCAGATGCCCGCGCCCAAAATCCCAGACGGTTTCCAACAGCCACCAGGAATCTGGCGAATCGTGTCCCCACTGCCGGAAGCAACTTAACGGTTGAACTGCCCCATGAGAGGATATCACCACCCCGCGACGAATGAACGGAAGCGCCCCTAAATCCATTTTTCCATACAGAATGCTTGGGAGTCTCAGCTTTTATTGCTACTTTTGCGCTGAAAATTAAACTAACCAAACATGAAAAGACTAATCTCACTCTGCTGTCTGGCACTCTTCTGCCTGCACACGACAGCTCAGACCACTGCCCAGGATGTGCTGGCCGTGGCTCAGAAGGCTAACAATTACTTCATGACGAAGTATGCCGACCCCACCGTTCCCACCAATGTCAAGAAAATCCGCCCGTCGAGTCTTTGGACACGCGCCGTCTATTACGAAGGTCTCATGGCCCTGCAGGAGATTGACCCGCAGCAGCGCTATCTGGACTATGCTATGACGTGGGCCGACTTCCACAAATGGACACCACGCAACGGCATCACCACTTGCGATGCCGACGACCAGTGCTGTGCGCAGACCTATGTGGAGCTGCTGCCCTATCTGAAGAAGGACTACAAGGAACAGCTTACCAATGTGATTGCCAATCTGGACCATCAGATGCAGACGCCTAACACCAAGAAGCAGACCACCACGCCGAAAGCCAAGACCTCACAGAATTCGCTCTACGGCTGGTGGACGTGGATTGATGCCATTCAGATGGCCATGCCGCTCTACGTTCAAATCTACAAGCTCACGGGTGATAAGAAATACTTAGATCACGGCATGAAGATGTATCGCTGGAGCCGCAACGAGTGCGGTCGCGGCGAGGGCAACCCCAAGAAGGGACTGTTCAACACCGACGACGGCCTGTGGTGGCGCGATGCTGACTACGTGCCTCCCTACAAGGAGCCCGACGGCAAGGACTGCTATTGGTCGCGCGGCAACGGCTGGGTCTATGCCGCCCTGGTGCGCTGCATGAACCTGCTGCCCGCAAAGTCGAAGGAGTATAAGGAGCTGAAGAAGGACTTCATGCTCATGAGCGAAGGACTGCTGAAGTGCCAGCGCGAGGATGGCTTCTGGAACCCCAGCCTCGTCTCTACCAACTATGCCATGAAGGAGACTTCCGGCACGGCCCTCTTCCTCTACGGCATGGCATGGGGCATTCGCCAAGGCTATCTGAAGGCCGATGTCTATCGTCCTGCCATCGATCGCGCATGGACAGCTATGGTCAAGGATGCCGTCCACCACGACGGCTTCCTCGGATGGATGCAAGGCACGGGCAAGGATCCCTCAGCCGGACAGCCCCTGAGCTACGACAAGATTCCCGATTTCGAGGACTATGGCACAGGCTGCTTCCTGCTCGGTGCAACAGAATATTATAAACTGCTCGTAAAAGAGTAAGCTGCAAAGAGTGTGAGAGTTAGGAGCAATCGCAGCGTTTTCGCGTTAAAAACTCCTAACTCTCAACTCCGAACTACTAACTTATATAAAAAAAAACACTACACCTGACAGCATCCCCCCAACTTTTCGTACTTTTGTCATGAAATCATTTTAAAACATGAATGTGATATGAAAAAGATTTTACTTATGACCGTCATGCTCCTTAGTAGCATCACCTTGACATTTGCACAGAAAGCCGCTGAAATCAAATTCGATAAAGTGACCCACAACTTCGGCAAGTTCTCTGAGAAGAGCCCAGTCGTCAGCTGCACGTTCACGTTCACCAATGTGGGTGAGCAGCCTTTGGTGGTCAATCAGGCAGTTGCCTCCTGCGGATGCACGGTGCCTGAATACACCAAGACTCCCATCCAGCCAGGCGAGAAGGGCGAGATCAAGGTCACCTACAACGGAACGGGCAAGTTCCCCGGTCACTTCAAGAAGAGCATCACCGTGCGCACCAATGGCGCCGTAGAGATGACCCGCCTCTATATCGAAGGCGATATGGAGGAGAATAAATAATAATAGGAATAAGAAACTCCTTTCTGTTTACAATGAAGAGAATTATCATTCTTACGATGGCTATGGCCTGTACAATGTCGAGCATTGCACAGGCCTTTTTTGGTGAGAAGCCTAAACTGGTAGTAGGCATTGTGGTCGATCAGATGCGTTGGGACTATCTGGACCGCTACTATAGTCAGTTCACAAACGACGGCTTCCGTCGCCTCATCAACGAGGGATATTCGTGCAACAACTGCCTCATCAACTATGTGCCCACAGTGACGGCCATCGGCCACACATCGGTCTATACGGGCACCACGCCTGCACTGCACGGCATTTGCGGCAACATGTTCTATATTGACGGCAAGAAGACCTACTGCACACAGGACGACGCTGTGCAGACCGTAGGCAGCAATACCGAGAAGGGACAGGAGTCGCCCCGCAACCTGCTCGCCACGACCATCGGCGACCAGCTGCGCCTGCACACCGACTTCAAGTCGAAGGTCATCGGCGTGTCGTATAAGGACAGAGCGGCCATCCTGCCTGCTGGCCACGGTGCCAATGCGGCCTACTGGCTCGACACGAAAGCCAAGCCTTTCTGCTTCATCACCAGCACCTACTACATGCAGGAACTGCCACAGTGGGTGAAGGACTTCAACAAGCAACTCGCTAAGGACAAGGAAGCCCAAAAGCACGGTCAGGACATTGGCTTGAGCCCCCTCTGCGGCACCATCACCACCGACATGGCCATTCAGACCCTGCAGAACGAGCAATTAGGCAAGGGCGAAAGCACCGACATGCTGTGCGTGAGCTATTCGCAGACTGATGTCATTGGCCACAAATGGAGCACGCGCGGCGACAACACCGATGCGGCCTACCTTCAGCTCGACAAGGACCTTGCCCGACTGCTCAATGCGCTCGACGCGCAAGTGGGCAAAGGCAACTATCTGGTGTTCCTGACTGCCGACCACGGTGCAGTCCACAACTGGAAGTTCACGCAGGACCACAAGCTGCATGGCGGTCCTGTCTATGAAGACGAGTTTCGCAAGTCGGTGGAAGCAGCCTTGACCAAGGCATTCGGTACCGAATCGGGCGCTATCGTTGCCAGTGTGCTCGACAATCGCATTTTCCTCAACCACAAAGCAATAGCAGCGAAGGGGCTCGACCTGCAGCGAGTGAAGCAGGTCATCATTGACCAGCTGATGGCATTGCCCAACATCAACTTTGCCATTGACTTCGCACAGGCCAGCACCGCCAATCTGCCTGCCGTGCTCCGCGAGAGCATTCAGCGCGGCTATCATCCTCGCCGTTCGGGCGACATCATCTTCATTCCCGAGCCGAACTACTATCTGCAAGGCGACTGGCTGGCACTCACCGGCACCACTCATGGTGAGTGGAACCCCTACGATGCCCACATCCCCTTGCTGTTTATGGGCTGGAAAGTGCCTCATGGCGCCACCTCGCGCGAGGTACACATCACCGACATAGCCCCCACCGTGTGCCAGTTGCTGCACATCCAGCAGCCCAATGCATGCATCGGTGAGGCCATCACAGAAATCACAAAATAGCAACAATCCCCATAGGCCCCATAAGACCTATAGGACCTATAAGACCCATAAGACTCATAAGACCCATAAGACTTATAAGACCCATAACAATAAAGAAAACAATGAGCGACAGCATAGTAATCATTCCCACCTACAACGAGAAGGAGAACATCGAGAAAATAATCCGTGCCGTGTTTGCACTGGAGAAGAGTTTCGACATTTTGATTATTGACGACGGTTCTCCCGACGGCACCGCCCAGATTGTGAAAAGACTCATGGCCACAGAGTTTGCCGACCGCTTGCACATCGTGGAGCGCAGCGGAAAACTGGGACTGGGCACGGCCTATATCGCGGGGTTCAAGTGGGCTTTGGAGCGCACTTATGAGTACATCTTCGAGATGGATGCCGACTTCAGTCACGATCCCAACGACCTGCCGCGCCTCTATGCCGCCTGCCACGACGAGGGCTACGACGTGGCCATCGGTTCGCGCTACATCAGCGGCGTGAACGTGGTGAACTGGCCTATGGGCCGCGTGCTCATGAGCTACTTCGCCTCCATGTACGTGCGCATTGTGACGGGCTTCAAGGTGCGCGACACTACCGCAGGCTTCAAATGCTACCGCCGCAAGGTGCTGGAAACCATTGAGCTCGACAAGATTCGCTTCAAGGGCTATGCGTTCCAGATTGAGATGAAATTCACGGCCTACAAGATAGGATTCAAAATCAAGGAGGTGCCCGTCATTTTCGTGAACCGCCGTGAAGGCACTTCAAAGATGTCGGGCGGCATCTTCAGCGAAGCGCTCTTCGGTGTCATGCGCCTCCGTTGGGACGGATGGACACGAAAGTACCCGAAGATTCAATAGGCCCGACGACACTTCCGTCACGAGCCCCGAATGGTTCGCATCACGGTTTAGGACATATTCTGTCACAATCCCGAATATATTACATCATGGTTTAGAATAGATCATGTCATGGTTTAGGCAAGACCATGACATGATTCAGTTTATATCACAACATGATTTAGGCTGGGCCATGAAATGACCCAGCCTAAATCGTTCTGAGATATAGAGTAAATCGTTTATGCAGTTTGCAAAACATCTGCTCCCATCTGCTCCGCTTGCAAGTATCTGGAAATCAACTCATTCCGCAGCGGAGCAGTTGGAGCAGATGTTTTGCAAACTTTTCTCAGTTGTCTTGATGCTACTGATCGGGATTCTCCACATAGCCCTGATACTCAGGAACGAGGGCCGACATCACCGAGTCGTAGGCTTGGTGCATGGAAGCGGTCACGTTCTCATCGCCACGCCCCACGGGATAAATGGGCTGATGGATGGTGAGCGTGAGGGGATGCCAGTTTGCGAAGTGCCAGTCGCGCATGCGCGGCATGATGTTGAACGAGCCGTTGATGGTAAGCGGCACCACTGGCAACTGCAACTCGTCGGCCAGTGAGAAAGCGCCACGGCGGAAGAACCCCATGTGGCCCGTAAACGTGCGGGCACCCTCGGGGAAGACCGTCAGACTGATACCGTCCTTCAGCGTGTCGCGTGCAGCATCATAGCTGGCCTTGATCTTCTTCGGCCCACGCTTATCCACAAATATCTGATGCGACTTCTCGCACGCATAGCCCACAAGCGGGATGTTGCGCAGCTGATACTTCATCATCCACTTGAAGTTACGGTTCAGATAGCCATAGATCAGGAAAATGTCGAACGCGCCCTGATGATTGGCCACGAACACGTAGGACTGGTCTTTCTCCAACTGTGCCTGTCCCTCAACCTTGACCGGAATGAGGAACAGCTTCAAGAGAAGACGCGACCACCAGCGCCCGGGAGCATAGCCCCAATAGTGGCCGTCGCCCAGCATGCAGCCCAACACCACGACCAGCATGATGATGATGGTGAGCACAAGGGCCAAGGGCAACACCACCAGTAATTGATAAAGTCTATAGATGTATTTCATTTCTTACGCAATGTGATGACAACAACTTCGGGGGTGGCACCGAAACGGAAAGGCACTACCCCACCCAAACCTTTCGACACATAGAGATAGCGAGGACCTACGTGGTAGAGCCCGTCCACCTCTTTCTTGAGAACGCTTATGGGAGCCCAGCCGAACAGCTCGAACTGCATGCCGTGGGTATGTCCGCTGAGGGTGAGCTGCGCGTGGCTGTGCGGCAGAATCTTGCGGCGCCACGACGAGGGATCGTGCTCGAGCATCACTACAAACTGCTGGCGGTTGACACCCCAGAGCGCATAGTTGATTTCGCCTTTCTCGGGGAAGCGCCCCTCACCGTCGTTCTCCATGCCGGCCAGGACTATGCTCTCCTCGCCCCTGCGTATGGTGCGGTGGTCATTCATCAGCACACACCAGTCCATCTGGAACTGGTAGCCCACCGTCAGTTCCTCGTTACAACTGCCCTCATAGGGCGACACATCCATGTAGTCGGAGTAGTCGTGATTGCCCTGCACCGAGAATACGCCATCCTTGGCCTTCAGGCTCGACAGCATGTCCTTGAAAGGCAGTATCTCCTTCGGCTGCTTGTTCTGTATGTCGCCCGTGAAGACAATCACGTCGGCCTTCTGCGCATTCATCGTGTCAACGGCCATCTGCATGAGCGTGCTGTCCATAGAGCCTAAGTGTATGTCGGAAAAGTGTACGATGCGATAGCCGTCGAACGAAGCTGGCAGGTCCTCGAAAGCAATCTCCACGTGCTTCACCTCCAGCTTGCGATTGCCCACGAAGGAGCCGTAGAGCAGCACGAACCAGAGCACGGGGACGAGGGCCAGCCCCACCTTCAGCCCTTTCTTTCCGCAAAGCGATGCAAGGGAGACCACGGCCTTCGGCACCGCAATGAGTCCCCAACCGAGCAGAAACAGGTTGAGATAGGTCATGTCGTCGGGCACGAAGTCACGCCCACGCGCCAAGCGAATGGCAGCCACCATGAGCAACAGACCTGGCAGATACCAAAGCACTTGCTGCCACCAGCGGCGCTTGCGCAGATACCTGATTCCGAGATACAAGTCGGGAATGAGGATGAGCAACAGGAAGAGAATGAGTGATTTCGCTATCATCTTGATTATTTGTTTTCTTTAGGTTTCTACAGATTGGCAGCTAAGAAGCGACGGGCCGTTTCAACGGGAATGCCGCGCCTGCGGGCATAGTCGGCCAACTGGTCGGTCCCGATTTTTCCCACCGTGAAGTAGTGTGCCTTGGGATGGGCCATCATCAGTCCCGACACGCTGGCATGCGGACGCATGGCTCCGTTCTCGGTGAGGCGGATGCCTATTTGCCCCATTTCCAGCAGGCGGTCGAGCACGAAGTTCATACTGGCATCGGGCAGCGAGGGATAGCCCACGGCAGGACGAATGCCCTGAAAATGCTCCGAGTGCAGGTCGGCCATGCTGAGATGTTCATCGGGAGCATATCCCCAGTAGCGGGTTCTCACCTGCTGGTGCATGCACTCAGCCGTGGCTTCGGCCAGTCGGTCAGCCAACAGCTGCGCCATCATCTTTGCATAGGGGTCGGAGTCGAAGTCTGATTCCATTCCGGCATCTACACTCGTCGCAAAGAGGCCCACTCTGGAGCCGAGCGCATGCTGTGCTGTGGTGCCGGTGCAGCCCTTGGGCAGCACGAAGTCGGCCAGACAGAGGCAGTCACTGCCTGCTGCCTGCTGTCGCAGACAGGCGATTCGCGCACTGTCGCCCTGTGCAGCACTGCTCACCACGATGTCGTCGCCCTCAGCATAGGCATCCATCAGCCTGAACACTGCATGCGTGCGGTAACGCCCCTCTATCTCGCTGAGGAAGATCTCAGCCTCTCGCCGAATCCGCTGTTGTTCCTCCTCCTGCTTCAACTGCCACGCGAAGTAGAAGTAGCCCCAGTTGATGTAGGGCGCAACATCGGATATGTGGTAAGTGAGGATCATCGGAACATGACGGGCTGACCAATATAGTTGCAATCTACCGTGCCGTTATTATAAACAAGGTGGCCGTTGCAGAGGGTCTTCTCCACACGCCAGTGATAGGTGTGTCCCTCCATAGGGCTCCAGCCGCACTTGCTGAGAATGCAGTCGGGGGTGACCGTCCACTCACAGTGGGGACGGACTATGGCGATGTCGGCCTTATAGCCCGGACGCAGGAAGCCGCGCTGGCGCACTTCGAAGATACGGGCCGGATTGTGGGCCATCAGCTCCACCAGTCGCTCCAGCGTGAGCACGCCTTCATCGACCAGCTCCAGCATGGTGACCAACGAGAACTGTATCATGGGCATACCGCTCGCGGCACGCGCCGCCCCACCTTTTTTCTGCGACAACAGGTGTGGTGCATGATCGGTGGCCACCACACTGATGCGCCCGTCAGTGAGTCCCTTGCGCAGGGCTTCGCGGTCGCGGAAGTTCTTTATGGCAGGGTTCACCTTGATTTTTGAGCCTAACCGTTCATAGTCAGCCTGCGAGAAAAACAGATGGCCCACCGTAGCCTCGGCGGTGATGGAGTGCAGACAGTCTTCCTGAATGAGTTCTTCCATAATCTCCATCTCGACCTGCGTGCTAATATGGGCGATGTGCAGACGGGCTCTGTGCCTGATGGCCAGTTCGATGGCTTTCTCCGACGAAGTCATGCAGGCATCTTCATCCCTGATAAGCGAATGCAGGCGCACCTCAGGGTCGTCGGTATCAAACGCATCCTTGAAAATGGCCATGTTGTGATTGATGATGGACATGTCCTCACAATGCGCCATAATGGGCAGACGGGCTGAAGCGAAGATGCGCTTCAGAGCCTCGTCACGGTCAACGAGCATGTTGCCCGTGCTCGAACCCATGAAGAGCTTGATGCCGGGGATGCGGTGCTCGTCGAGCCGGGCGAACAGGCCAGAATTGTCATTGGTGGCTCCAAAGAAGAACGAATAGTTCACATGGCTTTTTGCTGCCGCCAGACGGAACTTGTCTTCCAGTGCCTCCAGCGTGGTGGTCTGCGGCACAGTGTTGGGCATATCGAAATAGGTGGTAACGCCTCCTGCCGCTGCGGCCTGACTCTCGGTGTCGATGTCGGCTTTCTCAGTCATGCCCGGTTCACGGAAGTGCACGTGCTCGTCGATGATGCCCGGCAACACGTAGCAGCCCGTGGCATCAATCGTCTCCGTGCCGGCCTCCTCCTGTAAGGGAACAGGCTGCTCACTACTGGGCACAATCTTCTCGATGGTATCCCCATCAATAATAATATCGCCAACGAAAGACTTTCCTTCGTTGACGATAGTACCTTTTTTTATAATCGTTTTCATTCTTTTCCGTTGAGAATGTTCTGGACAACTGAGTCGGATGGCTCACTCGCAGGAGTTGAAGCTGCAGCATCCATACCTTGCAGCTTGGCCTGCAATTCAGTGGCCGCCTCATAATACTTCTTCACGTATTTGTCATTCTTGAATGCATCGCTTGCCTGCGACATGATGTGCTCTATCTGTGGTGTCAGCACTGGATATTCCAGCCCCGCCGTAATCATCATGAACACGCCTGTTCCCAGCACATTGTCTGAATTGTTGATGATGAAGTTAGTGACGAGCGTGTCTTCCTCCATCGCAATTTTCTCAGCCTCAACCGACAACTGAGCTGCTATCTCCTGTTCGTCAATACCGTCGAGCAACATCTGGCTCTCTCGGTGCTCCAGCTCGTTCATTCGGTTGCTGAGCTGATTGTGTTGGTCGATGAAGGCATAGAGCCGTTCGTTGAGCGGGGTGCCGCTCACCTTGCGCGAACTATTGTCGATACGGACGGTAATCTCACCCTGCTCCAGCACGATGGGCATCATCAGCGGACGATCGTCCATGAACAGATTCACCATCATAGTCGTATCTAAGGCACCCGTGAACTTGAACTTGCCATGCACCACCTCGCACGAATCTATGCTCTCCACGCTGTCTCCCTGCACCGCTTTCAGGTAGAGCTTGCTACCATCCAACGACGACACCGAAGAGGAGCCTTGAATGTTATATGATTCCGAGCAGGAGGTCAGACCGGCCAGAAGAACAGACATGTAGATGAATTTTTTCATAGACATCAATAAGTTCGATTGCAGTTCGTGCAAATGTACGACGTTATATTGAAGTATGGAAAAAAATTTGCTCTATTTAAAACTACAATGTGTACTTTTAGCGTTTTTTTGCCTCTTTTTCAAGCTCGCTGCCTATTCTGTGAGTGGCATAGAGCTGCAAGATTGCAGCCAGCATGAGCGTGACCACCCATTTGTTATAAACGTACTGCACATAGGCAATCTGAGGCATTCCGAAACTGTTGCCCTGCGAAGCAAACATCAACACAGCCGACAACAGGAACAGCACATCGCTCAGCAACATGATGCGACGCAGACGACGAATGGTGATGCTGGAGCCATCATAGCGCTGCAGCATCTGCATGGAGGCAAAGCCTATCGCACCGAGGCCATAGACATAGGGAGCGACTGAAAAGCTCAGAATGCTAATGCCTGCTCCGACTACCATCAACAAGCCTCCCAACAGGAAGACCACGTTCTGCCATTTACTTAACTCCCTCATCTGTCACAACTCCTTCCTGTTTTTCGTCATCATCGCTCAATACAAAGATATCCTCGTCCTCGGCTTTCATGAAGTAGCGCTCACGGGCTATCTTCTCTATCTCCTTAGGATTATCCTCCAACTGGCGTATGCGCTCTTTGTTCTTCTGGTTCAACGTCTCGTAATACTCAATCTCCTCGCGCAGTTCGCTCTTGCGCTGCATCATGTTCAGATGACTCAGCACGCTGTTGTCGTCGAGGAAGCCCACGATCAGGATGCCCAGTACGCACACTATCACATATTTCATATACCACAGGTGCCAGATGCGAGCAATGCTTTGTTTCACTCCTGCAAATGTCTTTTCTCCCTTCATGTCTTATCTCGTTTTTTATTATATAAAAGATTCGTTTGTTGCTCGTTTTCTATCAGCCGCTTTCTATATTCAGTAGCTTTTCTATATCAGCAGCTTTTCTATACGATTTTGCGCGTGATTGTTCTTTTACGCGAACTCCAAGTCGAATGCAGCTCTCAGTTTCTCGACCGAGGCGTTTTCGCGCACCATCTCTTCAAACTGCTCCCGACGGGTCAGGATGCGTGCCTGCTCCTGTCGCTCAGCCACACGGATGGTGAGCGTGATGCCACTGTTGTGCAGGTAGAGCTTCAGGGTGCTCAGAATGTTTCCCTTGATGTTCTCCACCTCTGTCTTGATGATCTCGTTGGGTACCACCAGTTCCACCTCCGGAAGTTCCAGAATGCGAGGATTCATGTTCTTCATGCGCTGCGCAATGCCGCTAAGCCGCTGCGGCATGCGGTTGCACATCGACATCCATTGCAGCTCAAGCTCGTCCTGTGTAAATGCGGCTTGCTCCTCAGCATGCTTGTCCTCAATGCCTTGCGTGCCGGGCAATATCTGCATCTTCGGGTTGGCCTGAAGGCGCAGCTTGCTCCAAGAAAGGCCCAACGAAGACGCCTTGATGGTAGGCTTGTTCGGAGAACTCGGAGAACTCTGAGAACTCTGAGAGCTCGGAGAGCTCGGAGAACTCGGAGAACTCTGAGAACTCTGAGAACTCTGAGAGCGCTGAGTGCTCGGAGCACTCTGAGCGCTCTTCTCTTCTTGCTTCGCTGCCTCAGCCACGGCCACCTGCATAGCCGTTTTCTTCGCGGGCTGAGACTGCTGAATCAGTTTCCTAAACAGGGATTTCAGTCTTCTGGGCTTACGCCCACTGCCAGGCACATCGGCATCGGCAGGCTGGGTGATCTGCGCCACCTCAATCAGGGTCAGCTCCACCAACAATCGCTTGTTCGATGACTGACGATAGTTGATGTCGCACTGGTTCATGATGCGCAGTGCCTGATAGAGGAACGGGAGCGGGGCTTTCTGCGCCTGCTCCTGATAGCGCTGACGAGCCTGTTCGCTTACTTCAAGCAGCGACAGTGTCTGCACATCTTTGGCCATCATCACGTTGCGCACGTGCCGGGCCAGTCCTTGCACCAATAAGCCACCGTCAAATCCCTTGTTGATGATATCATTCAGCAGCACCATCACCTCACTCACCTTGTTTTCTATAGCGAGGTCAACAATGCGGAAGTAGTTTTCAGAGTCGAGCACGTTCAAGTCTTCTATCACCTTCTGATAGGTGATGTTGCCCTGACAGAACGATGCAGCCTGGTCGAAGATGCTGAGCGCGTCGCGCATACCACCATCGGCCTTTTCGGCTATCACGGCCAGCGCCTCCTCTTCATATTGTATGCCTTCTTTCTCGGCCACCGACTTCAGATGTGCAATCGTGTTCTGCACCGTCATGCGCTCGAAGTCGTATATCTGGCAACGGCTCAGGATAGTGGGCAGGATTTTATGCTTCTCGGTGGTGGCGAGGATGAAGATGACATGTGCAGGCGGCTCCTCCAGCGTCTTCAGGAAGGCGTTGAAGGCAGCGGTCGAGAGCATGTGCACCTCGTCAATGATAAAGACTTTGTATTTCCCTAACTGCGGCGGAATGCGGGTCTGCTCCATGAGTGTCTTGATGTGCTCCACCGAGTTGTTCGATGCAGCATCGAGCTCAAAGATGTTCAGCGAGCGCTGCTCGTTGAACGACTGGCAGCTCTCGCACTCATTGCAGGCCTCACCGTCGGCTGTGGGATTCTGGCAGTTAATGGCCTTGGCGAAAATACGGGCGCAAGTGGTCTTACCCACGCCACGCGGTCCGCAGAACAGGTAGGCGTGAGCCAACTTGCCCGACTTCACTGCATTTTTCAGCGTAGTCGTCAGCGCAGCCTGTCCCACCACCGTGTCGAACGACATGGGCCTGTATTTTCGTGCCGATACGATATACTCCATGAATCAAAAAAAAGAATTATGATTTTTTTCAAACTGCAAAAGTACATAAAAATCACGATTAACGGTTCAGTCGAATCAAGATTTTAATGTTTCTTTAGAGGTGCAATCTTTTCTTTCGGCTCATTTCTTTCGGAAAGCTTTCTCCAGCTTCTTCACCTCTTTCATCGTCAGCGGGAGCACGGTGCCGTGACGGGGAGTGAACATGCCGCTGGTATTGGTCTGTGCCTTCAGTTTGAAGTTGAGCAGATCGGTACTCTCGCAGAACTGATAGTAGCCTGAGCCATAGCA
This sequence comes from uncultured Prevotella sp., assembly GCA_946614435.1. Taxonomy (GTDB): domain Bacteria; phylum Bacteroidota; class Bacteroidia; order Bacteroidales; family Bacteroidaceae; genus Prevotella. Next base: position 41,440 of record CAMOGW010000015.1, on the reverse strand, counting down.
GTCATACATCAGGATCCACGCATCTGAGCCAATGAGTCGCCAAATGCCGGCACCCTCAACAGCCACTTTGGTCTGCTGTAGTGTGCTGCTCGGAGCGCTCCACTGCGTACCTTCCTTCCCTTTGGGAGCTGTAAGGCTGGAAGCTGTCACCTTGCAGATGCCGCCCTGTCCCTCATTCTTATAGAAAGCGTGATAGAGGTGATCCTTCTCATTATAGACAATGTCCATATCGATGGTGGCCGAACCGCGATCATAGAGATAGGTGGGCTCGCCCTCCAGGTCGGTGAAGTCCTCGTTGGCATAGCAATAGAACACCTTGTCGTAAGGAATCGTGCCGTCATTGGTGAGCAACGAGAAATACACCATATACTTCTTGGCCACGGGATCCCAGATGGTCTCAGGTGCCCACACACGAGTCACGTTGGCAAAGTTCGTACCTTTATACTTGTCGGGGAAGTGTACGGTGGAGTGCTGCCAGTTCACCAGGTCTTTTGAGCGCATGAGCACGATGCCGCGATTGCTGGCCCATCCTTCAGCACAGCGCATGTCAGTATTCACCATGTAGAACCATCCGTCTTTGCCACGCAGCAGATGCGGGTCGCGCACGCCTTTCTTCAGGGCTATCGAGTCGGCACTGACAACCATCTTTCCATCGTTCATCGGAACGAAGTTGAACGGGTCGTTCTTGTCCGACAAAGCATAGTAGATGTTCTCGTTGTCGTTCGAAGGGAAGTAAACGAACAGATACTTCGTGTACTTTTGGGCAACTGCCGTGAACACGCTGGAGACAGCGAACAAGGCTGTCAGGAGAAATAGTTTTGTTTTCATTTTTTCGGTATTTATAGTTTTAACAATCAAACATTGGGGCAAAATTACACATTGTTCGCGAGATTGCCAAATATTTCAGTATGATTCATGACATATAACGCAGAATCGCCCCGACAGGCAGGGCGATTCGTTCAATGAAACAAAAAGAATTGCAAATGCTATTTTGAGAGCATGGTGACTTCGATGCGGTTGCCCGACTGAAGCAGTCGGCGTGCCATCTGCCGCACATCGTCGGCTGTGACCTGACTGCACAGCTGGCAATAGTCCTTGTCGAAGTCTTCATCGTCGTCGAGCTGATGCCAGGCGACGTAGTTCCAGTAGTCGTTGGTGATGGCCACCTGCTGGTACTGTTTCACCAGATACTCGCGCACCTTCTGCATGGACGTAGGTTCGGGACCACGATCGGCTATGTGCTGAAGCTGCTGATAGATGATGGGATTGAGCTCTTCGTAGCGCGAGGGGTCGGCATTGTAGCTGATGCGCAAGGTGGCTGAGGGGTGGTCGTCCTTATCGAAGTCGAAGTTGACCGACACACCGTATGTGCCTCCCTTCTCCTCGCGCACGGAGTCGGTATAGGCAATAGAGAGACAGCGTTTGAGGAAGTCGAGCACGAGGTCGTTCTTAGCCGAGAAAGGCACGTCGGCTCCGTAGAAGATGCTGACGTTGGCCAGCGGTGTTGCCATCTGCTTCTTGAAGGCGACGGTGCGGTCGCCCTTCACCACCTGCGGCACGTTGGCCCAGTTGGTGGTCGCATGCTTGCCAGTGGCAGGCAGCGTGGCCAGATACTTGCAGATGAGGGGGCGGAGCTCGTCGAGCGACATGTTGCCGATGATGACAGCTTTGAAATCAGCCGCATTAGAGAAGCGTTCCTTGTAAATGTCAATAATTCGGTCGTAGTCGGCCTTGAGCAGCCGTTCCTGCGTCATGGGTTCCAAGCGCGGATGATGGCCGTAGAGGACGGCAGTGATGGAGTCGTTGTAATCGACACGCGGCGAGGCGTTGCGGTTGTTCAGGAACGAGTGCGTGCGATTCACCAGTCCGGCAAAGGCGGCAGTGTCGCGACGCGGCTGTGTGAAGTAGAGGTTGCAGAGCTGCATCATGGTCTCGGCATCCTTGATGGATGCTCCGCCCGAGATGCTCTGCGAACGGCTGCCCACCGAGGGCTGCACGCGCACGCTCTTGCCTGTGAGCATCTTGCGCAGCGTAGTGGCATCCCAGGGACCCACGCCGGCCTCGCTGATGCTGCTGGAGATGAGTGCGAACTGCGGTATGTCCTCATCGCCATAGACTGAGGTGCCGCCGTCGGCACGCATGGTGAGCTGAATGGTGTTCTTGCTATAGTCGGTCTGGCGCACATAGACCTTCATGCCGTTGCTGAGCACCAGTTCGGTGAAGCCATGTTTCCACGGCTTCTCGCTGGTGATAGTACCGGGCTTGGAATGGCTCTGCTTGAAATACTCGTCGAGCGTGGTCTCGGGAGTGCTCTCCTGATAGGCAGCATACTGCTGGCGCTGGGTGGAGAGAATGACATCCTCCAACTGTTGTTCGCTGGGCAGGGCAACTGTCTCCTTATCGGGTGCATACATGATGACCACCTGATTCTGGTCGGTGATGAGTTCGCGGACAGCACGGTTTACCTCTGAGAGCGTCACCTCGCGATTGAACTTTTGCGTGAGTTCCCACTGCTTGTCGATAGAGATGAGCGGCTCGCCCGTGAGGAAATGGTTGACACAGAGGCTCACGAGCTTGGAGTTGGTGCGGTCGTGGCGCTCATTGAACTTGCGCTCGTTGTGGTTCAGGCGGAACAGCTTGGCTCGGTCCAGTTCTTCCTTGGTGAAGCCCTGCTGTCGGGCCTGCTCACAGGCTGCCACAGCTGTCATGAGTCCGCCCAAGATGCTCTCCTGCTTACAGCTCACACTGAGCGAGAAGGCATCCTTCGTGCGACTGATAAAGAAGCTGGAAGCACGTGCTGTAGCACTCTGGAACGGAGGCACTGCCTGCTGTTTCAGCTCGGAGAGGCGATCGTTCAGCATCCAACCGATGAGCCCGTCGATATAGTCGCCGCGCAGATAGTCCTCGGTGTTCTTCTGATCATCGGGCGTAGCCTCACGCTTCATATAAAGATGGCAGAGCACGATGGGCTGTTCGGAATCCTTCTCTATATCGACAATCATCTTCTCGTTGTCGTTCACGGGATAATACACACGCTCGGCACGATTCTTGGGCAGGGGGATGGGCGAGAACATCTTCTTGATCTTCTTCTCCACCTTGTCCACATCGACATCGCCCACCACTACGACAGCCTGCAGGTCGGGGCGATACCACTTATTATAATAGTCGCGCAGGTCCTGATAGGGGAAGTTATCGACAATGTCCATCGAGCCAATGGGCATGCAGTCCTCATACTTGGTGCCGGCATAGACCTTGGGCATGGCCTGCTCCATGAGCCGCTGAACGGCACGGCCTGCCCGTCGCGTGCGCCACTCCTCGTGAATCACGCCGCGCTCCTTGTCTATCTCGGCATCCTCGAGCAGCAGGTAGTGGCTCCAGTCGTGGAGCACAAGCAGACAGGAATCGAGAATGCCCTCGCGCTTGAGCGGGGCCGATCCGATGTGATAGACGGTCTGGTCGATGGAGGTGTAGGCATTGAGGTTGGCACCAAACTTCACGCCGATGGTCTCGCACCAAGGCACGATGCCCAGTCGCTTGCCTTTGCCGGGGAAGTTCTTCGTGCCGTTGAAGGCCATGTGCTCCAGGAAGTGAGCCAGTCCGCGCTGCCGTGGCTCCTCCTGGATGGAGCCCACGCGCTGGGCAATATAGAAATCGGCCAGTCCGGGTTCCTTGGCATTGTGACGGATATAGTAGGTCAGTCCGTTCTTCAACTTGCCTGTGCGCACCTCCGGATCTTGCGGAAGGGGTGTTTGAGCCGACGTGCATACGACTGCCGCCAGCAACGAGAATAAAAGAATCTTTCTTTTCATGCTTAATATCAAATAATTACTGAATTCTTGCGTGCAAATGTACTAAAATAATCCCATCTTTCAATGATTTTAAGCGTATAATACCTACTAATGATGATTTTGGGAAGCGTGATGGCAATTCATTTCGGGCAGAATTGCAGAATTCAGCAGAAAAGATGTAACTTTGCGCCATCAAATGATTAATGTTCACATGCGTAACGCGCGTATTATATTATTGTTGCCTATGCTATGCATGGCCGCCAGCCTGCAGGCACAGCTGCTCAGGCTAGCCGGTCGCGTATTCGATGCCGATACGGAGAAGCCCATCGAGTTTGCCTCAATCCTGCTCGCCGAGAGCGGTCAGTGGGCAGTGACCGACGACAAGGGAGAGTTCCACATCAACAATGTGCCGCAGGGCAAATCGACCCTCACCGTGCAGTGTCTGGGCTACCAGAAGCGCAGTTTCCCGATGGAGCTGCACCGCAACGTGATCGACATGCGCCTGCGGCTGAAGCCCGAGAACCTGAAGCTGAAGGAGGTGACCGTGGTGGCACGGCGCAAACAAGACGAAGCCACCACGAGCTACACCATAGACCGACAGACACTGGACAACCAGCAGATCCTGAACATCAGCGACATAGCCACGCTGCTGCCCGGCGGCAAGACCGTGAACCCGTCGCTCATGAACGACAACCGCCTGGCCCTGCGCAGTGGCAGCCAGGAGAAGGGTAACGCCTCGTTTGGCACGGCCATCGAGATAGACGGTATGCGAATGGACAACAACGCGATGACCGACGAGACGATGGGTGCCTCGACGCGCACGCTGAGCGCCTCGAATGTGGAGAGTGTGGAGATTGTGACGGGCATACCGTCGGTGGAATACGGTGATTTGTCGAACGGCGTGGTGAAGGTGAACACGCGCAAGGGCAAGTCACCGTTTATCGTGGAAGGAAAGATCAACCAGCACACGCGACTGGTAGCCGTGAACAAGGGCTTCGACCTCGGAGCGAAGGCCGGTGTGCTGAATGCCTCGGTGGAGCATGCCCGTTCGTTCTCGAATGCGGTATCGCCCCATACGGCCTATCAGCGCAACGTGCTGTCGCTGCACTACATGAACACCTTCATGAAGGAGAGCACACCGCTCATACTGAACCTCGGCGTGACGGGCAACGTGGGCGGCTATAACTCGAAGGCAGACCCTGACCAGATGCTCGACAACTACGCGAAAGCACGCGACAATACCCTGCGCGCCAACATGGAGCTGAACTGGCTGCTGAACAAGCCGTGGCTCACCAACGTGCAGATGAGCGCTTCGCTTGCCAGCTCCGACCGCCGAAACGAGAACTATACCAACACGAACAGTGCGGCTACGCTGTCCTACATTCACTCACAACAGTGGGGCTACTTCATGGCCGAGGACTACGATGCCAATCCCTCGGCTCCCATCGTGCTCAGCCCTACGGGCTACTGGTATCAGCGGGCCTACAGCGACTCGAAGCCGCTGTCGTGGGCGCTGAAACTGAAGGCCGACTGGACCCACCGCTTCAACAAGGTGGCCAACCGCCTGACGGTGGGCGTGCAGTATCAGGCCACTCGCAACAACGGACGCGGACTCTACTATGAGGACATGCGCTATGCACCCACCTGGCGCGAATACCGCTACGACGAACTGCCCACGATGCACAACACGGCCTTCTACGTGGAAGAGAAGGTGACGGTGCCCACCACGAAGCACTCCACCTTTGAGCTGACTGCCGGTCTGCGCGACGACCTGACACTCATCGGAGGGTCGGCCTACGGCAACGTGAACAGCCTGTCGCCCCGCATCAATGCGCGCTACGTGTTCTGGCGCAACATGCGCCAACGCTGGATGAGAGACCTGGAACTGCATGCCGGCTGGGGCAAGAGCGTGAAGCTGCCCTCATTTCAGGTGCTCTACCCTGCCCCATCCTATACCGACCTGATGGCTTTCGCCTCAACGAGCGACGCCACGAACAAGTCGTATCGCGCCTACTACACGCTGCCCTCAACGGCACGCTACAATCCCGACCTACGCTGGCAGCACACGCAACAGGTGGATGTGGGATTAGAGACCAACATCCTCGGCACGCGCATCTCACTATCGGGCTTCTATCACCGCACCAACCGCAGCTACATGTCGCAGAATCTTTACACGCCGTTCACCTATCACTACACATCGGTTGACTCGCTCAACAATCTCGTGAACCGTCTGGCCGACCGAGGCATCAGCATCCCTGTTGACGACCGCCGCTTCAGCATAGACCAGCAGAGCGGTGTGGTGAGCATGAGCGATGCCGCCGGAAGCCTGGCACCGCAGCCCATCGGCTACACCCCGCGCAAGACGTATGCGGTAGATGCCATCTACGTAAACTCGCAGCAGCCCATCCACCGCTACGGACTGGAATGGATGATTGACTTCACACAAATCAAACCCATCCTGACCACCATCCGAATAGACGGCAACTACACGCTCTACAAAGGTACTGACGAACTGCTCTTTGCCGACATCCCCACAGGCGTGACCTCGACCATGACCAACAGGGAGCTCTACCAGTATGTGGGCTACTACCGGGGCAGCAATGCCACGAGTGCAGGCTCCAGGGCCGATGCCACAAGTTCGATAGCCAATGGAGCGCTGTCGAAACAGCTCAACCTGAATGCCACGTTCACTACGCACATCCCGAAAATCAGGATGATTGTGTCGCTCAGAATAGAGAGCACGCTCTACAGCTATCGCCGACCGCTGAGCGAACTGAGCACAGGCCCACGCGGCTATATGGCCGACAAGGGCGACGGCTATACAGGACAACCCTACGACGGCACGTCCACCGACAAGTATCTGGTGGTCTATCCCGAATATTACAGCACGTGGGAGCAGCCCGGTGAGCTCATTCCCTTTGCCGAGAAGTTCCTCTGGGCCAAGGACAACGACCCGACACTCTACAGCGACCTGGCCAAGCTGGTGGTGCGCTCGAACTATCCCTACACGATGAATCCCAATCGCCTGTCGGCCTACTACTCAGCCAATCTGAGCGTGACGAAGGAGATAGGCGACCATGTGAGCGTGTCGTTCTATGCCAACAACTTCTTCAGAAACATGAAGAAGGTGCATGCCTCGCAGACCAATCTTGACACATCGCTCTTCGGCAGCAGCTATATTCCCAGCTTCTACTATGGTCTGTCGCTGCGGCTGAAGCTCTGACAGAATCAACAAGACACCCCCCAATGTAACGATATGAAGAAAAAGCCACACCTATTTTTATTATTACTGGGCGCAATGCTCCTGACGGCCTGCAAGACCGACTATGAGGAGAGCACTGAGCTCTTCGACCTCACGATTGCCCTCACGACACAGGCCGATGCCGACTACAGTCTCGAGCCGCTGCCAGTAGAGCTGAGAAGCACAGGCAGCTACACGGTGACAGCGCTCACCGACACGACCGATGCCAAGGGCATGGCACACTTCAAGGTGCCTGCCGGTGTGTATGTAGCCAGCGCATCGGCCACTATCAAGACGGGGACTAACAAGCTATTGATAGCCCACGGCACGTCTGGACAGATTATTGTTCGGGGCGAGGAGGCTACTACGACCGCGAACGTGAGGATGGCCCTCTCGCGTGTGAGTCAGCTCGTAATTAAGGAGATTTACAACGGTGGCACCATGAAGGACGACGGCAAGGTGTTTCAGGCAGACAAGTGCATCATCCTCTACAACAACTCCCCCCAGACTGCACAGTTCGACAACCTGTGCATAGGCTTCTGCTCGCCTTATAATAGTCAGGCCAACAACAAGTGGTACGACAAGAGCGGACAGCTGACATACGAGGCCGAGAACTATATTCCCGCCATCGACGGCATCTGGTACTTCCCGAACACACTGACCATCGAGCCTTACCAGCAGGTGGTCATCAACTGTCACGGTGCCATCGACAACACGCTGACCTATCCCAACTCGGTGAACTACGCCAATCCTGACTACTACTGCATGTACGACCCCGAGGTAGGCTACACCAATGCCAGCTACTACCCTACTCCGGCCAGCGTGATACCGCCCTCGCACTATTTGAAGGCTGTGAAGATAGGAGTCTCGAATGCCTGGGCACTCAGTCTCACCTCGCCAGCAGTCTTTCTGTTCCAGACGCAGGGAACTACGCCCACGGCCTATGCAACTGATGTGAACAACCTGACCTATATTCCAAGCAGCGCACAGACCGACATCAACAAGGTGCTGAAGGTGCCCTGCGACTGGGTGCTGGACGGTGTGGAGGTGTTTGCCGCCAGTTATAAAAGCACCAACATGAAGCGCCTCACACCCGTGATCGATGCCGGCAGCGTAGAGCTGACCAATCAGCACGGTCACACGGTGTATCGCAACGTGGATAAGACAAGCACCGAACAGATGCCCGAGAACGAGGGCAAGCTGGTCTATGGCTACGCGCTGGGCGTAGATGCCTCGACCGATCCGAGCGGCATTGATGCGGAGACCTCCATCAAGAACGGAGCCCACATCGTATATATGGACACGAACAATTCAACCAACGATTTTCACGAACGCCAGAAATGCTCTTTAAGAAACTAATATTAATCTCAGCTTGTGCGGCACTGGCCTTGCAGAGCCATGCCCAAGACTCCTTACTGCTGCATGACTACCAGTTTGTGAAGCAGGCCGACCCGTGGTTCGCCAGCCATAATGCGGCTGCGCTGTCACGCTATGCTACGAAGAGCTACGCCCAGGCCGAGCTGTCACTCACTGGCGAAAAGGGGGGATTCACCGACTATGACGGAGCACCCAGCGTGCTACAGTTCAACGGAGCCATTGAATCCTTCTACCGCATCAGCAAGCGCACCGTGCTCTACGGACACATGAGCTACGACAACTTCTCGGGCAACGACATGGCCGGCTCGGGCTTCATTGACACTTATCACCTGCCCTTCGATATTGTAGAGGACTCGCTCACCAATCTTGGACGCAAGCATCGCAACACCTATCACCTCACGGGCAGCTTCGGCACCGACATTTATCGCGGCATTGCCATCGGAGCCAGCGTGGATTATACGGCTGCCGACTATGCCAAATACAAGGACCTGCGCCATCAGAACAAGCTGATGGACCTGAAAGTACGTGCCGGAGTGTATTTTCCATTAGGCCGATGGGGCGGCATCGGTGCCAACTACATGTATCGCCGGAAGACCGAAAGTGTCAGCTTCAGCACCGTGGGCACGAGCGACAAGGTCTATAAGTCGCTCATCGACTATGCCAACTTCACGGGCTATGTGGAACAGTTTGGCAACGACGGCTATACCGACAAGAGCCGCGAAATGCCGTTAGTGAACAACTATCACGGTGGGAGCGCACAGTTAGGACTGCGATTCGATGCACGCACTCAGCTGTTCGGCGAAGCAACCTACGCCCACCGGACGGGCTACTACGGACGGAAGTCGCCCTTCACCATCACCTATACCGACCACGCTTCCGACGCATTCATTTTCACTGCCCGGCTCAGTCACCGAATGGAGCGCACGATGCATCACATAGACCTCGCCTTCGAGACAGAGAATCTCGTCAATCATGCCAACACCTATCACGAGACGAAGAACGAACAGGGAGCCACCAACTACGAGTACTTCGCCCCGGTGAAGATGGCCAACAAGCTGTGGACCAACTACTCTTTTGCCTATACTTTGCAGACGGGCATCCGCAACGGCAGGGAGGCACACGGGCTCATCATTGACGGACTGCCCACCTGGACCATTCAGGCTGGCATCAATTCGGCGGAGCGCAAGCAAACGGCCTATGCCTATCCCTACTATCGCAGTCAGCATCTGCAGAACTTCGAGCTGTTCGGAAGTGTGGCCTATACGCTGACCACCCGTCACGGTTGGTGGTCATTTGCGCTGAAAGGCTCATTCGGTCAGGGCGAAGGCAAGCCCTACGAAGACCTCATCTTTACCAAGCCCAGCACGAAACAGCTGCCGCCCCCCTCGATGGAAGCCTATCTCTACCGCGAATACCAGTACCTCACGTCGGCACAGTATATGGTGGGGGGACAAGTGAAGTACAACTTCCGATTCCCCGGAACAGCCATCATGACACATGCCCGACTGAGCCTCAGCCATCGCAAGGCCAACGAGACCAACAGCTATAGCGACGGATGCGACCGCACATCGGGCACTATTGCCATAGGCTGCACATTCTGATTACACATTTTTTTAAATACTATCATACAAAACAATGATCACTATTATCGATTCCCTCCGTGCGAGGTTTTTCATGCTGACTGCTCTTGTCGGCTTCGGTTTTTCTGCCCTCCCCTCCTCTATGCAGGCTCAGGATGCGCTCTCAGGCGACTGGCAGCTCATTGCCAGTCCTGTAGGTGTTGAAGGCGAAGGCGGCATCATGAGTTCCAGTTGGGACTACATCAACTTCAAAGCCACTCTCTCGGCTGACGGCAAGACACTCACCTGCCATGCCGATCAGTTCTTCAGTCGCAACGGCCACGCCTACCCTATGGACTGGCTCATCGCCGTGGAGCACAATGGCAGCAAGACACGGCTTGGCTGGGTGTGCAATGCCGAGCAGCCCGTATCGTCAGCAGAGTTTCAGGAGCCTGCCTCGGCATACGCTATGGGCGGCAGCAATCAGGTGGAAGGTGAGCACCGCTATCTCTACATGATGTCCTACAACATCGAGACGAACAAGGAAGAGGGCATGACCATTTGGAGCGGATGGATGGACGAGGGGCAGACCACGTTCACGCTCCCCCAGAACCAACAGCTCGACTGCATCGTATCGACCACCATTCCCTGCACTAAGTTCGTGGGCTATGCCGACAGCTGGGCCAGTGCCCGAATCACCAAGCTCGACCTGAGCGGCATCAGCGAGCTGCATCAGGATGCTACTGCAGCTGAGCGCTGTTACGACCTGCAAGGCCGTCGCCTCTACGGTAAGCCACAACGCGGACTTATCATCAAGGGCGGACGAAAGTATCTCCAGAAATAGCAGAACGACACGCTTTGTCAGTCTGAGGTAAAAGAAAGAAATGGTGCCAGAGCCTACAGCCCTGACACCATTTCTTTCTTTTACCTCAGTATGAAGTTACGATTACTTCACGAACACCTTCTTACCATTCACAATATTGATACCCTTCTGCACCTTGTTCAGGCGAACGCCCTGCACGTTGAAGATGTCTGCCTTCTCATTGCGGTTCTCTGCAACAGAAGCGATGCCTGTCACCTCTTCCACCTTCACAGAGATGGGGAGCAGCTGGTTCACAGTAGCCGACTTAGCCACGAGGATGGCTACGATGGTGACGTTCTCCAGTTTCTTGTCCTTTTCCCAATCAGCAATCTTGTACAGCTGCTGGTTGGCCGTTGCAGTACCGTTGTTCAAGTCAATTGTTGACTCACCCTGCGTCAGCTTACCTGCGCTGGCAGATGTCTCCTCGATTGTGGTACCCGTCAGCTTCACCACCTTGTTCAGGTTGGCTGCTACGTTCACTTCAGCAAGTGTACCCTCTACAGTCGTATAGTTGCTGATTGCAGTTGCAGCAATCTCGCTCTTCGGTGTGTCTTCAGCTTCCTTCATCTGAGGATTACCGCTGGTAAGGCGCTTCACCACATAGACCGTACCGTTGATCTTGGTCAGTTCGTTCAGCTGACCGTTCAGTGAGGTGTACTGAATCCAGCATCCACCGGTAGCATCCTGAATCCATACCGTAGAGTAACCATCAGCCGACTTACCGATGACCTCAGCATCGGTCAGTGTCACCTTGGCGTAAGAGCCTGCATCCAGCGCATTGAAGGCAGCGATGTTGGCACACTCGGCATAGCCGATAGCGGGCAGCGTTGTTGTAGTTTCATTCTTGGCTGCAAGGATCACCACAGCGTTGGCCAGATAAGAAGTACCGCCCTGAGCGAAGCGAACGCCCTCAGCATCACCCGTCCAGGTCATGCCTTCGATTGTTCCGGCAGAAGCCGTGAAGTTGTTAATGTTGCTGTTACCAGCGGCAGCAAACTCTATCTTCGTAATGGCATAGCCCTCTGGAGCCTTGAAGGTCAGCGTGGTATAGTCCTTATAAGTGACGAGGTTCTGTCCGCGATTGCTATCCACATATATTCTGGAAGGAGCGGAGCCAGCCGTAATCTGCAGCGTGACGTTGTCGGCAGTGAAGGTCTCATTATAGATATAACCCTTAGTATCAGTCATAGCTTCACCTATGTTCTCACGGATGGTCGGACTGGTGAAATCGAAGGTGACCGTGGTAGGCTGTGTACCAGCAGCCACGATTGCATCGGCAGAGATGGGCATGAGGAACCAGCCCGTCACATTATAGACCAAGATGCCCGTCAGCTTGCTGGCTTTTTCCGGCCAAGCAAAGTCGGCAGGCAGCACGCCCATCAGGTCGCGTGCCTTGATGGTATTGCCAGAAGCATCGGTCAACGTCTTGTTCTGACCACTGCCCGTGACGGCAACGTTCTCCACGGTGATCAGCTTGCCATAGTTGGCCTGAGTGCCTACAGCACTGACAGCCATCACGCTGCCCGACAAAGTAACCGAGGTAGCCTTGAAAGTTGTGGATTCGTCGGCAGTGAGCGAGTACTCTTTGATTTCGCCGTCCATATCATACGAGCCGTCGTCAGACTTCGTTCCAATCACATAGCCATTCAGTGCCGTTCCAGCAGTGAGCGTGATGCCCTTGATGGCCACGGCACCCGAAGCATCCTCTACATAGTTGGCACCGCGCAGGTCATAGAAGCCGTTTACGCGGGCATTCGTCAACTTCAGCTTAGCCAGCGTGCCAGCCTCCAGCGCATTAAAGGTAGCAATGTCATCCACCTCAACGGCGGCTACGGGCTTCACCGTCTCATTGTTCTCGTCGGCCAGTGTCACCGTCATGGCCCACACGTAGCGCGTGCTGTTGGCATTAGGGCCGAACGTCACCTCCGAGGCATTGCCTGCCCACACGTCTTCAGTCATAGTGCCAGTGCTGGGAGTCAGGTCGAAGCTGCCCGATTGCATGGTCACTGCAATCTTCGTGATAGCCTTGCCCTCCGGAGCACCGAGCTTGATGCTCGTGTTCTTGTAGAGCCAAAGGCAGGTGCCGCGCGAAGCGTTAGTCATGAGTCGCGGAGGATTAGCCGACTCGCCCTGAATGGCGGTTAAAGTCACGTTCTGCCACGTCAATGTTGTAATGTTGCCGTCAGCAAAGTTAGCGCCCTCACCCACGGGCCAGTTGCCGTTATTGTTCTGGAAGTCGAACAACACGTCCTCGGCATTTACGGGGATTGCCAATAGCGCCATGAGCGCTATCAAAAGAGTAGAAATTCTTGTCATTCTTTTTTGATTTTATAAATAATGTGTATTATTAATTTCGGCTGCAAAAATACACATTATTAATAATATAGGCAATCGCCAAAAGTAGGTATAATTAAGTAAGTTTTTCCTGAGTATTCATTCTTTTATTACGGTCAAAGCTCTAAACATTCTTTTTTTTCATAGTCATTTTATTTTATTAATTTGTGAATATCATAAATAAGTTGTATCTTTGCCAACGTAACAACATCAATATAGTTATGACACAGATATTAGTAACATTACACGAAGGAGCACCTACGCAGACCGTTCGTCGCGCTATTGGGCTTTTGAAAGGCGTGGCAGCGACTACCGTCATGAAATCCAAGGCTGAAGCAGATCGTAAAACCCTTGAACAGCAGCAGTTCGTCAAGGAAACGCTGACACGGGCACTCGATGAGTTGAAAGAGGCTAAGCGTACAGGCAGGAAATTGCAGTCGGCAGACGATTTTATGAAAGAACTTGAAATGGAATAAACTCTATGACTGTTGAGATAGTCCTTTCTGACGAATTTAAACGCCATTTCAAACGTCTTGCAAAAAAGTACCCTTCTATGAAGGATGACTTTAGGACCTTTAAAAAAGAATTAGCGGATAATCCTATGCAGGGTACTGAACTTGGACACAATATCCGTAAAGTGCGTATGGCTATTGCTTCCAAAGGTAAAGGAAAAAGTGGAGGCTCTCGTGTTCTTACCTATAATATTGTTACATCTGACACAGGGAACATGGAAATCACTCTCCTCACTATTTATGACAAGGGAGAGATTTCTAATGTTACCGATGCCTACATCAAGTGGCTTGTTTCCTTGGTCTAATAGCATATTCATTATTTCAGTTTCATTGTTTTCCAGCTATTAGCTACACTCACTGATGGTGTAACCGTCGGAGTCTGGCTCTTACCATTGTCAACAATACTGGCGCGGCCTACTTGCTTTTGTATATAGTTGTAAAGCTTATAGAGTCATTCTACTTTATTCGGTCGTTTGTAGCGACTTCATAATTAATATGACAGTTCCAGTAATAATATTGTAATCGGAATTCATTCCCAAACAACTAGTTGACGGGGTAACGCAATTTTTTTCGCTTCTCCCCTGACACGCTGCAAAGATAACGAAAAATAGAGTAATAACAAAGAAAAACAACCTAAAAGTTGTATAATTCGAATAAATTGCTTAACTTTGTCCCCAAAAGCAAGTGATTATGACTTATGATAGCATAACTGAGGATGGAAGGCTCTGGGCAGTCAGGTATGATGATTGCACAGATAATGCGCTCTACATGCTTTTTGAGCAGTGGAATGATGTGGCATGGCTTTACCAATTCTTTAAGGAGAATATGGCAGATTTGATGTCGTATTTCAAAATTACGGACGTTAATGAAGCCATTTACGATACCATAGAAGATAGCGAAAGACTACAATGTCTGATTATGGACATCTCGCCAGAGGCGGACTTGGACAAACTATTCAGACCTTTAGAGAATAGTCGTTTCGCTGATGTGTTGCTTGGAAAGGAAAAGGCTCGGCTAAAGGATTGTTCCAGGCATGCTTCATGGTTAAGAATATACGCAATCAAACTGGAACCTGGAATCTATGTTATTACAGGTGGTACGATTAAGCTCACACGAACCATGCAAGAGCGAGAACATACGCTTCATGAGTTGGCTAAGATGGAGAAAGTGCGCTCCCATCTATTGACTAACAATATCGTTGATAAGGATTCCTTTGATGATTATATGAGTGAATTAATTTGATATAGAAAGGAGGTATATATGAAAGATGTAGTAGCACGACTGAAGGAACATCAGTCACCGACTCCTTCAAAATGGAGGGAGCAAGCTGAATGGAGAATGCGGAACAATTCGTGGTTGCGCCACTCTCAGCGCATCGCCGTGAAAATGCTTGAGAAGATGGATGAACTGGGATTGACCCAAAAGCAGTTGGCTGAACAAATGGGCTGTAGTCAACAGTATGTTTCAAAGGTTCTGAAAGGTCAGGAGAATCTTTCTCTCGAAACCATGTCAAAGATAGAAGACTGTCTGCACATCTCCATTCTTCAAGAGGAATTGGAGATGGCATAAAACCTAAAAAGGAAAGAAAAACGATGATGAACATTCAGCACCACACAGCCTCGTAATGTTTAATCTTCTTCCCTTGAAGTCCTTCGAGGTGATGAGTCCTTGGAATTTAGGTGGTGACGGAAAAGCCTTCTTCGGATTCCATCCTGACGAAGATTGGTACGTCAAGCTGATGAGGAAGTGATTTGTGTAAAACGCATAACTTCTGTTTGCCTAATTGCTATGGCAAACAGAAGTTATTGCATTACTCGATTATAGATTCTTCTTTTCACAAGGCTTGTGAAAAGGTATTAACCACCTACTATAACGGAACGAGCTCTATCAGAAGATGTATTCCGACTCATCGACCTGTGGCGAATCGACTTCCATGAACATTACGAAATAGACTGGCATATAGGTGACCTTACCTTCCTGCCAGACTTTCCGCTCATTTGAAATGACAGTTCCAGCAAGAATGTTGTAATCGGAATTAGCTAAAAGATTATTCAGTGCACTATGCACTTTATAGTCCTTGCCCGACTTCACCTCTAATGGATGAGCCGTCATCAGCGTGTGGTCATCAATCAGATAATCTACCTCTCCATGCTTGCGGTTGTCATAGTAGAACAGCTTGTGACCATGAGCACGAAGCTCTTGAGCTACTACGCTCTCATATACGCTTCCGAGGTTGACACTGCACTCATCGTCAAGCACAGGACGGATGTTGTTGTGATAGAGCAATCCCGTAAGCAGCCCCACATCGTTCATATAGAGTTTCAACAGATTCTTCTGCAGTGACTCACTCAAGGGAAAATGGGGATTCGAAATGGCATGAACAGCCAAAGCGATACCTGACGAGATAAGATATTCGAATTCTTCCTGATACTGGGCAAAGCGGTCCCCCTCCTTTCCACGTATGTCGTGAGCAACGACACGCTTTTTCTTGTTCTCCATCTGAGACGGTATCATCTCGTAGATACGACGTATGAGCAGTTTCTTGCTGCGCTCCTTTTCATATTTCGAAGCATCGTCGGCATACAGGCTTCGGATGCCGTCCTGCACCTCGCGCACTCGAACTATGTTATGAGTGTCAAGGTATGTGTTAACGGCATCGGGCATCCCTCCCACCAACAGATAACGGCGGAACAAGTCCATCACATGATTATGGTACTCCTCTGTCAGACTCTGCCGAGCCTCGTATGACTGCCGCAACATGGCAATGGCCTCTGTGCCGAAGCCATTGGCAATAAGAAACTCCTCGAAATCGAGCTGGAACATTTCCTTGCGAAGAATACTGCCAACGGGAATAGAAGTGGTGTCTTGCAACGTGACTCCCAACAGACTGCCGCTGGCAATGTAGCGGTAACGACCGTCTTCGCGCAGAAACTTCAGCATGGTGAGATACTGTGGGTAGTGCTGAATTTCATCCAGAAACACTAACGTGTCTTCACGATTCGACAAGCGGTTGCCGGCAACCATGCTGAGTGTCAAGTAGAAATCCTCTTTCGTGTGGACATTCTTAAACAGTTGTCTGCCCTCGTCGTCCTCGACAAAGTTGATTTCAATGAAATTCTGATAGAGCCGTTGTCCCACCTCACGAACGCTGAACGACTTTCCGATCTGACGTGCTCCTTCCAATATCAGAATCTTGTCAGTACCCGACTTTAAATAGTCTTCTATGTAGGATGTTATCTTTCTGTACAGCATAGCAATTTACACTTTTCAAACGATTTCGGTCACCAAAAACTACACTTTTCAATGAGATTTGATGCCACAAAATTACACTTTTCAAACGAAAGAACAAAATAAATGCGTCACAAAATGACAATATGACGAGGAAATGACGAGAAAATGAAAGCAGGACGAGCCTCGCTGATTCAGCCTGTATCGCAGGAGGAGAGGCCCAAAATCAGAGGGAGAATCGGAATGAATGAAGGGATTGTTTAGGATGAATGAGTATAAGCAGCTGCAGCGGATTATATAGTCCGCTATAGCCGATTATATAATCCGCTGCAGCTGCTTATTCTGAAATAGCCTAAATCACCCCGAGAAAGCAAACGGTTTACTCCCTGAGACTGGATGAAACGCTCCACCTTATTATATATTAATTCAAATTTTCGCATGTCTGAGGAGTTTAGGAGTTTAGACGTTAGTCTTGCTGTCGGTATTGGCATTGGATGGGTGCCGCCATCAGTCCATCGTCTAAACTCCCAAAATCCTAAACTTCTAAACTCCAACAGGCAAGTGAAACTTGCGAAAGTCAAATGATATATTGTTCAGACAGAAAAGAAAAAAGGCAGAAATATTTGGTCTGCAACTAAAAAACAGTTACTTTTGCAACTGAATATAAAAGATAAAGTCATGTGTGTGAGAACTGTTAAAATAGACGAAGCACGGTTAAGAAAGATCAACCCATCGTTTAAGGACGTAAACGTGATAGACCGTTGGCTCGAAGCAATCATCAACAATGCCATCGAGGACATGGAGTTGCCATACAATCCTTCGCCTAATGCACGCAGTGCCGAGGAGATGCAGCGGTTGCTCATGGAACGAGTTCGGCATGCAGAGGCTGGCGAGGAGAGGAACGTATCCAATCAGGCTGTTTTTGACACAATCCGCGACAAATATGGCTTTTGAGATTGAGTGGCTGGAGAGTGCGGAACGCGAACTTGATGCGGAGGATGCGAAATACGGAAACTACCTATCCGCCAGATAACATTGTTCTATTCACCACAGACCGACAAGGTCACAATTTTGGCTGTGTGGAACAACTATAAAGATGCTGGCTACATCGGCTTCCGACTTAGTGAAGAAGACAGCTGAATCCACTTCCTCCAGCGAACAAAAACACCTTAGAAGAGAAACTGGAAGCTACATTGGCTATGTAGCTTCCAGTTTCTCGTATTTTCTTCATGAATTCATGCGAAGCATGGCAAGTCTCTCTCTTGCACCAGATATTGACCTTCGGTCGATATCTTGCTGCACTCGGACTTGTTCATGCAAAGCATGGCAAGTCTCTCTTTTGCACCAGATATTCGGCTATCTGGACGGCATTGAGGGCGGCACCCTTGCGAATCTGATCGCCTGAGAGCCAGAAAGTGAGGCCGTTGTCGTCGGCCAGGTCTTTGCGCACACGACCCACGAAGACATCGTCCTTGCCGGCAGTGTCCTTCGGCATGGGGTAAGTGAGGGTGGCGGGATCATCTACGAGTGTGCAGCCGGGAGCCTGGGCGATGGCCTGCTGGGCAGCCTCGACACTGATGGGCTGCTCGGTCTCAATCCATACGCTCTCAGAGTGGCTGCGCAGCGAGCTCACACGCACGCACATGGCCGAACAGCGGGCATCGGTGTGCATGATCTTGCGCGTCTCGTTATACATCTTCATCTCCTCCTTGGTGTAGCCATTGGGCTGGAACACGTCAATCTGAGGTATCACGTTGTAAGCCAGCTGGTGGGGGAACTTCTTAATGGTCTTCACCTCGCCAGTCTCCACTATCTCCTTGTACTGCTGCTCCAGTTCGGCCATCGCAGCTGCTCCGGCTCCGCTGGCGCTCTGATAGCTCGACACGTGGATGCGCTTGATGTGGCTGAGCTGTTCGAGCGGCTGCAGCACCACGACCATCATGATGGTGGTGCAGTTGGGATTGGCAATGATGCCGCGCGGACGGTTGAGGGCATCCTGAGCATTGCACTCGGGTACAACCAGGGGCACATCGTCGTCCATGCGGAAAGCGCTGGAGTTGTCGATCATCACGGCACCATAGCGCGTGATGTCTTCGGCAAACTCCTTCGAGGTGCCTGCTCCGGCGCTGGTGAAGGCGATGTCGATGCCCTTGAAGTCGTCGCCATGCTTGAGCAGTTTCACTTCGATGTCCTTGCCTTTGAAGTTATATTTTCGTCCGGCTGAACGCTCTGAACCGAACAACACCAACTCGTCCATGGGGAAATTTCTCTCGGCCAGGATGCGGAGGAACTCTTGTCCTACGGCACCGCTTGCACCAACAATAGCTACTTTCATTTTGTTACTTTCTTTTGGGTTTTACTTACTTTTGGCTGCAAAAATACAAAGAAAACCCGACAAATCACTATTTTTGACAAATATTCTTGCCAAAACAGCATAAAGCACAATATATGTCAAGGGAAATTGAAAACTTCGAAGATTGAAAATTGAAGATTGAAAATTGAAAAATGAAGAAGTCAATTTTGGTTTGACACTATTATTCTGCTATCTTAGTGGCCCACTCATCGTTTGCTTCATATTTGTATCTTATTTGTGGGCAATGTTACAAATTATCTGTGAAAAGTAAGCTTTTCTTTTGCATTTCACTCAACTTTTCGTAATTTTGCAAGCAGAAATGACGGAAATATTATCATACCTGCCATCCCTGCACATCAGCGACCCCACGCACATCTTCCTCGTGGTGTTGCTGATTATTCTGTTTGCTCCTATCATCATGAGCAAACTGAGAATACCGCACATCATCGGCATGGTGCTGGCAGGCGTGCTGGTGGGCGAACACGGACTGAACGTGCTGGAACGCGACATCTCGTTTGAACTGTTCGGGCGCGTAGGTCTCTACTACATCATGTTCCTGGCTGGTCTGGAGATGGACATGGAGAGCGTGAAGAAGAACTATGGGCGCTTCGTGACCTTCGGGCTACTGACGTGCCTGGTGCCGCTCGTCCTGACCTACGTGATGTCGTTGACAATACTGGGCTATAGCGGCAAGGCATCGTTCCTGCTGGGCTGCATCATGGCCTCGAACACGCTGATAGCCTACCCCATCGTGGGCCGATACGGACTGCACCGCAACTCGAGCGTGATGCTCAGTGTGGGGTCGTCAATGATCTCACTGTTCCTCTCGCTGGTGATGCTGGCCGGACTGGCAGCTACGTTCAGCGACGATAGCGGCTGGCTGTTCTGGGTGCTGTTTGTGCTGAAGCTGGCTACCTTCATCGTGGGCAGCCTGTTCGTTATTCCCCGGCTGACGCGCTATTTCCTCCGGCGCTATAGCGACGCGGTGATGCAATACATCTTTGTCATGGCCGTGATGTTCTTGAGTGCCTCGCTATCAGCTGCCATCGGACTGGAGGGCATCTTCGGCGCCTTCTTCTCCGGTCTGATTCTGAACCGATATATCCCTAAAGTGTCGCCGCTGATGAACAGGATTGAGTTCATAGGCAACGCCATCTTCATTCCTTATTTCCTCATAGGTGTGGGCATGCTCATCGACCTCAGTACGCTGAGCGAAGGTCCTCAGATGTGGATGATTGTGCTGCTCATCGCTTTCTTCGGCACATTCGGAAAGGCTGTGGCGGCATACGTCTCCAGCCTGATGTTCCGCATGACGAAAGCTGAGGGCCACATGATGTTCGGACTCACATCGGCCCATGCCGCCGGTGCCATCGCTATGGTCATGGTGGGCATGAAACTGGAGACGGAACCTGGCGTGACGCTGGTGAACAACCAAATGCTGAACGGTGTGGTCATCATGATTCTGGTGACGTGCATCGTATCGACACTGATGACGGAGAAAGCTGCCATCAAGATTAGCCTTGAGGGCAACAAAGGCTATGGACACAAGGAGGAACAGAAACACAAGCATAACTCGGCCAACGAGAAAATCCTGGTGTGCGTGAAGTACCCTGAGATAGCTCCGCAACTGGTGTATCTGGCCATGCTCATGCGCAATCAGAAGCTGAACCGCGAGCTGGTGGCACTTAACGTGGTCTATGACGACCAAAACAGCATGCAGGCCCGTGAGGAAGGACTGCAACTATTAGAGAAGCTCCAGCGACAGGCCAGTGCTGCCGAAGTGCAAATGCGCACACAGGTGAGACTGGCTACCAACATAGCCAACGGCATTAAGCATGCCTTCCGCGAGACGGGCTGCACCGAGGTGGTGATGGGCATGCACGTACATACGAACGTGTCGCAGAAGTTCTGGGGAGAATTCATTCAGAGCCTCTACAACGGACTGAACCGACAGATTATCCTTACTCGTTTTGAACAGCCGCTCTCCACGCTACGACTGATTCAGGTGGCTGTGCCCTCGAGAGCCGAACTGGAGCCCGGCTTCCACCGATGGCTGGAACGGCTGTGCCGTTTTGCCGAGCAACTGGACTGCCGCATACTGTTCCACGGACGCGAGGAATCGATTAACCACATCAAGCAGTTCATCAATAAGGAGCACCCCAGCGTGCGCGGAGAATATCAGTTCATGGCCCACTGGAACGAGCTGCCGCAGCTGGCTGCCGGCATAGAAAAGGATCATCTGTTTGTAGTGGTCACCGCCCGTAAGGGTACCATCAGCTATAAGAACGCACTCGACCGCCTGCCCGACGAACTGACGAAATACTTCTCAGGCACCAACCTCATGATCATCTTCCCCGACCAGTATGGCGAACAAAAGGAGGACAGCATGAGCTTCACCGAGGCACAGCACCACGAGGAGAACAGTATCTACGACATGCTGCTCAACTGGATACATAGAAACTGAAAAATAATGAGAATCGAAGAATGATTGAAATAGAAAACATAACGAAGAGCTTCGGCTCACTACAGGTGCTCAAGGGTATAGACCTGCACATAGACAAAGGCGAGGTGGTGAGCATCGTAGGCCCCAGCGGTGCCGGCAAGACCACACTGCTACAGATTATCGGCACGCTCGATGCGCCCGACAGCGGAACAGTGCGTGTTGACAACATTGACGTCACCACCCTCTCGCAGAACAAACTGAGCGATTTCCGCAACAGGCATCTGGGATTCGTGTTCCAATTCCATCAGCTGCTGCCTGAGTTCACTGCCATTGAGAACATCATGATTCCGGCCTATATCGCAGGCCGCTCGAACAAAGAGGCCAAGGCACGGGCCGAGGAACTGCTGCAGTTTATGGGGCTCACCGACCGCGCCCGCCACAAGCCGGCTGAGCTGAGCGGCGGCGAGAAACAGCGTGTGGCCGTGGCTCGCGCACTGGTGAACAATCCTGCCGTGATCCTGGCCGACGAGCCCAGCGGCTCGCTCGACACGAAGAACAAACAGGAGTTGCACCAGTTGTTCTTCGACCTGCGCGACAAGTTCGGACAGACGTTCGTCATCGTCACCCACGATGAGGAACTGGCCACGCTCACCGACAGAACGATTCACATGCGCGACGGATTACTTGAGAACCCTATCATTCATTCGGAGGACTAAAACATGCTGAAACTCGGAGACTATAACACACTGAAGATTGTGAAGCGCGTGGACTTCGGACTCTACTTAGACGGTGGTGACGAAGGCGAGGTGCTGCTTCCCAAACGATACTGCACGCCACAGATGCGACTGGGCGACGAGCTGAATGTGTTCATCTATCTGGATCAGGACGAGCGCATCGTAGCCACGACGGAACAGCCGTTGGCAAAGGTGAACGAGTTTGCCTACTTAGAGGTGGCATGGACCAACAAGTATGGCGCCTTCCTGAAGTGGGGCCCCATGAAAGACCTGTTCTGCCCGTTCCGCGAACAGAAACAGCGCATGGAGCAAGGCCACAGCTACATCGTATATGTGATGGAGGATGAAGAGAGCCACCGGCTGATGGCTACGGCCAAGGTGGAGAAAAGGATTAAGACGTTGAACATTGAACGTTTAACGTCGAACGACGACGGACACACGTTCAATGTTCAACGTTCAACGCTCAACGTAAAACATGGCGATGCCGTCAGTTGTCTGGTCTGGCAGAAGACGGACCTGGGCTTCAAGGTGATAGTAGATAACCAATACCAAGGGCTACTCTACAGCAACCAGATTTTCCAGCCGCTACACACGGGCGACCGCGTGACGGCCTATATCGACCACGTGCGCCAGGACGGAAAGATTGACATGACCCTGCAGCCTACCGGGCGACAGCACACGCTCGACTTTGCCGAGGTGTTGCTGCGCTATCTGTATGAGAACGACGGGCGTTGCGACCTGAGCGACAAGAGTCCTGCCGAACTGATTGCCGACCGCTTCAAGGTATCGAAGAAAGCATACAAAAAAGCCGTCGGCGACCTGTATCGCCGACGGCTCATCACCATCTCTGACGAGGGTATAAGGCTGGTATGAGCCTTATTCCCTCTCTTTTTCATACTACTTTACCACTTTTCGACCGTTCTGAATATAGACTCCGTGGGCAGCGGCTGAGGGCTGTTCCACCTGTATGCCTCCGAGGGTGTAGGTCCGGCCCTGCCCCCGTCCGGGCTGGTAGTGCAACTGACCTATGCCAGTCTGCTGGGCCAAATAGTCATCTACGCTCGTTGTAAAATTGATGTCGTAGATCTCGCATGAACCATCGGCATTCGACGACGTGAGACCGAAGATGGTCTGGCCCATGCACACACTGGGACGAGTGCCGGTGAAGTTGTCGTAGAGTCCGCTCTTCGACATGTCCCAGGCGATGAGCTGCTGCTGGGCGCCGTCAACGGTCACGGTCTGTTGGGCATTGGGCGACACCTGCGAGCCACGATTCACACCGTTCAGCCACCACAGGTAAGAAGCACCCGAAGTGACTTTCAGCCCCTGTCCGCGCACCACCAAGAACTTCTGACTGATGTCAATGTCGTAATCGCACTGCTCATGTTTCAGCATCAGGGCGATGTTGTTGTTTCCTGCACTCTTAGCCTTGATCACATTGCGGTCAGTGTCGTAGGTGATGCTACTGGCCGGAATACGGCCTGCATCGCCCGTGGTCCAGTCGCTGGCCTGAAAGCGGTAGGCATTGGCCGTGGGGTTATAGCCACGCAGCAGTCGCAGATAGTAGAGTCCTGGATTCAGCGTGCCTGCCGTAGCAGCGAGGCGCACCACAAACTTCGTCTTCACCGCGCCTTGAGCATCCTTCACCAACGAGGCCGGTATCGGGAACTCTATATTATAGAACCCGTTGATGGCCCCCTTGTAGCTGGACGGAATGGTGATGTCGGCTATCTTCGTGCCATCGACCGTGAGCACAGCCTTGCGCCCCTTATCGGCGGTGGTGAAACGACACATCACCGAAAGGCTGTCGCCCACCTGAGTATTGTTGTAGAGGGCGTATTGCACGTAGCCACCTTTCTGGGCATCACGATAACTCTCACCATTGTAAGAGCCCTTGTTGGAATCGGATGAATAGTTGTATTCGTGGCCAGCCTCACTCTGCTGCTCGCCAGGAGCCACAAAGTCGAGCGTGCGAGCCTGCAGGGCTTCGTTGGCAGCCTCGGTCTGCGCCATGTCGCTATTGGCAAAGTTCTCGGCAGTCTGCTGATACCAGTAGCACATGTAGCGCCCATGATGAATCTGATAGAAGGGTTGCAGCGTGAGCGTTTTCCACTTATAGGTTTCCACTCCCTCACGACTGGCATCGATGGTGAAGCGCAACGAATTGTCGTCGGTCACCACGTGCTGAATGCGGCCCAGCACATCGGTACGCTGGCCTATGAGCAGTGGTGCTGAAAGCAGATTCTTCGACGTGGCCATTGAGCCGGGCGCATGGTCCATGCGGCCTGCACCGCCATACTCGTTCTGCAGTTTCTCATAGGCAAGTCCCGTCTGTGCAGCCTCAGCCTCGGTGGAGACCGTAGTCTGAGCGCCCAACAGGATGGGGCCGTACTTAAAGGCAATGTAATCCGGATAGTTGGGGCACACCTCATAGCGTAGCTCCATCGGCAACCACACGGTGATCCGGTCGCCCACGCTCCAAGTGCGGCTGATGGTGACATAGCTGGCTTTGCCCTGCTCCACCGTCTGACTGACAGCCTGACCGTTGACCAGCACCTGATAGTCCTTGCCTGCCCATGCCGGATGGCGCACGGCTATGGCATAAGAGCCGCCACGGGTGATGGTGAGCTGTGTGGTGGACATGTTGGCCGCAGAAGCCGCCGATGCCACACTGCCTATGTTGGGGAAGACGGTCTCCTGACGGATGCCGAAAGTAGCATCGTTCAGTTCAGAAGGCGTGAAGAGATTCACGTAGAGTGTCTGGTTGCCGTCATGAGTATAGATGAAGTGTCCATACTTGGAATGGTTCTCCATGCCTGTGCCTACACAGCACCACATGGCTTGGTTCACCTGCGAATAGATGCGGTAGCCCTGCGGACGCAGCGTGGTGAAATAGACGTAGCCGCCAGTAGTGGGATCCTGCGTTGAGAGGATATGGTTCCACATGGCCTGCTCGTAGAAGTCGGCATACTTGGCATCGCCCGTGCGGTCGCTCAGCATCTCGGAGAGCTTCAGCATATTGTTAGTGTTGCACGACTCAGGACCGTCTAGATTGTCAATATAGCGATTAGAGTTGGCTGCGGCCAGGAAATGCTCTGCCACCGAATTGCCGCCTATGCAGACGGTTCGGTTCTGTGCCACGTCGGTCCAGAAGTTCTCGGCAGCCTTGCGATAGGCAGTGGCCGTGGCATCCTGCTCGAACACGCGCTCCATACCTATATATTTAGGTACCTGCGTGTTGGCGTGCTTGTTGTCAAGAAACGTGGTGCTGAGGGTCTGCATGCCGTTGAGCATGGCCTTGTGGGTGTATTTCTTGGCCGCTGTCAGATATTTGGCATCGCCAAACAGCTGATAGGCATCGAGCAGCGACTCGTTCATGCCGCCGTGCTCACAGTTCAGGAATGCCTCGAAGTCGCTATCGCTCACCTTGCTCACCACATTCACGCTCCAGTCGGCCAACTTGCGGAACACATCCTTGGCCACGCTGCTGCCGCCATACAGGTAGGCATCGCGCAGTCCTGCCAGGATCTTATGCTGCACATAGAAAGGCACCCATCCCCAGTTGCCGTTGATGGTAGCGGTGTTGCCCTTGTAGAGGTCTTTCCACGACTGGTTGATGGGCTGTCCGCCAATGAATCCGTAAAGACCATCGGTGTTCTGGTCGTACTGGTCCTGACAATCCTTCAACACAGTCACCATATAGTCCATGCGCTCCTTCAGCTGAGCTTTCACGGCTTCATCGTGACAGGCGGCATAGCCCAGCGCCAGAGCCGTGAGATAGTGACCGCCCACATGTCCGCTCAGGTCAAAGCCACTGCCGCCCCAGTTCTCAAAGTTGGGGTGCTTGGTGAGCCACTGGTAGTACTTGCTCTGCGTGTCGGTGGTCGAAGCCAAGCCTGCCTGCCGCACGTATGGGGTGAGCAGACGATCGACATCATACTGCAACAGTGTCTGGAAGTTGAGTTCCATTGCCGTCTTCATCGGTCCGTCGAGCAGTGTCACCTGCTCCAAATCGAAGTGTTTCGGATAGAGTTCGCTCTGTGCCAACGATGGTGCTGCCGCCATCATTGAGAGCAGGAAAGTTGTGAAAAGTTTATGCCTCATATCATTTAGTATTTATAGTTTTTGTTTCAAGCATTTTAGGTTCAAACGTCTCTCAATCTATGCTTTTTGTGGCAAAATTAGCAAAAAAAACGACACGCACATTATTATTAATAAAAAAAATGGGGAAATCTCAATGGATTTCCCCATTATTCGTGTTTTTGCCTCTCATTCTGAGGTCAGCAAAGTAATTTTCTATTACAGAATCTGGTGATACAGGTCGATGATGTCCTGCTTGGTGACAGGGCGCGGATTGCCCGGTGTGCACACATCGTTGATGGCTTGCTCAGCCAGTGCTTCGATGTCCTTTTCCGTAATGCCCAGCTCGGTCAGTCGCTTGTTGGTGCCAACGAGTGCGCTCAGGTCTTCAATGGCCTTGCAAGCAGCCTCGGCAGCCTGCTCTGTGGTCATACCATTCTGATAGACGCCACATGCCTTGGCAATGTCAACATACTTATCCATCGCAGCAGGCATGTTGAAGCGCATCACTGTGGGCAGCAACATGGCACAAGCCACTCCATGAGGAACATCGAACAGAGCCGACAGCGGGTGAGCCATACCATGATCGACACCCAGACCTACATTCGAGAAAGCCATGCCAGCCACATACTGTGCCACAGCCATACCGTCGCGTCCCACGGGGTTCTTCGGCTCGCTCACAGCCAGCGGCAGATACTTGTAAATCATCTCAATGGCCTTGATCTCAAACATGTCGCTCAGCTCCCATGAAGCTTTCGTGATGAGTCCCTCAATAGCGTGGGTCATAGCATCCATACCCGTAGCAGCGGTGAGTCCCTTCGGCAGCGAGTACATCAGCTCGGCATCGATAATGGCCACACAGGGAATGTCGTTAGGATCTACGCACACCATCTTGGCCTGGCGCTTCTCGTCAATGATCACATAGTTGATAGTGGTCTCAGCAGCCGTGCCAGCCGTGGTGGGCAGGGCGATGATGGGAAGCGACTTCTTCTTCGTGTCAGCTACGCCCTCCAGTGAGATGATATCTGAGAACTCGGGGTTGTTCACCACGATGCCAATGCCCTTGGCGGTATCCATTGACGAACCGCCACCGATAGCCACGATAAAGTCGGCCTGAGCCTTCTTGCAAGCCTCGATTCCGTTCTTCACGTTCGTCACCGTGGGATTGGGCTTCACGTCATCGAAAATCTCATAGGCAATGCCTGCCTCGTCCATCACATCAAGCACCATCTTGGCCACGCCAAACTGCATCAGGCCCTTGTCGGTCACTACGAGTGCTTTCTTAAAGCCGAGACGTGCCACAACACCGGGAAGCTCCTTGCGAGCACCAGGACCGAAGTAAGATACTTCGTTCAGAATAAATCTGTTTACCATTTGTTCTTAGTTTTTAGTTTAAATAATTCAATTTACTTTCAAATTGTCTTTTTAAGTTAGATGCGTGCAAATATACATATTTTTCCATAAATCCATGCCATTTTTTATATTTCATTCCACAAAAATGGCTATATTTTGAAGATTTACGAATTTTCTTCGTAATTTTGCAAGCACTCACAGAGGCTCAAGCCTCACCAAAAGGACAACTAACGACCAAGAACAGAAGCACTGTGCACATAGC
Organism: uncultured Prevotella sp.; assembly: GCA_946614435.1. Taxonomy (GTDB): domain Bacteria; phylum Bacteroidota; class Bacteroidia; order Bacteroidales; family Bacteroidaceae; genus Prevotella. Next base: position 13,314 of record CAMOGW010000015.1, on the reverse strand, counting down.
AATCGCAGGAAACATAGGCAGCGGAAAATCTACACTCACACGCATGCTGGCCCGCCACTATGGCTGGGAGGCACGCTTTGAGGCCGTGGAGCATAACCCTTATTTAGAGGACTACTATAACGACATCCACCGATGGTCATTCAATCTTGAGGTCTATTTCCTAAAAGAGCGTTTCCGCGATCTCATCGAAATCCAGCGTTCCACCCACACCATCATACAGGATCGCAGCATCTTCGAGGGTGTCTATGTGTTCATGCAGAACAACAAAGCAATGGGTAACCTCTCGGAGCGCGACTATGAAACCTACATGGAGCTGTTCGAGCAGATGCTGGAAGTTGTCCACTACCCCGACCTCATGATTTATCTGCGCGCCTCAGTTCCCCACCTTGTGGACAACATTCAAAAACGCGGACGCGACTATGAGCAACAAATGCAGCTGGAGTATCTCAGGAATCTGAACCAGCGCTACGACGATTTTATCAACAACAAATACAGAGGACAGGTGATGGTCATCGACAAAGACAATCTCGACTTCGAGCACAATCCCAAGGACTTCGCTCAAATCGTAGATCGCATCGACCAGACACTCTTCGGCCTCTTTAGCCCCTTATCATCATGCACATCGCAGTAGCAGGAAACATTGGCAGCGGCAAGACCACGCTGACCAAGATGCTGGCCCACCGATACGGATGGACGCCACGCTTCGAACCCGTTGACAACAACCCCTACCTGAGCGACTTCTACGCCGACATGAAGCGCTGGTCGTTCAATCTGCAAATCTACTTCCTGAACAAGCGATTCAAGGAAGTGGTCGAGATATCACGTTCGAGCGAGACCATCATTCAGGACCGCACGATCTTCGAGGATGCGCGCATCTTCGCGCCCAACCTGCATGGACAGGGATTGATGAGCGACCGCGACTTCCAGAACTACAGCGACCTGTTCGACCTAATGATCTCACTCGTGAAGTTGCCCGACCTCATGATTTACATCCGTTCCAGCATCCCCACGCTGGTAGCACAGATTCAGAAGCGTGGCCGCGAGTATGAGCAGACCATGCGCCTCGACTATCTGAAAGGTCTGGAGCAACGCTACGAAGAATGGATCCGCACTTATAAAGGCCCTTTGATTGTCATCGATGGTGACAACTGCAAGTTTGGCGATCATCCTGAAGACTTCATGCAAGTCACCGACATGATTGACGCCAAGCTCTTCGGCCTTTTCCCCATGGAATAATCCCCAATACTCATACAAAAAGTGGGCGCGTAGTCACAGCCGTGACCACGCGCCCACTTTAACATAAGGCTTATCACCTCATTTCATACCTATCTTTTCATCGTATATCCTGTGTCTTTGGCTTCCTCTTTCGGAAATCAGAGCTAAGCCTTCATGCCGTAGAATTGTTTGTACCACTCTGCGAAATGCCTTAGTCCTTCTCTCAACGTAATCTTCGGGGTGAACCCAAAGTCACGTTCAAGGGCTGTGGCATCTGCGTAGGTGGTGGGAACATCACCGGGCTGCATGGGGACAAGTTCCTTATGGGCCTCGAAGTCGAAGTCTGCAGGAAGGACTCCGGCACGTACCAGTTCCTCTTGCAGTATCTGCACGAAGTCCAACAGGCTCTCGGGCTGACCGCCACCTATATTATATACTGCGTAGGGAGGAACTGGCAGACCGTCCTCACCCTTCTTATGCTCTGGTGCGCCCTGCATCACGCGCATCACGCCCTCTACGATATCGTCAACATAGGTGAAGTCACGACGGCAGTTGCCGTAGTTGAAGATTTGGATGGTCTCGCCCTTCAATAGTTTGTTGGTGAAACCAAAGTACGCCATATCGGGACGACCGGCAGGACCATACACCGTGAAGAAGCGTAACCCCGTCGTGGGGATGTCGTACAGCTTCGAATAGCAGTGTGCAAACAGCTCGTTGCTCTTCTTCGTGGCTGCATACAGCGAAACGGGATTATCTACACGGTCATCCGTCGAGAACGGTACTTTCTTGTTGCCACCATACACAGAACTTGAAGAAGCATAGACTAAATGCTCCACTGGGTTATGCCTACACGCCTCCAAGATATTGTAGAAGCCTATCATGTTGCTCATGATATAGGCATCAGGATTCGTAATGCTGTAGCGTACGCCTGCCTGTGCGGCGAGGTTCACCACCACCTGCGGCTTGTATTCCTCAAAAATGCCGTCAATGGTCTGCTTGTCTGCTATATCACCCTTGACAAACTTCCAATGGTTTCCATTAATGTTCAATGCTCCATGTTCAGTGTTCAATGTCTCAAGGCGGTATTCCTTCAGTGCCACGTCATAGTAGTCGTTCATGTTGTCGATACCGATGACGGTAGCACCCTTCACGTCCTTGAACAGTCGCTTCACTAAGTTCGAGCCAATGAATCCGGCTGCACCAGTAACGAATATCACCTTATGATCTAAGTCTATCTTCTGCATCTGTATATCTGTCCTTATGTTATTTACTATTCGGTCCTAGAAATATGTTCTTATGTTATTCTGTCCTATAGAAACATGTTCTTATGTTATTCTGTCCTATAGAAATATGTTCTTATGTTATTATGTCTTATAAAATATGTTCTTATGCTATTCTGTCTTATAAAATATGTTCTTATGTTATTATGTCTTATAAACCGTATTTCTCCACAGCTTCGTAATATGTGTCTAAACTTCCGATATCGAATCGTCCGCCACTCATCGGCCAGGCATGCATCGTGGTATGCTCCACCATATAGTGAGCAAGGTTGCCCGGTGCATCCTTCCCACAACCGTTCTCTACCGAGTGCCGCACCAAGTCAAGGTCTTTCTTCAGGTAGATATAGAACGGAGGAACGGCCCAATGGCTCTTAGGTACCTGAGGTTTCTCCTCCATACCCAACACCTTATTATGATCGTCCAGTTCTACCACACCCGTCCTCTGCAGTTTCTCGATCGAGGGCTGCTCGTGGCACATGATGCAGCTCGTCTGCTTCTCCTTGGCAAAATCCACGAACTCACGGAACGAGAAGAACAGCAGGTTATCAGCTGCCACCACCAGCAAGTCATCGTCGATGTGGAGCTTATCCATCGCAAACAACAAGTCGCACACTGCTCCCAGACGGGTGTCGTTCGTCTCTGTACCGTCATCAACGATGGTTATTGGCTTGCTATAATGCAAATTTTTCTTCCAGCCTTCGAAAATTCCTGCAAACTTATGGTTCGTGATGATAATATGTTCATCTATCTCGGGAATCCTGTCAATGTCATCCAGCATCCTGCCCAAGATGGTATTCTCGCCTATCTTCAATAGCGGCTTCGGGAAGTTCCTCGTCAGCTCCCCTAATCTCGTCGCATATCCTGCTGCTATAACAACATTTTTCATAAGTTCTTATGTTTCTATTATGTTCTTATGTTATTCTGTCTAAAAGCCCGTTATTCTGTCTTTCAAACGAACCTTGCGCCGTCATCAGGCTTCACCCAGAACACTTGGAATGTCTTCTCGTATTCAGGGAACTGCTCCAGATACTTCTCCGTCAGCACCTTCTGAATCTCATCCTTATACGCAGGATCGACAAGCGCGATGCAAGCGCCCTTGAAACCGGCTCCTGAGAAGCGACCGCCATACACGCCCGGCAGCTGTCGCATGATCTCATAGATGGCGATCAGCTCAGGACTTCCGCACTCATAGTTATGGATGCTGCTCTCGCACGAGTCGAAGCTCAGCTTGCCGAACAGCTTCAGATTGCCTGTCTCCCAAGCGGTAACGCCCTGACGAACGCGGCGGTACTCGCTGTAGAAGTGTTCCGCACGGCGGGCAAACCTTGCAGGCATCGCAATGCGCGTCTTCTCAAACGTAGCCTTCGGAATATCCCGAAGGAACGTCTTGTCGAACGTCTTCAGCGGCTGGTCTGTATAGGCCAACATGTTCCATGCTGCCGTCTTGCACTCATATACACGAAGATTATAGTCAGAATTGACAAGGCTGCGTGTCAGTCCCGAGAAGAAGATGCCAATCTCAAACTCCGGCATATCCGGATTCCGCCTGATGATGCGCCAGTCGTTGCTGTCGCAGTCCAGGAACAGCAGACCGTCTTTCTTACCGAGGGCGATACAAGCCTGATCGAGCAGGCCATTGTTCAGTCCGATGTACTCACGCTCTGCCTCCGATGCAATCTTCACCACCTCGAACGGCTGCAGCGTAATATCATTCGCCTTGGCAAAAGCCATCACATACGCAATCAGCACCGCTGCACTCGATGACAGGCCGCCCACTGGCAGTGAACCTTGGATCACGCCCTCGATGCCACGCTTCAGTTCGAACCGCTTGCGCAACGCATACTTGGCTCCACGCGCATAGTCACCCCAGTGATGCTCCTTCACCTGACTCGGTGCATCAATGTCAAAATCTACCGTTCCTTCAAATGTCCTCGACTCCAGATGCACATGCGGGTCACATCTTCCATCTTCCATCTGCCCTCTTACATCGAAGTATAGGTCAACGCCCTTGTCGATTGCAAAACCCGTCACCAGTCCGTGCTGGTGATCCACATGTGCCCCCAAGGGGCAGACCCTGTATGGGCTAAAGATATGATATTGGTACTTCTCCATCGTATTACTGTTTATGTTTTCCCCATTGTGGAACGAACAAATAGCTGCAAAACAGCCATAAAGCTTTCAGAAAGCTCTTCATCCGATGATATTTTCCTTGATGGTGTCAACGATATATCTTACATCGTTGTCGGTGACGTATGGACCGGCTGGCAGGCACATGCCGACCTTGAAGATCGCCTCGCTCACACCGTTCACGTATGAGACGCTCTTGTCAGAAGTGATGCACTGCGCACCGCATGGCAAGCTCTCAACTCTCCGCTCGGCTCTGCCGCTTGGCTCGTCCAAGAACTCTCCGCTCTCCACTTTCGTATAGCATGGCTGCTTGTGCATCGGCTTCCATACGGGACGCGCCTCGATATTTGCCCGGTCGAGAGCCACGCGCATGGCTTCCACATTGGCATTCGGTTCACAGTCCGTATGTGCCGACTCAGCTGCGTGAATGACTCCGGCTGCGCCACCGACTGCTCCCGTCACGATGGTCTTATAGGCATCCTCCTGACCCTTCACCTTCACGTTCTCGTCGATGGTGATGGTGCAAAGCCAGTAGTTACTGTCATAGTCACCGTTGTTGGGTTGACTGTGGACGTGAATTCCGTTAACGCCTTTCAGCAACTCCTCGTATAGCTTCTGCACATGCTTGTGATGAGCCAAGTGGTCATTCACAACCGTCATCTGTCCGCGACCGATGCCTGCACAGATGTTCGACATACGGTAGTTATACCCTATCTTCTCGTGCTGGTAGTACGGATAGCTCTCACGATACTGCGTGGCATACATCATAATCTCGCGCCACTCGTCATCGCTGCCCGTAATCAGCGCACCGCCGCCGGAGGTCGTAATCATCTTGTTGCCGTTGAAGGACAGCACGCCATACTTGCCGAATGTACCGAGCATCTGACCCTTATAGCGAGAGCCGAAGCCCTCGGCAGCATCCTCCACCACGGGAATCCCGTACTTGTTCGCAATCTCCATGATGCGGTCTGCCTTGTACGGCATGCCATACAGCGCCACTGGCACGATGGCCGCAGGCTTCTTGCCCGTCTTTGCGATACGGTCTTTGATAGCCTCTTCCAGCAGCTCCGGGTCGATGTTCCATGTATCCGGCTCCGAATCCACCAGCACAGGCGTTGCGCCAAGATAAATCACCGGATGCGTCGAAGCACAAAACGTGAAGCTCTGCACAATCACCTCATCTGTTTGTCCGGATTTGCAATCCCGACCAACGCCAGCCGCCAACAGTCCCAGATGTACTGCTGCCGTTCCTGCCGACAATGCCACCACTCGCTTGTTTAAGTTTCCCTCGCCCTTTGGAGACGGGTTAGGGGTGAGGCTATTCACGAACTCTTCCAGGTCCTTCTCAAACCCATTCACGTTCGGGCCAAGGGGCACCACCCAGTTCGTATCAAAAGCCTCCTTGACATACTTCTGTTCCATCTCGTCCTCGCTCATGTGAGCCAGACAGAGGTAAATTCTCTTACGTTCAGACATAAATATACAACTTTGATTATTATGTAACAAAAAAAGGGTCACATCTTGCGATGTAACCTATATTTTCAATGAAAGTTTTCTATAGGAGTTTCAAATAATACGTTAAGATTGCCTGCTTACGAACATTTATCATTTAATTGGAATGTAAATTGAAGTCCAATTTCCTCTTCAATTATCTGAGCATCAATTTCAATCTCCTCATTAGGGAAGCACGGATTCACAGCTCTTACTTTTTTCCATTCAGATACAATGATATTTGCGAGACTATGATATTCAAAAACATTTGAATACTGTATTTTATTTGCAAGCTTAATCCAAAAATCGAATTTATTAAATACTCCCTGCCAATCATTATTCCGTATAAACACCTGAAAATCATTACTTATCGTTGCGGCATCATATATTGCCACATAAGGCAATTCATCATAAGAAAGGATATTGTCTCTGAATTCTTTGACAGAATATACAACAAAATTCTGAATTTCTCCCCCTTCATGCTTTTGGGCTTCCACCCAGTGCCGTGCCTGCGGTGCTACTTTTTCTGTAAAAACAAAAATAGTTTTTCTATTGATAGGCAAACAACCACTTCCTAAAAGCTGCTTTGTATGAATCACCTTATTATCCATTGAGCTTTTCGACAGAGTATCAGCACTCTGATAATTCATTCTCAGTTCAACAAGAAGTAACCGATGATCGTATAATGTCTTATTTCTGCATGAGCTTAAGCCTATCACTGCATCAGTTGTACAGTCTGCATTCCCTCCACAGTTTTTCTTTTCATACGAATCCATATCAAGAGCTTCAATTTGCGGATTAAAATAATTCTTCCCAGGATAATCACGATTTGAGATATCCTTATTTAATAGACATCCACAATCTTTCCAAAGAGAATGCTTCCTTACGATTTCATTATTGAAGACCACTGGTTCCATAAGATTGAATTCGTGAAAGAGCAATATTGAAAGAGGTGAAAATCTCACCAATTTCACCACCTAAATCCTTATATACATAGTGGTAAGAATCATCTTCAGTTGAATTTGCGATATAGAAATGTGTCTTTTTCAACATTTCTTCATGTTCAGCAATTGCCCTGATGGCTGCAACCATATCAGGATTATGGCTGGCCAATACTATTTTCAGACCCAGTTCTTTACTGAGCAGTACCAATAAATTGGCATATTCCACAATCCATTGTGGATGAAGATGCGCCTCAGGTTCGTCAATCAAAAGCAGCGTTTCGCTATTAAGATATCCATTCTCTAAGAGTCTCTGAAGATAAGTAAAAGTCTTAAAACCTGTTGCAGTCTTTTCTATTTCGATATTAACCTTATTGTCAGAACTAATATACCTCAATTCTTCTTCGCTAAAAGGCGAATCCGTTTCGACTAACCTTACTTCACCATGGATAATCCTTTTAATACGATGCAGGATTTTCTTTTCTTTATATTCTAATTCCGCTTTCTTATCAAGTACTAAATTTCGCAACTCATCCCAAAACACGTTATCGGCAAAGTCGTTCATAAGAGCCATAGGTGTATCTACATAAACAGCTCGTTGCAAATTAAACAATGCTGACACATGTTCTCCATTGATTAATTCCACATTATCTTCATATAGCTGAATATTATTGGGAGCCTCATCAGTTTCATCAAAATTGTCCCTTATGGTTTCGAAGAATTTACTTGATACCCTATTTTCAAGTCCTAATTGCAGGGTACTGGTTATCCGATTGAACAAGCGCATATTCTTTTCCATAAAGGACTCTACAATCTGCTGAACATTCTCTGTATTATCTTCGTTGACTTTCAAATACGACAAGATCCTTTCTCGTCGTGGTCCTTCTTTTATCTTACCCAAATACAATGCCAGTTGTTCGCCAAACGAATGCAACATCTGAACATAGATTTGTTCTATTTTTTCCAAACATTGTTCATCAATATTGTTTACATTCTTAAACTGACGAAGCGATTGACGTAACGGTAATAAAGACCCTGGGGGGGTCCCATCCGAAGAATCATGACTCATACTGAAGCGCCGGAAGTCCCTACTCACGAACTCCCATCGACTTGCCTGCTCTTCTATGGCCCTTATATATTCTCTATACATAAATTGTTCAAACCTCTTTGAACCATTGACCATATAGTAAAGCCAACGCGACAATGTACTTTTTCCACAGCCATTTTCGCCTGCCAATACTGTAATTCCATCAATAATGATATCAGCAGATTTAACAGCGTGATAGTCTGAGAGAATATATCGATATGTACTCATTGTCAATCTCTTATTAGCAAAAATTCTAAATTACAGCAAAATTAGAGAAAAAAACGTTGTTGCAAAACAAAAAAACAGAATTTAACACCTCTAACAAAAGATTTTTTTCTTTAGCATCACTTTCCCCCCATAATTGTTTCATCATGCTACTGCTTCCATAACTCTTTTGAATTTCTTTTTAAATGATGTAAACTTCATATAATTTCTCCTCCATATTCCATCTTCTTGCCAAACACCGTACAGAATATCATCTGAATATCCTTGATGAAAGAATAATGATGGTAATAATAGCAGTTCAATCTCACCTTATCAGTATAGTTTCTTCCAGAGGGAGTACCATCAGGCTCATACGACAGAGCCATCATGTCCTAGGTATTAAGAAACTGATAATAGTCCTCCTGCTCCTCAAAGATATTGACTTCGTCTTCCTCCTTCTTGCAAGGCATAGCTCAAACACGTTTGGCTCTGCGCCTGCTGCGTGCGTCGGTTCTGGTGATTTATACCACGCATCATCACATGATATATACCAGTTCCTGATGCTTGTCTCGCCTGCCTTGGCATTCTCAACTATTGATTATTGCTGACTCCTATTATTCGTGAAACAGGTACCCGTCCCCCCGTTCTACAAAGCTTTCATCACATCTTCTGATCCAGATTCTTCCCTTTCTCCTCATGCTCAAAGTTGGGAATGAACTCCTTGATGGCATCTACCACCTGAGCCTTGGTGAAGTCTTCCTTCGCAAAAATACCTTCCAGCTTCTCAAAGAAACCATCCACCTCGTCGTATGAATGCCTTACCGTCTGTTCCACCACGCCCAGAGCCTTGAACCGCTGCATATCAATCTTCTCACCAGGAACATAGAACTCCTCGTATGCCTTCTCACCAGTGGTGTCAGAACCAAAGTAAACCGTAGGATACTTATTGTCATCCCATCCCAGTGCAGCGGCCTTGCGCTTTGCCTCATCATCACTGCTGCAAGGATCTTTTACGAGACCGTTGGCCGTTACAAACTTGTCGCAGATACTGCTGAAAGTCAGCATCTGGTCTTCACCCAGCTTCGGGAAGAACACTTCGCCACCATTGCCAAGGATACAAGCCAGCATACAAATCTGACCACTCTCCTCAGGCGAAACAAAGTAACGCTTCACATCACTTGGCGCTGCCAGCGGCTGCTTCTTCTGCAAACGATGAATCCAGCCATCAGGAAGCGAACCATTTGAGAATGCCACATTAGCAAAGCGGGCGGTCGTCACCTTAAAGTATTTATTATACGCCATCACCAAGTCTTCCATAATGCGCTTGCTGGCACCCATGATGTTCACAGGGTTAGCCGCTTTGTCCGTAGAAACACAGAAGAAATGCTTCGGAGGATATACCGTCAGCAAATCCATCAGTTTCTTAGCCTTGATATCATTATTCTCTATCAACGCCTGAACACTATAACGGTCTTTCTCAGAGCGTACATGCTTGTGTGCAGAGAAGTTTGCCACAATATCAAAGCCCCTCTCCTCACGGAAGATGCGCTCAAAGATAGGGTCTGCAAAGTTCAGTGTATAGCAACGGAACTCATCAGGAACATACAGCCCCTGCGTTGAGCGTACATCGCGTACCAGCTCTGCCAACCCGTTTTCGTTGAGGTCCACCACTACTACTGAAGCTGGTTCAAACCTCAGAACAGCCTTGATGAAGCTAGAACCAATGGAACCAGCACCTCCTATCACACAGACTTTCTTACCTTTTATTTCTTGGGTGAGTTTCTCAGCATTTGCCTCAATATCTCCCTTAAACATGCTAGTCGGTCTAAACGTCACCGAATCCGCTATAAATTTCTCTAAATTGAACATATTGTATTATTACTTTATTCCTAGTCAGGTATTTCATACACATAGAATCGTTGCCCTAATCTATCACCAAGGTAATTTGCCGCAGCTTGCGCACCGATATTTTCCAAATCCATATCATCGAAGATTCTTCTTCCTATATGAAACATATATTTTCCGTCCGCATATGTGCTCGCAATATTCAAATCAAATAAAGCTTGAGTTACCTCTGTATTTCCTTTAGTATATACGCCTGCTGATCCCCAATTAAACTGAGGCGTGCTGTATTCTGGGTTTTTATTCAAAAAATCATCTATAGCTCTATCGTGAACTATGGCAGCGTCTTTCACTGCTTCTGATACCAGTGAAAGTGCTGATTCCGAAACTGCCAATCTTGTTCTCACGTTAACTTGCAGCGACGGAACGTCCTCTATTCTCACATAATCCTTGTCAATATTTGCATTGGAAAGCGTTTCTAGAGATAATACTCTAATGGCTGGGATTAGTGACATATTGTATTCTATTCCACAATTCCTTCCTTTAGAGTCATACATGTTTTTCAATTGGTCAAGTAACTGCTGCTGTTCCTCATCTGTACTGACAAAAATCACTAATTGACTAAACTGGTATCCCCATCCTTCAGATAGTAAGAATGGCATACCAGCCACACCTTCATCACCTCCCCTAAAGGGCCAGCGCCATTCGCGCTCATGCGTCCAATCTATTCTTTTACCCTTTCCAAGATTTGTGCTCACATACCTATACTGTTCTTCTATCCCGATTCCGCATTTTTCAGATAAGCATCTCTGCCCATATCCATAGTATGCATCAGTTTGATCCGTCGCCTCCTTATAGTCGGTGGATAAGCCATATATAACTTGTCTTGCACCAGCATCGAACAACTCACTCTTCAAGAAAGCAATTCCATAGTTACCGACATAACCCGACACCCTTCCTCGATACTTGGCATATTCAATTAAAGCATACAATGGCATTTCCGTAAAACATACAGCAGAATAAGGGCCAAAGATAGTTGGTGTAAAATCTCTTAGAGACCATCCGCTTCTAATATAACCGTCATGTATTATTTTCTGAAGAACATCAAAAGCAGGTGCATCCTCGCCAATCCACCATTCATCATCTGAGTGTTCATCCGTCAAATCATGTGGTCTCTTTCTTTTATCATAATATGTAGGTATTCTGTACTCTACATCTGGTTCTTCTAGTTTGCATATTTCACGCAAGGCATACAAATCATCCTTTGACTGGCGGTCATGGACAAAATGTATAACCCACTCTGACATATCGTATCTATTATAATCCTTCATTATCGAGCATCTATATACTTATCAACCAAAAATCTTATTCTTCACCATTTTCACAAATCCTATCACTTCTCTTAAAACCGTTTGTAAGTAGAACTTTATAGTCATCCATAGATTTGTCTTATAATACAGTGTACTAAAGTGATAACATGTAGAATCCTTGAACAGCCGATGAACTCTCATAAATGGATTGCCAGCCATCAGTACATGCAAAACATGGCTGAATTTCTCCTTCGATATCCCTGGATGCGCAAAAGTGTAGTCAGCGATGGCAGCACAGATATCATCAGGTATTCGGTTCAATGCATCGTAGAAAGGCTTTCCTGTTATTTTCGGATCTGCTACATGGAATTGCACATCCTTACCGCCTAAGAGATTGTGCAACATGCAATGAAAAATCGGTATAGCTATTTCATTGCATGATTGGGTTATCTTATCACGGTCTGGAAGCCATCCTACAATTTCTAACCCTGGTACTCTCTTCAATATCTCTGCCGTATATAATGCACCGAGTGCTGCTGTCAACAAAATATCCTCATGTCCGTTAAACTTCTTTCCACTTGACACCTTCTTTATTTCTGTATCCAAATCCTTGATAGACTTTTGGTAATAGTTTGCGATATCCGTGCTCAATGCTGTTTTCAACCACGTTTGAAAGCAATCCCTTACGGAAATGAGATTATCAATCACTGCCTTTCTTTGGCTCGTAGGCGTATCCCCAAAAAGTACATCCCGCTTGTTTAAGATGAAGGAGAAACTAAATACCGGCAGTCTTCTCAGATACCTCATCAGTCTATTGCTGATATATCGCGTATGCTTGATGTCCGATTTCTGGAGTTTTAGGATTTTCTGCTCCTGTGCCTTATACTCCTCCTCATTATTGTAATGCAGTAGAACAAATGTGATGACATTCGCCTTATTCGGATCATCTAGACAATAGTCCGTCAGCACTATCCACTTCTTGGGATAGTCTATTTTCTGAAGGTATGCCTCAAAGATACTTTGAACATCCTTCGATCCTAATGATTTCTGTATAAAGCTTATCATTTCTACCATTCGTTATTACTAAGTTCTACAAGTCCCCTCATCCTATAATCAAGCAACGCCCTTAATCCTAACAATAACCCTTACCGTATTCAGTCTTGACCTTAACCCTAACCGTAACCTATTTTCAACCATGACCATAACCTTAACCTTTACGGATGGATAAGATAAGAGCATTAAGTTGACGTTCAATACTATGAATTTTATCCCTCAAAATCTCGTACGTCACCCCCTTTTTGTCAAGGTCAAGGTTAATGTTAGCATTGCAATTGTTAACGTCAACGTTAAGGTCAACGTTATCAAAGTAACCCACATTCTTTGCTATCGTCAACTGTGTCTCAACCTCAAACGCTGAACCTAGCGCGAAATCGAGGAAGTGTGCAAAATCAGCATCAGAAGATCGTGCTGCACCTTCTGCAATATTTGAACTTATTGATACGACTGCCCTTTGAAGTTGGTCACAAAGACCTTTCTTCTCGAACCAAGGCATTTTGCTAGTTACCTTATATACAAAGGTGGCATAATCAACAGCCTCTTTCCATACAGGATACTCCCTGAAATTTCTCGCGCCAGCCATAGTTATCGTTAAGGTTATCGTTAAGGTTGAAGGTGTAAGATCCCTTCAACTTCATGCTTCACAAACGGCCCCTCTTTACATTCAAAGATAACACTCCCTGACTCTAACGACTCCAGCTTATGCCACACATTCTTAGGGATGTCAACCCCATAGTTGCCACTCTCTTGACTCAACACCA
>CAMOGW010000014.1 GCA_946614435.1 uncultured Prevotella sp. | reverse complement strand
TTGCCGTGATGGCTGACACACGCGAACCGGGCAACTCGCGCTGGTACACGGGTGGCGGACTGTTCCGCAACGTGCGACTGGTGGCCACTGCGAAGGATGTCTATTTTGAGCGCCATCCGCTCTATATCACTACTCGCGACAACCGATTCGTGACCATCTCTGCCGAGGTGACAACCCGTGGGCGCGACAAGAAAATGCCTGTGGAGATAAAGATTCTCGACCCGCAGGGACAGACAGTGTATGAAGGCAAGGCTGAGGTGCGCCGCAATACGCCTACACGTACCATTGAGCAACAGCTGCCGGAGATCGAGATACCCCAACCCCAACTGTGGGACACGGAGCATCCCAATCTTTATCGTGCCATTGTTACGCTGCATCGCGAGAATGGCAGCGTGGCCGACGTGGCCTGCTCGTCGTTCGGCATACGCACTATTGAGATAGGCTCCGACTTTGGCTTCAAGCTCAATGGCAAGAAAGTGCTGCTCAAGGGCATGGCCAACCACCACACGCTGGGCGCACTGGGTGCTGCTGCCTATCCGCGTGCCATCGAGAAGCGACTGCAGCTCATGAAGCAGTTCGGCATCAACCATGTGCGCACTTCGCACAATCCCTATAGCCGTGAGTTTATTGAGCTGTGTGACAAATACGGTCTTCTGGTAGTAGATGAACTCTACGACAAATGGACTAAGCAGCACACGGGAGGCCGCGTGGACTTCACTCAGTTGTGGCAGAGCGACATTCCCGAGTGGATCAAGCGCGACCGCAACTCGCCTTCGGTGGTGATGTGGAGCTTGGGCAACGAGCTGCAGCAGGATCCGAATCAGCCGTTCAATGACTTCGGCGTCACCATGTATAAGATGATGCGACCGCTCGTGAGCCGATATGACAGCACCCGACTGGTGACCGTGGCCATGCATCCGCGCTACCGCAACTGGGCCACCGACTCGCTGCCTTGCGACCTAGCCATGATCACCGACGTTCAGGCATATAACTATCGCTACATGTACTTCCCTGGCGATGGCCGTCGGTTCCCGTGGATGAAGTTCTATCAGAGTGAGGCTTCGACACAGGCTATGGGCGCAAATTTCTTCGAGATGAATCTCGACAAGGTCATCGGACTGGCTTACTGGGGAGTGCTCGACTATCTGGGTGAGAGCATGGGATGGCCTGCCAAAGGATGGGCACAGGGCGTGTTCAACATTGACCTGACGGCAAAGCCAAAGGCATACTACATGAAGTCGTTCTTCAAGCCTGAAGAGCCTGTGGTGCACATTGCCTTCCTGGAAAGCGAGAAGGCCGAGATGTGGAACGGCGTGAAGATGGCCAACGACCGCATGACAGAGCTGTGGAACCGTCCGGCAGGGACGAAGGCCAATGTCTATATCTACACGAATGCCGATGAGGTGGAACTGTTGCTGAACGGCAAGAGTCTGGGCAAGAAGCAGAACGACGTGAAGAATGCCAAGCTGCGCAATCAGATTCGTTGGGGCGAGATAGACTATGAGCCGGGCACACTGGAGGCCGTAGCCCGCAAAGACGGAAAAATCGTAGCCCGTCATAAGGTGGAGACGACAGGCGAGGCCAAGAAGATGACGGCTGAGGCCGACCTGCCGATGGCAACGAAAAAGAACCCGAATGCGCCTCAGTGGAAGGCCGACGGAATGGATTTGCAACACGTGACCATCACGGCTGTTGACAGCAAGGGCCGCCGGGTGCTGAATGCCAATCAGGAGGTGAGCTTCGCTGTGGAAGGCCCTGCTGAGATTGTGGGCGTGATCAATGGCGACATCACTTCGAACGAAATGACCGTGGGCAACAAGCGTTCATTCTACAATGGCGTTTGCTCCGTTATCCTGCGTTCTACACGTGAGGCTGGCCCCGTGACGCTCACTGCTACTGCACAGGGACTGAAAGAAGTGAAACTGAAGATGGAAACGAAATAAAAGACAATCGGGGCTGTCCTGATTGACAAACGAAAAACAAAAATCCCCACTTATGCAGTCTTATCGTTGACTGGCAAAGTGGGGATTTTTGTTTTTTTCTCTAAGTGAATGTTATAGCTTGTAGAGATCGCTGGCTGCCAACAGCTCGACTTTCATGTCGGAGAGAATCTGGTCGCATTGTTCCAAGTCGGTGGGACGAATCACCACATGAGCCACGTTGCCATTGGCAAAGGAGTACATATACTCAATGAATACGCCCTTCTCAGAGAGCTTCTTCAGAACAACGGCCAGAGAGCCGCTGGTGTTAGGACATACGAAACCAATGACATTGGTGATCTTCACTGCGAAGTGGTTCTCCTTCAATACCTGATAGGCACGGTCGGGATCGCTCACGATGCAACGCAGAATGCCGAAGTCGCTGTTGTCGGCTATACTCATGGCCGAGAGGTTGATGTCGGCCTTGCCCAAGATGTCGGTCACTTCGTTCAGACGGCCCGACTTGTTCTCAAGGAAAATAGATAATTGTTTTGCTAACATAGGAGTACTTTGTTTTTTTTATTTGAACTGTCTCTTGTCAATCACGCGGCGGGCCTTGCCCTCTGAGCGCTCGATGCTCTTCGGCTCAGCCAGCTTCACCTTGAATCCTAATCCAATCACACTGCGCAGCTCGGCTTCCAGCTTCTTCTGCAGACCCACCATCTGTCCCATCTCGTCGGTGAAGTATTCTTCCTTTACTTCCACACGCAGTTCACTGGTATCGGTGTTGTTCACACGGTCAACGGTGAGCATGAAGTGCGGCTCGAACTCGGGCAGACTGAGAATGACGGCCTCGATCTGTGACGGGAACACATTGACGCCACGAATGATGAGCATGTCGTCGCAGCGGCCAAGTATGCGGTCCATACGGACGAGTGTGCGTCCGCACGAACATTTATCATAGTGCAAGGCCGTGAGGTCGTGGGTGCGATAGCGCAGCAGGGGCATGCCCTCCTTGGTGAGATGGGTGAAGGTGAGCTCGCCTAAAGTGCCTTCGGGCAGGGGCTCTCCTGTGTTCGGATCAAGTATCTCGGGATAGAAATAGTCTTCGTTCAGGTGGGTGCCGTGCTGACATTCGCACTCAAAGCCAACACCCGGGCCGGCTATCTCGGAGAGACCGTAGATGTCGTATGCCTTGATGCCCATTGTGGCTTCCAGTTTCTGGCGCATCTCCTCAGTCCACGGTTCGGCACCGAAGGCACCTACGCGCAGCTTGAACTCCTCGCGTGGCCATTCGCACTCATGCATGGCCTCGCCTAAGAACATGGCATAGCTGGGGGTGCAGCACAATACCGAAGCTCCGAAATCGTGCATCAGCGTAATCTGTTTCTGTGTGTTACCGCTCGACATGGGAATGACACTGGCACCGATGTTGGTGGCACCGTCGTGGGCTCCCAGACCGCCGGTGAACAGGCCGTAGCCGTAGCTCACCTGGAAGATGTCGTCTTTCGTGGCACCGTAAGCAGTAAAGGCACGTGAGATAGCTTCTGCCCACATGGCCAAGTCCTTGCGTGTGTAGAGCACAACGACAGGCTTGCCTGTAGTGCCGCTGGAGGCATGGATGCGCACAATCTGGCTCATGGGTACTGCTGCCAGCCCAAAAGGATAATTGTCGCGCAAGTCAAGTTTGTTGGTGAACGGCAGTTTCACAATGTCATCGATAGAGCGAATGTCGCCCGGCTCGAGACCCATCTCCTGAAACTTCTTCCTGTAAAAGGGAGTGTTGTGATACACATACTCCGCCATCTTGACCAGACGGCGGCTCTGAATCTCGCGAAGCTGTTCGCGATCCATGCATTCAATGCTGGGATTCCAAATCATAAAGCTTAGTAGTTGTGGTTATTATTCGGAGAGGGCAAATCACTGTTTTCGCCCCCTTACATACATTAGCTTGCGTGCAAAGATAACGATTTTTTGCGAAACCTGTTGCATGATGATAGAAAAACGACTTATTGGTAACCAAAATTCTGTTTTAAGTTGTGGTTGAGTGCTAAAGCGAAACTCGGAATGGGGAAAACGGTAGTATGGCCATCGCTTTCATCTACTTTGTCTTCGCCGTCGTAAAGGCTCTTGTACTGATTGAAGCGCACAAGGTCTTGCCGGCGCCATCCCTCCCAGCAGAGTTCCTTCAGTCGTTCGTCTGACAGGCTTTCCAGCGTGAGCGGACAACTTGGCATGCCCACACGCTTGCGCACTAAGTCGAAGTCGGCCTGCCCGTCCTCTCCATTGCGGAGCCGTGCCTCGGCTCTCATCAGAAGAACGTCGGCGAAACGGAAGAGCACGATGTCATTGTTGACCAACACGCCATCTTTCAGCGCATTCTTGTCAATGGCATATTTCTTCATGCGGGCTCCAGCGGTCTCAACAAACTTTCCGCCGCTGAGGTCTAGCTCTACCTGCCAGGGATAATAGACGAGTGGGCTGCCGCTGCGGTCGGTCAATACCTTGCCCTGCTCAGCCGTGACAATGCCTGACCAGTAGCTCATGTCGAAACGGGTGTCTTGATCGGGCTGTTCAAAGTGGAAAATCTCGAGTACCCGCTTCGTTGCACAGGAACCGTTCTTTCCTTTTTGTCCATAGTCGGCTGCATGACGGTAGTGAATGGACCGGCAGATATTCTTGTTGTAATTGTTGTAAAGAATAGGATCCATCGGAATGATCCAGATGTTCTCGGGCGAATTGTCATTGTCAACATCGAAGTTGCTCTTGAAGCTGGGGGCCAGCGAGTAGCCGATGCTTTCTATGAGGTTGCAATAGTGCTCGGTAGCCTTCCAGGCATTCATCTTCTGTCCGTTCACCATGAATTCCATTTTGCTCCCGTCGGGTCGTATGCCGTCGGTCCAGTTGTCGTCGGTATATACCTCGGCGTTCAACAGGAGCTTGGCCAGTGCGAAACAGGCTACGGGCCTGGTCACTCGACCGTAGAAATCGCCCTGAGACGATGTGCTGCGCTCGTTGAGCAGGTGGTCACAGCAATATTGCAGTTCGCTGACGGCAAAGCGGAACACCTCGCTGCGTTCAGACTGCTGTACCTCGTTCATGGAAGCATTGGTAGCCGTGAAAAGGGGGACTCGTCCGAAAAGGTCGATCAGATACCAATAGTAGATAGCGCGTAGCGCACGAACCTCGGAATTGAAGTATGTGTACTCTTCATCCGTAAAGAGATTCCTGTGCGAATCTATATTTTCAAGTGAGCGGTTACAGAGGGCAATCACTTTATACAGGTAAGTCCAAGAGTTGTTCAGGATATTCAGCCCCGGCTTCCATGAGTGTCGGTAGAGGTCTTGCCAGATGCCGCCGTCGTACCAGTCGGTGCCGCGTGTAGGCAGGACGGCTTCGTCGGAGCCAAAGGTCTGCAGGTCATAGACACAGAGACTGGTGCCTTGAAGGCTTTCGCCGTCGTTGGAACTACCGATATGGTTGTAGAGCGAGGCCACGGCATTCTGGTAGAGGTCCCATGTGTTCGTGTAAGCCTCTTCTTCTGGAATCTGGTCGTAAGGGTTCTCGTCGAACGAGCAGCCTGTAGAGAGCCACACACAGGTAATGGCAATCACCGTATAGGTTATATTTCGTATTTTCATCGTCATGTCAGAAGCTAATGTTCAGTCCAAGAGTATATGTTCGGAAAACGGGAATGGAGCGCTTGTCGTCAATACCCAGTGAGGAGTTGGCCACGCTGGAGTTGATCATCGGAGTCAGTCCGCTGTAGCCTGTGATAGTGGCCAGGTTCTTCACCGAGAAGGATACACGCGCTTTCTGTATGTTCTTGTTGCGGAAGGGGATGTTCCACCCCAAGGTGACGTAGTCTATATTCACATAGTCGCCTTTCTCCAGCCAGTAGTCACTGATCACTTGGTCTTGGATGTTCTGTTCGGGGGCACCTTGCATTACATTGTAGTTGGGCAGCGACAGCATGTTCATATAGCTGAGTGCCGATCCGTTGAATATCTTATGCCCGAATGCACCGTTGGCTTGTATGGTCAGGTCCCATTGCTTGAATCGGAAAGCAATGTTCGAACCCATCGTGGTCTTTGGCATCGCCTGTCCGCAAATGCTCTTCTCCTTGGTCACGTCGTAGCTTTTTGATCCGTCGGGATTAGTCACCAGTCCGTTGCAGTGGTGCAGTACGAATACGCCCAGCGGCTGGCCCACAGTCTGCATCACCACGCCGTTGTCACCGTTGAATCCGGCTCCCCACAGCGAAGCGATGGCTTTCTGGTTGGGGGCTGTGAGGTATTGGCCGTTGTGGTATCCGTTGAGCGATTCCAGCTTGTTGCGAGTGAACGACCAGTTCGTGTTAATGGTCAGCTCCATGTCCTTGCTGCGCAGTGGAGTGATGCCGAACCCGATCTCAAGACCTGAGTTGCTCATACATCCCAGATTGGCCAACAGCTTGTTATACGTAAAAGGAGGAACTGGCACGTCATAGACATAGAGCATGTTGGTGGTGCGTGAGTCATAGTAGTCGGCTGTGAAGGCAATGCGCTTGTCCCATAGCAACAGGTCAATTCCCATGTTGATAGACTGCTTCACTTCCCACTTTAGGTCGGGATTGGCATTTCGGATGATACCCATCGTCGTGACGGGCGTTCCTCCCATCGAAACGACGCCATTGGGCTGGAGCAGCTCCATCGAGTTGTAGGAATCAATACCGGCCAAACTGCCCGAACGTCCGAAGCCTGCACGCAACTTTGCCGAGTTGACGAAAGCTTTCAGACCTCGAAGTGTGCTTGCCTTCTCTTCCTTCTTCTTGTAAATGAGCCATGAGGCACTCGCCGATGGGAAGAATCCCCAGCGGTGGTTGCGTCCCACCTTCGACGAGGCATCGGCACGTGTGTTGATTGCGATGGTATATTTCTGGAGCAAAGTGTATTTGGCATGAATCAGAAACGACCCCATGTGCGCATCTGAACGATACGAGTCGGTGCCGTCCCAGGGTCTTACGGCTCCTGCTGAAAGTTTCTGGTAGCCATAGGCATCGGTCATGAAGCCGTTGACGGTGGTGTAGAATCCAGTTCGGTGCTGATTAGACATTTCAGCCAGTGCCTTGACGTTCAGGAAATGGTTGCGCCACTCATGTTTATACTCCATCTGGATGTTGGCCAGCAGGTTCTCATGTTTCTCATTGCCTCTGTAGGCTTCACCTCTATTTATAAAGAAGGTAGGGTAGTAGCGAGCTGAGTTCACCGCGCTGTAGCTATAGGATGCGAAGAGCTCAGCAGTCCAGTCCTTTGAAATGTCAACCGTAGCGTTTATATGTGCGTTCAGGTTCGCGTTTTCATCGTCCTGCTTCAGTTCCATCAAGGCGTATGGGTTGTTGATCCATGTTGCTTCAATCACCTCATTATACGTTCCGTCTGGATTCTGTCCGGCAGGAAACGTGGGGTTGAACGTGGCAGCCGAATAGAGCAGTTGCTGCTGTAGAGGTGGCGTGCTGCTGTTCTGCTTTGAGCCGAAGATGCCCAAGTCTAATTGAAGTCGGTTGTTGAACGCTTTCTGGTGAACATCGACTTTCGTGAAGAAATTGCGATAATCGTCGTGCTTCAGCACAGACTTGTGTATCATGAGGCCCAGCGAGGCACGGTAGCTGGTCTTCTCGTTGCCGCCTTCGATGGCCGCGTGGTGGTTCTGAATGAGTCCGGTTCGCTCAATGCTTTTCCCAAAGTTGGTGTCACTTCCCATGTCGGTGATGCCTATTCCCAAATTGTTGGCAACCTGACGAAACTGTGACGCATTCAGCATGTTCATTCTTTTGTAAACGCTTTCAAAGCCCATCGTGGCATCATAGGAGACACGGAATCGGCGGGCTTTGCCTCTCTTTGTGGCCACCTCGATCACGCCCGATGCGCCTCGGCTGCCATATTGGGCCGTCTCCGAGGCATCTTTCAAGATGGTAAAGCTTTCAATGTCGGCAGGATAAATAGTGGACAGGGTGGCCAGGTCGCACATCACGCCATCGATGATAATCAGTGGGTTGTTATTGCCTGTAAGCGAGGTGGTACCTCTTACACGTACAGCCGCCACCATCGCTTGCTGATTGCTGCCCGATGTCACTTGCACACCGGCAGCCTGTCCGTTAAGTGCGTCGAGCGACGAAGTCGCCAAGCTCTTATTCATTCGCTCCTGCGTGACTTTTCCGATGGCACCCGACTGAGTGCTGCGGTCGCTGTATGAGTAACCTATGCGCTCGTTTGAAGTGGTGTCGCGCTTTTCTTCATTCTTTGCCGTGGCCTCAGTGGCCAGTAGCAAGCCCATGCTCAAGGCACCTATGATTACCTTTTTCCCCATTTCGCTTAATGCCCTCTCAGTTTAGCAGGTGTGGTTCCGAAGTGATCTTTCACATATTTCCCGAAGAATGAGGGGTTGGGAAATCCTATGATGGTGCAAATCTGCTTTATGCTGTAGTTGGTCTGTTTCAGATAGTACCGAATGTCCTCCACCACGTGTTCTTGAATCCAGGCGTTGGCCGTCTTTCCCGACTGCTTCTTGCAAATAGACGACAAATACTTTGGCGTGATGCACAGCTCGTCGGCAAACGACTCCACTGTGCGGTGCTTTTGCGGACTGTTGTTCAGCAGACTGATGAACTGTTGGAAAAGTATCTGGGCCGATCCGGCATCGCTTGCGTTCTTTCTTACCGCGTGATTCTCACTGTTCTCCTGCACGGTCTGTTTCAGCATGCCGCACAGGCTAAGGATGGCTCCCTGTAGTATTGACCGGACACTCTCTTCGCGAAAGGGGTTGTGGTCGGCATTCTTGATGATGATGGTGAACATGCCGTAGAAATTTCTCAGCAGTTCCTTTGCGTTTTCATTGATAGGCACCTGATACATTTTATATATATAGAAGAGCTCTGTCCAGATGTTCATTTTCTCGCGAAGGAAGCTTGTAAGAATCTTGTCGGTCATGAAAATGGCTTTGAAGTCGGAGTCGGGACTCAGCATGATATTGGCGAACGTCGTGTTAGGCGGACAGATCAGCAGGCAGTCCTCATCGAACAGTGTTGTATGTCCGTTAACGTCCAACTGCACCTTCCCACTGTTGCAAAAGGCCAGCGTGTTCATTTTCATCCGTGCCACTTCGGGCGAAGTGAGCAGCTTCACGTTGTCTATGATAATGATTTCATCATCCATGTAGTCCACTGTCACGTCAGCTTCTCCGTTCCGTGCCGTCGCTATTTCCCTGAGTTTTCGTTCTTCTTCAGTCATGTCCTTTTTTCTTGATGATTTGTTTTTGTTTGCAAAATTGACAAAAATTATTCAATTATCAATGCTCAATCTGTCGCTTTTTAAGTTCTTTTTAGGATTTATGTGTGCTTTTATATTATATTATTTTAGAAAAACGGTTGTTGTTTTGGAAAAAAATATCATCTTTGCAATCGTTTTTGAAAATATGGCTTTTATGATAATGGAGAAATCGAAAATTCTGACAGGACTGCTCATGGCCGCGATTGTGCTCTGCAGTTCATGTGGTGAGCGAAAGACAGTACTGACCAAACAGCCCACTCGGGTGCGTACCGAGGTGTTGGCTTCTACCGGCGATGCGGGCTCGCAGACCTATGTGGGCATTGTTGAGGAGCGTGAGGCCACGGCAGTCAGTTTCACTGGCATGGGCGTGGTGCGTCGTGTGCTGGTGGACGAGGGCCAGACCGTGAGCCGTGGACAGCTGTTGGCTGAGATGGATGACACGCAGGCCCGTAACCTCCTTGCCGGAGCTGAGGCAGGCATGGCGCAGGCCAATGATGCCTTGGAGCGCTATTCGCAGCTGCATGACAGCGGATCGCTCACCGAGGCCCAGTGGGTCGAGATACAGAGCAAGGTGGCTCAGGCGCGTTCGCAGTTGGCAGTGGCACAGAAGAATTTGGACGACTGCCAGCTGAAGGCTCCCGTGAGCGGCATCATCGGGCGAAAGCAGTTGGTGGCAGGCGAGACGGCTCGTCCTACTCAGGCCGTTGTCACCATTCTCGACATCAGTTCGGTGAAGGTGAAAGTGGCCGTGCCCGAAGTTGAGTTGGCCGCCATCACCGGCAGCACCCCCTCTACGATCTGGGTCGATGCGGTGCGGAAGCAAGTGAAAGGTGGATTGATAGAGAAAGGCGTGGTGGCCGATGCCCTCACTCACACCTACGATGTGCGCATCCATGTGCCTAATGCCGACCGCAAGCTATTGCCGGGCATGGTGGCCAGTGTCAGTTTCGCCGCCTCTTCATTGGCTCAGACGGAGCGTTCCACCCTGCCTGTCACGGCTGTGCAGCGCAGGGCCGACGGCTCACTCTTCGTGTGGAGCGTGGCAGCCGACAGCACGGCTCACAGGGAGACGGTGGCTGTGGGGCAGACCGTGGGCAATCGTATCGAGATCGTGAGCGGACCAGACGCGGGCCGCCGCATCGTCACCGAGGGCTATCAGAAATTGAGTGAAGGAACCAAAGTCATCTACTAAGCTATGGAGAAATCAACGAACTGGCTGAAGTGGCCGCTCAATCATTATCCCATCACGCTGTTGCTGGTTGGCCTGCTGTTCCTGCTGGGCATCTATGGCATGTATGTCATGCCGAAGGATGAGTTCCCCGCCTTCACCATTCGTCAGGGGGTGGTCGTGGCCGTCTGTCCGGGTGCCACGAGTGAGGAGGTAGAACAGCAGGTGGCGCGTCCGCTGGAGCGCTATCTGTTCACCTTCAAGGAAGTGAACCGCGCCAAGACCACCACCACGTCGCAGAACGGACTATGTCTGGTGATGGTGCGCCTGAACAATGATGTGGACAATAAGGATGAGGTGTGGAGCAAGATAAAACATGGTCTGTCGCTGTTCAAGCAGTCGCTGCCCGGCGGCGTGCTGGCCTTAGTGGCCAACGACGACTTCGGCAACACCTCGGCACTGCTCATAGCCATCGAGAGTCCTGAGCGCAGCTATCGTGAACTGCAATACTACACCGACCATCTGGGCGACCGTCTGCGTCGCATTCCCTCGGTGGCCAATGTCCGGGTCTATGGTGACCGCAAGGAGCAGATAGCTCTCTATATCGACCGGCAGCGCATGCAGGCCTACGGCATCGGGCAGCAGTCGCTGTTCAGCCATCTGCAGTCGCAGGGGCTCACCACCATGAGCGGCAGCATCAGCGACGACGATCAGCAGGTGCCCGTCCACGTCGAGGCTACCAGTCATAGCGAGGAGCAGATAGCCAGTCAGATCATCTTCAGCGACCCGGCCACTGGCAAGGTGGTGCGCGTGAGGGATGTGGCCCGTGTGGTGCGCGAGTACGACAGTGCCGACAGCTACATCGAGCAAGACGGGCATCCCTGTGTGCTGCTTTCGCTGGAGATGACACCCGGCAACAACATCGTGCAGTATGGCAAGGAAGTCGATGCCGTGCTCAATGAGTTTCGTGCCAGCCAACTGCCCGACGACGTCACCCTCACCCGCATTGCCGATCAGCCGAAGGTGGTGGGCAAGAGCGTGTCCGACTTCCTGCGCGACTTGCTCATCTCCATGTTCATCATCATTCTTGTCATGATGGTGCTGTTTCCGCTTCGCTCGGCCATCGTGGCCGCCATCACCATTCCGCTCAGCACGTTCATCTCCGTGGGCATCATGTATATGATGGGCATCGAGCTCAACATCGTGACACTGGCCGCCCTCATCGTGGTGCTCGGCATGGTGGTCGATAACTCCATCGTGGTCATCGACGGCTATTTGGAGTATCTGGCCAAAGGCTACGAGCCGCGCCGTGCCGCCATTGATTCGGCCCGTCAGTATTTCATGCCGATGATGCTGGCCACGCTCTGCATCTGCGTCATCTTCTATCCGCTGCTGTTCACTATGTCGGGCGCTTTCCGCGATGCCTTGAAAGACTTCCCCGTCACCATCACCATCAATCTCATGGTGTCGCTCTTCCTGGCCGTGACGGTCATTCCGCTGCTCGAGGTACTCATCATCAAGCCTGAGAAAGTAGTCGCCGACGGTGGCTCGCCCACTGGCAGCACGCAGTCGCAGGGCAGCCAGAATGTCATCACGCGCTGGGTGCAGTCCACCTACGATCGGGTGCTGGCTTTCACCTTCCGCCGGCCTTGGCTCACCATCATGGGCGGCATCGGCATAGTGCTGTTGTCCTGTCTCATCGTGCCTTCGCTCAAGATACGCCAGTTCCCCTTTGCCGACCGCAGCCAGTTTGCCGTTGAGATATTCCTGCCCGAGGGCAAGGGCCTGCGCGACACACGGGTCATAGCCGACTCGCTGCGACGCGTGCTCCAGGCCGACGAGCAAGTGGAGTGCGTCACCAGCTTCATAGGCTGCTCTTCGCCCCGTTTCATGACGTGCTATGCGCCGCAGATGGCAGGCAAGAACTATGCACAGTTCATCGTCAACACCCGTTCTGATCAGGCCACGCTCCAGCTCCTCGCCAAGTATCAGCCGGAGTGGAGTGAGGCTTTCCCCGAGGCATACGTGCGGTTCAAGCGGCTCGACTATCTGGAAGTGCCCGAACTGGAGTATCGTTTCTATGGCGACGATCTCGACTCGCTGCATGTGGTGGCAGAGCGCCTCATGGAACGCATGCGCGAAATGCCCGAGCTGGAGTGGGTACACACCGATTTCCTGCAGCCCTATCCCCTTGTCAGTGTTCAGCTCGACCCCGTGGCCTCCGCCCGGTTGGGCATCACGCGCACGTCGGCGGCGCTCGCCCTCGGCAGTGCCACCGGCACCCTGCGCGTAGGACAGGTGTGGGAGAGTCAGCAGTTGGGCGACAACCGTCCGGGCCTGGGCTCCTATGAAGTGCCGATTGTGGTGAAAGACACTACCGACATGTGCTTCTCTTCCATTGCCGATCTGGGCATAGCCACTCCGGCAGGCATGCTTCAGGCAGCGTTGCCGCAGGCTGGCAGTGCCAACACCACCGTGCCCCTCCGTCAGTTTGCAGCCGTAGCACCGCGCTGGAGTGAGAGTCGCATCATGCACAGGGGAGGCGAGCGCTGCATCACCGTCACGGCTCAGTTTGCCCAAGGTGTCTATGCCGCCCCCGTGGAAAGTCGTATTGCCAACATCATGAAGCACGATATCCGGCTGCCCGAGGGCGTGCGTGCTGAGGTGGGAGGCGAGATAGAGTACAATTCTGAGTCGATACCGCAGATATTTGCTGGTGTGGCCATCGCCATCGTCATCATCTTCTTCTTCCTGCTGTTCAACTTCAAGAAGTTCGGCATCACCACCGTTTGCATCGCTGCCCTCGGCCTGATGATTCCCGGCACACTCTTGGGGCTTGGGCTCATGGGGCGCACGCTCGGCCTCACCTCCATCATGGGTGTCATCACCCTCATGGGCATGATCATGCGCAATGAGATTCTTATCTTTGAGCATGCCAACGACCTGATGAAGGCATATATTGCAGAGCATGGCGACTGGACGGTAGATCGCACGGCCTATAATGAAGCCGTGCGCCAGGCTGCCTACGATGCCGGCAAGCGCCGAATGGTGCCCATCTTCCTGACCACTGCCACCACGGCTGTAGGCGTGGTGCCCATGATCATCGCGCAGTCCAGTTTCTGGATGCCTGTGGGCGTCACCATCTTTGCCGGAGGCATAGGCTCGCTCATCATGGTGGTCACTATGCTGCCAGTGGTGTATTGGAAAGTTTCAATGAAGTAAAGGTAAAAAGCTAAAAATGAAGAAGATCATAGCTATCGCTCTTTGCACCGTCTGCTGCGTAAATCTCACAGCCCAAAGAGCATACACGTTAGAGCAGATGCTCGACTCAGCCCGTGCTCACAACAACAGCTTGCGTGCTGCCCGTCACGACATCGATGCTGCCCGTCAACAGCGGCGCGAGGCTTTCACCAAGTATTTCCCCAACGTGAAAGCCACTGGCTTGTGGTTCACCACCAATAAGGGCATGGCCGAGATGGAGCTCAACCCCAAGGACATCCTCGCCACCGAGAATGCCTCCTTCCTGAAGACCATCCCTGCCGAGGTGGTGGCTGACGCACAGACCATGGCTCAAGCTGCATTGCCGGCAGAGACAATGGCCTCGCTGGGGACCATCGGCAATCCCATGAGCTTCACGCTGCTGAAAAACGGTGCCATTGCCAGCCTCATGGCTGTGCAGCCCGTCTTTGCCGGAGGACAGATTGTCAACGGCAACCGGCTGGCACGGGTGGGTGAGGACGTGAGCCGACTGAAACTGAAACTCTCTGAGAACGAGGTCAACCGCACCACCACACAGTATTACTGGCAGCTCATCGCGCTCGACGAAAAGATGCGTACCGTATGCACCGTTGAGAGGCTCTTGGCCGATATATGCAAGGATGTCAGCGCTGCCGTGAAGGCTGGCGTGGCCATGCGCAACGACCTGCTGCAAGTGCAGTTGCGGCAGAACGACGTGCAGAGCCAAAAACTGACACTCCAGAACGCCATCTCTATCCTGAAGCTCACCCTGGCGCATCACTGCGGCCTGTCCGACACGCTTTTCACGCTCGCTCCCCCTTCGGACGATACTGTCCTCATGCCTTCGCCTTCAGAAGGCACGCTCAGCTCACTGCCCGAATACAAGCTGTTGGAGAAACAGGTTGAGGCCACTCGCCTGCAGCGCAGGATGGAAGTGGGCAAGAACCTGCCTGCACTGGGCGTGGGGGCAGGCTACAACTATCATAATCTGCTCGACAAGTCGTTCTTCGATGCTTCGCGGGGCAAGCAGAACCATTCCTTCGGCATGATCTTCGCCACCGTCAGTGTGCCGCTGAGCGACTGGTGGGGTGGGGCGCATGCCATTAAGCGCCGCAAGATAGAGCAGCGCAAGGCCGAGGAGCAGCTCGACGACACCTCAGTCCTCCTCCACATCCGCATGCAGAAAGCCTGGAACGATGTGCAGGAGGCCTGGCAGCAGACTCAGTTGGCTCTTCAGGGCGTGGAACAGGCCGAGGAGAACCTTCGGCTGAACCGCAACTTCTATAAGGCCGGCACCTGTACGATGAGCGACCTCCTTCAGGCCCAGCTCCTCTATCAGCAGGCCCTTGACAAGCGCACCGATGCCCAGGCCAACTATCACAACCGTCTCTTGGATTATCAGCAGAGCATTGGCGAATAGCCTGATTTCATGGTGAAATACAGCCCATTCTTCGGTGCCTTTCATCTTATATTTCGGGCTCATTTAGGCTGACTGAGTATAAGCAGCTATAGCGGATTATATAGTCCGCTATAGCCGATTATGTAATCCGCTGTAGCTGCTTATTCTGAAACGGCCTAAATCACCCCGCAAATTGAGACACTTCTCCCCCTCGTCTTGGGGGCATCTTTCCCTTCACCATCTATGACTCTACTTGAAATTCCAGAGTTGAAGTTACTCACTTGACAATGCGAAAGAAAAACCCGATTTTCTTTCGCATTGTACTCGTTTTTTCGTAACTTTGCAAAAAATAACGAACTCTTAGATTCTAATTACGCTACTGAAAGGTTATTGTTAAACGTAGGAAACTGGTTGAAGGTATGAAAATGAAACTTGGCTTGATTCTTTCGCTGCTGTTCTGTAGTACGGCCTTGCTGGCACAAAATGCGATGAGGATACACTACAGAGATGGGGGCGTGCAGGATGTGCATCTGTCTCGGATTGACAGCGTGACCTTTATTAATAAAGAAGAACAGGAGGGGGAAGCATCCCTAACGGGGGCATGGCTCTGGGGAAAACAAGAGCAGGGATATTATGAACTGCTGACCTTCAGCGAAGACCATACCTATACGGGCTACGACAACTACTTTGCCTACGGATTCGATACGATGACGTATGGATGGTGGGGACAGATAGGAGCGATGCTCACTTTGCAGTCGAATGGCTATGGCTATCAGCGACGGTATAACTGGTATGTGACGGAACTGACGGGGAATGCTCTAGGGGTCATGACGATGATGGGGCCGTTCACTTACTTCAAGGTGCAACAGGAACCGCTGAGGGTGCAAGTGGGCGGAAGATTGGGATGTGGAGAAGGTGACTCCTTCACGTTCGCCGACGGGGTGGTGGTTGCAATTGAGAACAATCAGCTTGTGGGACTGAAAGCAGGCCAGACTTATGTTCAGAAATATGTAGCTGCCAGCAATTCTGTCCTGTCATACAAAGTGATCGTTGGACAATGAGTGATTCATATAGTTATGCTGTGCATGTGGTGGCGGTCTATATCCACAGAATGAGATTTTTTCGCCAATAAAGCATAAAAGGCATGGATTAAATGACCACCGTATGGAAAAGATTTCTTTTCCAAAAGTTCTGTTATAACCTAAAAGAGTTGTTGTGTGATTCTATTAAACAGTATAGCGAATTCTTTTAGCCATCGTAAAGGTATGAGCAAATTATGGCGCTGCTGACCTTCAGCGAAGACCATACCTATACGGGCTACGACAACTACTTTGCCTACGGGTTCGATACGATGACGTATGGATGGTGGGGGCAAATAGAAGCGGTGCTCACATTGCAGTCAAACGGATATGGCTATCAGAGACGTTATAACTGGTATGTGACTTTTTGTCGTTCCGTGTTGAAGGAAAATGCGTGGGGGAGACTTTACTCCCTCACGTATTTCTTTCCGTTCTGAATGTAGATGCCCTTGGAGGGAACAGCTACGGGACGGCCTTGCAAGTCAAAGCACTGAAGAGTGGCTGCAGGACGAGTCGTAGCGCTCTTGACGTTCTCGATGCCTGAAGGCTCGTTGTCACCCAGACGGAAGAGCTTGACACCGTGGCTGGGGACGGTGGCGCGGAGACTGCCCGTGGCTGTGCCGACCGACTTCAAGCCCCAGATGTCATAGACGGGGACGGCCTCGTCGGCACGATAGCCGAACTGGGTGAGGTCCACCTCGAAGTCCTGATTTTGTCCGACGGCATAGATGAGGAACTCCATCGTGGTGCCTGTAGAGCTGGTGTTGTCGGTGTCGCAGCTGCTGTCATAGCCGCAGAGGGCCCGGAACTTGGTGTAGCTGTGGCCCTCGGGCAGGTCGTAAACGAGGGTACACTGAGCGTTCATGCCCAGACCTGTGGTGTAGCTCTTCCCGTCAACGCGCAGCGTGCCGTTCTCTACGTTCTTGTTGATGTGGAGCGTTCCCCATTCAGAGGAGTACGACGAGGCGGTGAGCGTGGTGAGCGAGGTCTCGTTACCCTCGGCATCTATGAGCACGGGATTGATGAGATTGGCACGGTCGTAGGCAAAACCGTCGCCCCAGTTGCTCACGAAGATCTTCAGTTGCTTGGCACCTGTGATGTCGGCCTCCAGTTCCTTCGACTTTGTGCCTGTGCGTGAGATAAGTCCCGAACGGGCGGCATAGTCATCCTGCTCGTTGGCCAATGGGTTCTGGTCGAACACCATGAAGCGGATAGAGGTGGTAGCCCCTGTCTGTCCTATGCCCGAATCATCGGCAGCGGCCATAGCCTTGAAGCGCACCACATCCATGTCGTCGGGTATCTGGAAAAAGATAGCGGCATTGGCATCGGTAGAGAAACCACGGTCGTAGGTCACGCCCATGACCTTCATCTTGCCGCCGTTGTCCACGTTCTTGTTCTCATACACGCGGTTGAAGTAACTGTTGGTGTACTGACGGGTCTTATAAGTTCCGGTGAGTGCCACTTCGGTGCCGTCGCGCAGCACCAGCGTGGGGTTAATCCAGTCGCCGTGATCGTAATTGAAGTTGTCGCCGCCGTCATCAACCACAAGCACCAGTGTCTTCGAGCCTTCGGGCCATTCAATATCTACATTGACGGCATGACCGTCGGTAGTATAGGCCACGACTTCCGACTTGTAGAGCGCCTTCTGTCCTACAATCCATCGGGTGTTGTCGCGCTGGAATAAGGCAAGGTAACGATTACCCGTGGCAGGGTCTGACGATGTCCATACTACGTGACCCAGGTCTTCGTCGTTGAGCACCTGATGGGCCTCCGTGCCATACTTGTGCATTTGGTGATATTCTTCGTTGTTGAGCAGTGAGAGGGTGAACGCATCGTTCTTGGTCATCTCTCCTCCGAAGAAGAGGGGCGAGTGGCAGATGCCCCAGAGTGTCATCATCGTGAGCTGTTCGTTCTGCGTGAGGTTCGTCCAGCGGCCCTTGTCGGCAGCGGTGTAGCCGGTATCGCCAATCGTCATGGCAATCTGTCCGAGGGGCAGCATGTCGCAGTCGGCATAGTTGCCCGGACGGGTGACGTTCTCCCATGCGTGAGCCTCGTTAAACACCGCATCGACGGCGCTCCATGTGTCCCACAGATCGTCCATCATGCGCCACATGTTGGCATTCTCCAAGCACTCGTCGGCATACTGATACTGCGTCTTTCCGGGTGAGAGGGAGAGCACAATGGGGCGGCCCGTCTGGTCGATGGCCTTGCGAATCATGTGAATTTCGTCGGTATAGAACGGGCGTGAGAGGTCGTCAATCTTCAGGAAGTCAACGCCCCATTCGGCATAGAGGTCCATGATGCTGTTATAGTAAGCCTGTCCGGCCTCATTGTTCCTCACGAGCAGATTGTCCTTGAGCCACGTGCAGGGCGAGGTAGTGCCATTATAGACCTGGCTCCAGGCCGTGCCTTCGCTGCCTTTCAGTTTGTAGCTGCTGTTCACCACGTTCTTCGGCACGCCACGCATGATGTGTATGCCGAACTTCAGTCCCATCTTGTGAATGCTGTCGGCCAGTGCCTTGAAGCCGATGTTCTTACCATCCTTCATGCAAGAGGGGAAACGAGTGGGGGAGGGCAGATAGCGTCCGTACTCGTCAAGCACGTAGCCCTGTGTTCCATTTTGGTTGTAGTTGCCAGCACCTAATGAGGGGTGGTTGCAGTACCAGCGAATGTCAACTACCACATACTCCCATCCGTGGCGTACAAGGTCGTTATCCACCAGATAGCGCGCGTTCTGCACAACTTCTTTCTCGGTCACGCTCGAATAGTAGCAGTCCCATGAGTTCCAGCCCATAGGCGGTGTGGTGGCCCAGGTGCGGAAGGTGGCCATGTCGGCATCTTGTGCCGAGGCGTTCGGCATCATGGTCAGCATGGCAATGATTGACAGGAAAATCTTCTTCATCTTTTTTGTAAAGTGTTGATTTATAGTTAAAAACTATGCGCAAAGTTATAAAAAAGTAAGAAGAATGACAAGAAAACAAAACTTTTTTTCGTAATTTTGCCCCATAAATGCGATTTTGTCATGAAGAAACTTGTTTTTTTACTGCTTGTAGGACTGACGTTGGCAACTACCGCAGTGGCACAATATGTGCAGCAGACCGACCTGCCCACTATCTACATCGAGACGTTCGATGGCTATGGTATTACCAGCAAAGAGGTCTATAAGTACTGCCGAATGCACTATGTGAATGAGGACGGACAGGTCACCGACTACGATTCCGTGAGCATTCGCGGACGCGGCAATTCCACCTGGAATATGGCGAAGAAACCCTATAAGATTAAGTTTCTCAACAAGGAGAAGTTCTTGGGCACAGGCTATGCGAAAGCCAAGAAGTGGACCTTGCTGGCCAATGCTGCCGACAAGACCATGATGCGCAATGCCGTGACCTTTGCTTTGGGCGAGTTTACTTCGCTCAAGTTCAACCCTGCCGCCAAGTTCGTAGATGTGGTGTTGAACAACAGTTACATCGGAACTTATCAGATTAGCGATCAGATTGACGTGCGTGCTCACCGGGTGAACATCACTGAGCAGAACTACCCCTTGGGAGCCGACGATAACATTACGGGCGGCTACCTCCTTGAGGTGGATGGCTTCCGTGATGGCAACTGGTTCAGTACTGCAACCTACAACGCCCCCGTTCGAATACATTATCCTGAGGATGAGGAGATTGTGGAGCGGCAGACCATCTTTATTAAGAATCAGGTAAATGCCTTCGAGCGTGCACTGTCCGATGCCAATTTCACCGACTCGCTCAAGGGCTATCGCGCCTATGTTGATACCCTCTCGCTCATCGACTGGTACCTCTGTACCGAGGTGAGTGCCAACATCGACGGCTTCTACAGCACCTACTTCTACAAGGATCAGGCCAACCCCCGATTCTACTGGGGCCCCCTCTGGGACTACGACATCGCCTACAACAACGACTACCGTGTGAGCCGTGAGCAGGGATTGAGCAGTTCAGTCCACTCGCTCATGGTGGATATTGCCTACTCGGGCTCGCGCGAGTGGGTTCGTCGCATGTGGGAAGACCCTTGGTTCCAGAAGCGCGTCTATCATCGCTTCAAGGAACTTGTGGATGCCGGACTGGTGAGCTACATGCTGCAAAAGGTTGACAGTCTGCAGAACTTGCTCAGTCAGTCGCAGCAGCTGAATTACCAGCGCTGGGGCATCAGCACCCGAATGTATCATGAGACGGTGCTCTACTCCTCCTACGATCAATATGTGGCCGATTTGAAAGACTTCATCACCGAGCGCTGCGCTTATCTGGAACAGGCTTTCTATAGTAAGAAGCCGCTGGAGCCCACACCGCCTTTCGTGCCGGGCGACTACTACTATCACATTGTGAACGTGAAGACCTCGAAGGCAATGGATGTCAACGGCACGGCAGTGGTGCAGTTTGCGGACAGTAGGACCCGTGAGAGCGAGGACTGGATGATCAGGCCCGTGGGGGCTCATTTCCAGATAGTAAATCGCGCCTGTGAACTGGCTCTCAACGATCCCACAACGGGCAGCGTAGGGCCTGCGGTGAACGTGGGAGCCCACCTGAACGTAGTGACCCCCGACGAGGACGACAGCCGACAGCTGTGGAACCTCCTGCCCCAGGGCACCGACGGCTACTACAACCTGGAAAACGTCTATTCGCAGCATGTGGCCAATCTGGAGGGCGGTCGAAGCGACGACAATACCGCTATACTCAGCTATACCAGCGACTCGCGCAATGGGTCGAGTACCAACCGTCTGTGGCGCATCGTCGCTAACGGACCGCTGCCCGACGCGGTGTTGGGCATTGAGCATCCTGAGCCTGATGAGTATGCGCTGGCTTACGACCCACAGCGCCAGTGGCTGCACTTCGGTTCGGCCACACCCGAGGCACTCTCGTTCCCCGTCAGTGTGTTTACCGTGGGTGGCAGGCTCGTGGCGACGTTTGAAGCCAGTGAGGGTTGCTCTATGGCCAGTCAGCCGTCGGGCATCTACGTGGTCACATGGAAGACTGGGCGCAACGTTCGTTCGGTGAAGTTCAGAAAGTAACGTAAAAAAACAACTTATCCAATCACAATACAAAGAAAACATTTTCATTAAAAAAAATGACACAGGAACAGGATATCAAGAATGCGGTGGAGACGATGCGCAAGGGTGGCATCATCCTCTATCCTACCGACACCGTGTGGGGCATAGGCTGTGATGCCACGAATGCCGAAGCCGTGAAACGTGTATATGAAATCAAGCAACGCGACGACTCGAAGGCGCTTATCTGCCTCGTTGACAGCGATGCCCGCTTGCAGCGCTATGTGCGCAATGTGCCCGACGTGGCTTGGCAGCTCATCGATTGCACCACCGAGCGCCCTACTACGCTCATCCTCGACGGAGCTGTCAATCTGGCCCCCAACCTCATTGCCGATGATGGCAGTATCGGTATTCGCATCACCAACGAGCCTTTCTCCAAGGAGCTCTGCTATCGTTTTCAGAAAGCCGTCGTTTCCACTTCGGCTAATATCAGCGGTGAGCCGGCTGCACAGAACTACTGCGACATTGATTCACGTATCGTTGAGGCCGTAGATTACGTGTGCTTCGCGCGCCGACAGGAGCACAAGCCCCATCAGCCCTCCTGCATCATCAGGCTCCGTCCCGACGGGCAGGTTGAGATTATACGGAAATGACAAGAAAGAGCGAGAAAAGAAAAGGAAAAAATGGAAACAGAACTATTCTGGGGCTTCGGTCTCCATGCATGGATCACGATAGTGACCGTTCTGGGCATGTTCACCACCTTGTTGTTCACCCGTCTGCGCACCGACGTAGTGTTTCTTGCCGCCATCGGCATACTCTTCGTGACGGGCGTGCTCAATGCCTCTGAGGCTTTCTCGGGCTTCAGCTCCACTTCGGTGGTCATCGTAGCAGTGCTGTTCATTGTCGTGGCCGGACTCACCTATACCGGCGTGCTGCAGTGGATTGTGAAGAACCTGCTGGGCCAGCCCTCCAACTATCCGAAGGCTGTCGTCCGCCTCATGGTGCCCGTGGCCGTGCTTAGCTCATTTCTGAGCAACACCACCGTGGTAGCCATGTTCGTAGGCATCGTGAAGATGTGGTCCAAGAAACTGAACGTTGCGCCCTCTAAGCTCCTCATCCCCTTGAGCTATGCCTCGGGCATGGGCGGCGTGTGTACCCTTATCGGCACACCTCCCAACCTCATCATTTCAGGACTCTATGCCGACAAGGCGGGCACAACCATGAACGTGCTTGCCACTACCGTGCCCGGACTGTTCTGTCTGGCCGTGGGGGTGCTCTCGGTCATAGCTCTGCGCAGGCTGCTGCCCGACCGCAAGGCCCCCGATACGGGCTTCGAGGACACTGCCGACTACACCGTCGAGATGCTCGTTCCGTCAGACAACAAGTTGATTGGCGAGACTCTCGGCTCTGCCGGACTGCTCAACGTTGAGGGTGGTCGGCTTATCCGTATGCACCACTTCGACAACGCCGCCGTGCCCATCGACGAGAACGAGTTCATCATGGGTGGCGACAAACTCGTGTTTGCCGGACGCATCAAGGACATCTTGGAGCTCGCTAAGACTCACGGTCTGGTACCTGGCGACGAGGTCATCAATGTTGGCATCAAGACCTTAATCTCTTCGATAATCATGCTGGCTATGGTTGTGCTCTCGGCCCTCAAGGTGCTGCCCCTGCTGCAGTGTGCCTTCATTGCTGCCGCAGCCATGCTCGTGTTCCGCTGCTGCACGCCCGATCAAGCCATGAAGTCCATTAACGGCGAGATACTCCTCGTCTTTGCCGGCAGCGTGGTGTTGGGCCTTGCCATCCAGAAGACGGGCATAGCCGAGCGTCTGGCCCTGAGCATCCTCGACGTGTGCGGCACCAATCCGCTCGTCGTGATGACAGCTGTTTGTCTGGTGGGCACGTTCGTCACCGAGTTCATCTCCAATACGGCAGCGGGAGCCATGTTCTTCCCCATCATGTACGAGGCAGCCGAAAAGATGGGCTACGAACCCTATCCCTTCATGATAGCGCTGATGATTAGCGTGAGCAGCAGCTTTGCCACCCCCATCGGCTCGCCCACCCACATGCTGGTCTATGGCCCTGGCGGCTATCGCTTCAGCGACTTCATGCGCATGGGTCTGCTGATGAATTTCATCATCCTCGCCGCCAACATCTTCATCGTGAACATCGTCTATCCGCTCACGCCGTTGAGATAAGCATTGAGAGATAAAAAAGTATCCGAATCGCTTGGCGGTTCGGATTTTTTGTTCTATCTTTGCTGACGTTCATACCTATTGACACAATATTATTATATGAGTATGCCAGACTTAATTCGTGAGCGCTATATCAACCCCTATACAGACTTCGGATTCAAGAAGCTGTTCGAACAGGCTGAGATAGCCAAGTACGACGAGACTGAACGCCGCAGGTACTATGAAAGTCAGAAGGAATACTGGGACTATTACAGCACAATGACTACGGCCATGAATAAGGGAATAGCGAAAGGCCGTGCGGAAGGTCGTGCAGAAGGTATAGCAGAAGGTCGTGCAGAAGGTATAGCAGAAGGTCGTGCAGAAGGTATAGCAGAAGGTCGTGCAGAAGGTATAGCAAAAGGCCGTGCAGACGTTGCCCGGAATCTGAAGAAGAAAGGAATGTCTGTTAGTGACATAGCTGATGTTACTGGACTTACCGAAGAAGAGATTAAAGCTTTGTAAATGGGACGAGCAGACCTGTTTTTAAATCGTAACCATCGTGTTGCAAGCAACCGATGCCTTCAGCGGCCATCAGATAGGGATTATCAAGAATGCCGCAGTGTCGGACATCAACACCGTGCAGACCAACGTGGAGGGCGATGTGACTTTCCGCATAGCTCTGCCTGATGAAACACCGACCGGAATTTCTGGCATATCTGCTGATGCAGACGGACAGCCCATCTATCATGTCAGCGGACAGCGTGCGAAGAAGACTGATAAGGGCATTCTGATAAAGAAAGGCCAGAAGTATGTTGCAAAATAGACTGCTGGCGAAAATAGTAGTCTGCAAGTACACATAAAATTCGGATAGGTAGCGAAACATCTGCTCCATCTGCTCCCGTCTGCTCCTGTCATAATCGTTTGATTGACTGACAGATGCAGTCGGGAGCAGATGGAGCAGATGTTTCGTGAACTTTCGTCAGTATGCCTTGATGTAAGCATGCTGATTTCCGCCAGTGTTGCAAATTTTCGGTTTTCAGTTTTCGATTTTCAATTTTATTGCTTATCTTTGCGGCTCATTTTTTGAGTGAGATAATGGAAGCAACAGCAGATAGAGTGGGGAACTCGTGGTTTGAAAGACTGAACGAGTGGCGGAAACAGAATATCAGCGAGAAGATGTTCGTGCTGATATTGGCGTTCTTCGTGGGCTTGTTCGCTGCTGTGGCCGCTTTCCTGCTACACTGGATTATCAATCAGATTGTGTTCGTGCTCACCAGCCAGTTCAATGCCGATTCTAGTAACTGGCTCTATCTGGTCTATCCGGTGGTGGGCA
Source organism: uncultured Prevotella sp. (assembly GCA_946614435.1). GTDB lineage: Bacteria > Bacteroidota > Bacteroidia > Bacteroidales > Bacteroidaceae > Prevotella. The sequence goes on along the minus strand of CAMOGW010000014.1, from coordinate 38,130 downwards.
TCTATCTCACATCGCTCTTCGTGCGCTATGTGGTGAAGGACAACATATCGCACGGCATCACTCGCATTCTGTATGCCATCTCATCGAACAAGTCGAGACTGAAGTCGCACAACACGTGGTCGAGCGTGATTGCTTCGGCCATCACGATTGGCTTTGGCGGTTCGGTGGGTGCTGAGGCTCCTATCGTGCTCACGGGTTCGGCCATCGGTTCGAACCTGGGGCAGCTGTTCCGCATGGACAGTAAGACGCTGATGCTACTGGTGGGATGCGGTGCGGCAGGCGCCATAGCAGGCATCTTCAAGGCTCCGATAGCAGGACTGGTGTTCACGCTGGAGGTGCTCATGATTGACATGACGATGACCTCGCTGCTGCCCATCCTCGTGTCGTGCGTGACGGCTACGTGCTTCACCTATATATTTAGTGGTGATGCGGCCCTGTTCACCTTCCATCTGGACAACGACTGGACGGTGGAACGTGTGCCTGCCTGCATATTGCTGGGCGTATTCTGCGGACTGGTGAGCCTCTACTTCATACGTTCCATGAGCTTTGCCGAGAGCATCTTTGCCCGTTTTCAGGACAAACCCTACGTCAGACTGTTGCTGGGCGGCAGCGTGCTGAGTCTGCTCATCTACCTCTTCCCCGCATTGTTCGGTGAGGGCTACAACAGCATCAACCTGCTGCTGAATGGCACCAGCGATGCTGACTGGGAACAGATATTGAATAACTCGCACTTCTCAGGCGAAGCCTACATGCTCATACCCTACATAGCGCTGGTGCTGCTCACGAAGGTGTTTGCCACATCGGCTACGAATGGTGGCGGCGGCTGTGGCGGAACGTTCGCTCCTTCGCTGTTTGTGGGCTGTTTCGCAGGATTCTTCTTTTCGCGCATGTGGAACCTCCACACTTCGTGGGTGTATGTGCCGGAGAAGAACTTCGCCCTGATGGGTATGGCTGGCGTGATGTCGGGCGTGATGCATGCTCCGCTCACGGGCATCTTCCTCATAGCCGAACTGACGGGCGGCTACAGGCTGTTCCTGCCGCTGATGATCGTGTCGGTGAGCAGCTATCTCACCATCTCGCTCTTTGAGCCGCACAGCATCTACAGCGCGCGGCTGGCCAAGGAGGGCAAGCTCATTACGCACCACACCGACCAGGCCGTGCTCACGCTGATGCAGCTCGACTCGGTGGTGGAGCGCGACTTCATGGCGGTGGAGCCCGATCTGGAGCTGGGACAGATTGTGCACAAGATAAGCAGTTCAAGGAGTAGCGTGCTGCCCGTGCTCGACGCAGCTGGCACGCTGTTGGGCGAGATAGACATCACGAAGATTAGACACATAGTGTTCCGCATAGAGCTCTATCACCACTTCAAGGCATCGCAGCTCATGCAGGAGCCTCCAGCAACGCTCAGCGAGCAATCGACGATGGCGCAGGTGATGCGCACCTTCGACCGCACGCAGTCGAACTGGCTGCCCGTGGTGGACGACAACAATCACCTGAAGGGCTACATATCGCGACAGCGCCTCTATACGCACTACCGCAAGATGGTGAAGGATATGAGTGAGGAGTGAAATAAACGATAAGAATGATGAAGAAAAGCGATTTGAGAATTGTATTTATGGGAACGCCGGAGTTTGCAGTGGAGACACTGAAGGCGCTGGTGGAGAACGGCTATAACGTGGTGGCTGTGGTGACGCAGCCCGACAAGCCGGTGGGACGGCACGGCTCGGTGCTGCAGCCCAGCGCGGTGAAGCAGTATGCGACGGAGAAGGGACTGCCGGTGCTGCAGCCGGAGAAGATGAAAGATCCTGAGTTCGTGGAACAGTTGCGCAGCTATCATGCCAACCTGCAGGTGGTGGTGGCCTTTCGCATGTTGCCCGAGGTGGTGTGGGCTATGCCCGAATACGGCACGTTCAACGTGCACGCTGCCCTGCTGCCGCAGTATCGCGGCGCTGCCCCCATCAACTGGGCGGTGATCAACGGCGAGACGGTGACGGGTGTGACCACGTTCTTCCTCGACCACGACATTGACACGGGCCGCATCATCATGCAGATGCCCTTTGCCATCCCCGACGAGGCCGATGTGGAGTATGTCTATGACGGGCTGATGCACCTCGGGGCCGAGATTTGCCTGAAGACGCTCGACAAGATTGTAGCTGCCAACGGACATCCTGAGAGCATAGAACAAAATGACTTTATTACCGCTACATCTGGAGATGCCCCCACAGCGGTAGCAAACTCTCCACTCTCCACTCTCCACTCTCCGCTAAAAACGGCTCCTAAGATTTTCAAGGAGACTTGCGAGATAGACTGGAAACAGACTGCGAAGAGGGTCTATGACTTTGTGCGCGGACTGAGCCCTTATCCAGGGGCATGGACCACGCTGGAAGGTACTGATGGCAAGGCCACGGTGCTGAAAATCTTCAAGACGACGAAGACGAACGAGCCTGCAACAGGGTGCGTAGGGCGGCTGAGCATCAAGGACCGACACCTCTATATAGAATGCAGCGACAGCCAGCTGCGGATAGACGAACTGCAACTGGCTGGGAAGAAACGCATGGATGCGCAAGCGTTCCTGAACGGAATGAAAGACATAGAGGGCTATGTTGCCCGGAAAAAGTAAAAGGCATAGGGGTCAGATGACCTCTATGCCTTGTTGTTTGCAGAGTTCCAGACTCATTTCCTTCAGCTTGAACTTCTGGATTTTGCCGGAGCCTGTGAGTGGGAACTGGTCGATGAAAAACACGTATTTGGGTGTCTTATAGCGGGCTATCTTGCCTTTGCAGAAGTCGCGCACGTCCTCAGGCTCCATCTTCACGCCTTCTTGCAGGATGATGAATGCTCCGACTTCTTCGCCATATTTGTGAGAGGGAACGGCGGCTACCTGCACGTCCTTGATGCCGGGCATGTGGTAGAGGAACTCCTCAATCTCGCGCGGATAGACGTTCTCGCCACCGCGAATGATCATGTCCTTGATGCGGCCCGTGATGCGGTAGAAGCCTTGCTCGTCCTTCACGCCTAAGTCGCCTGAGTGCAGGAATCCATTCTTGTCTATGACCTCAGCCGTGGCCTTCGGATTTTTGTAGTAGCCCTTCATCACGTTGAAGCCTCGGCAACACATCTCACCCTGTACGCCAACGGGGCACTCCTCGCCTGTCTCAGGGTCGAGCACCTTCACCTCGACGAAGGGGAAGTCGCGGCCCACGGTGGTGCAGCGCTGCTCGAAGGTGTCGTTGATGTTCGACTGGGTCATGCCTGGAGAGCTTTCGGTAAGTCCATACACGCTGGTGATGGTCATGAACATCTTTTCGCTCACCTGTCGCATCAGTTCGATGGGGCAGAGCGATCCTGCCATGATGCCAGTTCGGAGCGATGACATGTCGAACATGTTGAACATGGGGTGGTTGAGCTCGGCAATAAACATGGTCGGCACGCCGTAGAGGGCGGTGCAGCGCTCTTTGTGAACGGAGGCAAGCACCACAAGGGGGTCGAACTTCTCGACCATCACTTCTGTGCAGCCGTGGGTGAGGCAGTTCATCGTAGCCAGCACCACACCAAAGCAATGGAACAGGGGCACGCATACGCAGAGCTTGTCGTCTTGCGTGAACTTCATGTTCTCGCCGGTGATGAAGCCGTCGTTGACTATGTTGTAGTGGGTGAGCATCACGCCCTTGGGGAAGCCCGTGGTGCCCGAAGTGTACTGCATGTTCACTACATCGTGGCAGTTCACCTGCTTCTTGGCTTCGGTTAGGGTGGAGTCGTCGATGTTCTGTCCCAACAGGAGCAGCTCGGCTGTATTGAACATGCCGCGATACTTCTCCATGCCAATATACACTACATTCTTCATGCATGGGAATCGCTCACTGTTCAGATGGCCGCGCTCACAGTTGCGCAGCTCGGGCAGCATCTTGTAGGTCATCTCTACATAGTCGCACTCCCACGTGCCGTCGGTGATGCACAGCGTGTGCATGTCGGAGTCCTTGCAGAGAAACTCCAGCTCGCTCTGCTTGTAGTTGGTGTTCACCGTCACCAGAACTGCACCAATCTTGGCCGTGGCATAGAGAAAGGTGAGCCAGTCGGGCACGTTGGTGGCCCAGATGCCCACGTTCGAACCTTTGGTCACGCCAATGGACAGCAATCCCTTAGCCAGATTATCGACGCGCTGATTGAACACGCTCCAGGTGAAGCGCAGGTCGCGGTCAGAGTAAACAATGTATTCCTTATCGGGCGTCTTCTCGGCCCAGTACTCGAGCCAGTCGCCCAGTGTGCGTTCAGAAAGCGTGATGCCCTCCAGCTGTGCAGGCTGCGGGGCATTGGTGTTTGTATTGATGGCTTCTTTCATAAGCTTAAGAAATATTTAAAAATATCGAGGTACGAGATTCGAGGTTCGAGAATAGAACTTGTGCCAATACTTAAGGCTCGAACTAATCTCGTACCTCGCACCTCGAAAATTGTACCAATTTACTGTATGCATTAAAAAGGGATATAGACCACGGCTAAGATTTGGGCTGACTTGCCGTCGGCTCCGTGTACGTGGTGCTCCACGATGGAGTCGTAGAAGATGCTGTCGCCTGCGTTCAGCACATAGCGCTCCTTGCCATACTCTATCTCCACTTCGCCACTCATCACGTAGATGAACTCCTCGCCTTCATGAGCTGAGAGCTTGAAGGTGCGCTCCTCCGAGGGCTGAATGTCAATGATGAAAGGCTCCATGCTGCGGCCAGCCTTCTGTCGGGCCAGCGAGTGATAGACCATGTTCTTTCGGGCTTCGGTAGCATTGTTCGAGAAACTGATGCTGTTGTTGCGCTCCCTGTCTTCCTTGCGGCAAATGACAGGTCCCAGCTCGTCGCTATCGTCAAGGAAAGTGCCCAATCTCACGCCCAGTGCTCTGGCTATCTTGATGAGTGGCCCCAGTGAGGGCAGGAATTGATCGTTCTCAATAGAAGCAATTTGGTCTATAGACAGACCACTACGTTCGGAAATCTCCTCGATGGAGAGATTCTTGGATTCTCTAATCCCTTTGATTTTGAATCCGACGATAGAGTGATTGGACATTGTGTTATAATATTGAATACAAAAAATAGAATCTGTTTGATTTTGGCCGCAAAATTACGAAATCTTGCAGAAAAACGACCCGTTTTTCAGAAGATTAACACAAAACAGTGGGTTGCTTGATATATGTAAAGAGTCATCCGATGTATTTAGCGGAATGTCCGATGCGTTTAACGAGCCGTTAGATGCGTTTAACGAGCCGTTAGATGCGTTTAACGGGCCGTTAGATGCGTTTAACGATTTGTACGATGTGTGGAGGGAAATGATGTGAAATATTTGTGTTTTGTAGCATAATAATTTGAATGTTGCTGCGTTTCTTAATTGTAATCCTCATGATGGGGGATTCTGAAAAGTGAAAATTAATATTAAAAGAAATGCCTATGCAGATTTTTACTCCCGAAGAAACTACTCCAAGTGAGCGCGTTATCCGATTCATCAAGGAGCTCGCTTACACTTATCGCGTAACCAACAACCAGGCGTATTGTCTGAATTAGTTTAGCATCATTTCTATTCTGAAAAAAACAGCTATGACTAAGGTCTCTCCTTCCTTACTTGCAGCAGACTTCCTGCATCTTGATGCCGAAATCGACATGATTAATCGCAGTGAGGCCGACTGGCTCCATCTTGATGTGATGGACGGGGTGTTTGTGCCCAATTTGTCTTTCGGATTCCCAGTGCTCGAGGCGGTGGCTGAGAAATGTAAAAAGCCACTCGACGTTCACTACATGATCGTGAAGCCGGAACGCTACATCAAACAGACTGCACGACTGGGAGCGATGATGATGAATGTGCACTTTGAGGCGTGCGACCACCTGCATCGCACGGTGCAGGAAATTCACGATGCTGGCATGAAGGCTGGTGTGACCCTCAATCCGTCAACCCCAGTCTGCATGCTTGAAGACATCATTCACGACGTGGATATGGTGCTCCTCATGAGTGTCAACCCGGGATTTGGCGGTCAGAAGTTCATAGAGAACACACTGAAAAAGGCCCGTCAGCTGCGTCAGCTCATCAATGAGAGTGGCAGCCAGGCCCTGATAGAGGTCGATGGTGGTGTGCAGGGCGAAACGGCACCGCGTCTGGTGCAGGCCGGAGTAGATGTGCTCGTGTCGGGCAGCTATGTGTTCAAGAGCGCTACCCCCGAGCAGACCATCCACGATCTTCGCATGTTGTAAGCTCGTTGTTCACTACATCTGTAGCGCCAGCTCAATCTTGTGGTCCTTAGCCATGCGGCGCAGGTTGATGAGCGCATAGCGCATGCGGCCCAGTGAGGTGTTGATGCTCACACCTGTGAGCTCGGCTATCTCCTTGAATGAAAGTTGCTGGAAGAAACGCATATACACTACCTCACGCTGTGGGGTGGGCAGTGCATTCATCATCTTCTTGACGTCGATAAGAATCTGCTCGTTGATGATTTCTGTCTCACGATAGGAATCGAGTATCGATGCACCACGCAAGTTGCTCAGGTCGTTGTCAATCGTAGGCTCTACGATGTGCTCGTTCTTCTGGGCGCGATACCAGTCCATAATCACATTGTGGGCTATGCGCGTAATCCAGAACTGGAACTTGCCGCTGTCGGTATATTGTCCCATCTGTAGCTTGGTGATAGCCTTGACGAAGGTTTCCTGGAAAATGTCGTTGGCAATATCATGGTCGCGAACTACGAACATGATATAGGTAAACAACTTGCTTTGCGTGCGGGAAAGTAACTCGTCGAACGCTTTATTGTCTCCTCCTACGTAAAGTAATGCCAACTGCTCGTCGGTCATTCCTTCAAAATTCTTCATATCTTAAAATGTTGTTTTGTTATGAAGTAAATTTCTTTCGATAGGCAATAAAGTTTAAAGTTCTGAGTTAATAAAATGTATTATCGGCTGCAAATGTAGGTAAAAAATAGTGAAACGCCAAAATTTTCGCCTGAAAAATAGTATTTTGTTGAAAAAAGTGGCATTCTCGTGACTTAATCTTGAATAAAATGGCTACCTTTGCATCGCTTAATTTTAAACATATATTGTAAATATGATCAACATTACTTTTCCAGACGGATCTGTTCGCTCGTATGAACAGGGCGTAACTGGACTCGAGATTGCCGAAAGCATTTCGCCTGCTTTGGCACGCAGCGTATTGGCCTGCGGAGTGAATGGCGAGACCGTGGAGTTGAACCGTCCTATCACGGAGGATGCAAAAATCGAACTTTACAAGTGGGATGACGAGCAGGGTAAGCACACTTTCTGGCACACCAGTGCTCACTTGCTGGCCGAGGCGCTGCAGGAACTCTATCCTGGCATTCAGTTCGGCTTTGGCCCTGCTGTGGAGAGCGGATTCTTCTATGATGTGCTGCTGCCTGGTGGTGAGAGTATCAAGGAGAGCGACTTCCCCAAGATAGAACAAAAGATGAAGGAACTGGCCTCGAAGAAAGAGCCTGTCGTTCGCAAGGAGGTGGCTAAGGCCGATGCATTGAAAGAATTTGCTGCTAATGGCCAGACTTATAAGTGCGAGCACATTGAACAGGACTTGGAGGATGGCTCTATCACCACCTATACCCAGGGTAACTTTACTGATCTCTGCCGTGGTCCGCACCTCATGGACACAGGTGAGATTAAGGCTGTAAAGCTGACCAGCGTGGCTGGTGCTTTCTGGCGTGGCGATGCTACTCGCGAGCAGATGCAGCGCCTCTATGGCATTACCTTCCCTAAGAAGAAGATGCTCGACGAGTATCTCGTGATGCTTGAGGAGGCTAAGAAGCGTGACCACCGTAAGATAGGAAAGGAGATGGAACTGTTCATGTTCTCCGACAAGGTGGGTAAGGGTCTGCCCATCTGGCTGCCAAAGGGTACGGAGCTGCGTCTGCGCTTGCAGGATCACCTGCGTAAGGTGCAGAAGCGTTTCGGCTATCAGGAGGTCATCACTCCACACATTGGTTCGAAGAACCTGTATGTCACCTCTGGCCACTATGCCCACTATGGCAAGGATTCGTTCCAGCCCATCCATACGCCGGAAGAAGACGAGGAGTACATGCTGAAGCCGATGAACTGTCCGCATCACTGCGAGATATTTGCATGGAAGCCCCGTTCATATCGTGACCTGCCCCTTCGCATTGCTGAGTTCGGAACGGTCTATCGCTATGAGCAGTCGGGCGAGCTGCACGGTCTTACCCGCGTGCGTTCCTTTACACAAGACGATGCCCACCTGTTCTGTCGTCCTGATCAGGTGAAGCAGGAGTTCCTCAACGTGATGGACATCATCAATATCGTGCTGTCAGCCTTTGGCTTCGACTTCGAGGCTCAGATTTCGCTGCGCGATCCTAATGACCACGACAAGTATGTGGGTACCGATGAAGACTGGGCGCTGGCTGAAAAGGCTATCGTTGAGGCTTGTCAGGAGAAGGGCCTGCCTGTTAAGGTGGAATATGGCGAAGCCGCATTCTATGGTCCGAAGCTCGACTTCATGATTAAGGATGCCATTGGCCGTCGCTGGCAGCTGGGCACCATTCAGGTGGACTACAACCTGCCGAAGCGCTTCCAGCTGGAATATACCGACGAGGACAATACGAAGAAGACACCTGTCATGATTCACCGTGCTCCCTTCGGTTCCATGGAGCGTTTCACCGCTGTGCTTATTGAGCACACCAGTGGTCACTTCCCCTTGTGGCTCACGCCCGATCAGGTTGCCATTCTGCCATTGTCGGAAAAGTATAACGACTATGCCAAGAAGGTGCTGAAGGAGTTCGACCTGCAGGGTGTTCGCGGTTCTATCGACCTGCGCAATGAGAAACTGGGTCGCAAGATTCGTGACAACGAGCTGAAGCGCATCCCCTACATGGTGATTGTTGGTGAAAAGGAAGAGGCCGAAGGTCTTGTCTCTATGCGTCAGCAAGGTGGTGGCGAACAGGCCACAATGACCATTCAGGAGTTCATTGACAAGGTGAACGCTGAAGTGAAGGAGCAGACGAAGAACTTCTAAAACTTTCCAAACTATGAATTACGGTTCAGTCCGAAAGTTCGGTTGCTTTTCATGCAGCGGAACTACAGGACTGAACCGATTTTTATACATCGTTTGTGAAAGAGTTCTCAAGTCCTGTATGTAGTCCGTTGCTAAAGCAAAAAAACAACTGCCTTTTCGGACTGGGCTAATAAAAAGGTCCGCAGCTTACTGACTGAGCCAAAATAATAAAAAGGTCCGCAGCTTACTTGCTTTTGCTGCGGACCTTTTCATATTCTTCTATCTGGAATCTTTGATTCAATTAGAACTTCCACCAGGGCTTTTTCTTCGGGTGAATCTCTTCGTATGGAGTGAGTGTGGCACTCTGCACTTCCTCAATAATCAAGTCGTGCCAAGACTTGTGACGCGTAATCATGCGATAGATGGTTCCCCAGTCGGGCAGTCCACCAAGATTACGGTCGTCTATCCATACGTCAGCTTTAATCTTCCTGCTGAAGTGATCGTTGTTTTCAGTCGTCTCTTCTGGATAGTCACGATTAACTGCATAGAACTCAACGCCGCGTTCGCGACACCAGTTCACTGCATCATCAAGATACCTTCCTTCACGAACCGTCCAAAGTATTAGTCTGTGATGTGCTTTGGAAAGCATTTTCAGTGTGTCTGTTGCAAAAGGCATCTCTTTGCCTATTTCAGGGTATTTGTCTTCGACGATAGTTCCGTCAAAATCTACTGCGATAGTCATTATTTCTTAATTGAATCATCATTCTTGTTCCCATAGTGGCTGTCTGAATAATTGCCATAGCTTCCATAGCTTCCGTAACCACCATAGCCACCGTAGCTTCCGTAGCCATAGCGACCGTAGCGTCCGTAGCCGTAACCATATCCGTAGCGTCCGTATTTGCCATACTTGCCGTAGCCGTAGTAATAGCCATACTTCTTCTTCGACATGTCGATACCATTAATCACAATACACATGTTAGGCAACTTCTTTTCTGCATCAAGACCGTTGATTAGACCGAAACTGGACTTCGGTGTATAGTCAGCGCGGCATACGAAGGCAGTCACATCAGCGCAACGGCTGATCTGCAATGTATCAGTCACCAGACCTACAGGAGCTGTATCCATGATAATGTAGTCGTATTCACTACGGAGTATATCTACGATATCAACCATTGTCTGACGCGCTAATAGCTCAGTGGGGTTAGGAGGAGTAGGACCAGCCAGCAAGAGGTCGAGGTTAGCATTAACGCCTGAAGGCGAAATCTGAGAGTACAATTCCTCCTTGGTGACATGGTCTTTTACGAGCAATGTCGTGATACCTTTCTGGCGGTCAGTAATATTGAAGAGACGTCCGAGTGCGGGCTTACGGATATCAAGACCCATCAGAATGACCTTCTTGCCCAGCAAGGCAAAGCTGACAGCCAGGTTGGCAGCATTGAACGTCTTACCTTCGCCTGATTGTGAAGAGGTGAATAGAATGACTTTCTGATTTTCCGCAAGCATGAATTGAATATTGGTACGCATCGAACGGAATATCTCATCGGTCTGGTTGTTCTTGTTCTCGTGTACCACGATGCCTGCTGAGCTCTTGGCTGATTCGTTGGCGACAGCTACATCAGCTACGATAGGCAACTTCGTAAGGCGCATCACGTCCTCATGTCCTTCAATCTTATAGCGAAGGAACTGCAGCAAATAAGTGATGAGCAGTGGCAGTGCAAAGCCCAGAATGATAGCAGCCAGCATGATGATGGAGCCCTTGGGACTCACCTTTCCACCGAATGAAGGATCGTCAATCAGGCGTCCCTTGTCGGCTGTGGCTGCCAGTGAGATGGAGTTCTCCTCACGCTTCTGCAACAGCATCAGGTAGAGGCCAGACTTGACTTCCTGCTGACGGCCAATCTGTGTCAGAATGCGCTCCTGCTCAGGAGTGTTGGCCACCTTGTTTTGATACAGGTCGTACTGCTGCTGAATACCTTGTCGCTGAATGTCGGCAGCTTTGCGAGCCTGAACCAAAGCCTCATTGATACTGACCTGAAGCCGGTCGAGCGTGTTGGTCAGCGTCATTACTTGAGGCGAAGTCTCAGAAGCAGCTTCGAGCAGTCGGTTGCGGTCTTGCACTTCCTTGTTGTACGAAGCAATGAGCGATGATGAAACAGGATCAGTCAATCCCACATTCGAAGGAATAATCTGATATTTGTTTTCAGGCTCTGCCACAAATTCTCTCAGATAGTCTAATAGCTGAATCTGGGTGTTGGCCTGTGCCAGCTGAGAAGTGTAGTTGTTCGACTGAGTCAGCAACTGTGAAGCGTCAATGCGCAGCTGAGTGATATTGTTACGCTTTTTATAGTTCTCCAACTCGCCCTCAGTGATTCCCAGCTCAGCGTTGATTTTCTCAAGACGGCTATTGATGAACTCCTCTGTCTTGTAAGCAATTTCGTTCTTGTCAGCATTAGCCTGACGGTTGTAGCAGAGTGCCAACTGCTTTAGGTAGTCAATAGCCCTTTCAGCATTGATGTCTGTTATTGTAAGCTGGGCAATCGTTGTCAACTTTGAGGTAGGCTCTACTTTTAGAGCACGTAAATATTCAGTAGCCTTAGACATAGGCGGGTAGATGAAAACGGTCATCGATTCTCCGTCTCGCATTCCTTGTGCATATCGAGTGCCTGTTGTGAATAAAATGCTGCCAAGAGGCGTTTTCACTGTGGCGGGGAGATTCGTAAACGATGCTTCAAACGGATACAGCTCGTCTTCGCTGGTTACTATATATTTGTTGCCTTCTTTCTCCAACTTGAACTGAAGAATTGTTCTTTTGAAATATAATGAGTCAAGGCTTACTGGATCCAAGTCAGCATTGACGGGCTGAGTCTTATACAACAGTTGCTCTTTGATGCGTCCTTTTGAGTAATATTCGGTGTAGATCTTCAAGTCTTTCACAGCTTCCAGTGCCAGTCGCTTTGATTTCAGAATCTCCATCTCATTGTCAATACCTGCAGAATTGGTCATGAAACCCAAGTCCTGCATGTTAGCCAACTGGTTGCCACCTCTTCGGTTGTTTTGCTCATCTTTAATAAGCATTTTCACCGATACCTGATAGGTAGGTGTCGCATAGCGGAGATATAGGAGCGCACCACATACAAAAATAAACATTGACAGAATGAACCATTGCCAGTTAAGAACAATTAGAGTGAAAATGGTTCTTATGTCGAAAGAAGATTCCTCTTCTTGCATTGCTACGCTGTCAAATCCTTCTGTTGTTTGTTCTACTTTCTTAATTTCTTCCATGAGTCTAAAAAACTTCTATTACATTAATATATGTATATATACAATGTTTTTTATAGTTAAATATTCTTTTTTCGTTAGTTCTCTACATTATTTGTCTTTATTCGCTTTCTGCCAGTTGCAAGAGATATTGACCGTAGCCGTTCTTCAGCATGGGCTTGGCTAAGTCTCTCAGTTGTTCGCGGCCTATCCATCCTTTCTTGAAGGCTATCTCTTCCAGACAGGCAACTTTCTGCCCTTGCCTTTTCTCTATGACCTCAATAAACGTACTTGCTTCGGCCAGTGAGTCGTGAGTGCCAGTGTCCAGCCAGGCAAAGCCGCGCTGCAATGTCTGCACTTTCAGCAGGTGTTGCTGAAGATACTCCTGGTTGACAGTAGTGATTTCCAACTCTCCACGTGCGCTGGGCTTGATGCTCTTTGCAATCTCGACCACGCTGTTGGGATAGAAGTAGAGACCTACAACCGCATAGTTCGACTTTGGATGTTCAGGTTTCTCTTCAATGCTCAGGCAGTTTCCTTCTTTGTCAAACTCAGCCACTCCGTAGCGCTCCGGATCGTTCACGTAGTAGCCGAAGACGGTAGCTTGTCCTTCTTTCTCGGCATTCTGTACGCTTTGGCGGAGCAGTGCGCTGAATCCCGAACCATAGAAGATGTTGTCACCCAAGACCAGACAAACGCTGTCTTTTCCTATGAATTTCTCTCCAATGATGAATGCTTGCGCAAGTCCATCAGGTGACGGCTGTTCCGCATATTCGAATTTCACTCCTATTTCGCTTCCATCCCCAAGCAGGCGCTTGAATCCCGGCAAGTCATGCGGTGTAGAGATAATAAGAATCTCTCGGATGCCAGCCAACATGAGCACCGATATGGGATAGTAAATCATAGGTTTGTCAAATATTGGTATTAGCTGCTTGCTGATGCCTTTTGTAATAGGGTAGAGGCGCGTACCGCTCCCACCTGCTAAAACTATTCCTTTCATGACTCAATAACGTTATTAGGCTGCAAAGTTACAGAAAAGTTGGGATTTTGCGTAAACGAAATGCTGGATAAACGCCTAATTTAACTTTTTTTTGCCGTATTTCTTTTAAAAACTTCTAACACCTAATTCCAAACTCCTAACTTTTGCTTACCTTTGCACACAAATTTTTGTCAATATGGGATTTTTTTCAAGACTGTTCGGTCGGAACAAGGCCGAGGACGATGAAGTGAAGACTGGTGGCATGCAAGATTTCATGATGCTCATCAGTGTATATTTCCAGGCAGTGATGGCCGCCGAGCTGAATATCACGAATTTGGCAGCTTTGCCTGAGCTGCGAGTGTTTAAGACGAAACTGCGCATCCCGACGCAGGGAGGTAAGCTTGGAGTGGGCGAGCGAGCTCGTTGCAAGAACATGCTGAAGGAGATGTACGAGATGGACGACCAATTCTTCAAGGAGATTGACCAGAGCATTCGTCGTCGTTGCAAGAAGCTGCAAGATGCGCAGCCCTATCTGGCTCAGTTCCAGGCTTTCGTTCAAAGTATCATGATGCTTACGGGCAACCTGATGAAGTTCAAGCTCCGTATTCCGGGCTTCTTTAAGAAAATGCTCTATCAGATGACGGAGAAAACCGTTAGCGACATTTACAACAAGAACGACTTTACAGATGCCAGTGTGATTAAGACTGTGCTCTCAGTGCGTGAGTATAACAAGCGCCTCGGATTTTCGCAGAAGTGGACTACTGATTTCGTTTATCGCGTGGTGATGCTGAGCAAGAAAGAGAAGCAGCCTCAGGAAGAAAAATAAGCAATCATAAGGACGCTTGAGAATAGCATAAGTAGAAAATTGAAGATTGAAAAACTATAGTTAAGATTTAATAATTGCTGAAGCATAAGGGTTAAAACCCGTTAAGTCTCAATAAGTTTCAATCTTCAATTTTCTTTTTTTGTCGAAAAGTATCTACCTTTGTATCATTAAAAAAATAGTCATGACCGAAAGCGAGAAAACCTTAGCTACGTTTCAGACCCGTGTGCGCCAGATGCTTCTCCGTTTTCAGGAACTGAAAAGGGAAAACGAGTCATTGGCAACAGTGGTCAGGAAGAATGAGGAGGATATCAAACAGCTTCAGGACAGGCTGGCTCAGCGTGATCGTGACTATCAGTCGTTGAAAATGGCAAAGATGCTGGAAATCACCGATGGCGACCTACAGGGAGCCAAGGACCGTCTGGCAAAGCTGATTCGCGACGTAAATAAGTGCATTGCAATCCTAAGTGACGAAAAGTAAGGAGTACAGGCGATGACAGAGTTGAATACGGAGAAGCTAAATATCAGGTTGCATGTTTACGATGAAGATATCATGGTTGTGCTCCACAACCGTGACGATGAAGCGTATTTCCGCAGTGCAGCCAAGCTCATATCAGAGCGCTATGGCGCATACGCTCAGGTCTATAAAGGCCGTAAGAGCGACCATAGTATCGCACTGATGACACTCATCGAGATAGCCACTCGCTATGAGCGCGAAAAAGCTAAGAATGATATCGCTCCCTATGATAATATTCTCTCTCAACTGACTTCTGAAATAGAGGATGCTTTGAAGTGAAAGAGAATATTATTATTTTTTTATATATACATTATTTTATTTTATGGAGATCAATGTTCTATTGTTTATCGGCATTCTTGTTGCAGCCCTTGTTCTGGGGGGTGTGATAGGGTATCTTGTGTACCAGTATGTGCTGACGGGAAAATACAACGAACGTATGGCTGCGGCTGAGAAAGAAGCTGAAGTCATCAAGGAGAAGAAACTGCTCGAGGTGAAGGAGAAATTCCTGAACAAGAAGAGCGAGCTGGAAAAGGAAGTGCAGCAGCGTAATCAGCACATCCAGCAGAGCGAGAATCGGCTGAAGCAGCGCGAGATTTCGCTCAATCAGCGCCAGGAAGATTTAGGTCGTCGGAAGAACGAGCTCGACAACCAGCAGACTCGCATTGACAACGAGAAGAAGGCACTTGTCCTGAAGCAGGAAGAGCTGGGAAAGATGCAACAGAAGGAGCGCGAGAAGTTGGAAGAGCTGTCGGGCCTGAGCGCTGAGGAGGCTCGTAATCGTCTGGTAGAGTCGCTCAAAGACGAGGCCAAGACTCAGGCTGCCAGCTACATCAATGAGATTATGGACGAAGCCAAGCTCAATGCCAATGCCCAGGCCAAGAAGATTGTCATTCAGACCATACAGCGCGTAGCCACTGAGACGGCTGTAGAGAACAGCGTTAGCGTGTTCCATATCGACAACGACGAGGTGAAAGGCCGCATCATCGGGCGTGAGGGCCGCAACATCCGTGCCCTTGAAGCCGCCTGCGGTGTTGAGATCGTGGTCGATGACACGCCTGAGGCTATCGTCATTTCTGCTTTCGATCCCGTGCGTCGCGAAGTATGTCGCTTGGCGCTCCACCAGCTCGTGAGCGACGGTCGTATCCACCCGGCTCGCATTGAGGAAGTGGTGTCGAAGGTAAAGAAACAGCTCGACAACGAGATTATCGAAACGGGAAAGCGCACTACGATTGACCTTGGTATTCACGGATTGCATCCTGAGCTCGTGCGCATCATCGGCAAGATGAAGTATCGTTCCAGCTACGGTCAGAATCTTCTGCAGCATGCTCGTGAGACAGCCAATCTCTGTGCTGTGATGGCTTCTGAGCTGGGCTTGAACCCGAAGAAGGCCAAGCGTGCCGGCTTGCTGCACGATATTGGTAAGGTGCCCGATGAGGAGAGCGAATTGCCACACGCACTCTATGGCGCTAAGATTGCTGAGAAGTACAAGGAGAAACCCGACATCTGCAATGCCATCGGTGCTCACCACGACGAGATGGAGATGCAGACCCTTCTGGCTCCCATCGTTCAGGTGTGCGATGCCATCAGCGGTGCCCGTCCCGGTGCTCGTCGTGAGATTGTCGAGGCTTACATCAAGCGTCTGAATGATCTTGAGGCCATCGCCATGAGCTATCCCGGTGTCACCAAGACCTATGCTATTCAGGCTGGTCGCGAACTGCGTGTCATTGTGGGAGCCGACAAGATGGACGATGCCGAGACCGAAGCACTCAGTGGTGAGATTGCAACGAAGATTCAGAACGAGATGACCTATCCCGGTCAGGTCAAGATCACCGTCATTCGTGAAACTCGTTCGGTGGCTTACGCCAAGTAGCGTGTTCAGTTCACAAAAATCATAAAAGTGTGGGGTTGCGTCAGTTCGCAACCCCTTTTTTATTGATTTATGTTATGATTTCGTATAAATCTGTTGAATAGACTTGTAATATTTCCGTATGTCATTTATTTTTATTACATTTGCGGTCGAATTTAAAAAAGAGAGTTAGAAGAGATAACAAAAACCACTTATTTTTTTATTTATATTTTTTCAATGAAAAAGTTTTTACTTACTTTTGCTGTAGCCGCTATGTCGGCACAGTTTGCTTCTGCTCAGCACACACTTGTTGAGTCGAAGACCACAGACAACTGGTATCTTGGTATCGAAGCCGGTGTTAGTTCAAAGACTACTCACTCTGCTGTGTTTAAGAATCTCAATCCCTCTGCAGGTCTGCGCGTTGGTCGCTACTTCACTCCTGTATTTGGATTGGCTCTTGAGGGTCAGACCTATTTCCGTGACAGGCAGTTCAATGAGTTCCGTGATCACAAGACCGTGGTACGCGCTCTGAATACCAACCTGCTGGCTACCATCAATCTGAGCAGCTGGTTTGGCGGCTACAATGGCAAGCCCCGTGTTTGCGAGGTCGTTGCAGTGGCTGGTCCGGGCTGGAACCACGTATTCGGACAGAGCGAGGGCGCTTACAAGAACGACCTTACTGCTAAGGCCGGTCTCGATGTGAACTTCAACCTGGGTGCTGCCCGTGCTTGGCAGATCTTTGTTGAGCCCGCCATCCTCTACAACCTCACCAGCTATGAGCGCACCGCTTTCAATGTGAACAACTCTGCTCTGCAGCTGCTGGTTGGTCTGAACTACAAGTTCGGCAACTCTAACGGCACTCACAACTTCGCTGTTGCTCAGCTGCGCGACCAGCATGAGATTGATCAGCTCAACGCCCGTGTCAATGAGCTGCGTGCTACCAACGAGACCAAGGATCGTCAGATTGCCAACGATGCTAAGACCATCGATCAGCTGAAGGCCGACCTTGAGGCTGCTAAGAACGTGAAGCCCGTACAGCAGGTTGTGAAGCAGGTTGTAAACAACAATGTGCTGCAGCCCACCGTTATCTTCGGTCTTGGCAAGAGCTCTGTTGATGCTGCTCAGATGGCCAGCGTGGCTATGATTGCCAAGTACATGAAGAATCATCCCAATTCTCGTCTGGAGATCAAGGGCTATGCTTCACCCGAGGGCAACCCCGAGCTGAACCAGAAGTTGTCTGAGAAGCGTGCTCAGTCTGTGAAGGACGTGCTCGTTAAGCGTTACGGCGTAGCAGCCAACCGCCTGGAGGTTAAGGGCATGGGCGCTACCGACGAGCTGTTCGACGAGATCGACTTCAACCGCGTTGCTACGTTCACTGACCTGACGAAGTAATAATTAAATTAGGAGTAAAAAAGGGAGTTAGAAGTTTCGCTTCTAACTCCTTTTGTTTTAGCAGCGGACTACAGGACCTGAGGACTTTTTTTCTTTTGTTTTAGCAGCGGACTACAGGACTTGAGGACTTTTTTTCTTTTGTTTTAGCAGCGGACTACAGGACCTGAGGACTTTTTTTCTTTTGTTTTAGCAGCGGACTACAGGACTTGAGGACTTTTTTTCTTTTGTTTTAGCAGCGGACTACAGGACTTGAGGACTTTTTTTCTTTTGTTTTAGCAGCGGACTACAGGACTTGAGGACTTTTTTTCTTTTGTTTTAGCAGCGGACTACAGGACCTGAGGACTTTTTTTCTTTTGTTTTAGCAGCGGACTACAGGACTTGAGGACTTTTTCTTTTGTTTTAGGCATAAAAAGTCTTTTAGTCCTGTAGTCCGCTGCAAATAGACAACCTTTCGGACTGAACTTTTCTAACTCCTACTCGTGTCTGATTGCCTCGATGGGGTCCATTCGTGCGGCTTTCAGTGCAGGGATATAGCCGAAGAGCACACCGATGAACACGCACACGAGGAACGACACGATGATGCTCCAGGCAGGTACGCTCGACGGCATGCCCACCATTGGGGCCAGCGCACTCAGTCCGCAGCCGAACAGAATGCCCAGTATGCCGCCCGTGATACTGATGAGTACTGACTCGATGAGGAACTGTAGCGAGATGACGGCTCCCGTAGCGCCCACGGCCATGCGCAGACCAATCTCCTTCGTGCGTTCCGTCACACTCACCAGCATGATGTTCATGATGCCTATGCCTGCCACAAGCAGTGAGAAAGCAGCAGCCACCACCAGAATGATGGTCACTGTGTCCATCGTGCTCGACATGGTCTGCATCATCTCCGCCTGCGAGCGGATGGTGAAGTCGTCGGCAGCCTCACCCTTCAGCTTGTGATTGTCGCGTAGCATCTGCGTCAGCTCTTCGATGGCGGCATCGCTCAGTTCCTCGGTCACTGCTGAGCACACAATGCTTGAGAACCACGTCTGTGCGGCAATACGCTTCATCACGGTGGTGTAGGGAGCTATCATCACGTTGTCCTGATCCATGCCCCACGAGTTGTAGCCCTTCGACTTCAGCACCCCCACAATGGTCATTGGGATGGATTTGAAGCGGATGGTCTTTCCGATGGGGTCAACGTTCTCTCCGAACAGTTCCTTGACGATGGTTCTGCCCACCACCACTTTCTTGGCCGCCTTCTTGATGTCCTCTTCGGTGAAGCACTCGCCCTCCTCAATGTTCCAGAGCTTGATGTCCAGATACTCGGGGCTCTCGCCGTAGAGCGAGGTCGTCGTGTTGTTATTGCCGTATATCACCTGTCCGCTGGCAGTCACCTCGGGCGACACCTTTGTCACGAACTTCTTCTCGCGCACGATGCGTTCATAGTCGGCCATCTTCAGCGTCTGCATGGCCGACGGGTCCTGGCGCACACCGCCTCTCATGTCGGCCCCTGGGCGTATGGTCAGCAGATTCGTGCCCATCGTTGAGAGCTCCTTGCGAATGCTCTCTTTCGAGCCTTGTCCGATCGACATCATCACGATCACAGCGCCCACGCCGATAATGATGCCGAGCATCGACAGGAACGACCTCATTTTATTGTTAGCTACAGCCCGGAGGCTCACTTTGAAAAGATTCAGTATGTTCATTTTTTAGTCATCCACTGGTTTCGGCAGCGCGGCCAGCGCCTCTGCCGCCGACTTAATGTTCGTATTGATGGTGTCCTCCCTGATTTTGCCGTCTCTCAGGTTGATGTTACGGCTGGAGTATTCGGCAATCTCGGGGTTGTGGGTCACGAAGATGATGGTGTGGCCCTGACGGTGCAGTTCCTGGAAGAGCACCAGCATCTCGAAGCTCGTTCGCGTGTCCAGGTTACCCGTAGCCTCGTCGGCCAGCAGCACAGCAGGGTCGTTCACCAGTGCGCGGGCGATGGCCACGCGCTGCATCTGTCCGCCCGACATCTGGTTGCTCTTGTGGTCCAGTCGGTCGCCCAGTCCCACGGCCTGCAGTGCCTTGATAGCTGCCTCGCGCCTTTGTGCCGCGTTGTATTTCGAGTTATACATCAGTGGCAGCTCCACGTTCTCCACGGCAGTGGTCTTTGCCAGCAGGTTATAGTTCTGGAACACGAAGCCAATCTTTTGGTTCCTGAGGTGTGCGCGTTGTGTCTTCGACATGGTGCGCACGCTGATGCCATCCAGGAAGTACTCGCCGCTGGTGGGGGTGTCCAGACAGCCCAATTGGTTCAGCAGGGTCGATTTGCCCGATCCCGAGGTACCTTGTATGGTGACGAACTCACCCTCGTATATCTTGAACGAAACGCCCCTGAGTGCCTTCACCGTCTCAGAACCCACCTGGAAGTAGCGCTTCACGTTCTGCAGTTCAATGACAGGTCTTTTCTCCATAGTTTACTTCTTCTTGTTGTTACCTCTTGGCTTCGGCATGAAGGGGTTGCTGGCCTGCTGTTCATTTTCCTCTTCGCCGTTGCTGATGCTGAAGTCGGTGAGTACCTCTGTGCCTTCGCTGATGCCGCTCACAATCTCGGTGAGTATGCCGTTGGTGGTGCCTGTCTCCACCTTGTGCGCCTTAAACGTGTTGCCTTCGAGTGTCCACACCTTCTGTGGAGCCTCCACGTCCTCTATCTTCTGTCCCTCACTCAGCAGGGCTTCGTTGGGCATGAAGCGCAGCGCCTTCGACGGTGCCACCAGCACGTCGTTCTTTTCTAAGGTGTAGATGGTCACATTAGCCGTCAGTCCCGGCTTCAGTTTCAGGTCGTTGTTCGGAGCCGAGATCACCACCTCGTAGGTTACCACATTGCTCTCCGTGGTGGGCTGTTGGCGCACCTGCGTCACCTTTCCCTCAAACGAGTCGTCGGGGAAGGCATCCACGGTGAAAGCCACGCGCTGTCCCTCCTTCACGCCGCCTATGTCGGCCTCGTCAATGTCGGCAATCACGCGCATGTCCGTGAGGTCCTGTGCGATGGTGAAGAGCTCAGGCGTGTTGAACGAGGCGGCCACCGTCTGTCCTTCCTCCACGCTTTTCGACAGCACCACGCCGTCTATGGGGCTCGTGATAGTGGCATAGCCCAGGTTGGTCTGTGCCTTCTGCACGCTCTGTGTGGCTGTGGTCACTTGGTCCTTCGCCTTCAGGTAGGTCAGACGTGCGTTCTCATAGTCGTGGGCGCTCACCAGCCCCTTGTCGTAGAGTGTCTGGTAGCGGTTGAAGTTGGCCTGCTCGTAGTTCAGCGTGCTCTGTGCGCTCGACAGGTTGGCGCGTGCCGTGTTCAGTTCGCTGGTCAGGTTGGTCTTGTCCAGTTCGGCAATCACCTGTCCCTTCTTCACCACCGAGTTGTAATCTACATACAGGTGGGCCACGATGCCGCTCACCTGCGTACCCACGGTGACACTCGTCACGGGCTCAATCGTTCCGGTAGCCGTGATTGAGGTCTGGATGTTGCCCTTCACAATCTTCGAGGTCGAAAATTCCGTTTCTTGTTTCTTCTCGCAGCTGCTCAGCAGAGCCAGTGCTGTCAGGGCCATTATCCCTGCTTTCATGATTCCTGTCATATTATTGTTTTTTTATGGGGCTTATGGGGCTTATAGGGCTTATGAGGCTTATGGGGCTTATGGGGCGGCCCCATAGGCCCCATGACCCCCTATTATCTCTTGTAGAACTTCAGCATCTGCTGCGCCAGCAGTGTCTGGTATTTGCTCTCCAGCTTGTTCTGTTGTGCCTTGAGCAGTTTGTCTTTGCCCGTCATCAGTTCCACGATGTTCTTCAGTCCCAGGTTGAACTGCTCCTGCAGCAGGTTATAGCTCTCCTGCTCGCTCTTCTCCGTGGCGATGGCCGAGCGCAGCTTCTGCTGGTTGGTCTCAGCATCCAGCCAGTAGTTCTCAATGGTCTTGTAGAGCTGCTTCTGCTGGTCCTGCAGGTTCAGCTTGGCCGTCTCCATCTGCAGTCGGGCTTTGCGCACGGCAGTCTTCGCCTGTCGCTTGTCGTAGATGGGGATGTTCAGAGTCACTCCGGCTGAGGCGTTGAAGTTTGTCTTCATCTGATTGCCCCAGTTGATTCTCGACTGCGAGTTGGTGCTGGTGCCCACGCCGCCCGTCATGTTCAGGGTGGGGGAGTAGCCAGCCTTCGCTATCTTGATGGCCAGTTCGCCCGACTTCAGTCCCAGTTCCTTGCTGGCTATCTCGGGTCGCGAGAGCAGCGCCTGTTCATACACCTCCTGCGTGCCGGGGAAGCTCACCAGTGCCGTCTCGTCGCTCACGGGCGTCGTGGCCACGTCGAACTCGGTCGTGCCGTCCAGCTCCAACAGCTGCTTGAGCTGTGTTTTATATTTTATGATGTTTGCGCGCGCCTGTACTATATTGTATTCGTCGGAGGCACGTTGAGCCGTAAGCTGAGCCACGTCGGCCTTCGACATCTTGCCCACCTCCATCATCTGCTGTCCGCGTTCCTCGTTCTTCTTGCTTGTCTCCAGTGTCTGCTCGCTCACCTTCACTGCCTCCGAGAGATACAGGATCTGAATGTACAGCTGAGCTATCTTCTCCTCTATCGAGTTGGCCGACACCTGTGTTTCCAGTTCAGCCTGCTCCGCCTTCACCTTGTTCTGTTTCAGCACGTTGCGCAGTTTGTTGCCGTCCCACACGTTCCACTGTGCGTTGATGCCGTAGGACCCGTTATAGTACGATTTCTTCACGTTTGTATCCACCACGCCGTTTGTCACCGTTGTCGTGCTTTTGTCCTGCCAGGGGCGGTAGCCCACGCTCTGGTTGGTTGAGCCCGACACCGAGGGCAGCAGTGCAGCGCGTGCGCCTTTCACGTCCTCCTTGGCCGACTCGCTTGTGATGCGGGCCTTCTGCAGTGTGATGTTATGCTCCAGTGCGTAGTTCACGCAGTCCTCCAGCGTCCACACTTTCTGAGCCTTAGCGCCAGTAGCCATCGTGAGTATGGCTGCCAGCAAAATTGTAGTCTTCTTCATATCAGTCGATAGTTTTTGTTTCTATTTTAGCGCTGCAAAAATACGGAAAATTTGCCCATTTCCCGATGCTTTGTCGCTTCATTAACATAAATTTGTTGATGCGTAGCCCCCCTCAAAACTCGAAAAAAAATCAGCGACTCCTAATTCGCTCTGAAATTTGCGAGTTTTGGCGGTTTTGCAATCGTCTGATTCTCAGTTGGTTGCAAAACTGATTTTCTGAAATCCCTTTTGTAGCAAGGGTTTCCAGCGATTTAGGCAGTTTCACGATGCCTTGGCGAATAGATCGTAGCGCCATTTAGGTTAAATCATGATGCGATATAACCTAAATCGCGACGTGATATTTCCAAGATTGCTTCGTGATTTTGCCTAAAAACCGTCACAATATAGTCGAAAACAGGCTGTGAGGTAGTCGCAAAAGTGAGGAAAAACCGCGAAAGAGATGTGAAAAAGTGTGAAAAGTAAGACTTATGAGACATCCTGAGCGACAAAATGAACATCATGTTTTGGCGCCTCATGCTCACAAATGCTGCCTTTTTTCTCTGGTTTGACATTTTTATTTGTCTTGAAAATCGAAAAAAAATTAGGCAACATTGATGAAGATGGCATTATTTTTCTGTTTTACTTTTGCCTGTTTCAATATTTATTGCTATTTTTGCAAATAAATAAGGAATACATTGTATGGCAGTACAGAGAAGAATAGACACACTAGATGTGTTGTGGGCATTCTATAGCTCGCAACCTAAGACAGTGAGAAAGGCTTTCCGTACACGTATAGAAAACGAGGATAAGGACACAGTTCTATACCAGTGGGAACGGGACTTGCATGAGATCAAGGCTCTGAAGGACGATTGGGACGAGGAAGGTGCCCGTAGTGTCGGTCAAGGTGTAATCAAGAACATTGAGCGGCTAATGACTATGCTCGGTGAAGGTGTGTCTTCTGCTGTGCGCCTTTATCCGACCCCTCTCGGTGCGGTTATGGTGTCATTGGATACTGCTGTAGGACGTATAAAAGGAGAGGTGGGTGACAAAGAGTTCTCATATTTTGTGAAACGACCGGGGATGCCTACAGAGTATCACTCTTTCTTGCCAGTAGGCAAGGAGGAGTTTGGGGAGTTGGTCGATAAAATGAAGAGCTTGGGATGAAATCAGGAGAACGCCTGAAACAGCAGCTTACAGACTATGCGAATAGACTGATAGCTGAAGAGAGTGTGCTATGTGAGGATGTTATAGCGCTGACTCCTGAAATGGAGGCTGCCGCTAAAATAGCTGAGCAGCAGTTTGTTAAAGGACAGTGCGTCGGAATGAGTGGATTTAATGAAAGATTTTCTAAGTGGCTTTGAATATCTTCTTTAGTCCTCAGTTTCTGGATAGTTTGGAATCGATTCTGAGCTATCTTGCTTTTGTTGATTAGGCTCCGCGGAAAGCCGCTCAATCATATTTAGGGTTTGCGGTGCAAAGGTACATGCGTGACTTCACAGGAAAAAAAGTTATTTTTTTTTCAACAATTCTTTGCTTACTTGACAATAATGTAGTAATTTTGCGATTTGATAGCCGATGTTACGGCAAACTTACACATAGAAAACAAAAAGGGACTATTATAAAACTCAATTCATTATGATCAAAAAAACTTTACTTAATTTTTGGCTCCTGCTGCTATGCATGATAGTGGGGGTAAGTTCTGCGTGGGGAACGGATTATAATACTGTTTTAACATTAGATTGTGCCACGCCTGCACCAACAAGTTCAACATCTACGGCTTTTAGCAATACTTCTGATATTGCGACTTTTCTAAATTCAGCAGCTGGTTTGTCTTCAGCTGAAAATAAGATTACTTGTAGCGCAAAAGGTGGAGATGTATATAAAGGAAAAGGCTCTGGAGGAGGTGACATTCCACAACAATGTTTAAAAGTTGGAAAAGCATCAGGTCCAGGTTCTTTTACTTTCACAATACCTAATACTTATGCTTCAATCGATAAAGTTGAGATTACATGCTATGGTTGGAAAACTACATCGTCAATAAGTATTAATAGTGGAACTGCTCAAACTTTTACTACTGCACAAACAGAAACCACAAAAGAGTTTGAATTGGCGAGTGCAAGTAGAACAATATCTATTGCTGTAACAACTAGTGCTGTTTGTATTACTGAAATTGTACTTAAATCAAAAGTGGCTGCTCCTGTTACTCACACTCTTACTTACTCTGCCACTAATGGCACAATTGCAGGTGTAGATGCTAGTAGCAATGCTGTCGCAAGTGGTGGAAGTATTGCTGAAAGTGCAACAGTTACACTTACAGCTACTCCATCAGATGGATATGAATTCTTAAGTTGGAATGTTGAAGGTACAGACGCAACCCTGTCTAGCACAACTGATAACCCCACTACCTTCACGATGGGAACGGCAGATGCAACGGTTACAGCTAACTTTGTTGTATCAGCTACCAGTGACTACATCACGGTTTCTCCAACAACGAAGAATATTACTTCTTCTGCTGGATATGTAGAATTCACCATATCTACGGATCAGACCTTGTATGACGATCCTACACAATTCTATACTACAGCGGATGCAGACGAAACAGCTTCGAAGCCTGACTGGATAACAGAAGCTCTTTATGACGAGGGTACTCTTCTCCTTACTGTTGCTGCCAATACAGGTGCAGCCCGTACTGCATATTTCAAAGTAGAGAACGGGAGCGTAAAGTCCGATGTTATCACTATTACGCAAGCTGCCAAGAAGTATGAAATAGCTCAATATACCGCTCCTGCTACTGCTCATGGTACCATTACTTTTTCGCATGAATCACCTGTAGATGCAGGCGCGGAAGTGACTTTGACAGCTACACCTGCCAGCGGATATAGCTTCACGGCAGACTCATGGAAGTTCTACAAAGAAAGCGCTGGTGACTTTGTGGTTGATGAAAGTATTTCTGTTACTGATAACAAATTCATCATGCCCGCATACGATATTTATGTCGATGGTACGTTTACTGCCATCGCTGTTACGGGTGTGACACTTAACAAGTCAACTGCTTCTATCGGCGTTGGCGACACAGAGACGCTGACAGCAACTGTTGCTCCTTCTAATGCTCTGAACAAGGCTGTAACATGGACTTCGAGTAATACAAGTGTAGCAACGGTTTCTGAAGGTGTGGTGACAGCTGTAGCTGCAGGTAGTGCTACAATTACTGTAACAACTACAGATGGTAGTTTTACTGCTACATGCGCGGTGACTGTGGTAAATGCTGTGACATTCACGGCTGGAACAGATAAAGGTACAACAACTTCGAATGCTGATGGCGATGAAGTAACAAAGTCCGTAATCACAATTTCAAGTGATATTGCAGCTTTTGCGACAGACCAATACCGTCTATATAGTGGATCAACAAGCACTATTTCTACATCAGCGGGTAAAATTACGAAGATTGAATTTACTGTTAATGGTAGTTACCTTTTATCAAACTTAAATACATCTACGGGAACATATAATTCCAGTACTGGTGTATGGACAGGAGTCGCAACCTCTATTGCATTCTCCGCAACTGCTCAAGTACGTCTCGATAAGATAAAAGTTTACTATGCTACAACCGCCACTCCAACTTTCTCTGTGGATGAAGGAGAGTACAGCGAGGCTAAAAGCGTAGAACTTAGTTGCGCTACCGACGGTGCTACCATCTACTACACCACCGACGGTACTGATCCTGACGAAGACAGCTACGAATACACCAGCGCAATTTCCATCACAGAGACCACAACTCTGAAGGCTATCGCCATCAAGAGTGACGTAGAGAGCTCTGTTGCCTCTGCAACTTATACGATGAATCGCCCTGCTGCTCCTACATTCGATGTTGCAACATGCGTATTCGACAAAGCCTTTGACTTACATCTGAGTGCTGCAGATGGTACAACCATTTATTACACAACAGATGGCTCAACACCAACTTCCAGCAGTTCTGCTTATTCTACAAAGGTAGATATCTCTGCCGCTACTACAACGGTTAAAGCAATTGCCGTGAAGGATGGCCTGACAAGTGATGTAGCCAGCGAGACCTATACTTATGACTCACGTACGACTCCTACCTTTACGCTCTCTACTACGAGCCTTGACCTGAAGGTAAACGAAACGAGTAGTGCTGTCACACTGACAACAAACTCTGACGCAACACCTTCATTCTCTTGCGCTGATGCTCATGTTACTCTCACTGGTACAGGTAACAGCCGCACCATCTCTGCAAATGCCGCAGGTACATATACTGTGAATGTTGGCGTTTCAGGAAGTGCTACCTATAAAGATGCAGCAGGCACCATTACGGTAACCGTAACAAAGAAGGCTACTACAATGGTTCTGACTCCTTTCTTCACTTCAAAGGATTTGTATGTCACCAAATCGGGTAGCCTCACGGGTGCTCCTCAGTATAATAGCTCAGACATTGCTGGCGCAGTAGTTACATATAGTAGTAGCGATACTAAAGTTGCTACCATTGCTGCTGATGGTACAGTTACCTTCAAGAAGGCTGGTTCTACAATTCTCAAAGCATCCTATGCTGGTACTGCCGAATATGATGAGTGCGAGGCAACTTATGAACTAACACTTGTAGACACGACACCGCAGGAAACAGAAGTGGATATTACATTAAATAATACCTTTATGGGTATTGATGCTATTACTACATGGCAAACTGGTGATCCTACCACAGCAACTGGAACTGAAAAGAATATCAGCGTTACATACTCAAAAGGAACTTCGAAATTTTTCTATTGTAATGCTGAAAAGATACGTTTCTATACGGACAATACATTCACTATTGAAGCACCTTCGGGTTACCATGTTATAAGCGTTGATATGAATGTGACAATTAGTTCTGCAACTCCTACAGGAACCATATCTTCTGATACATGGACTGGTGATGCAGCATCTGTTTCGTTTACGTTCGATAATAAAACAGACATTTCGTCTATCACCGTTACTATAGCCCCCACTATTACCATCTCTGCCGCTAAGTACGCAACCTATTGTTCACAGCACGATTTGGACTTCAGCGATACAGGAATTAAGGTGTACAAGGCTAAGGTCAATTCCGAAAAGAAGGTAGTGAAGTTGACAGAAATCAGTAATGGCATTGTTCCTGCAGAAACAGGTGTTATTCTCTACAAGGATGTAGATGAGACCACAACAATCGCTGTTCCTGTAACTACGACCGATGCTACGATTACTGATAATGACCTGGTAGGCACGACAGCTCGTGTACTTGTTAAAAAGACTGAGGATGATGAAAACTTCAACTATATTCTTCAGGCTGGACCTGTGTTCAATATGGCTACTGCCGAAGGTGCTTATATGCCTGCTAACCGTGCTTACCTGAGCACAACTGTCGATGCATCAGCAGGTGGAGCCCGTCTGTCGGTTGTCTTCGATGACGATGTGGTGACTGGTGTTACTGATGTAAGAAGTAAGACAGAAGAGGGAAGAGGTGAATACTTCAACCTGAAGGGTCAGCGCGTAGAGAATCCAAAGAAGGGTAGCATCTATGTCAAGAATGGCAAAAAGGTGATATTCAAGTAAAACAATGTAAACGTACAGAACAATGAAAAAGACATATATGACTCCTCAGATAGAGGAAGTGAAAGTGAAAATTCAGCAGCTTATGCAAGTAGATTCCATTGCAATGAGTGGTGACTCGGCCGCAGTAAATGGCGATGGAAATTATAATACGCTCTCTCGTGGTGGCGGCTCCTGGAGCGATGATGACGAGGACTATTAGTCCTGTCTCGCATACTTTTATATTAATATAGCAGTCGTGGGTCTGGCAAGTGCCGGACCCACGCTGTTTTTTTGATGACGCACAATGATGATCATGATGTGAAATTTCCACTGAAGAGACCTCAAATAAATTTGGCTCTTTGCTTTTTTTTTTTTATCTTTGCACCGAATTGATCAAATGTGAGTAATTTTGTTAGAATGGCAACAACGATTGACATATCACTGAATGTCCCTCCTCATTATGAGGTGGAACGCCTGAAACAACAGCTCACAGACTATGCAAACAGGCTGATAGCTGAAGAGGATGTAGTATGATTCTTGTCAAACGAATTACACTCTCCGTCGATTCCGGAAGAGATGACACTCGAAGCATTTTATTAACTAACTAAAAATACATAATTATGTTAACAAAAAATTACCTTAAATCATTATTCCTGCTCCTATGCATGATTAGTGGAGTAGGGACTGCGTGGGCAGAGGAAGAGCCCTTTTATACATTGGATGGTACTATCACCACAGGTGGTAATAGCAATTACGCTCAAGATGGAGGCGGTCTAACGCAAGAAGGCATTTCTTGGAGTGTTACAGGAAACACGACGACTTCTCCTTGGCGAATTGGCGGTAAGAATTTGACGGACGTAAACAGAGATGTCTATTCTAAAACTGCAATGGGGGCTGCCATCTCAAAAATAGAATTGGAAATCGGAAGTATAACTCTTTCAAATGTTAATTCTATTAAGTTGATTGTTGCCAGTAATTCCGATTTCTCAACTGAGATTGAGACTATAGAAAAAACAAGTATAACAGCGAATACTACATTAACATTTGAACCTTCTGGATCAGAATGGGCAAAAGATGCGTATTATAAATTTGTATTTAATGTAGATGCAGGTAGTTCAAACTCTTATATACAACTGAAATCAATAAAATTCTTTGAGGCAACAGCTTCTGCTTCTCCCCTTGCTTCGATTGCTCTTTCAGGTACTTATCCCACTAACTTCTATGTCGGTGATGCTTTTAGTCATGAGGGTATGACCGTAACGGCTACTTATGAGGATGCTTCTACAAATGATGTCACAAATTCAGCCATTTTCTCTGGCTATGATATGGACAATGCTGGCAGTCAGACGGTGACAGTGAGCTATACTGAAAATGATATTACTAAGAAAGCTCAATATGGCATTACAGTTAGCGAACGTCCTAAGTTCACTGTGACATTCAGCGATGGTGGCTCTGTGACGGAAGAAAGTGCAGGCGCAGGCGTTACGCTGCCTTCACGTGAGGCAATTGGCGATTATACCTTTGCTGGTTGGTCGGAGACAGATGTGGCTGTCGAGACAACGGTCGCTCCTACTATTATTCCTGCAGGAAGCTATAATCCTACAGCAAACGTCACACTCTATCCTGTTTATACAAGAACAGAAGGTGGTGGTGCAGTTGTAGATGAATGGGTAGAAATCTTTGAAGTTCCAACTGATGGTTATTATGCTATTTGTTCTGATAGCTATTTTATGAAAGCTGTTATTGATAGTAAGCGCTTTGCTAATGGCGATAAATCTCCTAATATTGAAGACGGAAAGTTGATTGATGCACCTGCTGATGATTGTATTTGGAATATTTATAAGGCTGATAGTTATTATCGCATAAAGTATGAAAACAGTTTCGCTTCTGCTACTGGAAGCAATAATCAGGGAAAATTAGTCGACAGTGACTCAGAAGATTTCGCCAAATGGACTATTACATATTCTAATGGTTTCGTTATAGAGAATGTTGGAATGGCTTCTGCTAATAAGAATAAAACGTTAAGAAATAATGGTTCTTATGGTTGGGCATCTTATGGCTCTTCAACTGGTGATGCACCTCGCCTTTTCAAGAAAACTTCTATAGCAAGTTCCACGACTTATTACTTTAGTTCACCTGTTGCAGCTGCCGTTGAGCGCCCTGTCATTACCTTTGCCGAGAATCCTTTCCTGTTCTCTACAACTGCTACAATCACCTGCGCAACTGAAGGTGCTACAATTAAGTATAGCTTCGATGGCGAGAACTGGAACGACTATTCGGAAGCTCTGACCATCACGGCTACTACCACTATCCATGCTAAGGCTACTAAGGGTAACGATGAAAGCAATATAGCTACAGCTATAGTAACTAAGAATCTGGCTGAGCCAACCGTTGCTATCAGCGGTGACTTGACACTTGACCTTAATGGCGAGACAGACGTTCCGGCTGGTACACTGACTGCTGCTGTTACTTATAACGAAACTGCTGTTGATGGCGCTACCGTTACTTGGTCGGGCAATAACGCTGCTGTGGCTACTATCAATGCGGAGACTGGCGCAGTAACTATTAAGTCTCGTGGTACGGTGACCTTCACTGCTACCTACGCTGGCAATGACGACTTTGCAGAAGCTACCGCTACTAAGACCATTACAGTTACTGACAGCAAAGTTCCAGGTACAAAGAACAACCCCTACACTGTGGCTCAGGCTATTGAAGCTATTGACAATAGTGTTGGTGTTACAGGTGTATATGCAACAGGTATTGTTTCCAAGATTGTAACTGCTTACAATTCTCAGTATGGCAATATAAGCTACAATATCTCTGTTGACGGAACTACAGAGAAAGCTCAGTTGCAGGCTTATCGCGGTAAGAGCTACAATGGAGAAAACTTCACTTCTGAAGATGATATTCAGGTGGGCGATGTGGTAGTAATCTATGGTAATCTGAAAAAATATAACTCTACTTACGAGTTCGAACAAGATAACCAGCTCGTCTCTCGCACTGAGAATTCTGCTTCTGACCTGACTAAGAAGGGCGACATCACGCTGGATTTCAAGAACGGCAATACAGTGGCCACTCTCACGGATTATTTCACCACGTCTTCTACAGGTGCCATCACCTATACTGTTGCCGACGAAACTGTCATAGAGAATGCTGATGAACTGATTTCTGCCCTGAAGGTAGGAACAACAACTGTTACCGTATCGCAGGCTGCCACTCTGAGCTACAAGGCTGGCGAGATTACCATCAACGTTACCGTTCAGGACACTCGTGAGGCTGCTACCACCATCCCTGCTATCAATATTGAGACATTGAAGGTGGATGACGTAGGTACACTCAGTGTTACCAATCCTGTGAAGGCTGACGAGGGCGTGACATTCAGCTTCGCTTCGAGCGACGACAATGTGCTGATGGTTGAAAACGGTGAGTATGCGGCTCTGGCTGTAGGTACCGTTACCGTGACTGTGACCGCTACTCCCAGCAATACCAACCTCTACAAGCCTGTTGTGGCTAACTTCGAAGTAACTGTTGAGGCAGATGTGAAGACCAATACAGAGATTGCCATTGACGACGCCAGCGGCTCTACCGTTTATGGTACACCAAAGAATGTTGACTTCGTTATCACAGACGGCTACAATGGTGAGTTGAGTTACACTATCGACAATGCCGCTATCGCTGACGTTGAGATTGGTGCCAGCGCCATCACCTTCACTCCGAAGGCAGTGGGTATAGCAGTCATCACCATCAGCGCTCCTGAAACAGCTACCTTTAACGCAGCTGAAAACGTGCAGTACACACTGACGGTTACTGCTCCCGAGGGAAGTACTGAGGCTGCAGTATCTTCTGTAATATTATTCAATGAGACATTTGATAAATGCGAAGGAAGTGGTGGACGTGATGGTGAATTCACTGGTAATGTGGGTACATCTTCTACAACAGGAAATCTTGATGAGGAATGGACAACAATTGGTAGCAACGGTGCATCTCAGTGTATTAAGTTAGGAACAGGAAAAGCCACTGGAAGTGTTGAAACTAGTAATATTACTTTGAGTGGGAGTGCTACATTGACATTCTCTGCAGCAGGCTGGGGAGACACTAGTACAAATACAATTCAAGTTTCTGCTGAAGGTGCGACTCTTAGCGGTGATGTCGAAGTAACCTTGGCGAATGGCGTGTGGAATAGTTATACTGTAAACATAACTGAGGCCACAGGAAGTGTCTCTATTACATTCACGATGAAACGTGGCTTCCTTGATGATGTAGTTGTTACCAAGGAAGATGCCGCCATTACTGCTAAGCTCAACGCCTCTGGCTACGCCACCTTCTGCTCACAGTATCCTCTGGACTTCACAACCACTAACGGTTACACCGCTTGGCAGATAAAGGCAATCAGTGGCGAGACCATCACCTTCGAGAAGATTACTGGCGCTATCAAGGGCGGTCAGGGCATCCTGTTGAAGGGTGAAGCTGATGCCACAGTGACACTGGCAAGTAAAGATGCTTCAACAATGCTTGACGGCAACCTGCTCTATGGAACCACTGCTCCCACTTATGTTACTGACGATGAGTACTTCGGTCTCTCTGGCAACAAGTTCGTGAAGATAAATGCTGGTACCGTTCCTGCAGGAAAGGCTCTGCTGCCTGCAAGCGCGATTCCTGCCGGAGCTCGTGAACTGACCTTCGTGTTCGAGGATGGACAGACAACAGGCATTGAAAGCCTCAATCCAGCCCTCAGCAAAGGTGCAGATACAATCTACGACTTGCAAGGCCGCAAGGTGGCTCAGCCTACTAAGGGACTCTACATCAAGAATGGCAAAAAAGTCGTGATGAAGTAGTGATGGAATCAAGAATTTGTCGTTCCGTCAATTCGTGAAATTCGTGTTAAACTCTAATAAGAAGCAACAATGAAAAAGATATATATGATGCCTAATTGCCAGGTGATAAAAGTGACCTTGACAACAATGATTGCTACCTCGACCCCTGATGTCATAGTTGATGATACTGAAGAGGTTGATGCTGACAAAGTGGAATCTCGTCGTCACAACGATGTTTGGGACGATGAAGAAGATGAAGAAGATGATCAATAAGAATCACGACAAAAAGCTGCTACCCCCAAACGGTGGCAGCTTTTTTTTGCATTTCTTTGTCGGTTCAAGTATTATTTGTATCTTTGCAGCAATAAATGATTAACGTGTAGTGATATGAATGCAGATAACAGATATGTCCGATTTGACTGGGCTGTGAAGCGCATGCTTCGCAACAAGGCTAACTTCGACGTGCTCGAAGGGCTCATCACGGTGCTCCTGAATGAGAAAGTGACCATCGTTGAACTGCTGGAGAGCGAAGGCAATCAGGAAAGTGCTGACGACAAGTTTAATCGTGTAGATATCAAGGCCAAAAATGACAAGGGACAAATCTTCCTTGTAGAGATACAGTTGACAAGGGAGCTCTACTATTTGGAGCGTATCCTCTATGGAACCGCAAAGGCCATCACGGAACACATCAATCTGGGAAACACCTATAGTGAAATAAAAAAGGTGTATTCCATCAACATCATTTACTTTGATCTGGGAAAGGGAGCCGACTATCTGTACCACGGACAGAACGTGTTTACCGGAGTACACACCCACGACACGCTGCGCATCAGTGCCAAGGAGAACGGCGTGATACGTATGCGCACATCAGAAGAGGTGTTCCCCGAATATTTCATTATTCGCGTGAATGAGTTCGACCAAGTGGCTAAGACCCCTCTTGACGAATGGCTGGACTACCTGAAAAACGGTCATATAAAAGACGATACTACGGCACCTGGCTTGCAGGAAGCACGAAAGAAACTGCAATACATGATGCTGGACAAGGCTGAACGCTATGCTTACGACGAGCACCTGAATGCCATTATGATCCAGAATGATGTTCTGGGAAATGCACGTCTGGAAGGATTGGAAGAAGGCCGCGAGAAAGGACTGGCTGAAGGCCGCGAGAAAGGACTGGCTGAAGGCCGCGAGAAAGGATTGGCCGAAGGTCGCGAGAAAGGACTGGCTGAAGGTCGTGCTGAAGGTCGTGCTGAAGGTGAGCATAGTAAGGCGATGGCGATAGCACAGTCTTTGAAAGGAATGGGAATGCCAGTGCAGCAGATAGCTACAGTGACAGGACTTTCGGTAGAAGAAATAGTAAAATTGAATCTTGATTAACAATAAAAAAACGACTATCCAATGGGATTCTTGAAAGCATTGTTCGGGGGCGAGGAGCAGAGCCCTGAGGAAGAGAAGAGAGAGACCGAGCGCAAGAAGTTCGACCTCATGAAATATGATGGCGTGAAAGCCATGAAGATGGGGCAGTGGGACTACGCCGTCCGCTGCTTCGAAGAGGCACTGAAAGTGAAAGACGATCTGGAGGTGCACGACTATCTGGCGCGTACCTTCATCAGGTTGGACCGGCTGGATGAAGCACTGGAACAGCTGGATCTGCTAATTCAGGCCGAGCCTGAGAATGAGGCGCTCTGTCTGCAAAAGGCACACGTGTGCTACATGAAAGAGGACTACGAAGGCATGTCGGCTGCTGCCGAGCAGGCTATTGCCATCAACGGTGAGTCGGCACAAGGCTACTATCAGTATGCACAAAGCGCACTGAAGCAGGGCGACCTTATCAATGGCATTGCCCGACTGACCAAGGCCATTGCCTTGGACGACGAGTTGGCCGATGCCCGACTGCTGCGCGCACAGACATTGCTCGGAATGGGCGACGTAAACGGGGCTGGTGAGGATGCCGACTGGCTCATGGAGCATGTGGGCGAACAGGAAGATGTGCTGATGCTGGCCTCGCAGGTGGCACGTGCCAAAGGCGATGACAGGACTGCGGCTGACCTGCTGAAGAAAGCACTGGAGGTGAATCCTTTCCTGCTGGACAACGTCACGGGCGACTTCCAGGCCGAAGGCGTGGAACAACAGGTGAAGCGTGCCTACTCGAACATGAATCCCTTCGGACTGTAAGAGAAGTAAGCAAAATTGACGAGTAAATATAAAAAAGTAAGCAAAAGACGTAAAAAACTTACAAATTATTTGTGAGATTCGCGGAAAAGTGCTACTTTTGCAATGAAAATATAAAAACAAACATACAGTCATGATGAATCAGAATTCATTTTATTACGGCTTTTACTTTTACTTTACAAGGAATTGTGAAGCGGTAGGCTGTATGTAAGAAATTAAAAAATGAAGATTGAAAAATGAAATAAGGCTCCGCTTCACGAACAAGTGAAAGTGGGGCTTTTTTAATGAGGAGACTTTTACAAATGAAAAGAATAGCCATACAGGGTGAGATAGGGTCGTTCCACGACATTGCCGCTCATGAGTATTTCAAGGGGGAGCAGATACAGCTACAGTGCTGTGCCACGTTCGAACAGGTGTATGAGGCCGTGAGACAAGACCCCACGGTGATTGCGATGGCCGCCATCGAGAACACCATAGCCGGAAGTCTGCTGCACAACTACGAGCTGTTGCGCGACAGCGGCACAAGTGTGGTGGGGGAGCACAAGCTGCACATCACTCACTGCATCTGCTGCTTGCCCGACGATGACTGGGACACTATTACTGAGGTGCACTCGCATCCCGTGGCACTCATGCAGACCCGTCACTATCTGGAGCACCATCCGCAGTTGCGCGTCGTGGAGGGCGAGGACACGGCTGGCTCAGCCAAGATGATAGCCGAGGGACAACACCACGGATGGGCCGCCATCTGCCATGCTGAGGCTGCCAAGCTCTACGGACTGAAGGTGCTGGAGAACAACATCGAGGACAACAAGCACAACTTCACGCGATTCTTGGTGTGCTCAGCCCCACAGAAAGCCGACATGCTGCGTCCGCTCACCGAGTCGAACAAGTCGAGCATCGTCTTCTCGCTTCCACACGAGGAAGGAAGCCTCTCGGCTGTGCTGGCCATCCTCTCATTCTATAAGATTAACCTCACGAAGATTCAGTCGCTGCCCATTATCGGGCGCGAATGGGAATATCTGTTCTACGTGGATGTGATCTTCTCCTCGTTCACACGGTACCGTCAGGCCATCGACGCCATCATACCGCTGACAAAGGAGATGAAGATATTGGGAGAGTATGTTGGACGTTGAACATTGAACATTGAGCATTGAACATTGAACGGTGAACGTGGGATATTGAATAACTAACATTGAGAATTATGAATAGTGAAATACAACCTGCTGAAAGACTTTCGCACGTAAGCGAATATTACTTCAGCCGCAAACTGAAGGAGGTGGCACAACTGAATGCCGAGGGAAAGGACATCATCTCGCTGGCGATAGGCAGTCCTGACATGCCGCCGTCGGAACAGACCATCAACAAACTGTGCGAAGTGGCTCATGAGCCTGATGCACACGGCTATCAGCCCACACAGGGAACACCTGAGCTACGCTCGGCTATGGCCGGCTTCTATAAGCGGTGGTACGGCGTGGACCTTGATGCTAAGAGCGAGCTGCTGCCGCTGATAGGCTCGAAGGAAGGCATCCTGCATGCGACACTGGCCTTTGTGAATCCTGGTGATCATGTGCTGGTGCCCAATCCCGGCTATCCCACCTATACGTCGCTGTCGAAGATTCTGGGAGCTCAGGTCGTGAACTACGACTTGCGCGAGGATAACGGCTGGCAGCCCGACTTCGACCAGTTGGAGAGGATGGACCTCTCACGTGTGAAGCTCATGTGGATGAACTATCCCAACATGCCGACCGGCGGACGTGCCATGATGGCTACCTACGAGCGTGTGGTGCAGTTTGCCCGCAACCATCACATCGTTGTCGTCAACGACAACCCCTATAGCTTCATCCTCAGCGAAGAGCACCTCAGCATCCTGCAAGTGTCGGGGGCCAAGGACTGCTGCATAGAGTTCAACTCGATGTCGAAGAGTCATAACATGCCA
The DNA here is from genome assembly GCA_946614435.1 of uncultured Prevotella sp. GTDB lineage: Bacteria > Bacteroidota > Bacteroidia > Bacteroidales > Bacteroidaceae > Prevotella. The sequence continues at coordinate 838 of CAMOGW010000014.1, read as the reverse complement.
GGCTGGCGTGTGGGCATGTGTGCCACCAACGCACAGTTCATACAATGGATTCTGAAAGTGCAGTCGAACATAGAGAGCGGCACGTTCCGTGGCATCCAGCTGGCTGCTGCCGAGGCTTACAACAACTCGGACGAGTGGCATCGGGAGTTCAATATCAACGTCTATGCCCGCAGAAGGAAGTATGCCGAGCAGATTATGGATGTTCTCGGTTGCACCTACGACCCCAATCAGGTGGGCATGTTCCTTTGGGGACGCATCCCTGATAAATATAATAATGTGGAGGAACTCACTGAGCGCGTGCTGCACGAGGCCCGTGTGTTCATCACCCCCGGCTTCATCTTCGGCTCGAACGGCGAGCGATACATTCGCATCTCGCTCTGTGCCAAGGAAGAGAAAATGCGGGAGGCGCTTCTGCGGATAAATAGTGTTTTTGTCTAAGGATTTTAGGATTTAAAGGATGGGGATTGAACTTATTACTTTTGTCTAAGGATTTTAGGATTTAAAGGATGGGGATTGAACTTATTGCTTTTGTCTAAGGATTTTAGGATTTAAAGGATAGGGGATTGAACTTATTGTTTTTGTCTAAGGATTTTAGGATTTAAAGGATGGGGATTGAACTTATTACTTTTGTCTAAGGATTTTAGGATTTAAAGGATTAATAATTATGTCTGTAGGATTTAAAAGATAGGATTAGCAAATGGATAGAGATTCAAGTGTATCGAAATCCTTAAAATCCTAAAATCCTTAGACAGAAAAAGAAATAATCATTAGAAAAGTCAAAATATGGAACTGGAACTTCAACCATTGAATTTACCAAGTTATTTTTTGTCTAAGGATT
>CAMOGW010000013.1 GCA_946614435.1 uncultured Prevotella sp. | reverse complement strand
GCCTTAGCCACATAACCGAGTGCCTCCTTGCACTTGTCGGTCACATACTGCCAGTCACCTGCCTTCACTTTGTCGCTGGGGAAGAGTTTCGAGCCCATGCCCACGCAGAACACGCCTGCCTTGAACCACTTGGTGAGGTTCTCTTCCTCGGGAGCCACGCCGCCGGTGACCATAATCTTCGACCAAGGCATGGGAGCCTTCAGACCTTTCACCATGTTGGGGCCTACCACGTCGCCGGGGAACACCTTCGTCAGGTCGCATCCCAGTTCCTGAGCCTTGCCAATCTCGCTCACGGTCATGCAGCCGGGGCAATAAGGCACCAGACGACGGTTGCACACGGGGGCAATCTCAGGATTGAACAGCGGACCGACTACGAAGTTGGCACCCAGCTGAATGTAGAGCGCTGCGGTTGGAGCATCAACCACTGATCCGATGCCCAGTGCCAGTTCGGGACATTCCTTATCGGCCCACTTCACCAACTCACCGAATATTTCGTGAGCAAAGTCGCCACGGTTCGTAAACTCGAATGCGCGTACACCACCCTCGTAGCATGCCTTCACCACATTCTTACAGGTCTCCAGATCTTTGTGATAAAACACAGGAACCATGCCTGTGTCGCCGATTTTCTTCAATACGGCTATCTTGTCAAATTTTGCCATTTTTTATTGTTAAATTTATCTTTGCACACGTCCGTTAGCATTGCCGCCAGCCAGAGCCTCTACCTCATCAATGCCTACCAGGTTGAAGTCGCCATTGATGGTGTGCTTCAGCGCAGAAGCGGCAACTGCAAATTCAAGAGCCTCGCCCTGAGTCTTCTTGGTCAGCAGACCGTGAATCAAGCCACCCGAGAACGAGTCGCCACCACCCACGCGGTCAATAATAGGATTGATCTCGTAGCGCTTTGACTGATAGAACTCCTTGCCGTCGTAGATCAGAGCCTTCCAGCCGTTGAACGTAGCGCTGAAGCTCTCGCGGAGCGTAGATACTACATATTTGAAGCCGAACTCCTTCATCATCTGCTTGAAGATGCCCTCGTAGCCGGCTGCATCGGTCTGTCCGCCTTCAACGTCGGCATCGGGCTTGAAGCCAAGGCACAGCTCAGCATCTTCCTCGTTGCCAATGCAAACGTCAACATACTTCATCAGTGGGCGCATAATAGAGATGGCCTTCTCACTGGTCCACAGCTTTTTGCGGAAGTTCAGATCCACCGATACGGTCACGCCGTGACGCTTGGCAGCCTCACAAGCCAGACGAGTGAGCTCAGCAGCCTTGTCGCTGATGGCTGGTGTGATGCCGCTCCAGTGAAACCACTGTGCGCCCTCCATGATTGCATCGAAATCGAAATCAGAGGGATCAGCCTCGGCAATAGAGCTATGAGCACGGTCGTAAATCACTTTTGAGGGACGCATCGAAGCACCTGTCTCGGCATAGTACAGACCGACGCGGTCGCCACCACGGGCAATGAAGCGGGTGTCAACGCCATAGCGACGCAGGGCGTTCACAGCAATCTGTCCAATCTCATGCTTAGGCAGTTTCGATACGAAATATGCCTCATGACCATAGTTGGCCACCGACACAGCAACGTTTGCTTCGCCGCCACCGGGGATAATACGGAAGGACTCACTCTGAATGAAACGGTCATTGCCCTGAGGCGACAGGCGAAGCATAATCTCGCCTAATGTTACGATTTTAGCCATAGATTTTTGTTTGTTTTTTATAGATTAAACTAAATATTATTCATTTACAGTGGCAAAGATAGTGTTTTTTTTCTAAACAAACAAAAGTTAGCAAAAAAATTCGCCCTTTCCATAAAAATATGGCCGCCCGACAGAAAGTTCACTCCCAATCGTTTTGTTATTTCATTTCTTTTTCCTAATTTTGCAAGAAGATTACTTTTATTATAACAATGGCTTCAGACAAAATTCGTATTAAGGATATAGCCGAGCGCGCTGGCGTGAGTGTAGGAACCGTTGACCGTGTGCTGCACGAGCGCCCCAACGTTTCGAAAGCAGCGCGAGAGAAGGTAGAGAAGGCGCTCGAGGAAATGGACTACCGTCCCAACATGTATGCTTCGGCTCTGGCCTACAACAAGGACTACCGATTTTTCCTGGTCATACCCAGCCACGAGAACGAGGCTTACTGGGACGAGATTGAGGAAGGAGCAAGCGGTGCCACAGAGCTGCGACGCGACTTCGGCATCACCCTTCACATCATGTATTATGAACGGTTCAACCCCACAAGCTTCTCAAAGACGGCACGCGAATGTCTGAAAGAGCAGCCCGACGGCGTGATTGTCATTCCCTCAACGCTCGACGTGACCAGGCTCTTCACCGACAAGCTGCACGAACTGCAGATTCCCTTCATCCTGCTCGACTCCTACATGCCCGATCTCAAGCCATTGGCCTTCTACGGGCAGGACTCCTTCCAGAGCGGCTACTTCGCTGCACGCATGCTCATGCTGGTCGCTCTGAAAGAGAAAGAGATTATGCTCATGAAGCTGCTCAAGAACGGACAGGTGGGCTCCAAACAGCAGATGAACCGCGAGACGGGCTTCCGTCACTACATGGCCGACCACTTCCCAAAGGTCAACATCATTGACGTAGATCTGCCTTGGGACAAGCCCGAGACCTACGACAACACGCTTGAGACGTTTTTCAAGGCTCACCCCAACATCCACCATTGCATCACTTTCAACTCAAAGGCTCACATCGTGGGTGAATTTCTCTTGAAGAGCAATCGCCGCGACGTGCAGATTATGGGCTACGACGTGGTGCCCAAGAATGCAGAGTGCGTGAAACAGGGCAGCATTTCCTTCCTCGTGGCCCAGCATGCTTACATGCAGGGCTATGCTTGCGTGATGACTCTGTTCAATGCCATCATTATGAAGAAAGAGGTGAACCCCGTCAACTACATGCCCATCGAACTGCTTACGCGCGAGAACATTAATTTCTATCGTCGCGAGAACATGGGGTAGCCCCCATCCACCAATGATTATTCATCTAAACAAAATACTAATCGTTATGCAACAAACCTATTTGAAAATTAATCCTGCAGACTCTGTAGTTGTCTGCCTCGTTGAGAAAAAGAAAGGCGACGTGATTGAAGCCGGAGGTGAGCGCGTCGTACTGGCAGAGGACGTGCCTGCTGGCCATAAAGTGCTGCTCCGCGATGTGAAGGAGGGCGAGAACATCATCAAGTACGGCTACCCCATCGGTCATGCCCGTCGCGACCTGAAGGCCGGCGAATGGGTGAACGAAAATAATCTGAAGACGAATCTGGCTGGCACACTCGAATATACATACAATCCTGTAAACGAGCCACTTAACATCAAGAAAGAGAATCGTACATTCAAGGGCTACGTTCGCAAGAATGGCGAAGTAGGCATTCGCAATGAGGTGTGGATTGTGCCCACTGTGGGATGCGTCAACGGCATAGCCGAGCGAATCGCCAAGAAGCTGCGCGAGGAGACGGGCTGCGAGGGCATCGACAGCGTGTATGCCTGGCATCACAACTTCGGCTGTTCACAGCTCTCGGGCGACCATGAGAACACCCGCAAGGTGCTGCGCGACATTGTGCTCCACCCTAATGCTGGCGCCGTGCTCGTCTTGGGACTGGGCTGCGAGAACAATCAGCCCGATGCCTTCATGGAGACACTGGGCGACTACGACAAGGACCGCATCCGGCTCCTCGTCACGCAGAAAGTGGAGGGCGACGAGGTAGAGGCAGCCATGCAGGTACTGCGCGAGCTCTATGCCATCGCCAAGAACGACAAGCGACAGGACGTACCTGTATCGAAGCTGCGCGTAGGTCTCAAGTGCGGCGGCAGCGACGGCTTCTCTGGCATCACCGCCAATCCGCTCGTAGGCGAGTTCAGCGACTGGCTCGTGGCACAGGGCGGCACGAGCGTGCTCACTGAGGTGCCCGAGATGTTTGGTGCCGAGACCATCCTCATGAACCGTTGCGAGACGCCCGAGCTGTTCGAGAAGACCGTCTCGCTCATCAACAACTTCAAGAACTACTTCCTCTCCCACGGCGAGCCCGTCGGCGAGAATCCTTCACCAGGCAACAAGGCTGGCGGCATATCTACCCTTGAAGACAAGGCGCTCGGATGCACGCAGAAGTGCGGACGCGCCCCTGTCAGCGGCGTGATGGAGTATGGCGACCGCCTGCAGCACACTGGCCTCAACCTGCTGTCGGCTCCCGGCAACGACCTCGTAGCCGCCACTGCCCTCGCCTCCAGCGGATGCCACCTCGTGCTCTTCACCACCGGACGCGGCACCCCCTTCGGCACATTCGTTCCCACGATGAAGATTGCCACAAATCCCACCTTGGCCCGTCGCAAGCCCAACTGGGTTGACTTCTCAGCCGGACAGCTTGTTGAAGGACGCACCATGGAAGAGCTCGTGCCCGAGTTCATCGACAAGGTGCTGGCTGTTGCATCAGGTGAGAAAGCCCGCAATGAGGAGAACGACTATCGCGAGATAGCCATCTTCAAGAACGGCGTGACACTGTAAGAATATAGCCTGAATCACAACATGATGCAGCCTGAATCACGGAACGATACAGCCTAAATCACGAAACGACATAGCCTAAATCACGAAACGACATAGCCAGAATCGCGAGATGATATAGACTGAAACTCAGTGTAATATTGCCTGCGGCATGCTGTGAGACATCCAAGACTGCGAAGTCGGTCTGAAGACTTCACGAACCGGCATTCGACACATTACAGAGAAAAGTTGAAAAACATCTGCTCCATCTGCTCCCATCTGCAACGCACTGTCAATCAAACGATTAACAGCGGAGCAGATGGGAGCAGATGTTTTGAAGTGCTCCCCAAAGCGGAGACGCGAATTTGACTTATGAATCTTTTAACGCTTTTTTCAGAAAAAACTAATCACCTATTATGACGTAAATGACAACTTTTCATTATCTTTGCAGCAGATATAAAACAAAAACAACATAGTACTATGAGTCAAGATTCTGAAAAAAAGACACTTACGCTCAAGACCCTGACCAAAAGCAGTGTTTGGGACGTGCAGGAGAACGACATCTTCCGCATGTTGGAAGGAGCAGAGAAAGACAACGAAGTGAAGGATAACCTGCGGCACTACACCGACATCATAAGAAGTGCTTTCATGATTGAGGAAATCAATGAAGACACGCCTATTGTCAAGAAAAAATATGAAAAGCAAGGCTACAAGGTGGCACTGGTCAAAGTGGACGAGGACAAGAAGATGCTCTGGGCCATCAAGAAGCGCCCCATCGTTCGTGTGACCGACCTTACCTACGAGAACATCCGCCACATCTCGGCAGCCAAGCTCTGCGAGGTGCTCGACCGTAACTTTGGCGGTGGCTGGGACTCGCTGTCGCAGAGCATCAAGGATATTATCGAAAGCGGATTCGACATATCCACCACTACCCTTCCCAAGGACCGCTTGCACAAGAAAGGCGGCATGTATGAGAAGAAGATTGCCGACGGATTCGAAGTGCTCGAAGTAGCTAAAGGCACTTGGGTGGAAGCCATCTTTGCAAAGGCAAAGCCCGAGGCAGAAAAGCCACGCATCAAGATGGCTACTCTCATGAACAATGACGACGAGAACGAGGACGATGACAGCGATGTTGAGATTGAAGACAACTACAATAAGCCCGACGAGGACGACATTGAGATGGAAGGTCCCAACGACGACGAGATCACGGAGGATAATTATTCGACGATGATGGATCTGGGCAGCGACGATCCCGACGAGGAGGCCGCCAACCTCAGTGAATACAGCGAAGATTAAGCCTCGTCGTTCAGCAGTCACAACTCATCGTCGCTCAAGTCAAACGTTCTACCTTGCTTCATGTCACCTGTCACGAAGCCCAGTTTGAGCCATTTCATGCGTTGAGCTGAAGTGCCGTGAGTAAATGATTCTGGCTGCGAGTAGCCACGAGCTTTCTCTTGTAAGTAATTGTCGCCTATCTTCTTGGCACAATCGATGGCTTCTTCCAAGTCGCCTTGTTCTATCGAACCGAAAAGTTCATTATCGTGGTGAGCCCATACACCAGCATAAAAGTCGGCCAGCAGCTCTAGTCGCACACTGAGCTTGTTGGCCGTCACTTTATCGGCTCTCGACATAGCCTGATGTGCCTGGTTGAGCGTTCCGAGAAGATACTCCACATGATGACCCACCTCGTGAGCTATCACGTAGGCATAGGCGAAGTCACCGTCGGCTCCCAGCTGCGACTTCATTTGTGTGAAGAACGACAAGTCGATGTACAGTTTCTGATCGCCCGAGCAATAGAACGGTCCTACAGCAGCGGAAGCTGATCCGCATGCCGAGTTCACTTGATCAGTAAACAGTACCAGAGTGGGAGGCGTGTATTGTCCATAGCCGTTTTCTTGGAAAATCCTGCTCCACACATCTTCAGTTCCAGCCAGGATAATACGTGAGAACTTAGCCAGTTCCTCTTCCTCTGGCGTAAACTCGCGCTGGCCTGAAGCCTGCTCTTCAACCACCGAGCCAAGACCTCCCTGTTGTACTACATTGTTGATCACATCGCCAAAATTACCACCTTGAAGAAAGGTGAAAAGAGCGATAATGATAATACCGCCTATACCACCTATTCCTGCCTTAGTTCCCATTCCCATACCTCTACGGTCCTCTACATTCGAGCTCTCGCGTCTGCCTGTCAGTTTCATATTCTTTTTTTTAGATTTCTAGTATTCTGCAAAATTAGTTTATTTTTTTATAACGACCTCACATATACGCTTGTTTTTTATCTGTTTCCGACAAAAATATGTAATTTTGCAGACGAAAGATTTGATAAGCGACATGAGCACTACATCTGGTAAACATCTTCAAGGACTGCTGGCACTATCGCCCCTGTTAGTGTTCATCATTTTGTATCTCGTTACAAGCATCGTCGCCCACAACTTCTATATCATCCCCATCACCGTAGCTTTCTTGGCATCAAGTATTTACGCCATCGCTACGACAAAAGGGAAGCTGCGCCGACGCGTCAACGTGTACAGTCGTGGTGCCGGAACGCCTGAGATGATGCTCATGATATGGATTTTCATACTGGCAGGAGCATTTGCCAATTCTGCCAAAGTCATGGGAGCTATCGATGCCACAGTCAATCTCACGCTATCACTGCTTCCCTCGCAGATGTTGCTGGCTGGACTCTTCCTTGCAGCCTGCTTCATCTCGCTCAGCATCGGCACCAGCGTAGGCACCATTGTGGCACTCACACCTATTGCCGCAGGCGTTGCCACACAGACAGGAGCCTCGGTAGCAATGATGACTGCCATCGTAGTGGGCGGTTCGTTCTTTGGCGATAATCTGTCATTCATCAGCGACACGACCATCATTGCTACCCAGACGCAAGGCTGCCAGCCGAGCGACAAGTTTCGCGTCAACTCGTTCTTCGTGGTTCCTGCTGCTTTCGTCATCTTGATGGTCTATGTCTTTCTTGGGCAGGGAATCAGCGTTCCCAGCGACATCTCGGCTGTAGACTTCTGGAAAGTGGTGCCCTATCTAGTGGTACTCATCACCGCAATATTCGGACTCAACGTGATGGCTGTACTCACGCTGGGCATTTTGCTCACAGGCATCATAGGCCTGGCCAATGGCTCTTTCGATGTATTCGGATGGTTCCAGGCTATGGGCAACGGCATCATCGGAATGGCTGAACTCATCATCATCACGCTCATGGCAGGCGGATTGCTGGAGGTCATCAAGCATAACGGAGGCATCGACTACATCATTAACCGACTTACCCAGCACATTCACAACAAGCGAGGAGCCGAGCTTTCGATTGCAGCACTGGTGAGTGTCATCAATATTTGCACAGCCAACAACACCGTAGCCATCATCACGGTGGGCGGCATAGCGCGGAAAATAGGCGAGAAATTCGGTCTCGACCCTCGCAAATGCGCTTCTCTGCTCGACACATTCTCCTGCTTCACGCAAGGACTCCTACCCTACGGCGCACAGCTACTCATGGCAGCAGGACTGGCAGCAATCAACCCCATTGCCATACTGCCACACCTTTACTATCCCTTGGCTATTGGCATAGCCGCACTCGGAGCCATCTTGCTGCGCTATCCCCGAAGATACTCCTGATACAAAGCGATACACCTATTATATATAAACGATTCATTCATCATAGAAAAAGTGGACATCATTGCACGCAATTTTTTCCGACTGCTCCGTGCAGGAGTCTTCGGCGAAGAAGAAGAAATAGAACCCATGTCGGCATGGAAGTGGCGACGTGTTTATCAGTATTCTATCATGCACGAACTGCCTGCACTCATCTACGACGGAATAGTGAAGTGCAGGGACCAGTTTTTCCTGCAGATACCCGACGACCTGGCGAGCACATGGAAAGAGACGGCTGAGAAGATGGCCAGCGAGTACACCACAAAGACTACAGCCCTGCACGAAATCTACACGATTCTGAACCAGCAGCAGTTGCGCCCCATCCTGATGAGCGAAGTAAAAGAGGCCCTGCTCTACGACCACCCTCAGCACAGAGCCTGTCAGAACATCGCATTCTTCTTCCCCTATCAGACACAAGGCAACAAAGCCGACAAGTGGGCAAGAGACAACTGCACCATAATCAACGACAACGACAGTCAGATGCTGACATACGAATGGAAGGGACTGACGATTGAGCATCACCATCGGCTGCACACGCTGACTAACAAGCTGCTCAATCACACGCTGAGCAACATCATCGAGAAGGAATTCCGTGAGAACGAGCCTTCTTACATCAAGATGGGACAAGCACGCATCGAGGTGACATCAAACACGCTCAACATGCTACTTATCCTGCTTCGCATCGCCCAAAACATACTGAGCAATGGCATATCAATCAAATATATCACCGACTTCGGCGTATTTCTCAGGAAGGAAGGCGACAAAGTTGACTACGTGAAACTGCAAGAATGGATTGACCGCCTGCACATGAAGCGCATTGCCCTGCTCACAGCCATCCTGCTCATCGACCTGCTGAACTTCACCGAAGACGAGATTCCCTTCACCACCATCAACGGCAAGCACGACGACCGGGTGATGCAGGAGCTGTTCAAGCTGCGGACGGCCAAGACCAACTGGTATTTCCAGCAGGGCAGCGACATCTTTGTCCACGCCTCTAACTCGTCGGCTATGATGTGGCACGTGCGGCAGTCAGCCCGCAACTTCTCCTATTATCCGATGGAGAGTTTCACCAACTTCTTCGCATCACTCGCCCACTCGCTCTCACACATCGAGGAGTGACACTTCCTGAAAACATGCCACCCAACAGATGAAATTCGGATAAATTCAGCGTATTTTTGATTAGATTAACAATCAAAATCGTGTTTGGCACTCGATTTTTCGTAATTTTGCAGAAACATATAATTTTTTAATCCTAAAAAACAGAATCAATGAAGAACATTAGTCTTGACATTTCAAAAGCATCATGCTTTCTGAAAGAAGGTGCTGTGGCTGCTTTCGAGCCGCAGGTGAAGGCCGCTCAAGAGGCCCTGGAGAATGGCACGTGTCCTGGTAACGACTTCCTTGGCTGGCTGCACTTGCCCAGCGAGATCACGCCTGCATTCCTTGCAGAGATTGAAGCCACGGCAAAGGTGCTGCACGAGAACTGCGAAGCCGTAGTAGTGGCAGGTATTGGCGGCAGCTACTTAGGAGCACGTGCCGTCATCGAGGCACTGAGCAACTCGTTTGGCTGGCTCATTCAGGACAAGCAGAATCCCACCATCCTCTTTGCCGGCAACAACATCGGTGAAGACTATTTGTTCGAGCTGACCGAATATCTGAAAGGCAAGAAGTTTGGTGTCATCAACATCTCAAAGAGCGGCACTACCACCGAGACCGCACTCACCTTCCGTCTGCTCAAGAAGCAGTGCGAGGCTCAGCGCGGCAAGGAGGAAGCCAAGAAGGTGATTGTGGCCGTGACCGATGCCAAGCGCGGTGCTGCACGCACATGTGCCGATAAGGAGGGCTACAAGAGCTTCATTATTCCCGACAACGTAGGCGGACGCTTCTCAGTGCTCACGCCGGTAGGACTGCTGCCCATCGCCTGTGCAGGATTCGACATCAAGGCACTCGTAGAGGGTGCACAGACCATGGAGAAGTGCTGCGGCAAGGACGTTCCCTTCGCCGAGAACCTGGCAGCTCAGTATGCTGCCGTCCGCAACGGGCTCTATCAGGCCGGCAAGAAGATCGAGATCATGGTGAACTATCAGCCCAAGCTGCACTTCGTCAGCGAATGGTGGAAGCAGCTTTACGGAGAAAGTGAAGGCAAGGACAAGAAGGGCATCTTCCCCGCCAGCGTTGACTTCACCACCGACCTGCACTCTATGGGTCAGTGGATTCAGGACGGTGAGCGCACCATTTTCGAGACGGTCATCTCTGTCGAGGAGCCTGAGAAGAAGCTGCTCTTCCCCGAAGACGAGGAGAATCTGGACGGTCTGAACTTCCTGGCTGGCAAGCGTGTGGACGAAGTGAACAAGATGGCTGAGCTCGGCACCCGTCTGGCTCATGTTGACGGCGGTGTTCCCAACATCCGCATCTCAGTGCCCAAGCTGAACGAGTTCTACATTGGCCAGCTCATCTATTTCTTCGAGATCGGATGCGGCATCAGTGGCAACGTGCTCGGCGTGAACCCCTTCAACCAGCCTGGTGTAGAAGCCTACAAGAAGAACATGTTTGCCCTGCTCGACAAGCCCGGCTATGAGGCCGACTCGAAGGCCATCAAGGAGCGCCTGGCCAAGGAGGCTTAAACAAAAGAAACTGTAGTGATCACTCAATAGATGTATCAGGAATATATTATTGAATATCTCACAAAGCACGGTTTTGAGGCATTATGCCCCAAAGCCGTGCTTTTTGATATGGACGGAGTGCTCTACGACTCCATGCCCAACCATGCCGTTGCCTGGCAACAGTCGATGGCAAAGTTCGGCATCAGCATGACCGCCGAAGACGCCTATGCCACTGAAGGTGCTCGCGGCGTTGACACCATTCGCATGATGGTGAGACAGCAGCAAGGACGCGACATAGACGAGGCAGAAGCACAGCGCATGTACGACGAGAAGACACGCTGCTTCCATGCCTTGCCCGAAACGCGCATCATGCCAGGCGTGAAAGAGCTGATGGCACAAATCAAAACATGTGGACTGACCGTAGGAGTTGTTACAGGAAGCGGACAGCGCCCACTCATTAACCGACTGTTAAACGATTTCTCGGAATTTATTGACGAACAGAACATTACGACAGCTTACGACATCAGAAGAGGCAAGCCAAATCCAGACCCTTACCTGGCTGGTCTCAAGAAGGCGGGACAGCTCCGCCCCTGGCAGGCCATCGTGGTAGAGAATGCTCCGCTTGGCGTGCAAGCTGGTGTGGCCGCACAGATATTCACCGTAGCGGTGAACACCGGCCCTCTGCCCGACAAGGCACTGCTCGGTGCAGGAGCCAACTTGCTCTTCTCCGAGATGACAGCCTTCAGCCACGAATGGCAGTCTTTCTATCAATGTCTGAAAGACTAAAAAAAAGACTGATAAAAAGACTGAAAAAGAAACTGATAAAAAGACTGATAAAAAAGACTGATAAAGACAACAAAACGCGGCCATTCTCTCATGTCACGAAAGAATGGCCGCGTCTTTTTTTTATTATTGTGCGTCTTGCTAAGCCAGAGCGCTTTAGTCCTGACTGTTCTCCGGACGGAGCTGACGTACCACTGCACCGGCACGCCACATCTCCTGATTGCGCATAGCCTCCAGCTCCTTCTCCAGTCCTGCGCGGTAGTCGGGCTTAGAGTTCGAGTCGATACTGATCTGAGCCTCATTGCCCGTCAGCACTGAATAGTAGAGCCATTCCATAACGGGCTTGATGGCATCGTGGAACCGGGGAGCCCAGTCGAGCGCACCACGCTGAGCGGTGGTCGAACAGTTGGCATACATCCAGTCCATGCCCTTCTCGCCAAACAGCGGGCCAAGGCTCTGGGTGAGCTCTTCAACCGTCTCGTTGAAAGCCTCTGAGGGCGAGTGTCCGTGCTCGCGCAGCACTTCATACTGAGCCAGCAGCAGTCCCTGAATGGCACCCATCAGCGAACCGCGCTCACCCGTCAGGTCTGAAGTGGCCTCACGCTGGAAAGTGGTCTTAAACAGATAGCCGGCACCAATACCTATGCCGAACGCGATGGTCTTCTCCTCAGCCTTGCCCGACGCATCCTGATAGACGGCGTATGAGCAGTTCAGTCCGCGTCCCTCGCAGAACATCGTGCGCAGCGACGTGCCCGAACCCTTAGGAGCCACCATAATCACATCGACGTCCTTCGGGGGAACCACGCCTGTGCGGTCGCTCCAGTTGATGGCGAAGCCATGCGAATAGTACAGGGTCTTGCCTGCCGTGAGATACTTCTTGATAGTGGGCCACACCTGAATCTGACCGGCATCGGAAAGCAGCATGCAGAGGATGGTACCCTTCTGTGCAGCCTCTTCGATAGAGAACAGTGTCTTGCCCGGCACCCAGCCGTCGGCCACTGCCTTGTCATACGTCTTGCCTTCGCGCTGGCCCACAATCACATTGAAGCCATTGTCGCGCAGGTTGCAAGCCTGGCCAGGTCCCTGAATACCGTAGCCGATAACGGCAATCGTCTCATTTTTCAACACTTCACGAGCTTTCTCGAGTGAAAACTCCTTACTGGTGACAACAGTCTCAACGACACCACCAAAATTCATTTCTGCCATAGTGCAAATGATTAAAAAGTTATTACTTTTATAATGATTTGACTGCAAAGGTATCAATTTGACACGAAACAACAAAATATTAATATGGTTTTATTTGATTTTAACTTAAATTGTTGACAAATTGATACGATTGCCGCGTTTTTGCCTTAACTTTGCAGTCCGAAACAAGAAAAACATTCTTTCACGACAAACGACATGACGAAAAAGGAACGATACAAACAGATACTGGCCTACTTCGAAGAGCAAATGCCTGAAGTGACCACAGAGTTAGAGTTCGGCAACGTGTTTCAGCTCTTAGTGGCCGTAGTGCTGAGCGCTCAGTGCACCGACAAACGCATCAATCAAGTGACGCCCGAACTGTTCCGCCGTTTCCCCGATGCCCGCAGCATGGCTGAGGTCGAAGCCGACGAAGTTTACAAGTACATCAAGAGTGTCTCCTACCCTAATGCCAAGGCTAAGCATTTGGTTGAGCTGTCGCGCCAGCTGGTTGAGAACCACGGTGGCGAGGTGCCTATGGACATGAACCTGCTGCTCGATCTGCCCGGCGTGGGCCGCAAGACGGCCAACGTCATTCAGGCTGTGGCTTTCGGGCGTTCAACGATGGCCGTTGACACGCATGTGTTCCGGGTGAGCCATCGCATGGGGCTTGTGCCAAAGACAGCCAACACCCCGTTGAAGGTGGAACGCGAGCTCATGAAGAACATCCCCGCCGAGCTCATTCCACGCGCCCACCACTGGCTGCTGCTCCATGGCAGATACGTCTGCACATCAAGAAGGCCGCACTGTGAAAAGTGCGACCTTGCTCATCTTTGTCCCAAACTGACAGAGGGGTCAAAACTGGAATGAAGATTCAAGTAACGGATTAGTTGTTCTTGATGTAATCCACAATCCAAGCCCCCACTTCCTTAGTGCCATACTGCTTGCCGCCTTCCACCTGAATCTCAGGCGTGCGCACATTTGCAGCCAGCGAAGCATCTACCGCCTTTCGGATGAGACCGCCTTCTTCCGTCAATCCGAAATGCTCCAGCAACATCGCTGCCGAGAGAATCTGAGCCAAGGGGTTTGCCAGGTTCTGTCCGGCTGCCTGCGGCCATGAACCGTGAACAGGTTCGAACAGTGGGGTGTGCTCGCCCAGACTCGATGAGGGTTGCAGTCCCATAGAGCCCGTGATGCAACTGGTCTCATCGGTGAGAATATCGCCAAACGTGTTCTCAGTGACGATGACATCGAAGAAGCGAGGCTCCGTCAGCACACGCATCGCAGCATTGTCTATGAACATATAGTCGGTCTGCACATCGGGATATTGCGGCTCCATCTCCTTTGCTATCTGTCGCCACAATCTGCTGGAGGCCAGCACGTTGGCCTTATCCACCACAGTAAGATGCTTGCGACGCGACTGCGCCATCTTGAATGCCACATGCAGGATGCGTTCTATCTCGGGGCGCGTATATATATCGGTGTCATACGCTTTGTCGTTGTCCTGATATTTCTCACCGAAATACATGCCGCCCGTCAGCTCGCGAATCACCACGAAGTCGGCTCCACGCAGCAGTTCGTCTTTCAGTGGCGACTTGTGCAGCAGGCAGTCGAACGTGGCCACAGGCCTGACATTGGCGAAAAGCCCCAGTTTCTTTCGCATAGCCAGCAGTCCCTGCTCCGGTCGTACCGGCGACGTAGGATCATTATCATATTTCAGGTCGCCCACAGCCGCAAACAGCACCGCATCGGCATTCATGCACACCTCATGGGTGGCCTCAGGATAAGGGTCGCCCACCTCACTAATGGCGTGGGCTCCTACCAATGCCTCCTCATATTCAAACACATGATTGAACTTTTCTGCAATGGCATTCATCACGGCAATGCCCTGCTGCATAATCTCAGGTCCAATACCGTCGCCCGCAAGAACTGCTATTTTCAATTTCATAGATTTACGCTCCTTTTACTTTCGCTTTGTTATAAACGGCTACAAAATTACGATATTTTTTTATTCTTGCAAATATTTCGACGCCCAAATTCAGTTCAGTGCTAAAACAACATAAAATTTAGCACTTTTTATGCAAAAGGTTGTAGATTGAAGAAAACAGTGTCTGCACCGCGATGCAGGCACTGCTTTTTTTTAAATAGACACCTTTTTACTTATTTCAGAATGCTGAGCAGCTGGTGAACGCCACCATTAGAAATGCCCCGCACATGAGGTAGTCGTAAGTGCTGTAGCTATGGCAGTAAGCACCGTAATCACGACATTTAGGATTGTGCTCCATACGTTTCTATTCATAAAAGCGTTAAATGTTAAATTAGACTATTCTCTCACCTCTCACCTCTCACCTCTTCTTACGGCTGCTCCTCCACGCTTCCGCTGGTGCCTCCGCCTTGCTGGCCGCCGCTGTTGCCGCTACCGCTGCCCTCCTCGTCGTCGGTGGGAGTGCTGCCAGGCAGTACAGATGAGAGCTTTGCCACGCGTGACAGGGCTGCAGTGGTGTAGCGCGACTTGCCGCCCTGGTCGGGCAGGAAGCGCAGGCGAACCCCCTTCACGTTGCCCATGGTGAATTCCTCGAGGCATTCGGCGCCAGTGGTCTGCAGGGCGAGGTAGAACGTGCCTATGCCGTCGAGCTTCACCTTCTTGCCCTCCAGGAGCAGTTCCTGGATGCACTGCACGAACTTCTTCACGGTGCCACTCACCACGTCGGCAGTGAAGATGGTGCCGTGCGATGCGATGTGGTCGCACAGGTCGTCGAGGTCGAGGGTCTCGGTGTGGATGATGCGTCCGTACCACTTGCCGTAGGCGTTAATCATCTTCTTGTTGTTGTTCTGGTACTTCTTAATGTAAATCATAGTTGGT
Organism: uncultured Prevotella sp.; assembly: GCA_946614435.1. Taxonomy (GTDB): domain Bacteria; phylum Bacteroidota; class Bacteroidia; order Bacteroidales; family Bacteroidaceae; genus Prevotella. Next base: position 49,996 of record CAMOGW010000013.1, on the reverse strand, counting down.
TACCCTCCTCAATCCCCCCGCGAGGGAGGGATGAGTTGTAGAGGGCGATTTTTTAAATGGTTAGTTGATAATGGTTAGTTTTGTCGTTGGGAGCGTTTGACCTAAACTCGCTTCGCGTTTAGCTTCAACTCCGGGTGCGTTTAGCTTCAACTCTTGGCGAGGTGCGCGCTTTCGTCTCTTGCTCTCAATTGATACGGCAAAGGTACAACATTCCCGTTGCGGTTGACGAATGATTGGGCAAAAACTATTTGAAAAAAAGAGAGAAAGTTCGCGGTCATTTGGTCATTTGGTCATTTGGTCAAAATCGTTTTCTAGTGTCAAAATCCGCCACTATATAATAAATATTATATTTATATATAGTGAGCAAATGACCAAATCCGAAAATGAAAATGACCATTTTGACCTTGACCACTTTGACCACTTTTTTAAGAAACACAGGCTCAACAAGTCATTGATACCCTACGGCAACAGGGAGGATATGCGACATGGGGCAATCTATATCAAATTATGGATTTTTCAATAATAAAGTAGTGTAATTCTTCTTTATTCGAAATCTTTTTGTAAATTTGCACTTGAAAAATCATCAAAATTTCAAAGGTAGTATGGTAAATGGACATTCTACAGACAACAATACCTTAAGACAACGCATAGAGGCGATGCCTGAAGATAGCATTCTGTTCCGCTATTAATTTGTGAGACTTTTGAAGAAGAAGACACAGATGCCAATTGCAAGATAAGAACAGTTGTTCCTACCCGCACATTCTTGGAAAAGTTGTTCCTACTGGCTGAAGACAAGCAATATTAAAACAAGTATTAGATTAATATAAAACTAAAAGTTATGAAAAAGAACAAACAAAAGAAAACCAACAAAACGGCAACTATTATCAATGCCCCTACAGGTAATCTGCTAAATCAAGCTGAGTTTACAAAACAGCTTGAAGAAAAAAAGAGTCAAACAGAGAATAAAAACTTCTGGAAAAAGTATGTCTTTAACTATTCTACTCTAATGGTTCTTTTAACCATCATTGGTATCATTGTTGCTATTATAGGGATTGGACCAAAGAGAACAATTAAGGATGAAATTACTGATAAGATAGCACAAATAAGGAAAGATTTTTCTCCAGAAGAGCTCAAAGCAGATAATGATTCGTTAGGAGAAATAAAGATTATGAAGGATTTTCAAAAGGCCACACTTGACTTTTGTACAATATATGAAGGTCTGGAAACTTCCTCTTTAGAAAATACTAATTTTAAAGATATCAATAATGCTGTAACCGTTCTGTCTCAATTTGTAGTAAAAATGCAGCAGATGAATTTAAAACAGAAAGCAGCTAATAATTCCATCACCGCTTTAGTTCAAATTGCGTTAGAGCATTCGATAGAAGACTATGCTCTTATTGATATGACAAAACAACAAGAAATCAATAACTTACTAGATAAGTTGAAGGAAATTCATGAAGAAGAATTAATGAATATTAAAAGACATGTTAAAAATAGAGATCTTGAAAAAATAAGAATATCAGTAAATAGATTACATAACAACGAAGCAAATCTAAAAGAAATTGATTCCTTCCTTAAATTTGTGATAGATACGAATAATATTTTCAAGATGAGATTAAACAACCTTAAGGCGAATCAGACCATGTAGTTTAATGTCTATTATTCTATTTGGATAAACATTTTATCTTATGAACGAAGCGCAGACACGATTCAATAAGATAGACCCCAAGCTAAGGGATGCTGGCTGGGGGATTGTTCCAGGAAGTAAGATTCTTGTGGAGCAAAGTGCTTATATTGCGCCTGGTCGTATTACAACTACTGGCAACAAGAACCCGAAGAAGGCTGACTATATCCTTGAATACAAGGGTATAAAACTTGCTGTAATAGAAGCCAAGAGCGATGAGAAAGACGTGTCTGAAGGCGCGTGGGCCAAGCAAAGCTCTATGCCGATGCGCTGAAGATTCGCTATACCTATAGTACCAACGGCGATGAGATATGGTTTATCGACATGGGTATCAAGGACGGCAAAGGAGAGTATATCATTCCCAGCAAGGACAGCGAGAGTTCGACAACCTCATCCTGCAATACTATATCAACAATGGATTCAAGGAACTTGGCTCTGACAACCTGAAGACCTTTATCACTATTAAGTTCAATTCTATGAGTGACGCAAAGGAGAGGTTAGGAATGTCTGTTTCCGACATTCGTGATCACTACTTTGAATTGCAGCGAAGATTGTATGGTGCGTAGGGTCAATGCCCCCTTGTGTGTTAATCTGAAAGCATGAAACAGTTACTTGTCATCATAATGGCCGTAGGCAGATATCACGAGCACCACAACCTCGGTGTCGTGAATCTCGTAAATCAGCCGATGCTTGTCGCTAATCTTGCGTCGCCACTGGCCTGCTCGGTCAGCGGAGAGTTGCTTTGGCTTGCCAGTACCTGTACGGGGATGCTCGTAAAGCTATGAACTTTGTGAAGTCTAACACGAAGAAAGGCTGGGAGAAATTACCTGATGGTAGAAAGAACAAACCTGAGTATGCGGAACGCGCCGTTCTTGAAGCAATGGTAAACCACTTCATCCATCGTGACTATACAGTAATGGGAAGCGAAGTTCATCTTGACATATATGTTGACAGGCTGGTGATAACCTCTCCTGGTGGTATGTATAGTGGGCAGATAGTGCAAGATTTACCCCTTGAGGAAATATCATCGGATAGAAGAAATCCTATTTTGGCTGACGTAATGGCTCAGTTAGATTATATGGAAAAGCGAGGCAGCGGATTAAAACGTATTTGCAACGAGACCAAAGCCTTAGATGGCTATAAAGAAGAGCTGAAGCCTGTGTTCAAATCAACAATAAGCCAGTTTATGACCACCATTTACTCAATGGAATATGAGCCAAAGGACCAACAGATTGAACATAATCAAGCCGGAATTAAACAGGGATTAAGTTGGGAGCAAGTTGGGACTAAGACGGGACTAAGCTGGGATGAAGTTGCAAAATTGTTCATAGCTCTTCAAGAACCCAAATCCATAACCGAGCTCAAAGAATTGTATCGGTGGTCTAATACAACGAAGTTCAAAGCCAAATATGTAAGTCCTCTGATAGAAGCACAAATTATTGGTATGACGTTGCCGAACAAACCAACAAGCCCCAACCAAAGATATTTTCTTACAGAAAGCGGTAGGGCACTGCTTGCAAATATGACGTGTAATTCCAAGTCAAGTGACTTGACGGAAAAGGTTAATCACATGATTGAAGAACTGAGTGAAGAAGAGAAGCGTATAGCGTTAGAGTTGCTAAACAAAGAATGATGTTCCCGTCAAGGAACGCGAAAAATGGTACCTGATGGGCGGTGGTGTGACATGGGATTCTTGTTCGGAAGTCATCCATATTGAACAGATTCTGGGTAATTACCAGAATTATGCACATGAGACGGAGACATTATCACAACCCTGAAAGTATTTCCGTTACATTGTCAAACGAGCATCTCCATTTTTATGTTGGGACTGGATGAAGGACTTTCTGCTGCAACGATTGTTTCTGTTGAATAGGCGTCAGTCCCCTGCGGCTTGTGTTATTTCATTATTATCTTCACACTCTTCTCACCAATCTTTACGATTGCCACGTTGCCTGGTTGCAGTGTGGGGATGATGGATTGCTTGTTCATTGTTCTTTTCGTCTTTATCGGGTAAAAGCATGGGGTGCATCGCTGCGGCCCATGCCTGTCCCGGGTTCTATTATTTACTAACTCGTTTTGAGCTTATGAAAATCAAAACTCCGTTTTTAGGTTTTCCTTACCAGCTACTCTGCTTCTTCTATTAACCATTTCTGGTTGGCGTTGCTTTGCGGGTCGTCGTTGATGTCGTAGCTGAATATGGAGGCACCTTCTTTAGTATCGCCCCCGGCCAGGTCAACACAGCGGCCTGTGGCTTTGTTGATGATGGTGACCGTGCCGTTCTGTTCTATCAGTTTCCACCGCTGATAGGGATTATTCTTTTCGAGGTAGCGGAACATAAGCCACTGACCCTCCGTGGTCTCTGAACCATCCTCCAAGGCAAACATGTCCTCGGTGACGATGAAACAGTCCTCATTCACAGTGTCGGAGAAACGGGTGTCAACAACGACCGTTGGGATGAACTTAAAGCGGAAAACCTTTTTGTCGGTGATGACGATTCCATTGGGGCCACGACCTGAAGGTACGGAATCGCGGTAAGCACAGGCATGATAGTTATAGTCGAACGACATACCCAGCTTCGCGCCTGTGCTCTTGTTGACGAGCGTATAGTATTTGCCGAGTGAGTATTCGAAGTTGGTGGACATCTCACTGTAAGGCATCTTGCCGTAGAGTACGTGCAGGTCGGCATTGCTGTCTTTCGTCTGTAGTATATAGACTGTGCGGAAATTTGGAGCAGTGTCGGCTACACGAAGTTCGTAAACATAGCCACCGTCAAGCGTATTCTCTTGGAAGAAATAACCGTTTTGCGAATTTCGTAGGGCTCTGATTAGTGAGGTGAATTTCTTTGGTTTGATGTCACGGAAACTATACTCCGTGATGTGTCGCAGAAGTTTCCCTGTTGCAGGGTCTTTGTCAACCATTTCCCGTGACGGGGTCTTTGGATAGGTTTTCAGTAGTTTGCCGATGAGGTCATCTACTGTGGTTTGTGCAGAGGCCGTCAATGTGATGGCCAGCACCATGATGGTCATTGTAATCTTTTTCATCGTTTCTTAAGTTTATTTGTTATTGATTGTTTGGTCTTGGACCATTGAGTATGTATAGTTTTGCTTCTACCAGGCCATCCTTTGGCTGATACCATTTCAGTATATAGTTGGTTCGGTAAATCTTGTTCTCTGAGTCAACGACCGACAGCGACACGAAGCTGTATTCCGTGGAATGGCTTTCCAAGCGCTCACCGTTCTGCAATGTAACAGTGGTCCGGCGACGTTTCTGCATGGCCTGATTGTAGGCGGCAGAGGTGCGTATGTAGCTGTAGGCATCCATTTTGTCTGCATCAAAAGCGGACAGGAGGGAGTCTATGGCCGTCAGGTCGGTTATCGACAGCTCGTAGATGCGATTCGATTGTGTGCCAGACTTGATAGCAGACTCACTTTTCCCGGAGTTAATGACCCACTCGGGATGTTCTGACAACATGTTGTCGATGGCTTTTCTGACGTGTGTCTGGGCATGACTAACCATTGCGAAAGCCCATAGGAATGTAATAAATATAAAGTATCTCATACGCTCTAAATGATTATATTGGTTTCGTTGTCCGTTTCCTCTTGTTCCTCACTCTGCGGAATACTCTCTTCAATGTCAATGGCACATCGTACCGTAGCTTGCGAAAAGGCCATGTCAGCTTCATCCAGTAATTTCATCATTTGTTCCACATCCCTTGATTTCTGTTTGGCCGACTTTCCTGTTCTGACAGAGCGAGACGGCTTTGCCGTTATCTCCGCCACGGTTGGTGTCACTTCCGCGATTGTCTCAAGATGCGGCTCTATGGCAACAGGCGTAGGCACATCCTTCGTTTGGGCTATGACATGCGAAGGTTTGCACGTTTCCTCCTGATGTTGCAACGACAATCCTATTCCGAAAACGAAAGCAATCATAGCCGCTGCAGCACTCCATTTTATGATTATCCTCCTGTACGAAACGTATGGCTTTTGCTCGTACTGCCTGATGCCTCTGAACAGGATGGAGAACTCGCGCCACTCAGCCGGAATATCGCGGTGGGTGCTGAAATACTCGGAAAGAAGCTGTTCTTCCTCCTTGGTCGTTTCAGCAGCCATGTAGCTGTCGAGTAGTTTCTGTATGTATTCTTTTTCCATCATCTTGTCATTTTACTTATTAGTTGTAACATTCTCTGGCGTGCTTTCGACATCATGCCTCGGCACGACGATTCGCTGGTTCCCAGCACTTGGGCAATCTCCGCAAAGCTCATGTCTTCCTGTTCGCGCATCTCCACGATTCTCCTCCAGTTGTAGGGCAGTTGGATCATGGCGCGTTGGACAATGCAGCCAGCCTCCTTGTCCTCTACGTAATGTTGTGGCGTTAGCGAATCGGGTACGTCGGGAATGCTCCCCGTTTCTTCATCGTCATCCTCTTGCCTATAGAAGATGCGCAGGATGGGATGTCGTCGTCGGTGTCTCAACATGTCAAGCGCGAGGTTCCTTGCCATCGTGTCGGCCATATGCTTTATTTCATCGGCGTTATCTCGTAGGCCTTCATGTCGTTCCCATAACCTTATCAGCACTTCTCCGGCCACGTCCTCAGCCTCTTCCTTTTCGTCAAGTAACGCCAAAGCCCTCCTGACAGCAATCTGCCGCAGTTCCGCTACCAACGATATGTACTTCAGACGTTCCATACTTATAATACGATGAAAGAGTGAAAACGCTACGCAGAATCTCCACTTTCTTTCAGAAAATCTTCATTTTACACTTTTTTACCTACCAAAAAGCGGACGAGGGTGCCTCGTTTTCATCCCCGCCCGCCTTGGCTTGTCAACACCATTATGCGTTTCATCTTTTTACTTGCGTCCACTGCATGAGGTGGAAAAGAAGTGTTCTGCGAAAATTACTTGCCCTATAACGTAGAGCTGCTAAGGGCTTGATTAATTGAAAAGTTCATCTAATGTCACTTCGCTGTTTACAATGCTTTTGTGCATTCCGTCAGCCACACCGAATGTCGTAACAAACGTATTCACTAGTGCTTTTGTACATTTCGTGGCCTCACGGAAAATTGTCATCCGCTGACGTAGTTTCTTTTCATATGCATCCTTAAGCTCATAAGGACCGACGCTGAACTTCATCTCGCAAAGATGCACCATGCGGTCTGCACGGTCAATGATAAGGTCAATCTGTGCGCCTTCCCTCTTGGCCGAGTTTTGATTGGCCTTGTCAGCCAATTGCCGCCAGGAGGAAGCACTGGTTGCCATTCCGGAAATGCCAAGCGCCCGCTTTATCTGCCCTACGTGGCAGAGGCAAAGCAGTTCGAACGCCCTGCTCATCCAGGATTCTACACTATGTGATTGGAAATTATGGCTCCACCACTGCTCATCGCCCGACAGGTCTTCGGCAAGGAACTTATAATAAAATAAGGTGTAAAAGTCAACCAGTCTGTAAATGGCATCGGTTGACTTGTTAGGGAAGCGAGCCATTTTAGCGATGAAGTCGCAACGCTCCAGATTACGAAGTACTGTGGTGAGATTGCGTCCCTCTATTTTCAGAACTTTTATCATGTCGTTCCGCGTCATACCCTCTTTATGCAGACTGAGAGCTTTCACCACAGAGATATATTGGTCTGCATGTTTGAAAAGTGCCGTATATAGTTCCTCAAACTCTATGCGAAGTGGGGCATTCGGGGCAAAGCACAGCCTGTCAACATTTTGGACAAGACTCTGATTCGTCTTCAGCAGACTAAGGTAGAAAGGAACCCCACCAAATAGCATGTAACACTGTGCTATTTGGTATCGGTCCCATTTGCAGTGATGAGAGCGCAGGTACTCTTCCGTCTCTTTAAGGTTGAAGGGACGTAGATAGATGTTTGCAGTGATGCGAGCATGAAGTCCCCCTTGATTTTCAATCAGTTTGTCAACCATCCATGATGTTGCCGAACCAGACCCTACAAAAAAAATATCGTTCCGACGATTGGCCCAACCATTCCAAAAGTTCTCCAAAGCTTCAACAAAGTCTGACTTTTGTGTGTCTATCCAAGGCATTTCATCGAAGAACACAACCTTTTTCCTGTTAGCTGGAAGATTGCCAAGATGTTCCTCCAGCGCATCAAAGGCATCAAACCAGTCAGCATACTTTGGTACAGTCTTTAAACCTGCATGCTGTTTCATGGCTTTCCCAAAGTTACGTAGTTGAACCCTTTGCGTGGAACGATGCGAGCCCACGAAACTGAAATCATAATTCATCTTGAAGTACTGATCTATGAGGAAGGTCTTTCCCACGCGCCTTCTTCCATAAACGATAACAAATTCCGAACGGTCTGACTCCATGCAGTCCCGTAGCATAGAGCACTCTCGGTCTCTCGCAATAAGCTTCTGTTCCATATTGATGATCTTTTATTTGCCGGCAAAGGTACAAACAATTATTGAGAAAATCTCAATGTTTGACATATTTTTGCCCCAAAACACAAAATTAATTTCATTATTGGGGCGAAATAGAGTTAAACGATGGGGTATAGGGATAACATATTGACGTTATCTGAAGCTGATGAGTTATGAATCATGGTGAAACTTGCACAAATAACACTTTTTTGAGGTTTACAAAGGTTAAATACGTTAAATCTTCATCATTTTCAATCTTTGTAGAATCCACGTCATCACTTTTCTACCGTTTAATACACAAGTCGTTGATATAAAAGCATTTGCAAATTCAATGGTTGCACTGGCTTAACCTCTATCACTATCCCCAACAGCGTGACGAGTATAGAAAGATATGCTTTCTATGGTTGCTCTGGCTTGACCTCTATCACTATCCCTAACAGCGTGACGAGTATAGGAGATTATGCTTTCTATCAATGCACTGGCTTAACCACAATCACTTCCCTGAATACAACGCCTCCAACGATTGACTATTATACTTTCCCGTCTTACAATGCTACGCTAAAGGTTCCCACAGGAAGTAAGTCCGCCTATCAGTCAGCTCAATACTGGAAAAACTTCACAAATATCGTGGAAATCGACCCGTCTGGCATTTAAGCCATCCGCATGGATAAGCGTATACATTGCTTCTGCTAACGAATATTAATGCCCGAAAATGGGTGTCGTTTTGTTTGGAACGGCACTCTTTTTTTGTTACCTTTGCAGCCCTTTGGATAACAAAAAAGACTATCACAATGAACGACTATAAGAATCTTCTAAAACTCCTTTTTGAAAAGATTGAGAGGATGAGAACGGAGACACCTTCGGCTGGTACGCGGTTCCGGCTGATGGGGCTGACGGCAGACATCTGGGAGGTGGTCGAGACACTGCAGAAGAATGTGACGGCATGCGTGAGCAAGGAGGCTGTGCTCGATGCCGATATAGACGTGAACTACGCGGAGCTGTCGGAACAGGTGCTGGCTGTGGAGCTTGAGGAGAGCCCTGCGGCCGATGATGCCATTAATGAGCAGGTGAGGCTGATGAACGAGGCTCTGGGCGAGCTGAGCCATGTGCTGGCAGAGATTGACGACCATCTGTCGCGGCATCATAAGGACGAGGAGTATGTGCGGCTGTACGAACAGGAGAAGCGTCGCTATCTGGGTTCTGGAACATCGCGAAGGGCTCGCCACACGTTCGATGAGTGGCTCTACAATGAGTGTTACGGCACGCCCAGCCTGGAGGATATCAACGACTACATCGTTGAGAAGCTGCTGCACATGTTTGAGAAGGGTGTGTTCAGCGCCAAGGTGGAGCACATGCAGCGTGCGAAGCGCTATGCGGGTGAGTTCGACTTCGACCAGCTGGACGATGACCACAAGCTGAAGAAGAGTGTGTACAAGCACTATGCAGCGCTGAGAAAACTGGTGGAGTGTCGTGACGGCATGCTGGTGGTCGATGCGGCGCGTGCGGGGCAGTATTTCTATGCCAGCAGGCACGAGGAGAACGCCAAGCCCCATCGCAATGCATTTCTGAAGTATATGCACAAGATTGATATGGCCCAGCAGTTGCGTGTGAAACTGCTGGAGGAGGAGTCGGCGGCTAATAGAGAACTGAACCCGCAGCTGAACTTTTTTGCACCGTCGAAGCATCTGAAGGTGCTACTGACGGGTGAGTGGTTCGACGTTCACCGTGTAGACCAGCGTTATGATCATCAGTGGACTGACAACTTCGTCAACGCGCTGATGCGGTCGGAGCACAGGGATTATATCGCCATGCAGTGGAGCCTCACGAAACGTCAGGACTACATTCGCGGCTGTGTGGTAGGGCTGCTGAGAGAGGGGGGTGTTGTCAAGGGCAGCATGGACCTCATTGCCCGCAGTGCTGGTGTGTGCGACAATTACCGCACCTTCAGCAAGTATATGGGGCAGTGCCGACAGGAGCCCTATGCCGACTGGGTGCTCGACTATCTCAAGGCATCGGCTTAGCGACTGCTGTTTTCGCCAAAATGCGATTGAAATGTGCGATTGAAGGCTTCGGCTTTCAGTCGCACATTTTTTTTGAAAAATTTTTTTATTACGATGTCATAAGGGTTTCGGATATGTTTGGCTTTGCGATTGAAAATGCGATTGAGGAAAAACTTTTCAATCGCATAATCGCATTCTACCTTTGCGACGTCGAAAGACACAAGTATTATTTATTCTCTCACTAAATTCAACTCAACAAAAATGAACGGCAATGACTCTTGAATACGAACAACTATTAGAAGACATGGAGAAAGACAGACAACACACGAGACTGACTCCTCACTTCACGCTCGCGGAGATGACGCGAACGAGTGTAAGGGGAGCCGACAACACGCCCTCAGAAGAGGCGGTGGAGAACCTGCGACGACTGTGCGGCTGGCTGGAGAAGCTGCGCGAGGAATGGAACGTGCGCTACGGCGAGGGAAACGACCCGATCATCGTCAGCAGCGGGTATCGCTCGAAGGTGGTGAACAGGGCGGTGGGGGGCTCCACAACGAGCAACCACCTCACGGGATGCGCAGCCGACATTCGGGTTTGCGGCCCTGAACAGGCGCTGCGCTACGCTACCATCCTGCTGGACATCAGCGACGACAGCCAGGAGGCGTTCGACGAGCTGCTGCTGGAGCACAAGGGCTGCGCCTACTGGGTGCACTTCGCGGTGAGACCGCAGGGCAACAGGAGGAGAATAAGGAGCGTGGAAAATTAAAAAAAACAGAAAATCAAAAAACAACCTGAGTTGAAGCCGAGGAGGATATTCTCGAGTAAATGGCCAAAGAATCCGAAACTTCTTCTCGCAAAATTCAACTCAACAAAATGAATACAAACATTCAAATCTTTACAAGTGATATTTTCGGCGAGATTCGTACTTGCCAAGTGAATAACCAAATCATGTTCGTGGGCAAAGACGTGGCAACGGCACTGGGATACAGCGATCCTCAGAAAGCTATTAAGATGCACGTTGATGATGACGATAAGCTGACCCGACAAATTGTCGTATCAGGTCAGAGACGAGCAATTATTCTCATCAACGAGAGCGGTCTCTACTCGCTCATCCTCTCTTCTCAGCTGCCACAGGCGAAGGCGTTCAAGCGGTGGGTGACCTCAGAGGTGCTGCCAGCCATCCGACAGACGGGACGCTACGAGCTGACCTCGAAGGAGCTGCGACTGCTGGGCTCGAAGGAGCTGCGACTGCTGGGCTCGAAGGCTGACTACTGCGACGAGGTGCTGCTGTCGGTGGACTGCGTGACCACGACGCAGGTGGCTAAGGAGCTGGGCATGACGGGTTCCGAGCTGTACCGCTGGCTGATTGCCCTGAGCATCGTCTATTGGCAGAGCGGCGAGTACATGCTCTATGCCGACTTTGCCCGCATGGGCTATGCGAAGAGCCGCACCCATAGCCGCCGCAACCGACTGGGCGTATGGCACACAGAGCGCTATCTGGTGTGGACGGAAGAGGGCCGCAAGTTCCTGCACGAGGTGTTCGAAAAGAAGGAGGCACTGGCATGAGCGTACACATGATTTACTACAAGGATGGGGCGAAGATGATGCGCCCCGTCCTCACGCGAGAGGACTATCTGTCATTGCGCAGCGGTGGTGAGCAGCGGGCCATCGTGAAGGCGGTGCGCAGCGGCGACGAGGCACAGAAGCGCCGACTCATCCAGATGAACTACTCCTGTCTGCCCAACGCCGACGGCACGCTGAAAGGCTCGAAGACGATGAGCACCACCATCGGCATGGACATCGACCACATAGCACCAGAGGAGTTGCAGCCCATACGTGAGCGCATCCTACAGAAAAAGGACGAGCTGGGGCTGCTGATGCTGGAACTGAGCGCCCGAGGCGCAGGCTACCACCTCGTGTTCCGTCGTCGCCCTGAGCTGAGCCAGGAGGAGAACCTGAAATGGGCGAGCGAGCTCCTGCAGGTGGAATATGACGCAGGGGCGAAGGACATCACCCGCGTGTTCTTCACCACGACGGGTTCAGCGGAAGACCTGATTTTCCTCGATGACGAGATGTTTGAGATTTCGAACACGGATAGGACGGATGAAACGGATAAGGCTGAAAAGTCGAACACGAATAACACGAATCGAACGAATCCGTTAGATCCGAAAAATCCGTGTTCAGAGAAAGAATGCGAGCAGGCTTCAGCGGCCTCTCTTACCGCCTTCGACCTCTGCGCTCAGCAGGCAGGCTTGAGTTCGAGCGGGATGGATGTGTGGGGTGAGCATAACTGGCACACGAACCTGATGGCGGTGCTGTCGGTGGGGGTGGCCAAGTTGATGAGCCGTCAGCAACTGCGGGCGGTGGTGGCCGAAAGGTTGCCTAACTACTCGGCTACGGAGGACTGTCAGAAACTCATCGACTACTTCTACGACAAGTATGATGCCGACAAGGGGTTCATGAATGCCTCGTTGCGGGAAATCAATGCCAAGGCGCAGAAGAAGGATGACAGTAGAGGTCAAATAGAAGAGGTGGACGGCGAAGACGACCAGCTGTCAACCCTCAACTCTCAACTGTCAGCTCGAAAAATGCCGCAAGGCATACGCGACAGCATCGATGCCGTAGGGCCTCAGTTGGCCATGCCTGTGGTGACGGCCATCTGTCCGTGCATAGGAGCGCTGGCTACGGGTGTGGTGCTCGACGTTCACGGTCGCAAGAAGGGGCTGAACCTCATCAGCTATATCGCTGGCGACTTTGCCTCGGGCAAGGGCGACATCGACCCCGTGGTGGATGCCTGGATGAGCGAGGTGGCGGCGCTTGACAAGATGTACCAGATGCAGGAGGACGAGTGGCGCGCCAAGAAGCGGGCGGCGAAGAACAAGAAGGAGCAACCCGAGGAACCGAAGCTGCCCGTGCGCTTCATCACCCTGAACACCACGGTGGCCAACGTGGCCGAGCGACTGGCCAACACGGAGGGCAAGCATGCCTTCTCGTTCACGCCCGAGGCCGACACGGTGGCACAGAAGTTCCGCACGGCCATGAGCGACTTCTCGGTGATGCTGCGCCAAAGCTACGACGGTTCGAAGTTCGACCGCGAGGCTCGTTCGGCCGATGCAGTGAACGTGCATATCGAGCACTTGTTGTGGAACGTCACCATGTGCGGCACGCCCGACGCCCTCTATCGCGTAGTGCCGAACTACACCGACGGGTTCCAGAGCCGTATAGCCGTAGCCCGCACACCCGACAACACGTTTGCCAAGCTGGAGGACAAGCCCTACGTGCTCACCCCCCGACAGACGGAGCGCATACAGCAGGTGGCCCATCTGCTGCCGCTGATGCAAGGCGAGGTGGTGCTGCCGAAGCTGGAACAGAGGGGTCGCGAGTGGGTGGAGCGCATCCGCATAGAGACGATGATGAACGACGACAAGGTGCGTGCCCGTCAGCGCATTCGTGTCTGTGTGACGGCACAACGCATGACCTGCTGTCTGATGCTATGCAAGGTGTGCGAGGGGCTGATTCAGAAGCACGGCATGAATGGTGCCGAGGCGCGGCTGAAGCAGTATCCTAACCTATGGAAGGAGCTGCTCCTGAAAGCCCAGACACCGCCGATGCTGGAGGCTTACGACGTGATAGCCGATTCGCTGCTGGAGAACGCACTCCACTTCTTCCGCGACCGCATAGAGAATGCTTTCAACAGTCGTGACTACGCTGGCTATATGAGCGGCAACCGCCTCAAACGCGGCAAGAACGACTCCATCTACGAGCGCTTGGACATGCAGTTCACCTTCGAACAGGCCATGCAGCACTCGGTGGCCATCAAGGGCGCTGGTGTGAACCACAACACCGTGCGCCAGATGCTGAAGAACTGGAGCAAGCAAGGGCTGGTGGTGAAGACGGAGGACGGACGGTACAGGAAAGTGAAAAGTGAAAAGTGAAAAGTGAAGAATTGGCTACCGCCATCTGGTCATTATGGTCATTTGGTCATTTGTCAAAATCAATTTTATTTTTCAACATATAATTATCATGTAATTAACCATGAATATCGAGAACAATCAAGAATGCTTTGTGCAGCTCTGGCTTCGGCTGGAGCGCACGAGGCGCCTCCTCGGAGGTCAGTGCAAGCGCTTCTGCATCCGCAGGGTGCTGAAGACATGGTTCGGCTTCGAGGCCACCGACGATTTCATCTGGAAAGTGTGCCGTCTGGCCGCAGTCAACGATGAGCCTCAGGAAGGTTGGAACGAGTTGCCGCCGCCCTCGCTCTATCCGCGCAAGCATCGCGAAATGCTCAGGGCCATCGTCAGCGTGAGGCTGGGCATCAGCTACTACAAGGTTGACCTGAAAGCCCTCGACAAGGCCTACAGCATCGTCTTCCCGAAGAGCACGCCCATCAATTTGAGTAAAAAGCGTAAGTAAATAATAACAGGATGGGGGGGACTTGACAAAAAATACTAAGAAAACAGACGTTTGCTTGCAAGTTAGTGATTAATTATGTACTTTTGCATGTTAAAACGAATGAAAAGTATGAAAGGAAAACTCATTGTTCTCACCATCCTGCTGCTATCGATAGGGCTGGGCTGTTTCGGACAGAGCGTATCGCCAAAGGCTTATTATACCGATAAAGAAGGGAATGCTATGGAGTCGACAAGTATTGACGATGCCGAAGCTCCTTTAGCAGTGTCGTTCCGTGCGAACCCTGCTGACCTCGGCGAATGGACTGCCTCCTACGAATGGCACTTCAAACTGGTGAAAGGCAGTGACTCGCGAACACCCGGCGAGCTGTTTGTAAGATATGAAGAGAACACCAACTATACGTTCAATGAATCGGGTACTTACAACGTCATCCTGAAGACTCACCTTACAAACGGTGATGACACCGATATGTTGGAAGACCAGACCATCACCATAACGATTGCAGAGAGCAAGCTGGAGTTTCCCAATGCCTTCTCGCCCAACGGCGACGGCATCAACGACATCTATCGCGCCAAAAAGGACTATAAGAGCATTGTTTCCTTCAGAGCCATCATCTTGAACCGATGGGGACAGAAGCTATATGAATGGGATTCGCCTGACGGTGGATGGGACGGGAAATATAATGGCAACGACGTGAAGCAGGGTGTCTATTTTGTATTTGTGGAAGCCAAGGGTGCCGATGGCAAGGAATACAAGATTCGCAAGGACGTGAACCTGCTGAGAGGCTATACTGACACGAAAAACACGACTGGAGGACAATGAGCACAAATAGTGAAAGTGAGAAGATAAACGTCTATGGCGCAAGGGTTCACAACCTGAAGAACATCGACGTAACCATACCACGCGACTCGCTCACCGTGATTACGGGCCTGAGCGGCAGCGGCAAGTCGTCGCTGGCATTCGACACCATCTTTGCAGAAGGCCAGCGACGCTATATCGAGACTTTCTCGGCCTATGCCCGCAACTTTCTCGGAGGCATGGAGCGCCCCGACGTGGACAAGATTACGGGCCTCTCGCCCGTCATCAGCATTGAGCAGAAAACGACCAACAAGAACCCACGCTCTACAGTAGGCACAACCACTGAGATCTACGACTACCTGCGACTGCTCTATGCACGTGCCGGCAAAGCCTACAGCTACGTCACGGGCGAGCCGATGGTGAAATACACCGAAGAGAAAATCATTGACATGATTCAGCACGACTATGTGGGAAAGAAGATTTTCATCCTGGCCCCGTTGGTCAGATCGAGAAAAGGCCACTATCGAGAGCTGTTCGAATCGATGCGCCAGAAGGGCTATCTCACGATACGTGTTGACGGTGAACTGATGGAAATCACACGCGGCATGAAGGTGGACCGATACAAGAACCACGACATTGAAGTGGTGATTGACAAGTTAAACCTCCACCCTACCCTCTCCAAAGAGAGTGGGAGCACAGAGCCAAATGAACGTCTGAAGAAGTCGGTACAGCTGGCGATGAAGCAAGGCGAAGGCCTGGTGATGATTCTCGACAAGGACAAGGAGGAGGTGAAGTATTTCTCGAAGCGCCTGATGTGCCCCACGACGGGCATCAGCTATAGCGACCCTGCACCCAACAATTTCTCATTCAACTCTCCACAAGGAGCCTGCCCTAAGTGTAAGGGACTGGGGAAAGTGAGCGAGATTGATTTGGCCAAAGTCATACCCGATCAGAAGCTGAGCATTCACGACGGTGCCATCATCCCATTAGGGAAATACAAGAACCAGCTCATCTTCTGGCAGATTGACGCCATCCTGAAAAAATATGACTGTGACGTAAAGACCAAAGTATGCGACATTCCTGAAGAGGCTATGTCGGAGATACTCTACGGCTCTTTAGAGAACGTGCGCATAGATAAAGACATCGTTCACACATCGAGTGACTACTTCGTGGCTTTCGACGGCATCGTGAAATACCTGCGCGACGTGATGGAGAACGACGACTCGGCCAGCGGACAGAAGTGGGCCGACCAATTCATGGCCGAATGTGAGTGTCCTGAGTGCCACGGACAAAGGCTCAACAAAGAGGCGCTCTCCTTCAGGATATGGGACAAGAACATCTCCGACTTAGGAGCGATGGACATCAAGGAGCTGAGCGACTGGATGGGCGAGGTGGAGAACCACATGGACAACCAGCAGCGGCAGATAGCGGCTGAGATCATCAAGGAGATTCGCACGCGCATCAACTTCCTGCTTGAGGTGGGATTAGACTATCTGGCACTCAACCGTCCGTCGGAATCGCTCTCGGGCGGTGAGAGCCAGCGCATCAGGCTCGCTACGCAAATAGGCTCGCAGCTCGTGAACGTGCTCTACATTCTCGACGAGCCGAGCATCGGCCTGCACCAACGCGACAACGAGCGCCTGATAAAGTCGCTCAAGGAGCTGCGCGACCTCGGCAACACCGTCATTGTGGTGGAGCACGACGAAGACATGATGCTGGCCGCCGACTACATTGTAGATATAGGCCCCAAGGCAGGCAGGAAAGGAGGCGAAGTGGTGTTCCAGGGAACGCCCCGGGAGATGATGGCCAAGCACACCATCACTGCCGAATACCTGAACGGTGTGCAGACCATCGAAACGCCCAAAGAGCATCGCACCGGCAACGGCAAAAAGATAGTGCTCAGAGGGGCGACAGGCAACAATCTGAAACATGTGGATGCTGAATTTCCATTAGGCGAGCTGATAGTGGTGACTGGTGTGAGCGGAAGCGGCAAGTCAACACTCATCAACGAAACGCTACAACCCATACTTTCCAAGCACTTCTACCGTTCGCAGAAGCGGCCCATGCCCTACGATTCCATCGAAGGTGTTGAGCATATCGACAAGGTCATCAACATCGACCAGTCACCCATCGGGCGCACCCCTCGCTCCAATCCTGCAACCTATACGGGCGTGTTCTCTGACATACGCTCACTGTTCGTGAACCTGCCTGAGGCGAAGATACGCGGCTACAAGCCGGGACGCTTCTCATTCAACGTGAAAGGCGGGCGATGCGAGACCTGTGGAGGCAACGGCTACAAGACCATCGAGATGAACTTTCTCCCCGACATTCAGGTGCCTTGCGAGGAATGTCACGGAAAACGCTATAACAGAGAGACACTGGAAGTGCGCTACAAGGGTAAGTCGATTGCCGACGTGCTCGACATGACCATCAACCAAGCGGTAGAGTTCTTTGAGAACGTGCCCGACATTCTGCGGAAAATCAAGACCATACAGGATGTGGGACTGGGATACATCAAACTGGGACAACCCTCCACCACACTCTCAGGCGGCGAAAGCCAGCGCGTGAAACTCGCTACCGAGCTTTCAAAGAAAGACACGGGCCGAACACTCTACATCCTCGATGAGCCCACCACAGGACTCCACTTCGAGGACATCCGAATCCTGATGCAAGTGCTGCAACGCCTTGTTGACAGAGGCAATACGGTCATTGTCATTGAGCATAACCTCGACGTGATTAAACTGGCCGACCACATCATCGACATGGGACCTGAAGGCGGTCGCAACGGTGGAACCATCCTCGTGACCGGCACGCCAGAGCAAATAGCCGAAAGCAACGTGGGCTATACATCTGCTTTTTTGAAGAAAGCGCTGGCTCGGCACAACTAAAAGTTTTGTTTTTATTTGGAAATAAGAAATAATCATCGTATTTTTGCACTTGATATTAAGAATAGATTACTATTCGCAAAGACAACTTACTAATATGAAAAGAAACACATTCCTCTTTCTGGCCATGATGCCTCTGACACTGATGGCACAGACTTTCGACTTCGACTTAACGAAACCACAACCAGTCTATAACGAGCAGGACGGCTATGGCTATGACCTGCTTCCCGCTCCGAATGCGAAGTCACCGCAGGAACCATTCTACTTCTCCGTGAAAGTACCCGACGGCAACTATCGCGTCAAGGTTGTTCTCGGCGGAAAGAAGAACAGCAACACAACAGTCAGGGCTGAAGGTCGCCGCCTGATGATGGACAACATCACCACGCAGAAGAAAAAGGACACGCAGACGATAGAGTTCACCGTGAACAAGCGCTCTCCGCAGATAGATGACAAGACACGCGTGAAGATAAAGGATCGCGAGAAGACATACTTGGCATGGGACAACAAACTGACGCTGGAATTCAATGGCGACATGCCTGCCGTTCAGACCATTCATATTGAGAAAGCCGATGTACCTACCATCTACTTATGCGGCAACTCTACCGTTGTTGACCAGAACAACGAGCCCTGGGCTTCATGGGGACAGATGATTACGCGCTGGTTCGGCCCTGAGGTAGCCATCAGCAATCATGCCGAAAGCGGGCTCACGGCTCGCACGTTTATCGGCTCTTTCCGTCTGGAAAAGATTCTCTCAACGCTCAAGAAAGGCGACTATGTGTTTGTAGAGTTCGGACATAACGACGAGAAGGAGAAACGGCCCGGCGACGGTGCATGGTATCACTACCAGTATCAGCTGAAGATTTTTGTGGACCAAGTTCGCGCAAAAGGAGCAGAGATTGTGTTCTGCACCCCGACACAGCGCAGGTTGTTCGACAGTGACAACAAGACCATCAAGAACACTCACGGAGACTTCCCTGCAGCTATGAAGATGGTGGCTGAGAAAGAGAACGTGCCTGTGATTGACCTGAACAGAATGACCAAGACGTTCTTTGAGACCTTAGGCTTTGAAGACTCTAAGAAAGCACTGGTTCACTATCCGGCCAACACCTTCCCCGGACAAGAGAAAGCACTGGCCGACAACACCCACTTCAACACCTACGGGGCCTACGAAGTGGCTAAGTGCGTGGTCATGGGCATGAAACAGCTCAACCTGCCCATCGTGAAATACCTCCGTTCAGACTGGCAGGACTTCAATCCCGCACAGCCAGACGACTGGAAGACATTCAAGTGGGCTCCTGCCCGCAATGCCGACCTCGTGAAGCCTGACGGAAACTGATAAAACAACAAAGAAAAATGAGATATAATAAGCAAAACAGAAGCGTCTGGCGGGTGATAAGTTTATTATTTATCATTTGTCATTTATCATTTAGCCAGGCTTTTGCCCAGAGTTGGCCAGTGCCAACCCAAGAGGCAAAAGCAGGCGCTCGCTGGTGGTGGTTAGGCTCAGCTGTAGATAAGGAGAATCTGCGATGGAACATCAGCGAATATGCCAAGCACGGGATTGGAGCACTGGAGATCACACCTCTATACGGAGTGCAAGGCAATGAGGCCAACAACATAGATTACCTGTCGGACAAATGGATGGAGATGTTGCGCTTCACCCAGGCCCAGGCCAAGCGAAACGGCATAGAGCTAGATATGGCCACGGGGACAGGCTGGCCCTTCGGCGGTCCTTGGGTGCCGCTGAAGGAATCGGCTTGCAGAGTTGTCTTTGTAGAAAAGACGATTGACGGCAAAGACGCAGACGCCATTGATCTCTCACCCTCAGAAAAAGATGGTAAGAATGCTTTCCTCGATAAAGTGATGCTCTATGCCGATGGCAAAGCCATTGACGTGACAGCTTTCGTGAAAGATGGGCAGTTGATGCTTGACAAGAAGAGCCCTCTCACCTCTCACCTCTCACCTCTCACCCCAAAGAAGATCATCGCTATATATATTAAATATGGTGTGATGAAGGTGAAGCGAGCTGCTCCTGGCGGTGAGGGGCTTGTGATCGACCACTTCGACAAGAAGGCTGTTCAAAACTATCTGAAACACATTGAACAGGCTTTTGAACGCACAGGTACCCCCTACCCTCACACCTTCTTCAACGACTCATACGAAGTGGCCGATGCAACGTGGACGCCCACACTGCTCAAGGAGTTTGAAGCTCGCCGTGGCTATAAGCTCGAAGAGCATCTTCCTGAACTGATGGCATTCGAGCCAAAAGTGCTCAGCGATTATCGTGAGACACTCGGCGACCTGCTATTAGAGAACTTCACACAGCAATGGACGGCCTGGGCGCATAGCCACGGAGCCATCACCCGGAATCAGGCACACGGTTCGCCAGCCAACCTCATCGACTGCTATGCAGCTGTTGACATTCCCGAGATCGAAGGCTTCGGCCTTTCCAATCTTGGCATCAAGGGACTTCGCCAAGATCCTGGCAAGACACGCAAGAACGACTCCGACTTTTCCATGCTGAAATATGCTCCTTCGGCTGCACATGTCACAGGCAAGCCATACACCAGCAGCGAGACGTTCACATGGCTCACCGAGCACTTCCGGACCTCGCTCTCACAGCTGAAGCCCGACATCGACCTCATGTTCTGTGCAGGCGTGAACCACATGTTCTTCCACGGCACATGCTACTCTCCCAAGAACGATCCTTGGCCAGGATGGAAATTCTATGCCTCTATCGACATGAGCCCCACCAATAGCATCTGGCGTGACGCACCTTACTTTATGGATTATGTGGAGCGCTGCCAGAGCTTCCTGCAGTGGGGACAGCCCGACAACGACTTCCTGGTGCTGCTGCCCGTTCGCGATATGTGGAAGAAGAAGACAGGAAAACTGTTGATGCAATTCTCTATTCACGCAATGGGCAAACTGGCACCTGAGTTCATTGAGACCATCCTGAACATCGACCGTGCAGGCTTTGACTGCGACTATATCTCGGAGCGCCTGCTTTCGGGAGTCACCTATCAGGACGGCATGCTTGTCACTGCAGCAGGAGTCCGCTACAAGGGCCTGATTATTCCCGGAAGCGGTGAGATGACTGATGCCGTGAAGCAACACGTCGATGATTTGAAAAAACAAGGCGCACACATCTTCTATACTACAGACAGGAGCGAACTGGCAAAGGCGGCAACACCTGAGCAGATGCGTACCGACTGCGGACTGAAGACCATACGCAGAAAGAATGCTAACGGCTACCATTACTTCATTGCCAACCTTTCGCCCAATGACATACGTCAGACCGTAAAGCTGGCCGTACCCTTTAAAGGTGCTACATGGTTCAATCCGCTGAACGGCGATATACAGGAGGCAAACTTCGACAACAATGCTGTTGATATCTGCCTGCGGAGTGGTGAGTCAATGATTCTCCAGACCTTTAACGAAGGGAAGGGAAGTAATCCTGCATCAGCAAAGAAAGAGGAGAAGACGGCACCTGCCGAAATCGTACTCAACGGAGCTTGGACTCTCTCGTTCACAGAAGAAGCCCCAAAGGTGGAAAAGACCTACCAGCTGCCGAAGCTACAGACATGGGAATCACTTGACGAGCAGACCAAGACGACCATGGGAACGGGCGTCTATACGACTAAGTTTAAACTGTCAAAGAAAGACAATCCCTCAGGCAAATGGATGATAGACCTCGGAGATGTACGTGAAAGTGCACGTGTATTCATCAATGGCACATTCATTGGATGCGCATGGTCGGTGCCATTCATTCTCGATACGAAAGGAACGCTCAAGGCGGGCGAAAACGAATTGCGCATCGAGGTGACGAATCTGCCGGCTAACCGCATAGCCGAACTGGACAGAAAAGGAGTGAAATGGCGCAAGATGGAGGAAATAAACGTAGTTGACATCAACTACAAGAAGACGCTCTACAGTGATTGGGAACCTGTTCCGAGCGGTCTTGCTTCACAGATAAAGTTAACTAAAATCAATTAAAATATGTCAGAAACACATCATCATCACCACCACCACCATCACAAGATGGACAGTGCAAGCGAATTCAAGAGAGACAGTCTGAGGGCTATCGCCCGTAAAAAACTATTTGCGAAATGGGGCTTGAGAGTCCTTGTATGTATAGCAATTATTATGGCAATCGCTGTCATTGCTGCATACACCATAGGATAACAGGGACTGGTGGTTGTTAAACAAACGGGAAGTGCGGCTTATCTTCATCTTGAAGAACTTTGAAACGGGCACGGGCTTTCTGTAAATCACTGAGGCTGAGTATCGCTAAAAGCGAATGCTCAGCTTCGTTTTTGCATGCTGCTATTGTTCGCCCTATCGGATCAATCATCATTGAGCCACCTGTGTATGAACAAGAAGCGTCGCACCCCACTCTATTTACGGCTATCACATAGCTTTGATTCTCAATAGCGCGAGCATGGGTTAACACATTCCAGGCATCCATGCGCGATTGGGGCCAGTTGGCCACATAGATAATGGCATCATATTCTCCTGCCCAACCATAGCGGGCCCAAACAGGGAAACGCAAGTCATAGCAAGTCAGCAAAAGGAAGCGGAATCCCTGCCAGTTGACAATGGTATGTGTCTGACCAGAGGTATAATGCTCGTCTTCATGTCCGTGCGCGAACAAATGGTGTTTGTCATAAAAACTGATGCCGTCAGGTGTTACGAAATACTGTCTGTTCCGATAAGAGGCGCCATGCTCATCTTCAACCTCAACGGCAAGGCTTCCGCATACTGCACATGAATAGCTTCTTGCCGTCTGCCTCATCCACTCAAGTGCTACTGACTGACTTTCCTGTTCTGCCAGCCCTTCAGGAGAGGTAGCAAATCCCGTTGCCCACATTTCCGGCAACACATAGAGATCGGCTCCTGGTTGTAAAGCACGTAATGCCTCGGCTCGCTGAACATTCTCTTCTGGATTGTCCCAGGCAATATCCATTTGTAACAAAGCTACTTTCATATTTTCGCCTAATTAAAGATAAAAATCATTGGTAAGACGCTGGTACCACTCCGAGCGCTGTTTGGGACAGACTTCAATAATCCCTTCTTCCATTTCGAGCGGCACATCAGGATGCTTCCGAAAGGCCATCAGATAGCGGCGCGGCATTTTCGACGGTGTGGTCTTCACCGCACACTCGCGCACTTTAAAGAATCCAGTAAGAGCAGCTTCACGCTCTATCTCACTTTTACACTCTGTGGGTATGACAATAGACAGTTCGCCATGCTCGGCAAGAAGTCGCCAAGCATTGTCCATGAGTTGACCATAAGATAACGAGGAAGTATGTCGCGCCATTGTGCGCTGAGCATCAGGGCTCTCCAGCGAATGACTGAAATAAGGAGGATTCGACACGACGGCATCGAAAATGCCTTTCATATCCAAGACATTTCGATGAAGAATGCTTACAGAGAAAGGCGAATCCTCCACATTTTCCCTTGCCTGCATGCAAGCAGCCTCATCGATATCAATGCCCGTTACGGAAGCCGACGGGAATCGTTGTGCCATCATCAGGGCTATCAGGCCAGTACCAGTACCGACATCCAGAATGGTGCTGCCCCCATGAGCCCACGCCCCAAGCAAGGTACCATCCGTTCCCACTTTCATTCCACAACGAGACTGACGGATGGTGAAACGCTTAAATTTGAAATAGTCATTCGCCATAAAAAACGATGCAAAGATACTAATAATTCCTAATTTCTAATTTCTAATTCCTAATTATTTACTAACTTTGCATCCAATTATGCAGTTTAGATTTGAAATGAGTGATAACCAAAGTAATAAGGCTTTCTCCATGATAGCCGATATTGAAGGTGATTTCAATGATTTGTTAGAGGTTGAAGCACCTAAAGAAATACCGATTCTCCCCGTCAGGAACTTAGTTCTCTTTCCCGGTGTGGTATCTCCAATCCTTATTGGCCGCGACTCGAGCTTAACACTGGTGAAGCAAGCAGAGAAGAAGAATCTGCTGATCGGCATCGTATGCCAACGCGATCCTGAGGTGGAACTGCCATCGGACGAAGACCTCCACGAATATGGCGTATTGGCCAAAGTTGTAAAGCAACTGACTCTCCCCAACGGCAATGTGACAGCCATCGTGCAGGGATTCGGACGCATGCACCTGCTCGGCATCACCGGAACTTCACCCTATCTGAAAGGAAGAATTGAAGCCGCACCGGAGATTCTGCCGGAAAAGCGAGACCGCGAATGGGAGACTGCCATTGAAGACTTGCGGAAGATGGCCGATGAATATGTGACGGTTTCAGACGACATTCCCGATGAAGCCACATTCGCCATCCACAATATCCACAACAACATCATGATGCTCAACTTCGTGTGCACCAACATGCCATTCAGCATTAAGGAAAAAATAAAGCTCCTTAGCGTTGAGTCTATGAAAGAGCGCCTGTTTGGTACGATGAAAGCCCTCAACAGGGAGATCAACCTGCAGAACCTGAAGGCTAACATACGAAACAAGACCCGTGAGGATATTGATGAGCAGCAAAAGAATTATTTCCTCCAGCAGCAAATCAAGAATATTCAGGCTGAGATTGGCAATGAGACCACTCCAGAGAAGAAGGAACTGCTGGATAAGGCATTAACGAAAAAGTGGAACGAAGAGACGGAGAAGCTGTTCTATAAAGAACTGGACAAGCTCGACAACCTGTCGCCTCAGTCGCCCGACTTCAACGTGCAACTGAACTATCTTCAGACTTTCATCTCGCTCCCTTGGGGTGAATACACGAAGGATGACCTGAACTTGCAGCGTGCTCAGAAAATCCTGGATCACGACCACTACGGCATGGAGAAGGTGAAAGAGCGCATCTTGGAATACATTGCCGTGCTCTCACTACGTGGCGACCTGAAGAGCCCGATTCTCTGTCTATACGGTCCTCCAGGAGTGGGCAAGACCTCACTCGGAAAATCAATCGCCGAGGCAATGAAGCGCAAGTATGTACGAATTTCCTTGGGAGGACTGCACGACGAAGCCGAGATCCGAGGTCATCGCCGTACCTATATCGGCGCTATGCCTGGCCGAATCATCAAGAGTCTTCAGAAGGCAGGTTCCAGCAACCCCGTTTTCATTCTTGACGAAATCGACAAGGTCACTCAGAACACCGTCAACGGTGATCCTGCATCAGCATTGCTGGAAGTGCTTGACCCGGAGCAGAACACGGCTTTCCACGACAACTATCTTGACACAGATTATGATCTCTCGAAGGTGCTCTTCATTGCTACAGCCAACAACCTCGGGACGATTCCCCGCCCCCTACTCGACCGCATGGAGATTATCGAGGTGAGCGGCTACATCACTGAGGAGAAGATAGAGATAGCCAAGCGTCACCTCATTCCGCGAGAATTAGAGAATACGGGACTGAACACCATCAAGCCCAAGCCCTCGTTCAACAAGGCGGCCATCGAGAAAATCGTTGAGCAATATACGCGCGAAAGTGGTGTGCGACAATTAGAGAAAGAAATCAATAAAGCGCTGCGCAAACTGGCTTTCAACCGCCAAATGAATCAGGAAGAGAGTCAGGACGTGAAAATCACGCCCGACCGACTGGAGGGGCTGCTCGGCAAGCCGCCTTACTACCGGGACATTTATCAGGGCAACGACTATGCAGGTGTGGTGACAGGTCTGGCTTGGACGAGCGTGGGAGGTGAAATCCTTTTCATTGAGACCTCACTCTCGAAGGGCAAAGGACAGAAGCTCACACTGACGGGCAATCTGGGCGACGTGATGAAAGAAAGTGCCATTCTGGCCTTGGAATACGTGAAAGCGCACGCCGACACGTTAGGTATAGACTATAGAATCTTCGACAACTGGAACATGCATATCCACGTGCCTGAAGGAGCCACTCCTAAGGATGGCCCTTCAGCAGGTATCACGATTGCCACCAGCATTGCCTCAGCCCTCACTCAGCGGAAAGTGCGCAAGAACACCGCAATGACGGGTGAGATCACCCTTCGCGGAAAAGTGCTGCCCGTGGGAGGCATCAAAGAGAAGATTCTTGCTGCCAAGCGAGCCGGTATCACGGATATCATCATGTGCCGCGAAAACGAGAAGGACATCAATGAGATACCTGAGATATATCTCAAGGGAGTGACTTTCCACTACGTTGAGAACGTGCAGGATGTGTGGAAATTCGCACTCACCGATGAATTAGTAGAACACCCGTTGACATTTGACATTAAAGAAGAATCTAAAGAGCAATAGACCGTGACATTTGAGCTTCAACATACCGATAGCGCCAGCGATGCGCGCACAGGTCTTATCACCACAGATCACGGACAGATAAAGACGCCGATCTTCATGCCCGTAGGCACCTGTGGCAGCGTGAAGGGGGTGCATTTCTCTGAACTTCGCGAACAAGTGAAGGCCCAAATCATTTTGGGCAACACCTACCATCTCTATCTCCGTCCTGGTCTTGACACACTCCGCAAAGCCGGCGGTCTGCACAAGTTTAACACTTGGGATCGCCCCATCCTGACCGATTCGGGCGGCTTTCAGGTATTCTCACTTACGGGTATTCGCAAGCTTCGCGAAGAAGGATGCGAGTTCAGAAGCCATATTGATGGTTCGAAACACATTTTCACTCCCGAGAATGTGATGGACACCGAACGAATTATTGGCGCAGATATTATGATGGCACTCGACGAATGTCCGCCAGGACAGAGTGACTATCAATATGCCAAGAAATCATTAGGACTCACCCAGAGGTGGCTCGACCGCTGCATCAAACGCTTCAACGAGACTGAGCCATTATATGGCCATCAGCAGGCTTTGTTCCCCATCGTTCAGGGATGCACTTTCAAGGAGCTCCGCAGAGAGGCTGCGAAATATGTAGCCGACAAAGGGGCTGAAGGAAATGCCATTGGCGGACTGGCCGTAGGAGAGCCTACAGAGGTGATGTATGAAATGATTGAAGTGGTAAACGAGATTCTTCCTAAAGACAAGCCACGCTATCTGATGGGAGTGGGCACGCCTCAAAACATACTCGAAGCCATTGAGCGTGGCGTTGACATGTTTGACTGTGTGATGCCTACGCGCAATGGGCGCAATGCGATGCTTTTCACGTATAACGGCACCATGAATATGCGTAACAAGAAGTGGGAGCAGGACTTCTCGCCCATAGACCCCGATGGTTGCGACATTGACCGCCTGCACTCTAAAGCTTATCTGCACCATCTGTTCAAAGCACAAGAGCTATTGGCCATGCAGATAGCCTCTATCCACAACCTTGCTTTCTACCTGCGCTTGGTGACAGATGCCCGTACCCATATTGAGAATGGCGACTTCACCATATGGAAACGTAGCGTAGTCGAACAATTAGGACATCGGCTATAGACGCGGTGAGAGAATAATACAGAGACGAATATGGACTGGAGAAAAGTGAATCCACTGAGCAAAATAAAACTGCTTGATAAATACATCATCAAGAAGTTTATTGGCACATACATCTATGCCATTGCTCTGATCATCTCCATCTCTATCGTATTCGACTTTAACGAACACATGTCAAAGTTTGCCACCAATCATGCACCTTGGCAAGCTATCGTATTCGACTATTACGCTAATTTCATTCCTTATTTCGCCAACCTGTTCTCACCACTGTTTGTCTTCATAGCCGTTATTTTCTTCACCTCAAAACTGGCTACCAATTCTGAGATTATTGCCATGCTGGCAAGCGGAGCGAGCTTCAAGCGACTCATGCGCCCCTACATGGTTTCAGCAGCCATCATTGCTGTAGCCAATTACTTTCTCGGAGCTTACATCATCCCTAACGGCAATATTATTCGCCAGAACTTTGAGGCACTTTATAAAAACGACCGAAAGAACACCAGCGCACAGAACGTACAGTTGCAAGTTGCCCCCGGAGTCGTTGCCTATATTCAGAACTATGATGACATTTCGAAGCGAGGCTACGGCTTTTCACTCGACAAATTTGAAAAGAAACAGCTGGTCAGCCACATGACGGCAAATATCATTCAGTATGACACGATTGCCGACGAGCGTTATCACTGGAAAGCTATCAACTACAAAATCCGAACATTAAAAGGTCTTCGCGAGAAAATTGAGACTGGCTCAGAGATCGACACCCTCATCATGATGGAGCCAATGGACCTGGTCTTCAATAAAGGGCAACAGGAGACCTTCACCTCGCCAGAGTTGAAGCGATACATAACGAAACAGAAGGATCGCGGTTCGCTAAATGTGGTGCAATATGAGGTTGAATACCACAAACGCATAGCCACATCGTTTGCCTCATTCATTCTGACGATTATCGGCGCTTCGCTTTCATCACGTAAACGCAAGGGCGGAATGGGATTGTACTTAGGCATAGGACTCGCCTTGTCCTTTACCTATATATTATTACAGACGATTAGTTCCACATTCGCAATCAATGCAGGCACACCCCCCATACTCGCTGCATGGATGCCCAATATTCTCTATGTTTTCATAGCCTATTTCTGTTATAGGCAAGCACCTAATTAATACTCATAACTAAATGACTTTCGAAGAAACATATCTCAACGACAACATCCTGGATGCACTCTACGACATGCACTTCGAGGATATGACACCCATACAAGAAAAGTGTATTCCCGAAATTCTCGACGGACACGACGTGCTGGGTGTTGCTCAGACAGGAACCGGCAAGACTGCTGCATACCTTCTCCCCATCCTATCGATGTTAGACGATGGCGGATTTCCCGAAGATGCAATCAACTGTGTCGTCATGTCGCCCACTCGCGAACTGGCTCAACAAATAGACCAGGCAATGGAAGGATTCAGCTACTACCTGGAAAACATTTCGTCAATAGCCGTCTATGGCGGCAATGACGGAAGCCGCTTCGACCAGGAGCTGAAAAGTCTGCGTGGTGGTGCTCCTGTAGTGATTGCAACCCCCGGACGTTTGCTTAGCCACATGAAAGTAGGCAACCTCGACCTTTCGCGTACTTCCTTCTTTGTTCTTGACGAAGCAGACCGTATGCTCGACATGGGATTTTCTGAGGACATCATGCAAATCAATAAATTGCTGCCACCTACTTGCCAAAAGATTATGTTCTCAGCCACCATGCCAACCAAGATCCGGGAACTTGCCGTATCACTCCTGCATGACCCAGTGGAAGTCAAAATCGCTGTTAGCCGTCCTGCTGAAAAAATCAAGCAATCGGCCTACGTGTGCTATGACCCACAAAAGCTGAAGATCATTCAGCATCTGTTCAAAGGCGGCGATTTGCAGCGCGTCATCATTTTCTGTGGAAAGAAAGACCGAGTGAAAGAGATAGCGCGTGAACTGAAAAGAATGAACATCAACTGTGCCCCTATGCATTCAGACCTTACGCAAGCAGAGCGTGACGAGGTGATGTATAAGTTCAAGGCCGGACATATTGATGTGCTCGTGGCTACAGACATTGTCTCACGCGGTATAGACATCGATGATATTCGAATGGTCATCAACTATGACGTGCCTCACGATGCTGAAGATTATGTTCACCGTATAGGCAGAACAGCCCGTGCCGACCGCGATGGAAGTGCCATCACATTCATCAACGAGAAAGACGTCAGCCGCTTCATGGCTATTGAGCACTTCCTGCAGAAAGATGTCGAGAAGAATCCGCTTCCCGAAGATATAGGTGAAGGACCTGAATACATAGGCAGAAGTGGACGCAAGAAAGAACATGGCAGACGACGCAGGCCAGCACAGTCTCATCGTTCACGAGGACGCAATAAGAAGTCGAATACATCTAACCAAAAGCTAAACGCATCGGACGGCTCGTTAAACGCATCGGACGGCTCGTTAAACGCATCGGACGGCTCGTTAAACGCATCGGACAGCTCGTTAAACGCATCGGACGATCATCCCAAGAAGAGTCGCAAGCCTCGGCATCGTGGTGGCCGCCATCATGGCAAGAATACGGACAAAGAGGCCGAATCGTAAACCATTACGTGAAAAAAGGTGAAACTACTGAGAATTATTTTTGAGTTTTCAGAACAATTCTTTACTTTTGCATTTAGATATTATGAACATACAATAATAACCAAAACAAGCTAACTGTCATGTTAAAACCATTAAACAAACACTTCGCTCCTAAGAGCGTAATGCCTGAGAAAGTGATTCAGTTTGGAGAGGGCAACTTCCTCCGCGCTTTTGTAGATTGGATTATCTGGAACATGGACCAGAAGACGAACTTCAATGGTTCTGTTGTAGTGGTTCAACCGCTGAACGGTGGCATGATTGACTGGTTAAACGGTCAAGACTGCCTCTATCACGTCAATCTGCAAGGCCGCGAGAACGGAAAGCCCGTCAACACGCTCGAGCGCATTGACGTGATCAGCCGTTGCGTGAATCCTTATGCGCAGAACGATGCTTATCTCGCACTTGCCGAGCAGCCTGAGATTCGTTTCGTGATCTCCAACACGACCGAAGCTGGTATCGCCTTCGATCCCACTTGCAAACTGGAAGACAAGCCCGCAGCCTCTTATCCCGGCAAATTAGTGCAACTGCTCTACCGCCGCTATCAGGCATTCAATGGTGATCCAACCAAAGGTCTGATTATCTTCCCTTGTGAGCTGATATTCCTGAATGGCCATGTGCTGAAGGATTGCATCCGCAAGTACATTGACCTGTGGCAGTTGCCCGAAGGATTCCGCCAGTGGTTCGAGAACAGTTGCGGCGTTTATGCAACACTCGTGGACCGTATCGTTCCCGGATTCCCCCGCAAGGAGATTGCACAGATTCAGGAGAAGATAGGCTACCGCGACAACCTCGTTGTTCAGGCCGAGAACTTCCACCTCTGGGTAATTGAAGCTCCGAAGGAAGTTGCTCAGGAGTTCCCTGCCGACAAGGCTGGTCTCCACGTGCTCTTTGTTCCCTCTGAGGAGCCATACCACAAGCGCAAGGTGACATTGCTGAACGGTCCGCACACAGTGCTCTCACCTGTTGCTTTCCTGAGCGGCGTCAATATCGTGCGCGATGCCTGCAATCATGAGGTCATCGGCAAATACATCCACAAAGTGCAGTTCGATGAGCTCATGCAGACACTCGACCTCCCCATGGAAGAGCTGGAGAAGTTTGCAAGTGATGTTCTGGAGCGCTTCGACAACCCATTTGTCGATCATCAGGTCACAAGCATCATGCTCAACTCGTTCCCCAAGTTCCAGGCTCGCGACCTGCCTGGCGTGAAGACCTATTTGGAGCGCAAAGGCGAACTGCCTAAGGGACTCGTATTCGGACTGGCCGCCATCATCACATATTATAAAGGTGGAAAACGTGAAGACGGTACTGAGATCGTTCCAAACGACGATCCGAAGATCATCGAGCTCCTGCAACAGCTTTGGGCAACAGGCGACACACAGAAGGTGGCCGATGGTGTGTTGGCTGCTGAATTCATCTGGCAGGAAGACCTCAACAAGATCAGCGGACTCAACGCACTTGTCAAGCAGTATCTTGACCTCATCCAGCAGAAAGGTATGCTTGAAGCTGTGAAGACAATTCTGTAAGTTTTCATCACAAATAAGTAAAAGGAAGCTGATTTTCACATAGGAACAGCTTCCTTTTCTTTTGTCTATACCCCATTTAAGCAAATGGTTTTTAGTTTTGTTAAAGAAGTAAATCAAGAAACGTTTGCACGATAAAGAAATATTATGTAACTTTGCGCCCATACATTTCATTATAACAATTTGCAATTATGAAGATTTCACACATTGAGCATTTGGGTATTGCAGTCCAAAGCATCGAAGAAAGTCTTCCATTCTTCACTGAAGTACTTGGACTTGAGTGCTATGCCACAGAAGTTGTTGAAGACCAGAAAGTAAAGACCGCATTCTTGAAATGTGGCGAGGTAAAACTGGAGTTACTTGAACCCACTTCTCCTGAAAGCACAATTCAGAAGTGGCTTGACAAAGGAAACAAGGGCGTTCATCACGTAGCTTTCTGCATCGAAGACGGAGTAGCTAATGCGCTTGCTGAAGTCAGCGAAAAAGGTGTACGCCTCATTGATCAGGCTCCTCGTAAAGGTGCGGAGAACTTGAACATTGCCTTCTTGCATCCGAAGTCAACAGCAGGAGTACTAACAGAACTCTGCGAGCATTAATACTCCATTAACCCATAACACGTATTAAATACAAATGAGTAAGCAATTAGAGAAAATCAAGCAGCTCATCGAGAAGCGCGAACAGGCTCGCCTCGGTGGCGGTGAGAAAGCTATTCAAAAACAGCATGAGCGCGGCAAATATACTGCTCGCGAACGTATTGAGATGCTCCTCGACGAAGGTTCGTTCGAGGAATATGACATGTTTAAAGAGCACCGTTGCCATAACTTCGGCATGGAAAAGAAGCAATTCCCTGGCGATGGTGTCGTTGCAGGTAGCGGTACTATTGACGGTCGTCTGGTATTCGTATTCGCACAAGACTTTACCGTACATGCAGGCTCTCTGTCAGAGACCATGAGCCAGAAGATATGCAAAGTCATGGATATGGCTATGAAGATGGGTGCTCCCGTGATTGGTATCAATGACTCGGGTGGTGCTCGTATTCAGGAAGGAATCAATGCTTTGGCTGGTTACGCTGAAATCTTTGAGCGCAACATTCTCGCCTCGGGTGTAATTCCTCAGATTAGCGGTATCTTCGGTCCTTGCGCTGGTGGTGCAGTCTATTCTCCTGCACTCACAGACTTCACGCTGATGATGGAAGGCACAAGCTATATGTTCCTCACTGGCCCAAAGGTTGTGAAGACCGTTACGGGTGAGGATATTGACCAGGAGCACTTGGGCGGAGCTTCGGTTCACGCCACGAAGTCAGGTGTTACACACTTCACCGCCAAGACCGAGGAAGAGGGTATCGCCATGCTGAAGACCCTACTTTCATACATTCCCTCGAACAACATGGAGGTGGCTCCACGCAAGAAGTGCAACGATCCCATCAACCGCATGGAAGACTTGCTCAACGAGATTATCCCTGAAAATCCCAACGAAGCCTATGATATGTATAAGGTAATAGGCAGCATCGTTGACAATGGTGAATTCTTTGAGGTTCAACCTAAGTTTGCCAAGAACATCATTGTGGGATTCGCACGCTTCAACGGTCAGTCAGTTGGTATCGTTGCCAACCAGCCGTCATGCTATGCAGGCGTGCTTGACGTGAACGCCTCACGTAAGGGCGCACGTTTCGTTCGCTTCTGCGATGCCTTCAATATTCCTATTGTTTCGCTTGTTGACGTTCCCGGTTTCCTGCCTGGTACTGGTCAGGAATACAATGCAGTCATTCTTCACGGTGCTCAGCTGCTCTATGCTTATGGAGAGGCTACCGTACCCAAGATTACTGTTACGTTGCGCAAGTCCTATGGTGGTTCTCACATCGTGATGGGATCAAAGCAGCTTCATACCGACCTCAACTATGCTTGGCCTTCAGCAGAAATCGCTGTGATGGGTGCTTCAGGTGCCGCAGCAGTGCTCTATGCTAAGGAAGCCAAAGCCAAGAAAGAGGCAGGCGAAGATGTCAAGGCATTTATTGCAGAGAAGGAAGACGAGTACAACGAGCTCTTCGCAAATCCTTATCAAGCAGCCAAATACGGCTATATTGATGATGTGATTGAGCCACGAAACACCCGTTTCCGCATCTGCCGTGCATTGGCACAGCTCGCAACAAAGCGCGATGCCCTGCCTGCCAAGAAGCATGGTAATATACCTATGTAATCTTAGTACCTTAATTTATGAACAAAAACGAAGTTTATGCTGCCATCGCGCTCGCTTTACACGAGCACTTAGGCAATAATGTACACGATGTGGAGCCCGGAATTATCACTATTTCCGAGCATCCCACACAGTGGAACGGTTATGCACAGACCATGACAGCGCATCCGTAAATCACACACAACAACTATGAAAGAATACAAGTATATCATCAACGGCACAAAATACGAAGTTTCTATTGGCGACATAGAAGACTGCAATGTGACCGTCAATGTAAACGGGGAAGACTTCAAAGTGGAGATGGAGCGTCCTGCTGAGCCCGAGAAAAAGAAGCCAGTACTTGGTAAGCCTGCTACAGCTACGACAACTTCTACAGAAGAGGGAAATGCTGCTGCAAGCAATGGCGCTATCAACAAGAACAATGCTATCAAGGCTCCGCTGCCAGGCGTTATCACCGATATTAAAGTCAACGTAGGCGATGAAGTACAAGTCGGCGATACAGTCGTTGTGCTCGAAGCCATGAAGATGGCCAACAACTTGCAAGCTGAGAAAGCTGGCAAAGTATCAGCCATCTGCGTGAAAATCGGTGAAAGCGTAATGGAAGACGATGCTCTCGTTGTAATTGAGTAATATCACACATCTTTATATTAGAATGGTGGCCCGCTTTTTCAGCAAGGTCACCATTCTTGTTAACAAATGCAGAAACGAACAGCCATAGTGGGCGGAGGAGCCGCAGGGTTCTTTACAGCCATCAACCTGAAAGAAATGATGCCGCAAATGGAAGTCACCATTTTCGAAGCAATGTCACGTGTGCTCCGCAAAGTGGAGATTTCAGGTGGAGGACGATGTAATTGTACAAATTCATTTGCAGAAGTGACTGATTTTTCACAAGTTTACCCACGTGGACACAGACTTTTAAAACGGCTCTTCAAGGCGTTCGACCATCATGATGCCTACGACTGGTTTGAGCGACACGGTGTGGAACTTGTGACGCAGGAGGACCAATGCGTATTCCCCGCATCGCAAGACTCTCATTCCATAATTAACTGCTTCTTACATGCCAGCCAGGAACTTGGCATAGAAATTCGA
Organism: uncultured Prevotella sp.; assembly: GCA_946614435.1. Lineage (GTDB taxonomy): Bacteria > Bacteroidota > Bacteroidia > Bacteroidales > Bacteroidaceae > Prevotella. Next base: position 15,035 of record CAMOGW010000013.1, on the reverse strand, counting down.
ACCAATCAAAGGATCAACACAATAGACGAGCTCGCAGACTATGACTTTATTGTCATCACAACTGGCGGAGGAATAATCACAAAGCTTACACAATCGACTGATTCAGAAATTGTTAGCCCTATTCCATCATTGTTTACCTTTAATATTAACGACCCAGACTTACGAAACTTGATGGGCACAGTAGTTGAGCACACTACAGTCTTTATTCCCGGAACCAAACTACGAGCAACAGGGCCACTCCTCATTACCCATTGTGGCATGAGCGGGCCTGCTATCCTCCGACTTTCCAGCTATGCCGCATGCGAGTTAGCCGGCCACAACTACCGAATGCCACTCAACGTAAACTGGACGAGCATGAATGAATCTGAAACGATTCAGGAGTTACGCAACATCATTTCAGTCCATTCTCAAAAACAAATCACTACAGTCGGGCCATTTGCCCTACCCTCCCGACTTTGGAGCTATCTCGCAGCGAAATGCTTAGGCGAAAGAGTGAAATATTGCTGGAAAGACATCAACCAAAAAGAACTCAACCGACTCACGAACACGCTTACCAACGACCAATACATGATTGAAGGGCGCTCCTCATTCAAAGAGGAGTTCGTCACTTGCGGCGGTGTTTCGCTACCATCCGTTAATCCATCCACCTTGGAAAGCAAGAGCAAGCCGGGAGTTTACTTCGCCGGAGAAGTTCTCGACATTGACGGCGTGACGGGTGGATTCAACTTCCAAGCTGCTTGGACAACAGCCTACACAGTTGCATCAGCCATTTGCAAGAAAGCGAACAACTGAGGAAAACAAATAAGCCAAACAAGAAGTGTGTCTAAGTAGAACACTCCTTGTATTTAGTTCAAACAATTATAGGAAGTACCTCAAGAAGGGGAAAAAATAACTTCTAATCATATTCTTTTACAAAGTTTTATACAAAATCATTCTTCAATATAGTATTTTTTTGTATCTTTGCAAAAGTTTAAGCTTAAAGCAACAATACTTATTAAATATTTTTATTAGCTTATGTCACAGATTAAAGGACACATTTCTCAGATTATTGGTCCTGTGATCGACGTTTATTTCGACACAAACGGACTTGATGCTGAGAAGGTGTTACCAAAAATTCACGAGGCACTACGCATCAATCGTGGCCAGGGCAAAGAACTGATTGTCGAGGTGCAACAGCACATTGGTGAAGACACGGTTCGCTGCGTGGCTATGGACAACACCGACGGTCTGCAACGTGGACTCGAGGCCGTACCTATGGGTTCGCCGATTCTGATGCCTGCCGGCGATCAAATCAAGGGTCGTATGCTGAATGTGATTGGTCAGCCAATCGACGGCATGAAACAATTTGACATGCAGGGTGCTTATCCCATTCATCGCGAAGCACCTGAGTTTGAAGAACTGTCAACCAAAAAGGAGATTCTTTCGACAGGCATCAAGGTGATTGACCTGCTGGAGCCTTACATGAAAGGTGGTAAGATTGGTCTGTTCGGTGGTGCTGGTGTAGGAAAGACCGTGCTCATCATGGAGCTGATCAACAACATTGCCAAAGGCCACAACGGATTCTCAGTATTTGCCGGAGTAGGAGAACGCACACGTGAGGGTAACGACCTCATTCGTGAGATGATAGAGTCAGGCGTTATCCGCTACGGTGAGAAGTTCCGCAAGGCTATGGACGAAGGCAAGTGGGATCTTTCACTTGTTGATCCTGAAGAGCTCAAGAAGAGCCAGGCAACACTGGTCTATGGCCAGATGAACGAGCCGCCTGGTGCACGTGCTTCAGTAGCACTTTCGGGTCTGACCGTTGCTGAGGGATTCCGTGATGGTGGCGGTAAGGACGGTGGCGCAGCCGATATTCTGTTCTTCATCGACAACATCTTCCGTTTCACTCAGGCTGGTTCTGAGGTGTCGGCTCTGTTAGGACGTATGCCTTCTGCTGTAGGTTACCAGCCGACGCTGGCTTCTGAAATGGGTGCCATGCAGGAGAGAATCACTTCTACTAAGAAAGGCTCAATCACCTCAGTACAAGCAGTTTATGTACCTGCAGATGACTTAACCGACCCTGCACCTGCCACGACCTTTACGCACTTGGATGCCACAACGGTGCTCGACCGTAAGATTGCCGAGTTGGGTATCTATCCTGCTGTAGATCCACTGGGGTCAACCTCTCGAATTCTCGACCCACTGATTGTAGGTAAAGAGCACTACGAGTGCGCTCAGCGTGTGAAAGAGATTCTTCAGCGCTATAAGGAGCTGCAAGATATCATTGCCATTCTCGGAATGGACGAGCTGAGCGATGAGGACAAGCTGACGGTGAATCGTGCACGTCGTGTGCAGCGCTTCCTGTCTCAGCCCTTCTCTGTAGCTGAACAGTTCACAGGTCTGCCCGGTGTGATGGTACCCATTGAAGACACCATCAAAGGCTTCAATGCTATCCTTGACGGTGAGGTTGATGATCTGCCTGAGCAGGCATTCCTCAATGTTGGTACAATCGATGACGCAAAAGCCAAAGCCCAGAAGCTTCTTGAGGCTGCTAAAGGATAAATGCCCATGCTGAAATTGAAAATAGTTTCGCCGGAAAAGGTAGAATTCTCAGGTGAGGTAACGAGTATCAAGGTACCTGGCACAACAGGATGCTTTGAAATTCTGAACAACCACGCGCCCATCATTTCCACCCTCCAGAAAGGCATCGTGGAATATGACGGGAACCAATTGTCCATACTTGGCGGATTCGTGGAAGTACAGAAGAATGAAGTGTCACTTTGCGTAGAGATAAGCGAATGATTTCGTATATTCTCGCAGCACTATTGTTCATTCTACTCGGGGGCATCTATGTGAAAGGCTACGATCTCGTCAAAGAGAAGTCACCCGATCACCTACCCCAGTTCTACCTCATCGTAGCAGTAGTACGAATCATACTGATCCTTACGGTCATTGGTGTTTACGTATTATTCGCATCGAGTAGAGAAGATGCCATTCATTTCGCCCTTGCATGTTTAGCCATGTATGTGGTGATGATGATTACGACATTGACTCTTAGACACTGATTTCAATATAATTTGCTTGAGCAGCATATAAAAATTGAATTATGAATAATTTAAAACGATTGCTTTGCATAGCATTCTTGCTGATAACCATGATGCCTACGATAAAGGCAGAAGGATTTTCGGCTAAAGAAGTTGTGCTTGAGCACATCAAGGACTCACACGACTGGCACATCACCGACATTAAAAAAGCCGATGGCACGCTGGAACCCATAGCGATTCCGCTGCCCGTCATTGTCAAGAGTTCAACTGGCTGGCATGTGTTTATGTCTTCTCAGTTCGAGCATCATGCTCACGATGGCGTGCGTCCGCTAAAGGCTGATGCACCAGCAGCACTGAAAGGACTGGCTATCGCTACAGAAGGCGAGCACGCAGGCAAGATAGTTGAGAACGGTGAGCCTGTGATAGACCTCTCAATTACAAAGACAGTCGCTGTCATGTTCATCAATGTCATACTATTGTTGTGCTGCATTTTATTCAGCGCCCGATGGTACAAGAATCACAAAGCTTCTGATAATGCCCCAGGTGGCTTTGTCGGAGCAGTTGAGATGCTTGTCATGTATGTTGTTGAAGACATCATCAAGCCTGGCATCGGTAAAGGATATGAGAAATATGTTCCCTATTTGCTCACATGTTTCTTCTTTATCTTCACCTGTAATGTGATGGGCCTGATACCGTTCCCTCCCGGATCGGGTAATGTGACTGGCAACATTGCCGTGACATTCTTCTTGGCATTTTGCACCTTTGTTATTGTGCAGTTCTCTGGAAACAAGCATTACTGGAAAGAAATATTCTGGCCAGAAGTACCTATCTTGCTGAAGTGTCCTGTTCCCTTGATGCCGCTGATTGAGTTTGTAGGCATTTTCACAAAGCCGTTTGCACTGATGATCCGACTTTTCGCCAACATGATGGCAGGTCACGCTATTGCTGTAGCCATGCCATGCATCATTTTCCTCGTTGCATCTATGTCGGCAGGTGTCTTCTATAGCATGAGTGCAGTGAGCGTGATTATGGCTATATTCATGATGTGCCTCGAATGCTTAGTCTGCTTCATTCAGGCTATGGTGTTTACACTTCTCTCCTCTGTGTTCATTGGTATGGCAAGAGCCGTTCCTGAGCATGAATAAGAAACGAAACAAAAAGTAAAAATATTCACAACAAAAAAACATTACAATTATGATTACAACATTGTTAGCAGCAGAAGGTGTTGCAAAATTAGGTGCCGCAGTAGGCGCAGGTCTCGCAGCCATTGGCGCAGGTATTGGTATCGGTAGAATTGGTGGTTCAGCTATGGATGCTATGGCTCGCCAGCCAGAGGTAATTAGTAAGCTGATGACGAACATGATTATTGCCGCAGCTCTGATTGAGGGTGTGGCTCTGTTCGCAGCTGTGATTGCCTTCATGTGTCTATAATCTTTTAAGAAGTGCAGCAATATGGATTTATTGATTCCAAGTACTGGTCTGTTATTCTGGATGTCTCTGACATTCTTCGTGGTGCTATTCATCCTATGGAAGTTTGGCTTTCCTGTTATCACAAACATGGTAGCCGAGCGCAAGGCTTTCATTGATGACTCACTGCGCAAGGCTCATGAGGCAAACGAGCGACTGGCCAATATACAGAAAGAAAGTGAATCCATCCTGCAAGAAGCGCGTGAAAAGCAGGCTCAGATACTGAAAGAGGCCGCTGATGCGCGTGATGCCATCGTAGAAAAAGCACAGGACAAGGCTCGGCAAGAAGGTGCCCGTTTGCTGGAAGATGCCCGCATAGCCATCGACCAGGAGAGGAAGGCAGCCATTGCCGACATCCGTAAGCAAGTAGCTACGCTGAGTGTCGAGATAGCCGAGAAGGTTCTTCGTCAGAACCTGCAGGGCGATAAGGCGCAGATGGATTTAATTAACCGTATGCTGGATGACGCTTCTTTTAACAAATAAACGTAGGTACGTATGGATATAGGAGTAATATCGGTTCGATATGCACGGGCACTACTGAAGAGTGCCACCGATGCAAAGGTTGAGGATGCTGTTTACCAGCAGATGATGCTTTTGGCCAAAAGCTACATCACTGTGCCTCAGCTTCGGCATACGATAGACAATCCGATGCTCTCGAAGGACAAGAAGGAGGCACTGCTGTTCACAGCCTGTGGCGGTGACAGTATGTCTCCTCTGACTAAGGCTTTCATCAGTTTAGTCTTGAAAGAAGACCGCGAGAACATGATTCAGTTCATGGCCAATTCGTACGTCACCCTCTATCGTAAGCAGAAGAACATCATCCGTGGTAGGCTCATTACCGCTATGGCCGTCACTGCCGATACTGAGCAGAAGATGCGCCAGATGGTAGAGAGCAAGACTCAGGGAATAGTGGAGTTTGAATCAGAGGTGAATCCCGACATTGTGGGCGGATTCATTCTGGAGTACGACACTTACAGAATGGACGCAAGCGTGCAAAGCAAGCTGCGCGATATTCTTAACACACTTAAAAAGTAAAATCAAATTATGTCAGATAAAATCAAACCAAGCGAAGTCAGTCAAGTGCTTCTCGAACAGCTGAAAGGCATCAGCGATGGTGCTCAGTTCGATGAAGTGGGTACCGTACTACAGGTATCTGACGGTGTGGCTCGCATCTACGGTCTTCGTAATGCTGAGGCCAATGAACTGTTAGAGTTTGAGAACGGCACTATGGCTATCGTGATGAACCTGGAGGAAGACAACGTGGGTTGTGTGCTGCTGGGCCAAACGTCGGGCATTAAAGAAGGAATGGTAGTAAAGCGTACCCGCCGCATTGCCAGCATCCGCGTGAACGACAACATGCTGGGCCGTGTCATCAACCCATTAGGTCAGGCCATTGATGGTAAGGGTGAAATCGACTTGACGAATTCTTTCGAGATGCCCCTTGACCGCAAAGCTCCGGGTGTTATCTACCGTCAGCCCGTGAAGGAGCCGCTGCAGACTGGCTTGAAAGCTATCGACTCAATGATTCCTATTGGTCGTGGTCAGCGTGAGCTAATCATCGGTGACCGTCAGACTGGTAAGACTGCCATTGCTGTCGATACAATCATCAACCAGAAGAGTTTCTACGAAGCCGGCAAGCCTGTATATTGCATCTACGTAGCTATTGGCCAGAAAGCCAGTACCGTAGCAGCATTGGTACAGACCTTGAAGGAGCACGGTGCCCTTCCCTACACGATTGTTGTAGCCGCAACGGCAGCCGATCCTGCTGCCATGCAGTACTATGCTCCGTTTGCAGGTGCAGCTATTGGTGAGTATTTCCGTGACCGTGGTCTTCCCGCGCTCGTTGTTTACGATGACTTGTCCAAGCAGGCTGTTGCCTATCGTGAGGTGTCACTCATTCTTCGCCGTCCTTCAGGACGTGAGGCTTACCCTGGTGACGTGTTCTATCTCCACAGCCGTTTGTTGGAGCGTGCAGCTAAGATGAATGAGCAACAGGAGGTGGCCGAACAGATGAACGACCTGCCCGAGTGCATGAAGGGTCATGTGCGTGGTGGTGGTTCGCTCACCGCTCTCCCCATCATCGAGACACAGGCAGGTGACGTGTCGGCCTATATTCCGACCAACGTAATCTCTATCACTGACGGACAGATCTTCCTTGAGAGCCAGCTGTTCAATCAGGGCTTCCGCCCCGCCATCAACGTAGGTATCTCAGTATCACGTGTGGGTGGTTCAGCACAGATCAAGTCAATGAAGAAGGTGGCAGGTACGCTGAAGATTGACCAGGCACAGTATCGTGAGCTGGAGGCATTCTCCAAGTTCTCATCAGATATGGATGCAGTGACCGCAATGACACTTGATCGTGGACGAAAGAACAACCAGTTGCTCATTCAGCCTCAGTACAGTCCTATGCCTGTAGGCGAGCAGATTGCCATTCTCTATTGCGGTGTTCACGGTCTGATGCGCGAAGTCCCCATCGACAAAGTACGCCAGTGCCAGAATCAGTTCCTTGACAAGCTGCGTTCTACCGCACCCGAGGTGATTACCACCTTAGGCAGTGGAAAAATTGATGAAGAGACAACTCAGAAGATTGAGGCTATCATGGCCGACATCGCTGGTACTTTCAAATAAAACAGGATTGATCTTCAATCTTCAATTTCGAGAACTATGCCAAGTTTAAAAGAGATTAAAGGCCGTATTGCTTCAGTCAACAGCACGCGAAAGATCACGTCTGCTATGAAGATGGTGGCGAGTTCCAAGCTCCACCATGCGCAGATTGCCATCCAGAACATGCTGCCCTATGAGTCAATGCTCGAGCATATCCTCTTGTCATTCCTGGCGGCTGAGGCTGAGGCTCAGACGATTTTCGATCAGGTACGTCCTGTAAAGCGTGCAGCGTTGGTTGTTATTTCGTCTAACTCATCACTTTGTGGTGGATTCAATGCCAATATTATCAGAAAGCTACAAAAGACTGCGGATGCCTACATTCAGGAGTTAGGAGCCGAGAATGTTGAGATCTACCCCATCGGTCGTAAGGTAACGGAGAAGGCTCGAAAGTTAGGCTATATTGTCAAAGGTGATCGCAGTGCATTGGTCGATAAGCCCAATGTGCATGCCTGCATTGATTTGGCAATGGAGCTGGGCGAACGTTTTGCTAATGGCGAGCTCGACAGTGTGGAGATCATCTACCACCACTTCAAGAGCGCTGGCTCTCAGATTCTGACCACTAAGCAGTTCCTGCCCATTGACATTGAGGAAGAGCTGAACCGTGATCATGAACGCGACTTGACCTCTCACATCGCAACGAAGAAGGCAGTGGACTACCTGAAGCGCAAACGTCAGGCACGCCAAGAAGAGAATGCAGGAAGAGAGGTTCAGCCTCTGAACGATAACTTCATTGTTGAGCCTGACATGAACACTGTGCTCTCACAGCTCATGCCGAAATATGCGCATCTGATGCTTTACACGGCTGTGCTTGACAGCGTAGCTTCTGAGCATGCAGCACGTATGGTAGCCATGCAGACAGCTACAGACAATGCCGACGAGTTACTGCGCCAGCTGAACTTGCAGTACAACAAGGGTCGCCAGCAGGCCATCACGAGTGAACTGCTCGACATTGTAGGAGGCTCAATCAACAACTAATCAGTTGGTGTTCTACTTCTAAAGAAATGGAGGAATGCGATTTTTGCATTCCTCCATTTCTTTTTTATGAGTAAGAGGTCTGTTCAGCCTCTCTCAGTTTTCCCCCTCATTTGGGGAGAAAACCGAGAAGACTCAGGCGTTCATTTCTCCCCTTTCGGGAAAGCATTCCCTTCTTTAAACAGTTTTAGTGTTTCTTTGATAGCGGGATCGTCAGCATTCAGGAACTCAATCCATGCCTGCTCGTCCAGCACATTATAGATAAGGCGGCTGATGAGTGCGCGTTCCAGCAGTCGGTAAGAACGCTGAATGAGCAGATTGCGGCGCTTCAGTCCCTGACGGTCGGCATAGCTCACGAACTTCTCCACGATATTCTGCCGCTTCAGATACTTCTCCAGTTCCATACGGTCTTCATTGGCAGCGAGCTCAGCACGATGATCATCCGTATAGTCGTAGCAGAACTGAAGAATCAGCCCCGAGAGAGAAGCCTCTTTATAATAAGATGTATAGGCAGTAGTGTCCTCGCCTACGAAGATATCGGGCGTGATGCCGCCACCGCCATAGACCACACGACCGTTCGTAGTCTTGAACTCAGGTCCTGTATGCTTGATACTGTCCTGTGAAAAAAATTCGCCATGCTGATAACGAATCAGCAAATCCTCCTCGTAGTCCTTATCTTGTCCGCTGGTGTAGGGCTTCTGAATGCAGCGGCCCGAAGGCGAATAATAGCGGGCGATGGTGAGTCGCATCATTGAGCCGTCGTTGAACTCGATAGGCTGTTGCACCAGTCCCTTACCGAACGACCGGCGACCGATAATCGTTCCCCTGTCGTTGTCCTGAATAGCGCCTGCCAGAATCTCGCTGGCCGAAGCCGTGACCTCGTCAATGAGCACTACGAGCGGAATGCTCTGGTAGCTGCCGCGTCCGTCGGAGCGATATTCCTGACGGGGCGAACGACGGCCCTCGGTATATACGATGAGCTCGTTCTTGGGCAGGAACTCATTCGCTATCTGAACGGCAGATCCCAGATAGCCGCCCGTGTTTCCACGCAGGTCGATGACCAGATTGCTGAATCCTTCCTGAGCCAACTGAGCCAGTGCGATGAGCAGTTCGGGATACGTGTTCTCTCCGAAGTTCTTGATTCTGATATATCCCGTCTCTTCATCCAGCATGTAGAGTGCGTTCACGCTCTTCATGGGAATCTCCCCTCTCGTCACGGTGATGTAGCGAAGATTTTTCTCGCCACGCCTCACGATGCCCAGTTTCACCTTCGTGTCCTTCGGTCCCTTGAGTCGGTGCATGGCTTCCTCGTTGGTCAGGTCCTTACCTACGAACGCCGAGTCATCCACTTCCACGATTTTGTCGCCTGCCAGCACGCCAGCCCGTTCCGAAGGTCCGTTTTTAATCACGTTCTGCACACGCAGCGTGTCTTTTCTGATGACAAACTCAATGCCCACGCCCGAGAACGAGCCGCGCAAGTCGTCTTCGGCTATCTGTCTCTGCTTTGCAGGAATATACACCGAGTGCGGATCCAGTTCCGACAGCAGTTGCGGCATGGCCTTCTCTACGAGGTCGGCCACGTTGACCGTGTCCACATACTGATCATCCACGATATGCAGCAGGTTGTTCAGCTTGTTCGTTCCCGAATTGATGATGCTGAGCCTGTTGCCGCCAAAATGATTGGCATAGAAAGTGCCAATGAAGATGCCCACTACCGCACTGAGTGCGAGCCATAGGGGCGAGAAGTGATTCTGTTTGTTCATTTTTTATGATTAGAGGGCAAGATAAACAACTTCGATACCTGCGCGTTCCAGCAGTTCAATGCCGTCAGTGAGTCGATATTTTTCACCATACACCACACGCTTGATGCCAGCCTGAATAATGAGTTTTGCACATTCTATACAAGGCGAAGCCGTGATGTAGATAGTGGCACCGTCGCTGTTGTTCGAGCTGCGGGCCAACTTCGTGATGGCATTGGCCTCGGCATGCAGCACGTAAGGCTTCGTCACGCCATCCTCGTCCTCACACACATTCTCGAATCCGCTCGGCGTACCATTGTAGCCGTCGCTGATAATCATCTTGTTCTTCACGACCAGAGCCCCCACCTGTCGTCTCTGACAATAGGAATTCTCTGCCCAGATGCGGGCCATGCGCAGATAGCGGTAGTCCAGTTTATATTGCTTATCGCTTGATTCCATTTCTCTTCAGTAAAGCTTTGATGGTTGGTTCTCCTCCACGGAATCGCTTGTAGAGTGTCATCGGATGTTCCGTTCCGCCTTTCGACAGCACGTTTTCCCTGAAACTTTCAGCCGTGGCCTTGTCGAAGATGCCGTTCTTCTTGAACAGGCTGAAGGCATCGGCATCGAGCACTTCGGCCCACTTATAGCTGTAGTAACCGGCAGCATAGCCCCCCGACATGATGTGCGAGAACTGCACCGTCATGCAGGTATCAAGCAGTTGCTTGCCCAGGATGGCTTTCTTCCAGGCATGTTTCTCAAAAGGTATGATATCGTCGGTAAACTCCTTCCGCTGCGTATAGTAAGCCATGTCCAGCAAGCCGAAGCTCACCTGTCTCAGACAAGCCATTGCCACCATGAAGTTACGGCTCTTCACGATGCGGTCTATCAGCTCCTCGGGTATAGGTTCCCCCGTCTGATAGTGGAAGGCAAACGTGCGCAGGAAGTCTTTCTCCACAGCGTAGTTCTCCATGAACTGTGAGGGCAGTTCCACAAAGTCCCACCACACGTTGGTTCCGCTCAGGCTCTCAAACCGCGTGTTGGCAAACATGCCGTGCAGCGAGTGGCCGAATTCATGCAAGAACGTCTCCACCTCGCTCAGCGTGAGCAGCGCGGGCTTCTCCTCCGTAGGCTTCGAGAAGTTCATCACCACGCACACGTGGGGGCGTACATTCTCTTTCTTGGGAGTAGTCTTCAGGTATTGTCCCTGATACTCCGTCATCCAGGCTCCTCCCTGCTTTCCCTTTCTCGGGTGGAAGTCGGCATAGAACACGGCCAGATAACTTCCGTCCTTGTCGAACACCTCGTATGCCTTCACGTCGGGATGATACACGGGAATGTCCTTGTTCTCCTTAAACGTGATGCCGTACAACTTGTTGGCCAGACCGAACACGCCGTCAATCACTTTCTGCAGTTCAAAGTATGGACGCAGCATCTCCGCATCCAGATTATACTTTTTCATCTGCAGCTTGTGCGAATAGAATGCTGAATCCCAAGGTTCCATCTTGAAGTCCTTGCCCTCCATCTTCTGTGCCATCTTCAGCAGTGCCTCTCTCTCCTTCATGGCCGTCGGCTTATAGGCATCTATCAGGTCGTTCAGCAACTTATACACGTTCCGCGTATTGCTGGCCATCCTGTGTTTCAGCACATAGTCGGCATACGTCTTGAATCCCAGCAGCTGGGCTATCTCCCTCCTCAAGTTGACGAGCCGCTTACAGATGTCCAGGTTGTTCTCCTGATTGTCGTGTGTACACACCGTGTTGCGGGCCATATACATCTCCTTTCGCAGCTCGCGCTGCGTGCTGTAGGTCATAAACGGCTGGTACGAGGGGTAGTCGAGTGTGAATACCCATCCGTCTTTTTCCTGTTCCTTAGCCGTCTGAGCCGCAGCTTCAATAGCCGTATCGGGCAGTCCGTCCAGCTGTGCCTTGTCGGTGATGTGCAGTGTGTATGCCTTGTTCTCCTTCAGCAGGTTCTGCGAGAACTGCAACGACAGCATCGAGGCCTCCTCGGTCAGCTTCCTCAGTTTCTCCTTACCCTCGGCATCAAGCAGCGCACCACTTCTTGCAAATCCCTCATAAGTCGTGTCGAGCAGCATTTTCTCCTCGGGCGTGAGTTTGCGGTGATGCCGATGCACATACTTGATGCGCTCAAACAACCGTTCATTCAGCCTCACGTCGTTGGCGTGCTGCGTCAGTATGGGACTCATCTTCTGCGCCAGCGCATCCAGTTCGTCGTTGGTCTCAGCCGAGAGCAGATTATAGAACACTGTCGAAACGCGATCCAGCAAGTCATAGTAGCCCTCGGTATCGTCGTCCTTATCAATAATCGTATTGTCGAAAGTCGGTTTGTCTGGGTTATTGATTGTCTTTTCCAGATGCTCGTTGTCGCGGCGGATGCCCTCCATAAAAGCCTCTTCAAAGTCCTCAATCCTTATTCTGTCGAAAGGCACCACATCATGCGGCGTGGCATACGGTTGAAAAAACGGGTTCACCCTTTTTTCATTTTCCCCTGTATCTGTTATAATCATTTTTACTTCTTTGCTCATTTACTTTTAACAGGTGCAAAGTTACGAAAAGTCGAGTGCAAAACAAAGAAAAACTTTTCTTTTTTTGCCGAGACAGAGTAACTTCGCGACTTTTGTCGCAGAGTTACGAAAAGTCGAGTGCAAAACAAAGAAAAACTTTTCTTTTTTTGCCGAGACAGAGTAACTTCGCGACTTTTGTCGCAGAGTTACGAAAAAAGGTTGTAAAGAACAACGGATTTTGGAAGATTAACGCAATTCGGCTTGTAATAAAGGCAAGACGGGGAAGAACGGGGAAGTTCAAATTTGGACTAAAAGCAAATTAGGGAGGATTGGTAAAGGAGTTAGGTTTCTTATTCGTAACCCAATTTATGTCCTTGAAGCCGAGTAAAGTTACCACGCAAAATGGTGAAGAATGGGGCACCTTTCACCGCCAGTTTCTTATTCCGCAAACTGCTACATTTTGCATAGCGATGGATGCCAAAAGAAATAGTAGTTTTGCAGCCAAAATTAAAAAAGGAGTAAGAAACATGAGAAGTACTTTTAACATTCTGTTCTATGTGAACAAGAGTAAGGAGAAGAATGGTGTGGTGCCTGTGATGGGCAGGGTTACGATTAACGGAACTCAGAGCCAGTTCAGTTGCAAGAAGACGATCCCGCTTGACATGTGGGACGTGAAGGGCAATTGTGCCAAGGGGCGTAGCAAGGAGGCATTGCAGATTAACCGCGAACTGGATAACATCAAGGCGCAAATCATCAAGCATTATCAGCATTTGTCAGATCGCGAGGCTTTCGTAACGGCAGAGATGGTGCGCAACTCCTATCAGGGATTTGGCAGCGAGTACGAGACCTTGCTGAGTGCTTTCGACAAGGACATCGCCAACCAGAAGAAGCGCGTTGGTAAGGACAGGTCGGCAAGCACTCTTTGGGCTATGGAGCGCTCGCGGAAAGATGTGGCAGACTTCATCCAGTCACACTATCGTCGCACGGATTTGTCGATGCTGGAACTAACGCCAGAGTTTATCAAGGACTTCGCCGCTTATCTTAGTACAGACCGAGGATTAGCCAATGGCACTATCTGGCAACGATGCATGTGGTTGAAAGGTGTTGTGTTGAGGGCACACTACAACGGCAAGATTCCTCGTAACCCGTTCGCGCAGTTCCACATCAGCCCCAACTGCAAGGAAAGGGAGTTCCTGACTGAGGATGAACTAAAGGCCGTCGTAACCCATGAGTTCGAGGATGATAATCTCGCCTTCGTTCGTGACATTTTTGTATTCGTGTGCTTCACAGCCCTCTCGTTCATTGACGTAAAGAACCTGACGACGGACAACATCGTGGACATCAACGGCGACAAATGGATTATCAGCAAGCGCCACAAGACCAACATCCCATTCCAAGTGAAGCTGATGGACGTACCTTTGCAGATTATCGACCGCTATAAGCACCTACAGGAAGACAAACTGGTGTTTGGAAAAATGAACTACTGGTCGATGTGCAAGAAGCTGAAAACAGTCATGACAGCCTGCGGCATAGAGAAAGCCATCTCCTACCATTGTGGCAGACACTCGTTCGCCACCTTGGCGCTTTCAAAGGGTATGCCCATCGAGAGTGTGAGCCGTGTATTGGGACACACCAATATCGTGACCACGCAGATTTACGCCCGCATCACAAGCCAGAAACTCGACAACGACCTAACCATGCTCGGCAATAAGCTCAACGCATCATTCAAAGGGCTTAAGATGACATAGGTCACAGCGCCCCCAATACTTCAAAGCAGAAAGACGAATGATTAGCGATAGTCTGTCATTCGTCTTTCTGCGTTATCATCCCACGGCACACGAACCACTAACGGCTGTCTCTTTTCCCCTATCGCTTATAAGCCGGATGATAGCAACTCTCCAGAACCCTCTCCAAATCACTCTCACGATAAAGCACCTTGCCACCTAATAATACATAAGGTAGCACACCATCATTACGGTATTCCTGTAACGTTCGTCTGCTGACTTTCAGAATACTAGCGACCTCTCTGTCTGTCAAGTAGCGTTCACCATCAAGTAATGGACGATAATTGCCTATCACTTTCTTATAGAGGGCAAGCAACTCCTTCATGTTCTCCAACGCATTCTTTACCTCAACGTTATGCGGCATTATCAGTTCGTTCATAGGCAACTCGTTTTAAGGTTATACACCTTGCCATCCTTATCCCTACCAGCCACAACATGAAGAATACTCTCCACATCCTCATGCTTATAGTACACCTTGCGGTTGATTTGAGAATAGGCCAACGTCCCGTTGTCACGAAGCGTTTGTAATGTTCTTGGACTGATGTTCAGCATTTGACAAACGTCCTGGTTATCAAGCCAATCACCCAATCCTTTGTCTTTGCCTCTATTGGCCATCTCCTTCATCTTTGTGACGAAACTGTTGAAGCTTGTCAGCAGTTCCTCGTAAGTACTGCGCTCAATTGAAATTACTTCCATGTCTTGTTTAGTTTTAATAATCTGCGAACAAAGGTACATCATTATTTCCAGATAAGATTACATTGAAAATTACTTGTTGTGAAATAACAATTCAGGGAAACAAGACCCTAATGTCTGCCGAGCTTGCTCATCAGAAAGCAGACAAGCATCTTTGTGTGGCACTCCA
>CAMOGW010000012.1 GCA_946614435.1 uncultured Prevotella sp. | reverse complement strand
AATGAAAATGTGTAAGTACTTATACATCGTTTCAAGATTATTTGCTATATTTGCCTCGGTAAGCATCAAGTTCTTTGCAAGCAAAGCGGCAAAGCCGAGCGCAGCCAGGAGTTTGTAAGCCAAGTAAGCTGGCAGAAGGTTGACGAGCACACTGGTGCAGAGATTAAATAAGGTGGTTTTACCAACTTCTTCTTTGCTTTTCACGAGAAAATACTTAAGTCTGGAGAGAAATTTTGTTTTTTTTAGAAAGATTGCTTGCGGGAGCGAAAGAAAAGTAGTACCTTTGCAGCCGCATTTTGCAAAACAACATTAATTTATTTATTAAAAACGTATGAATCAGTACGAAACCGTTTTCATTTTGACTCCCGTTTTGTCTGACGATCAGACAAAGGAAACGGTCGCAAAGTTCAAGAAGGTGCTCACCGACAATGGTGCTGAGATTCTGAATGAAGAGGCCTGGGGACTGAAGAAACTGGCTTATCAGATTGAGAAGAAAACATCAGGGTTCTATTTCCTGATGGAGTTCAAGGCTGAGCCAGCAGTAATCAAGACACTGGAGACAACTTTCCGTCGTGACGAAAAAGTATTGCGCTTCCAGACAGTGAAGTTCGACAAGTATGCAGCAGAGTATGCTGAGAAGCGTCGCAAGAAGTATGCAACTAAATCAGAGGAGGCTTAAATCATGGCAGAACAATCAGAAATCCGTTATCTCACCGCTCCTTCTATTGATACCAAGAAGAAGAAGTATTGCCGTTTCAAGAAGAGCGGCATCAAGTATATTGACTACAAGGATCCCGAGTTCCTGAAGAAGTTCCTGAACGAGCAGGGTAAGATTCTTCCCCGCCGCATTACTGGCACTTCACTGAAGTATCAGCGCCGTGTGGCTCAGGCCGTGAAGCGTGCCCGCCAGATTGCGCTGTTGCCTTACGTAACCGATTTGATGAAATAATTAAAGAGGAGGACGCAAGAATGGAAATTATACTGAAAGAAGATATTATCGGCTTGGGATTCAAGAACGATATCGTAAATGTTAAGTCTGGCTATGGCCGTAACTACCTGATTCCTCAGGGCAAGGGCGTGATTGCTTCACCCTCAGCTAAGAAGGTTCTGGCTGAGAACCTGAAACAGCAAGCTCACAAGCTGGCCGCTCTGAAGGCAGCTGCCGAGGATCGCGCTAAAGCATTGGAAGGCGTTGCTTTGTGCATTGCCGCTAAGGTGAGTGCTACAGGTCAGCTCTATGGTTCTGTTAACGCTGCTACTGTGGCTGAGGAGCTGAAGAAGCTGGGTCATGAGATTGATCGTAAGATCATCACTCTGCGTGACATCAAGAAAGTGGGTGATTATACCGCATTGGTACACTTCCATAAGGAGGTCACTGTTGAGATTCCCGTTAAGGTTGTGGCTGAGAACGCTCCCGTTGAGGAGGTGGCTGTAGCCGAGGAAGCTCCTGCAGCAGTAACAGAAGAGGCTCCCGTCGCAGAAGAGGAGACTCCCGCAGCAGAATAATCGCTGTAAGGCAAATCATTTTATAGCGAATCCCAGTTTGAGTAATATCAAGCTGGGATTTTTTTTTCTTAAAAAGTTCCTGTCAGAACGGGGAAAAGCATGGGAAGTGCTAATTTCTGTGGAAGAATTTGAAGAATGTTAATAATTTATCCAAATTCTTTGCGCTTTGCCTATTTTGCTGTATCTTTGCACTAAATTAATATAGCTATATGGGAATTTTCGGATTTTTTGGTAAGAAGAACAAAGAGACGTTAGACAAAGGGCTTGAGAAGACCAAGACATCGGTGTTCGACAAGTTGGCACGTGCTATTGCCGGTAAGTCGAAAGTCGATGATGACGTGCTTGACAATCTGGAGGAAGTGCTGATTACTTCTGACGTGGGCGTTGATACTACGCTGAAGATCATACAGCGCATTGAGGAGCGCGTAGCTCGCGACAAATACGTCTCAACATCTGAGCTCAACAAAATCCTCCGTGAGGAAATAGCGGCTTTACTGGCCGAAAACAACTCAGAGGATAACGATAACTGGGATCTTCCTACCGACCACAAGCCCTACGTCATCTTGATTGTAGGTGTGAACGGTGTGGGAAAAACGACCACCATTGGCAAACTGGCTTATCAGTTTAAGAAAGCCGGAAAGAAGGTCTATCTTGGTGCAGCCGACACATTCCGTGCAGCCGCTGTAGAACAGATATGCATTTGGGGCGAGCGAGTGGGAGTGCCTGTTGTGAAACAGCAGATGGGCAGCGATCCTGCCAGTGTGGCTTTCGACACACTTCAGAGCGCCAAGGCAAACGAAGCTGACGTTGTGATTATCGACACTGCTGGTCGTCTGCATAACAAAGTGGGATTGATGAATGAGCTGAAGAAGATTAAGGACGTGATGAAGAAAGTGCTGCCCGAGGCTCCCGATGAAGTGATGCTCGTGCTTGATGGCTCTACTGGGCAGAATGCCTTTGAGCAGGCCAAGCAGTTCTCGGCTGTGACACAGATCACCTCACTTGCCATCACCAAGCTGGACGGAACGGCAAAGGGTGGGGTGGTCATCGGCATCAGCGATCAGCTGAAAGTTCCCGTGAAATATATTGGACTGGGCGAAGGCATGGAAGACCTTCAACTGTTCAATAAACGCCAATTTGTAGATTCTCTCTTCAATGAATAAGCGTAAGACTGTTGACTTCATCTCCTTAGGATGCTCGAAGAACCTCGTCGATTCAGAAATGCTGATGGGACTCTTCGAAGCAAACGGCTACACCTGTACTCATGATAGTGAAGAGCCACAAGGTGAAATTGCCGTGGTCAACACATGTGGCTTCATAGCCGATGCTAAGGAGGAGAGCATCAACACCATCTTAGAACTGGCACAGGCCAAGGAAGAAGGCCGTCTTGAGAAGCTCTATGTCATGGGTTGTCTGTCAGAGCGCTATCTGGCCGATCTGGAGCGTGAGATTCCTGAAGTTGACGGATGGTATGGTAAGTTCAACTACCGACAACTGTTAGAGGATTTGAAGAATGGCAATGAACAGCCCACCCGTATTCCTGATCATTATCGACATGTCACGACTCCTCATCATTATGCCTATATTAAGATTAGCGAAGGCTGTGACCGTCGCTGTGCCTATTGTGCCATTCCGCTGATTACTGGTCGCCATCAGAGCCGAAAGATGGAAGAGATTTTGGACGAGGTGCGCTGGCTGGTGTCACAGGGAACCAAGGAATTCCAAGTGATTGCACAGGAACTGACATGGTACGGAGTGGATCTCTATGGCAAGCAGTGTATTGCCGAATTGATAGAACGCATGGCTGAAATCCCCGGTGTGGAATGGATTCGCCTGCATTATGCCTATCCTTCTAATTTTCCGTGGGAATTACTGCGCGTGATGCGCGAGCACGATAATGTGTGCAACTACATGGATATAGCCCTGCAACACATCTCAGACCACATGCTGTCGCGTATGCACCGAAATGCGACTAAGGAAGAGACGATAGCGCTCATTGAGCGCATGCGCCGCGAAGTGCCAGGCATTCACATCCGCACAACACTTATGGTGGGATTCCCCGGCGAGACCGATGAAGACTTCAATGAACTGATGGCTTTCACAAAGTGGGCTCGTTTCGAACGAATGGGAGCCTTTGCCTATTCAGAAGAAGACGGCACCTATTCAGCCAATCACTATGAAGACGATGTGCCACAGGAAGTGAAACAACAACGACTGGACCGACTGATGCGCGTGCAGCAGAGTATCAGCGCTGAACTGGAGGCGGATAAAGTGGGGAAAACGATGAAGGTGATTGTGGACAGACAAGAAGGCGACTACTATATAGGACGCACAGAATTTTGTTCACCCGAAGTGGATCCGGAGGTGCTTATCCCTGCCAATACACCGTTGAACATAGGAGACTTCTATCAAGTAAGAATAACAGATTCCGAGGAATTCGACCTCTATGGAGAAATAATATGAATAATAAAGAATTCGTAGCAGAGCTGTCCCGCAGAATGGGATACAAAAGCGATAAGACTCAAAAGCTGATGCTCAATGTGGTGAATGCTATGGGCGATGGCTTCATGGAAGGCAACTCATTACAAATATCTGGTTTTGGCACTTTTGAGGTGAAAAAGAAGATGGAACGTGTCATGATGAACCCCACCACAGGTCTTCGTATGCTGGTGCCGCCAAAATTGGTGTTGGCATTCAAGCCAAATCAGGCACTGAAAGGAAAAGTAAAAAATGGAAGAGAGGAATAATGGCTAAAATGACAATTCAAGACATAGCAAATGTTCTTGTAGAGAAGAATAATTTGTCACAGGCTGAAGCAGAGGCTTTCGTCACTGCCATCTTCGAAATTGTAGAGGCTGGTATTGAAACAGACAAGCTTGTGAAGATTAAGGGTCTGGGGACCTTTAAGGTGGTGAATGTCGATGCCCGTGAGAGTGTGAACGTGAACACTGGTGAACGGGTGATTATTGATAGTCATGACAAGATCACCTTCACGCCCGATTCCATGATGAAGGAATTGGTGAACAAACCTTTCTCCAGCTTTGAGACAGTCGTACTGAATGAGGGCATTGAGTTCGAAGACACGCCCGTACAAGAAGATGGTGAACAGATAGAAGAGAATGTTACCGCTGACGAGGCTAAGGTGGATGTGATAGAGCCAGAGAAAGTGGTAGAAAAAACGATACAATCCGAAGATGGTGCTGAACCAGAAGTTGCCTCTATTGTTTCCGATACTGTAGAGGAGGATATTCCATCACAATCTGAAAACGAATCCATACCGGCGGAAGAAGAAACTACGACCGTCCTTTTTGATGAGAATATTGAAGATACGCAAAAAGAAGCATTGACAAGCAACACTCCATGTTGGAAGTGGATTGCGATGACCCTTGTATGTATAGGTATTGGATTTGCTACAGGGTTCTACACTCATCAATACATGACAGCAGAGCCTTCAGATACAAAACAATCTGAGGTTGTAACGACCGACACCATTGCTAAACCGAGCAATACCATTGCCAAAGCGACAGTGTCACAAGAGAAAGAAACAGACTCCGTCGCAAAAGACACTCTACAAAAACCTGATTCAACTATAGCTCCTATACCCGAACCTGTACAGGAAGCTCAACCTAAGAATGAGGACGTGGATTATCTGAAATATGAAGAGATGGACATACGCGTGAAAACAGGGGCATACTATATCATAGGTACGCAGAGCGTAGAAAAGGCGCGCGAAGGCGATGATGTGAATAAAATAAGCCGCCGCTACTTGGGTGATGGCATGTCGTGCTACGTTGAGGTCTATAACGGCATGAAGGCATCGACTCAGCTGCAGGCAGGACAGGAAATCAAGATTCCGAAACTCATTATGAAAAAAACATTCAAGATGAGAATGAAACAACAGAAAAAAGAAAATCAACAATAAATTTTTATAATAGAAAAACAAAACTATGGCAGAAGCTATTGATATCCGAGAACTGAATTTAAGGATTGAACAACAAAGTGCATTTGTAACAAACTTGACCACGGGCATGGATCGCGTCATTGTGGGTCAGAAACATCTGGTTGACTCACTTTTGATTGGACTTCTGAGTGACGGCAACATCCTGCTCGAAGGTGTTCCTGGTCTTGCAAAGACGTTAGCCATCAAGACCCTGTCACAACTTATTGATGCAAAATACAGTCGCATACAGTTTACGCCAGACCTTCTCCCTGCCGACGTTACAGGTACAATGATCTATTCGCAGAAAGATGAGCGTTTCCTGACTAAGCAGGGACCTGTGTTTGCCAACTTCGTATTGGCAGATGAGATTAACCGTGCACCAGCTAAGGTTCAGAGTGCATTGCTGGAGGCTATGCAGGAAAAGCAAGTGACCATTGGCAGTGAGACGTTTAATCTTCCCACACCATTCCTTGTGATGGCAACCCAGAACCCCATTGAGCAAGAAGGCACCTATCCACTGCCTGAGGCACAGGTTGACCGCTTTATGCTGAAAGTGGTGATAGACTATCCTACCATTGAGGAAGAGAAGAAAATCATTCGCGAGAACATCGGTGGCGGACTGCCTACTGTTACACCTGTGACCACTGCTGCAGAGATTCTGAAAGCCCGTGAGGTGGTGCGTGAGGTCTATATTGACGAGAAGATTGAGCAATATATTGCCGACATTGTTTTTGCCACACGCTATCCTGAGAACTATGGCCTCAAGGAACTGAAACAAATGATCTCCTTCGGTGGCTCTCCACGTGCCAGTATCAACCTTGCCAAGGCTGCACGCGCCTATGCCTTCATCAAACGCCGTGGCTATGTGGTGCCTGAGGATGTACGTGCCGTGGCTCATGACGTGCTCCGTCATCGCATTGGTCTCACTTATGAAGCAGAGGCCAGCAATGTGACCAGCGAGGAGATTGTAAGCAAGATTATCAATAAGGTGGAAGTACCCTGATGGAAACATCCGAAATCATAAAGAAAGTCAGGAAGATTGAAATCAAGACTCGCGGTCTGAGCTCCAATATCTTCGCAGGACAATATCACTCTGCCTTCAAGGGACGTGGTATGGCTTTCAGCGAGGTGCGCGAATATCAGTATGGCGATGACGTGCGCGATATTGACTGGAACGTGACGGCTCGCTTCCACAAGCCTTATATTAAGGTGTTTGAGGAAGAGCGAGAACTGACGGTTATGCTGTTGATTGACGTTAGTGGTTCGCAGGATTTCGGCACTCAGAAACAGTTGAAGCGCGATATGGTTACCGAGATAGCTGCCACCATAGCTTTCTCTGCCATCCAGAACAATGATAAGATAGGAGTGGTATTCTTCTCTGACAAAATAGAGAAATATATTCCTCCCAAGAAAGGACGCAAGCACATCCTCTATATCATTCGCGAACTGCTGGACTTCCATGCCGAATCGAAGCATACGGATATCGCACAAGCTGTGGAGTTTCTGACGGGAGTCTCGAAGCGGCGCTGTACCGCGTTTCTTCTCAGTGACTTCTATGACAGGAAAGACTTCCTGCAACAGCTGACGATTGCCAATCGCAAGCACGACGTGGTGGCAATTCAGGTCTATGACAAACGAGCAAAGGAGTTGCCTGATATCGGACTGATGAAAGTGGTGGATGCTGAAACAGGATTTGAACAGTATGTTGATACGAGTAGCAAAAAACTGCGTGAGGCTTACCATCGGTATTGGATGAACCGTCAGACACAGCTCACCGAGACCTTTGCAAAAAGCAATGTGGATAGTGTCAGCATAGCCACTGATGAGGACTTTGTCAAGTCTTTGCTCGGGCTGTTCAAACAGCGTGGCTGATATATGAAAGTAAGTAAATCTATAATCTGTAATAAATTGATAACCAGTAGAATAAAAGATTTGATGAAACGAAAAGTTTTATTTATTTCAATTCTTCATCTCTTTATAAGTCATTGGGCAATGGCACAGGGGGTGTCTGTTGAAGCGACAGTTAGTCCTATCGAAATTTTAGTTGGACAGCAGGCGCAAGTGACGGTAACCGCCACTATGAAAGAAGGTTCGTCAACGGTCTTTCCCGTGTTTCAGCCATCGCAGACTTTAACGCCAGGCATTGAGGTGCTGTCCAGCAAGGAAGAGGGCGTGAAAGGAAAAGAGAATGGATACGTAGAACGTTCAGTGACCTATACCATCACCTCTTTTGATGACACACTGTATTATTTGCCTCCCTTCACCGTAAATATTGACGGTAAGAAATATGAAAGCAAGAGTCTTGCATTGAAAGTGCTGACTATTGAGGTGGATACTTTGCATCCCGAACAATTCTTTGGTCCAAAAGGTGCGCAGTCGAATCCTTTCCTTTGGTCCGAATGGTCGCTCTCGTTTTGGCTAAGTGTTGTACTGCTGATGTTGATGGCTGTAGGCTACTATTTATACCTGCGCTTGCGCGACAACAAGCCGATTATCAAGTCGATAAGCTTCGTGAAACGCATATTACCGCATCAGCGAGCTATGCAGGAGATAGAATCGCTGCGAGTGGAGCATCGTCCTTCAGACGACAATCAAGAGAGCATGAAGCAGTATTACACTCGTCTGACCGAAGCGCTGCGTAAGTATATCGAAGAGCGATACGGATTCTCTGCAATGGAGATGACCAGTTCTGAAATCATTGAACATTTATTGAAATCAGCTGATGCAAAATCACTTGACGAGCTACGCCATCTGTTCCAAACGGCTGACTTGGTGAAATTTGCCAAGTATTCAACCTTGATCAATGAGAACGATGCAAACCTGATGAGTGCCATCGAATTTATTAATGAGACAAAGCAAGAGAATCAGCAGGCAGTCGAGATCGTTCAGCCGAAGTTTACGGAAGAGGAACAGCGCTCAAAGAAGACACGTACAATACTGAAATGGGTGGTCATTACGATTGCTGTCGTCAGTTTGTGCCTGCTTTGCTATATTATATATAATCTGTATCAGTTATTAGCTTAGCCACATGGAATTTGCCAATAAAGAATATTTGTTTCTATTGCTGTTAGTGATACCATATATTATATGGTACGCGATGTACAGAAAGAAAAGCGAACCTACCATGCGAATGGCAGATACATTTGCCTTTCGCTATGCTCCTCGCAGTTGGCGAGTGGTACTGATGCCTATTCTGCCTATTCTTAGAATTGCAGCCTTTACTGCTTTGGTATTGGCACTGGCTCGTCCACAGACACAAAACTCATGGAAGAACCAGTCTGTAGAAGGTATCGATATCATGCTGGCGATGGACGTATCGACCTCAATGCTGGCCGAGGACTTGAAGCCCAACCGGATAGAGGCTGCTAAGTATGTAGCGGCAGAGTTTATTTCCGGACGACCGAATGACAATATTGGTCTTTCCATCTTTGCAGGAGAGGCTTTCACGCAGTGTCCTATGACCACGGACCATTCCTCACTCTTGTCGCTGTTGCACAATGTTCGTACCGATATTGCTGCAAGAGGACTGATTGAGGACGGAACCGCCATTGGCATGGGGTTAGCAAATGCCGTGAGCCGTCTGAAAGACTCGAAAGCCAAGAGTAAGGTGGTCATCTTGCTGACCGACGGCTCGAACAACCGAGGCGACATTTCGCCAATGACTGCTGCCGAGGTGGCAAAAAGCTTGGGTATCCGTGTCTATACGATCGGTGTGGGAACAAAGGGGACAGCTCCTTTTCCCCCAAGTGCAACGGGATTCCCCAATTATGTGAATCTGCCAGTAGAAATAGATGAACAGACACTGAAGGGCATTGCATCAGCCACTGATGGAGACTACTATCGAGCACAGAACAATAAGGAGCTGAACCAGATTTATCAAGAGATTGACAAGTTGGAGAAGACTAAGTTCAACGTGAAGCAGTTCAGTCGCAGATATGAGGCTTATCAGCCTTTTGCTGCTTTTGCCATCATTGCCCTCTTACTTGAAATTCTGATGCGGATTACCGTTTTCAGGAGAATACCATAAAATTAAAATGAAGTAAATACAAATAGTAAATAGGAATAGAACCGTGTTTAGATTTGAAACTCCAATATATCTGTATGGATTGGTGCTGGTTGCATTGCTGGCACTCATTCGCTTCATGATGCATCGCAGTCAGAAGAAACGCTTGCGCAAATTTGGAGATCCTCAGTTGCTGAAAGAACTGATGCCTGATGTGTCGCGTGTGCGTCCTGCACTGAAGTTTTGGCTGCTTGAAGCTGCTTTGGCCATGCTGTTCGTGATGTTGGCTCGTCCACAATTCGGTAAAAGTATCAATCATGAGAAGCGTAATGGCATCGAGGCTATTATTGCAATGGATATCAGTAACTCTATGAGAGCCCAGGATGTCGTACCCAGCCGCTTGGAACGCACGAAGATGATGGTTGAAAATTTGGTGGATAATTTCACCAATGATAAAATAGGACTCATTGTCTTTGCTGGAGATGCTTTCGTACAGCTTCCTATCACTAGCGACTATGTCTCGGCAAAGATGTTCTTGGGCAGCATTGATCCGTCGATGATGCAAAATCAGGGAACCAACATTGCTGCAGCCATTGAGATGGCAGCTTACAGTTTCACGCAACAGGAAAACATAGGCAAGGCCATCATTGTCATTACCGATGGTGAGGATCATGAGGGACAAGCTATAGAAGCTGCTAAATATGCTAAAGAAAGAGGTATGAGAGTGTATGTACTGGGAGTCGGTTCTACCAAGGGCTCGCCTATACCTATACCTGGAACAGGCGACTATATGCATGACAATAGCGGCAATGTCGTTATGTCAACTCTGAATGAGAACATGTGTCGCGAGGTAGCTCAAGCAGGCGGAGGAGCATACATACACGTAGAGAATAACTCAAACGCTCAACGTCAATTGGATGAAGAGTTGAACAAGCTGGAGCATCAAGAGACAGAGAGCACTATCTATAGTGACTTTGACGAGCAATTCCAAGCTGTTGGTATCCTGGCACTATTGTTGCTGATTATAGAAGTGCTCGTCCTTGAAAGTAAAAATCCGTTTATGAAAAAGATTTCTCTGTTCGGTAGTAAATCGAAGGCCGTAACTATCTTTTTACTACTAATGGCAATGCCTTCAATAGCGCAAACGGATCGTAAATATATCCGTCAAGGAAACAAGCTCTATGAACAGCGCGATTATGAGCATGCTGAGGTTGACTATACGAAGGCCATTGAGAAGAACGACAAGAATCCTCAGGCTCACTACAATCTGGGGAATGCTCTGTTTGCCCAAAGGAAAGATTCAGCAGCCGTAGTGCAGTTTGAGAAAGCCGCACAGCTTGAGACAAATCCGCTGCGCAAGTCGCAGTCTTACCATAATATGGGAGTAATCTGTCAGCAGAACAAACTGTATGGCGAGGCTATTGAAGCTTATAAACAGGCTTTGCGACTGAATCCTAATGATGATGAAACGCGATACAATCTTGTGCTTTGCCAACAAGAGAAGAAGAAACAAGACCAGCAAAATCAGCAGAATCAGCAAGATCAGAAACAGAACCAGCAAAAGCAGGATCAGCAGAAAAAGGATCAACAGAAACAAGATCAACAACAGAAACAAGACCAACAGAATAAAGATCAGCAAAAAGAACAGCAAAAGCCTCAAATGAGTAAAGAGAATGCTGAACAGTTGCTCAATGCTGCTATGCAACAAGAAAAACAGACCCAAAAACGCATGAGAGAAGCTCAAAAACAGGGTCAGAGACGTCAGGTAGAAAAGAACTGGTAATAAAAACAGAAAATGAAGATGACGAACATAAAGAATACGTTCAAAACGAGAGATAATAAATGGTTATTGGTGCTGTGCCTGTCGCTATTGGCATTACATCTGCCTCTCAGCCAAGTCATCGCCCAAACTCTGAGAGCAAATGCGCCTCAGCAGGTGGCTGTGGGCCAGCAGTTCCGACTTTCTTATACGGTCAACACTCAGGATGTAAGCAATTTCCGTATAGGGCAGATTCCTGATGCATTCGAAGTGTTGATGGGACCGAGCCAGTCTTCCCAGTCAAGCTTCCAAATCATGAATGGCAAGACGACACAGTCATCGTCAATAACTTTCACCTATATTCTTAGTGCAACCAAGAACGGTACTTTTACGATTCCTGCAGCATCTATCACGGCTGAGGGAAATCAGATTACTTCAAACACGCTGAAAATTACAGTAAGCGGTCAGGCACAGAGTGGGGGAGGACACGGAGGAAGACAAGGACAAGCCCCCCAAATGAGAGATGCCGGAACCGCTATTTCAGGTAACGACCTTTTCATACGTGTAAGTGCGAACAAGAAACATGTAGTGGAACAAGAGCCGATCTTAATCACATATAAAGTGTACACGCTGGTTGACCTCACACAGTTAGAAGGAAAAATGCCAGACTTGAATGGCTTCCATACACAGGAGGTTCCTCTTCCCCAGCAGAAGAGCTTTTCTGTAGAACAGCTGAATGGGCGTTCATATCGCACTGTTACCTGGAGCCAATATGTGGTATTTCCTCAGATTACGGGTAAACTACAGATACCGAGCATCACATTTAATGGTATCGTGATACAACGCAACCGTAATGTGGATCCATTTGAAGCTTTCTTCAATGGAGGGTCTGGATATGTAGAAGTGAAGAAGGCTATTAAAGCACCGGGTATAGACATCGAGGTTGAGCCTCTGCCTAACCGTCCTGCTGGTTTCTCGGGAGGTGTTGGCAAATTTACAATCTCTGCTACATGCGATAAGACGGAAGTAAAAGCTAACGACCCTATCAACTTGCGTGTAGTTGTGAGTGGAGTAGGGAATCTGAAGCTAATAAAGGAACCAGTCATTAACTTCCCGAAAGATTTTGACAGTTATGATGCTAAGCAGACAGACAAGACAAAATTGACCACTAATGGGCTTGAAGGAAGCATGGTCTATGATTTCCTTGCCGTACCTCGCCATCAAGGCGAATTTGACATTCCTCCCGTTGAGTTCACTTATTACGACACAGCGTCAAGACAATACAAGACTGTCAAAACCGAAGGCTTCCATATTCATGTGGAAAAAGGAGAGGGTACAGGTGCCAATACAGTACAGGATTTCAGTGGACAGGAGGATGTCCAAATGTTGGCCAAAGACATACGTCACATAAAACTTGGCAGTGTTCGTCAGCACATTGCTGGTGAATATTTTTTCGGCAGCAGTCTGTATTGGACAGTAATTGCATTGCTTCTTGGCGGGTTTATCTCACTCTTCATTATTTTCCGCCAACGTGCAATAGCGAATGCCGATATCGTTGGCACACGTGCTAATAAGGCAAACAAAGTTGCAACCAAACGTTTGAAGAAAGCTCAGACTTTGATGAAAAACGAAAAGTCTGGAGAGTTTTTCGACGAAGTATTACGTGCACTATGGGGCTATGTCGGTGACAAACTAAGTATGTCAGTCACACAGTTGTCACGTGACAACATACGTGAACGCCTTGCTGAACGTGGTATTGATGAGAATACGATTGGACTCTTTTTAGAGGCACTTGATGAGTGCGAATATCAGCGCTATGCGCCAGGTGATCCTAAAGGCAATATGAATAAGGTCTATACAAAAGCAATGACGGCTATTGAACAGATTGAAGGCATGATGAAGAAAAAGAGGACAAAAACATCTGGGAAAGCTATCGGAGTGCTATTGTCTCTGATTAGCGTATCTGTCTTGATGTCTCTTCCCCTTTCGGCTTATGCTGATGATGTGAACACCTCAGTAACAAAGGTTAATGTAAAAATTACAAAAGAAAATGCTGATAGTGCCTATGTGAGAGGCGACTATCATCAAGCAGTCGCTCTTTATGATTCATTGCTGTCAGAGGGCGTGAGCTCTGAGCTGTATTACAATTTGGGTAATGCTTATTACCGATTAGATGACATCACGCATGCAATTCTGAACTATGAACGAGCATTGCAACTTGCTCCTGGTGATAACGATATACGTTTCAACCTACAGATGGCTCGCTCAAAAACAATAGATAAGATTGTACCAGAATCGGAGATGTTCTTCGTGACTTGGTATCACGCACTTGTGAACATGACGAGTGTGGATGGTTGGGCTGTTATAGCGCTTGCTATGCTATCGTTAGCTATTATGCTCGTTTTGCTCTATCTTTTTGCAAATGCCGTATGGCTGCGTAAGATAGGATTCTTTGGTGCATTTTTCGCACTTTTACTTTTCTTGATTGGCAATCTGTTTGCATGGCAACAAAAGCAGGAATACTTTAATAATGAAGGCGCAATCATTATTGAATCGGCAGTTACCGTGAAAAGTACTCCTGCAGAAAATGGTACTGACTTGTTTATATTGCATGAAGGTACTAAGGTCACGATAGTCGATAATTCAATGCGCGATTGGAAAGAAATTCGAGTTGCAGACGGTAAACAAGGCTGGCTGGAAACAAAGCAGATAGAAAACATTTAAGGATATGGACTGGAACGCATTGATAGAATTTGACAAGCAGCTGCTTTTAGCTGTGAATGGGAGCGATTCACTCTTCCTTGACGGCCTGGTTAAAACGCTGACCACAGCAGGTACATGGATTCCTCTCTATATATCATTGTTCTACATGGTAGTCAAAAACAACGATACGGTCCAGAAAATAGCACTCATAGTCCTTTGTGCTGGCCTTTGCGTGCTCTTTGCCGGAGCTATAGATGACATGATTGTAAAGCCTACTGTTGCTCGTTGGCGTCCGACACATGATCCGGAAATAGGTATGCTCGTTGACGTTGTCAATGAGTATCGTGGAGGAAAGTATGGTTTCTTTTCTGCTCATGCAAGCAATACATTCAGTATTGCAGTATTTTTCTCGCTGTTGGTTCGTAGTCGTTTGCTGGCATGTTTCCTCTTTGGATGGTCTTTTACGAATTGTTGGACAAGATTGTATTTGGGAGTACATTATCCCGGCGACATTTTAGTTGGCCTGATTTGGGGAGCAACGATAGGAATCTGTGTCTGGTTTTTACATAAGAAGTTTACTGACAGATGGATTTCTAACCGCAATTATGTTTCTGAACAATACACCTCATCTGGCTATTTGATAACAGATGTCGATGTGGTTGTTAGCGTTCTGATTCTTACATTGATTTATGCGATACTACGTGCTTGTTTCTTCTTGTATGTTTAAGTTTTAATTAACGAAAAGATTTATCATGGATACGAAACTGATTCACATCAGTGATTATAACTATGCATTGCCAGACGAGCGGATTGCGAAATATCCTTTAGCAAGACGCGATCAGTCAAAGTTACTTATATATAATAAAGGTAAAGTTTCTGAAGACATTTTCTGTAATCTTCCTAATTTCTTGCCAAAGGGTGCATTAATGGTATTTAATAATACGAAGGTCATTCAGGCACGTATGCATTTCCGTAAAGACACAGGCGCCCTTATTGAAATATTTCTGCTTGAACCTGCTGAGCCAAGTGATTACGAACTGATGTTTCAGACCACTGGGCACTGTTCGTGGTATTGTTTGGTAGGAAATCTGAAAAAATGGAAAAGTGGAACACTGCGGCGTAACATTATTGTAAATGATAAGGAAGTATCAATAACAGCAATAAGAAAAAGTGAACATGGAACCAGCCATTGCATCGAATTTAATTGGGATGATCCACACACCTCTTTTGCGGAAATCATTGATGTAGTGGGGGAGCTTCCCATTCCTCCGTATCTCAATAGAGAAACGCAAGAAAGTGATAAGACAACTTATCAGACAGTTTACTCTAAAATCAAAGGCAGTGTAGCCGCTCCAACGGCAGGGCTTCACTTTACGCCTGAAGTATTAGAAGCGCTTGACCATCATGGCATTGATAGAGAGGAGCTGACACTCCATGTGGGAGCTGGCACGTTCAAGCCAGTTAAAAGTGAACTCATTGAAAATCATGAGATGCATACGGAGTACATAGCTGTAAAGCGAGAAACTGTGGAAAAACTTTTGAAGCACAACTGCCATGCAATAGCAGTGGGAACTACCAGTGTACGCACGCTTGAAAGTCTCTACTATATGGGATGTAAACTTATGAAGAATCCTGATTTAGGCGAAACGGAACTTCATGTAAATCAATGGGAACCCTATGAGAATAATGATGAAAAGATGGAAATAACTCCATCACAAAGTTTGCAGGCCATCATAGATTGGCTTGATAGAAATCATCTCCGAACTTTACATAGCAGTACACAAATTATCATAGCTCCAGGCTATGATTACAAAATAGTGAAAATGCTTGTTACCAATTTCCATCAACCTCAATCAACCTTACTTTTGTTAGTGAGTGCATTTGTTCATGGGGATTGGCATAAGATATATGACTATGCATTATGTCATGATTTCCGTTTCTTAAGTTACGGTGACAGTTCGCTTTTAATTCCTTAAACAAGATATATAGTTTGATTATGAAAATAGGAGATAAAGTAAGATTTCTTAGTGAGATTGGTGGAGGCCGTGTAGCCGGCTTCCAAGGTAAAGATATTGTTCTCGTCGAAGATGAAGATGGATTTCAAGTTCCTATGCAACTCAGTGAAGTAGTTGTTATTGGAGATGAAAATTATGACACGCAACATGTAGTGGAAGTAAAACAGCAAAAAAAGAAAGCTGAAATAAAGGAGCCAGAACCTGCAGATAAACCGATTACGTTCCATGCTATGCCAGAAGAACGAAAGGGGGGAGAACAGTTATCTGCCTATTTGGCTTTCGTTCCTATTGATGTGAAGGAACTCATGAATACTCGATTTGAAACATATTTCATCAATGATTCCAACTACTACATGCGTTTTACTTATTTATCTTCAGAAAGTAATAGTTGGCATTTGCGTGCTACAGCCGAAGTAGAACCCAACACAAAACTTTATATTGAAGAGTTCGGACGAGAAATCTTGAATGAGTTGGAACGTATTACAATACAAATTCTTCCTTATAAGCGAGAGAAGAATTTCTTACTGAAACCTGCCGTTGACGTTCAAATGCGTATTGATGCAGTAAAGTTTTACAAGCTACATACTTTTCAGGAGAACGATTTCTTTGAACAGCCTGCACTCATCTATACACTCATTGAGAATGACAAGCCTATGAAGCCTCTTTTCGTGAATGCGCAACAGCTGAAAGAGAATATGTTCCATAAATCATCTGAAAAAGCGGAACGTCCACTGATCTCACCGGCCCGAAAAGAAGGTGGTCCCCTTGTCGTCGATCTTCATGCCGACGAAATATTAGAGACCACCTCTGGAATGAATGCAAGTGACATCTTAAACTATCAGCTTGATGTTTTTCGTAAAACGCTTCAAGAGCACGCCAAGAAGAAAGGCACAAAAATTGTCTTCATTCACGGAAAGGGTGAAGGCGTTTTACGTCAAGCACTTATCAACGATCTGCGTTACCGATTTAAGACCTATACATATCAGGATGCCTCCTTTCAGGAGTATGGATATGGAGCAACACAGGTGACGATTCGCTGATAACGAAAACTGTCAATTAATAGTTCGTTGCCTTAACTTGAAAATAAGCTTGAGCGTGATTGCAAACAGGGCACTCTTCGGGTGCTCGTTTGCCAATCACGATATGACCGCAGTTAGAGCACTGCCAAATAACATCGTTGTCCTTTGAGAACACACGCTCTTTTTTAATGTTGTCCAGTAGTTTGCGATAACGCTCCTCGTGTTCTTTTTCAATAGCGGCAACACCCTCGAATTTATCAGCAATTTCGTCGAATCCTTCTTCGCGAGCCTCCTGTGCCATACGCTTGTACATGTCAGTCCACTCAAAGTTTTCTCCATTTGCAGCATCCTCGAGGTTTGTGACAGTGTCGCTCACCTTACCTCCGTTAAGATATTTGTACCACAACTCAGCATGTTCTTTCTCGTTGGCAGCGGTTTCCTCAAAAATTTTGCTTATTTGCACATAGCCATCTTTTTTAGCCTTTGAAGCAAAGTAAGTGTACTTGTTGCGTGCCTGTGACTCACCTGCAAAAGCCTCTTGCAGGTTTTTCTCTGTTTTTGTTCCTTTTAAGCTTTTCATAAATAGCAAATTGTTTAGTAAGAATTAAATGAATATTTTCAAATGGTAATCTCTCCGCAGATACTCTGTTTCATGAATTTTCGCACCTGCTCAGGATCATCGTATTTCGCTTGTAGATACATCAGTTTCGTAACAGCAGCTTCAACTGTTCCATCGTAGCCACTGATAACTCCGGCCTCTTGCAACTGGTAGCCAGTGTCATAGCGTCCCATCTCGACAGTTCCCTGTAAACACTGGCTAATGTTAATAATCACTTTGCCACGACGACACCCCTCACGCAATGCACTAATCAGCCATGAATTTTGAGGAGCATTGCCACTTCCAAAAGTGCGCATCACGATAGAGCGTAAATTGGGTGTAGCAATGATGTGACGAATGAGATCTTCGCGGATGCCAGGAAATAGAGAGAAGATAATCACATTGTTGTCTAATACAAACTGTGGACGCATTTTTGCCTGCGGATTTGGCTTGTGTATGAATTCAGTATGATAACTAATCTGAACTCCTGCATCCGCCAAATGTGGATAATTAAATGACTCAAAGGCATTGAACTCATCAGCACTTTGTTTAGTAGTACGATTGCCACGCATCAGATGACCATTGAAATAAATACCGACCTCTGGCACTACAGCTGAACCATCCTGATGATGAGCAGCTGCTATTTCAATACTTGTAATAAGATTTTCCTTGCCATCCGTTCGCAACTGGCCAATAGGAAGCTGCGATCCAGTAAATATCACAGGCTTCGTCAGATTTTCAAGCATATAACTAAGCGCCGAGGCTGTATATGCCATTGTATCAGTACCATGGAGGACAACAAAACCGTCGAAATCGCTATAGCAATCGGCAATGACATGCGCCAATTCTGTCCAGAATGCAGGTGACATGTCACTCGAATCAATTGGTGGTGAAAATTGGTATGTAGAAATCTGCGTATCGAACTGTTCCAGTTCAGGTACGTTGCAGATAAGATGCTCGAAGTCTAATGGCTCAAGCGCCTTCGTCTGTGGATTCTTATTCATACCAATGGTTCCACCAGTATAAATGAGGAGAACTTTTCGTTGCATGCTTAGAATCTGATGTCAAATTCCAAATCTACTAAATTGTAGTTGTATTCGCCGTCTGTTGTTCTTTCATTCACGCGAGCATATTCCAGATTTAGTTGAAGGTTCTTGGTAAATAAATAATCGGCTCCTATTTCGTATAAGGTTTTACTAGTACTCCAGCATTTCTGATCACGATAAAGATCATAGCGAGCCTTTACATGCAGTTTGTTTTTAATGATTGGAGCAATGCCCAGTGCGTATATACCATCGGCTTTGTCACCTTTAGATTCGTCAGCGCCATAACCTTGACTATGAATATATTCTGATCGGAAAGTCCAGTCGTTCTTGGTATATTCAGCTGAAATTGCATAACGATTCTTATCGCCTACACCAGCTCTTGAACCAGTCCAGCCAAATGCACCTATGCGAAGTCCTTCAATGGGAACTATCCAAATACCTCCTATGATATCTTTGCGATTGTCATTATCCTTCGTGTTGATTCCTTCACCATTGAACACACCAACTTGATAGTGTATCAAATTGCGTCCATTCACTTTCAGGAAATCACCTTGAATCTGAATACCGATGTCACGTCCGTTTGAAGGATGTTCACCAGTA
Source organism: uncultured Prevotella sp. (assembly GCA_946614435.1). GTDB lineage: Bacteria > Bacteroidota > Bacteroidia > Bacteroidales > Bacteroidaceae > Prevotella. Next base: position 48,148 of record CAMOGW010000012.1, on the reverse strand, counting down.
CGGTCGGAGAAGCCTGCCAACTTGGTTACATTCTGTGAATAGCTCATGAACCCTTGTGTAATAGGGTGCATAGGATTCTCAAATGTGAAAGGACGTTTAAACTGACCAGCTTTGATCCTTAGAAACTCGAACTTCTGCCATTCTCCAAACAAATCGACAAGACGAATAGCAGTTTTTTCTTTCGTGTTACCATTGATTTGCATTTGCACTTTCCAGTAGAAATGATCGTGCGAACGTCCGTCTAATGCAACTCGAGCCAGTCGCAATCCAAAGGTGTTCGTCTTTGAGTCTTCCTTGTCCTGTGCCTGATACTGAATCATTCCATAGCCACTAAGTTTTACATCTTGGAACCATTTGTTTTGACTATTAGCTGTTAAGCTGAATGAAACAAGTGCTATAGCTATAAGTTTCTTTTTATTCATAGTATTTTTATATGATGATTTATATAGTTATTTTATAAAGTGAATCGTGATTATACTCTTGATTGACTACAGCCATAATCTCTTCATCATTTGTGAGATTGAAGTCACCAGGTATGGTGTTTTTTAAGGCTGCAGCTGCCAACGAATAGTTCAAAATGAGTTGCTCATTATTTGCAAATACAGGAAGAGAGTGGAGTAGGCCAGCCATGAATGCATCTCCCACACCTACAGGATCAACGACATCTGGAATGTCAATGATAGGGGCTTGTAATAATCGCCCATTCGTCCATAGCAATGCTGTCAGTGTATGATGACTGGATGCTACCATGTTTCGCATGCCCATCAGCCAATACTGGCAACGTGGAAATTCTCGATGCAAATCATCGAACCAATCTCCATATTCATCCATCTGCATTTGGAAATTTGAATCTATTGCAGTAAATGGAGGCTGTTTACGTTGGCAAATCCATTCAAATTCAATAGCATCTCCAAACATCATATCACAACGACTCAGCATGCGTTTAAGCGTATTACGGGGATCAGCGCCATACTTCCAAAGATTTTTTCGATAATTAATATCGAATGACACCTTTACTCCTAACTCATCTGCTATGTCAAGTGCTTCAAATGTTGCATCAGCAGCATCTTGTGAAATGGCAGCTGTAATGCCTGAGACGTGTAGTACCGATGCATCCTTTAGAATGGTACGCCAGGGAATCATTCCAGGTTTCAATTCTGAATATGCAGATTCATTGCGGTCATATATAACTTTCGAAGCACGCATGCCTGCAGCTGGTTCCAAATAATAAGTACCAATACGTGCCCCACCATATATTACATGCCGGGTATCGACACCAAGTTGCATGAGATTTTGCGATGCCGCATGTCCGATAGCATTATCTGGCAGACGAGTAACGTATTCGACATGATTGCCAAGCGATGCCAGTGATACGGCAACATTTGCCTCACTGCCTCCATATTTACTGGTGAAGAAATCAGCCTGCGTCAATCGCATGTGCTCTGGTTTTGAGAATCTCAACAGTAACTCTCCAAAAGTTACAATTTTGTTAGTCATAGTCTTTTTGTATTTTGTGTGATTATATTCGCTCCACTTGTTTAACTCCTTTCACAGTTCTGAGTTTTTTTATCAGAGTTTCCAATCTTGTGTTGTCATTAATCATAATGACCATATTACCTCGGAACAGTCCATCATTTGAATCAATATTTATACTGCGTAATACGAGTTTTTCATCTTTGGAAATAATACTTGTCAGATTGTTCACTATACCCAAGTCATCATTACCAATGACGCGTAGCGTGATGCTATATTGTGATGATCCCTTACCGCTCCATTTAGCCTTTACGATTCGATAACCGAAACGGCGTCGCATTTCAGGTGCGTTTGGACAGTCACAACGATGTATCTTAATGCCGCCTCCAGCAGTAACAAAGCCAAAGACATCATCTCCATATATAGGATTGCAGCAATGCGCCAGCTGATAATCAATTCCTTTCAGGTTCTTGTCAATGACAAGCACATCCTCATTCTGCTGTGTCTTTGATGCTATATGTTCTTCCAGCACGAACTCATCAGCTGAACGAGCTTGATTATCGCCTGTTACAGTTTTATCACCCTGTTGTAATTCTAAGTATTTGTCAATTACAGCTGCTATATCGAGTGATTCGTTAGCAATGTCACGATAGAAGTCACTGGCTTCTTTGTAACCCAGTTTCTTCATGGTACGCATCATGAGTGATTCGTCCTGTTCAATTTTTCTGTTCTTGAACTTTCGTTCCAGCATTTCTTTCACCATCATGGCTTCTTTCTGTTGTGTCTCCTTCAATGCCAAACGTATCTTTGCTTTGGCTCTTGAAGTTTTCACAATGTTCAGCCATTCCTGTTTCGGCTTCTGGTTCGAAGAGGTGAGAATTTCAACTTGATCGCCTGACTGTAACACTTGCCTGAAGGTTACAGCTTTGTTGTTGATACGTGCACCTGTACAAGCACTACCTACTTTGGAGTGAATGTAATAAGCCATATCAAGAACGGTGGCACCTTGCGGGAAACGCATCAAATCTCCTTTCGGAGTGAAGACATATACTTCTTCATCCTTCAAGTCCATCTGGAACTGATCCATACAGCCGAGGCCATCGTCAGCATTTTCAAGCATTTGCCTAATGCTTGATAGCCATTCGTCGAGACCGCCTTCTGCCTTTACGCCCTTATAGCGCCAGTGAGCTGCAACACCACGTTCGGCCACCTCATCCATGCGCTCAGTCCTTATCTGTACTTCAACCCATTTGTTTTCTGGCCCCAAGACCGTAATATGCAGGCTCTCATATCCGTTTGATTTTGGCATCGTTAGCCAATCACGCATACGCTTCGGATTCGAAGTGTACATATCTGTAATAATAGCAAAGGTTTGCCAACAGCACTGCTTTTCTTTGTCGATAGGACAATCAATAATAATGCGGATGGCAAATAGATCATAGACACCTTCGAAGTCGCATTTCTGTTTCTTCATTTTCTGCCAGATGCTATGAATGGATTTTGTACGTCCTTTCATGTGAAAAGTTAGTCCGGCAGCTTTCAACTTTTTTTCTATCGGGCCTATGAAGTTCTCTATATAAATGTCGCGTGCCTGTTTGGTTGCATTCAGCTTCTCTTTTATATGATAATAAGCATCATGCTCCATGTATTTTAGCGACAAATCCTCAAGTTCGCTTTTTAATTTATATAGCCCTAATTTATGGGCTAATGGAGCATAGAGATACGCAGCTTCTTGACTTACTTCTTGTCTCGCATCTTCATTAGTTGTATCACGAATTTGCCGCATCAGATTTACTCTGTCGGCAATCATGATGAGAATCACGCGCATGTCTTCTGCAAATGACAGCAGCAAATTGCGGAAATTTTCTCCTTGAGAGCGTACAAAGTTCAAGTGATCAGTCTCTACTATCTGACTCTTCAGATAAAGCTCTTGTATGCGTCTCAAGCCATGTAGAATACGACCTACAGTCGTACCAAAATCTTGTTCTACTTTTTCAAGGGTAAGATATTCGCTCTCTACTATTGGACGTAACAAAACTGCAATTACGGCTTCACGCTTCAGACCAATTTCTTCCATCAAAAGGCGTGCTGTCTGTAAAGCGAATAGAATAGGGTTCAATCCAAAATCATCGCGTTGGACTTTACCTTCTTCAACAGCCTTAAGAAGATGAATACGCAGCTTGTGTTCATCTTCTTGGCTTTTGTTGTTATTTGCCATCATCTCTTTCACTGTGTTTAAGAGAATAATGGTTTGTTTCCGTTCTGTTGCAGTAAAAATTAGTCTTTCAGTCATAGAGAAGGATTCAAATCTTATCCAGTGCCTGTTTTACATCATCAATCAGGTCTTCAATATCCTCAATTCCCACAGAGAGTCTAATGAGATCGGGAGCCACACCTGCCTGTAGTAGTTGTTCGTCAGAAAGTTGGCGATGAGTGTGACTGGCAGGATGCAGTACGCAAGTGCGAGCATCTGCTACATGGGTAACAATCGCAATAAGCTTCAAAGAATCCATGAACCGAATTGCAGTCTGTCGATTACCTTTCAGTCCGAAAGCTATCACACCGCATGAACCATTCGGAAGATATTTCTTTGCTAAGCTATAGCACTCATCAGTAGGCAATCCACTGTAATGAACCCATGCAACGCGACTATCTGCCTGCAGAAATTCTGCCATACGTTGCGCATTCTCACAATGACGAGCCATGCGAAGATGAAGTGTTTCCAATCCGAGATTTAGTAAGAATGAATTCTGTGGTGAGGGGATATTACCCAAGTCGCGCATTAGTTGTGCCACCAGTTTTGTTGTATATGCTAACTTACCGAAAACTTTCGTGTAGGTTAATCCGTGGTATGATTCATCTGGTGTGCAAAGCCCAGGATATTTCTCAACATGCTGGTTCCAATCAAAATTTCCGCTATCAACCACACATCCACCAACTTGAGTAGCATGGCCATCCATATATTTAGTGGTGGAATGGGTCACGATGTCGGCTCCCCATTCAAAAGGACGACAATTAACAGGGGTAGGGAATGTATTGTCAACAATTAGGGGGACTCCATGAGAATGGGCTATTCTTGCAAATTTTTCAATGTCGAGTACTTTGCAGCCTGGATTTGAGATTGTTTCTCCAAAAAGTAATTTCGTGTTAGGTCGAAATGCTTTGTTAATTTCTTCTTCCGTTGCCTCAGGATTAATAAAAGTACATTCTATTCCAAGTTTCTGCAATGTCACTCCAAAGAGATTATAAGTACCTCCATATATTTCATTTGAAGCTACAATATGGTCTCCAGCTTCGCAAATGTTAAAAACTGCGAAGAAATTGGCAGATTGACCACTTGAAGTCAGAACGGCCCCAACGCCGCCTTCAAGTTCGGCAATTTTGCTGGCAACAGCATCATTGGTCGGATTTTGTAATCTTGTATAGAAATAGCCTTCCTTTTTCAAATCAAAAAGATCTGCCATTTCTTCAGTATTGTCATATTTGAAAGTCGTGCTCTGGTAAATTGGTAGCACGCGAGGCTCGCCATTCTTTGGCTTCCAGCCACCTTGTACGCATATTGTTGCTTGCTTCATATATGCTATTTATCATAATGCCGATTCTCGATAAAACTTAACGAGTAATCTGAATTAGTCCTTTTTGATGTACTTGTTTATACTTTTTTATCAACAGAAATGAATTCTTATTGACAAGGAATTTTATCAATACGCTTTTGATGTCTGCCACCTTCAAATTCGGTGGAGAAATATTCATCCATAATTTTTCGCGCCATTTCTTCATCAATAAAACGACCCGGCATCACCAATACATTTGCATTATTGTGCTGGCGAATCAGATGCGCTATCTCAGGAATCCAGCAAAGGCCAGCTCGAATACTTTGATGCTTATTGAGTGTCATATTGATACCTTCGCCTGAACCACATATTGCGATTCCTGGAAAAACTTCACCATTTTCAATACCACGTGCTAATGCATGCCCGAAATCACTATAATCACAGGATTCTTCACTGTATGTACCATAGTCTTTATAAGGCCATCCTTTTTCTTCAAGGTATTTTTTTACGAATTGCTTCAGCGCGTAGCCTGCATGATCACTTGCCAATCCGATTGTTTTTATATCCATTTCAATCAGTTTTTATTAAGTTAATTAATTTTTAGAAACTATTTTATGTGCAAAGATACAAATCTTTATCGAGAATGCAAAAAATATCGGATTCTATTTCGGTTGAATAGAAATTTAAGTATCAGTCTCTCGCAACTCGTGATTGTTCTCTTTGCTCAAGGAATTCGCTTACTTGTTCCTGAGTACTTCTGGTTACGGCAATTCGACCGGATCTTGTGTATTGTAACACACAATTGAATGCATTAAGCTCATTGTAAAGTCTCATGATATCGTCTGTCTTTCCGCTTTTGACAGCAATTATATAGGTTGGATTTACTTCACTGATCTTTGCGTCAAAATGACGAATGGTTCGCGAAATTTCAGGATTCTGCATCACGATTTCAGTCGATAATTTGTATAGACCAGTCTCACGTATAAACAACTGATCGTCAGTAAAATAGTTAGCTTTAATTACATCAATTTTTTTCTCTATCTGACGTGTTATTTTAATGACCTGATCATCATAGCACCAAGCAGTAATTGTATATTTGTGCACACCTTCTATGCTTGAAGCCGAAACATTAAGACTTTCTATATTTACCTGTCTTCGTGTAAAGACCGCAGTAATCTGATTCAGAATACCGGCTATATTTTCAGAATATACTAAAAAGGTATAGAATTTTTTCTCTTGCTCCATAATCTTCATTTTAAAGGGAGAACTCAACTAATTTGTCTCTCTCCTATTCATTCTTATAATCAAAACTAAGCATCATTTCGTCCACGCTCTTACCTGGAGCCGTCATTGGCATAACATCGGCATCTTCTTTGATGGCACATTCCAGAATAAAAGGGCCTTTCGACGTAATCATCTTCTCAACTTTTGCGGCGAGGTCTTTACGGTCAACTACTAACTCGTAAGGAATGTTATAAGCCTTACTTATCAGCTCATAACGAGGGTTAAGCATCGGTGTGAACGACTTTCTACCTTCCCAGAACATGTCCTGCCACTGACGTACATTACCTAAGTAATTATTGTTTAGCAGGATAATCTTTACAGGAGCCTGTTGTTCCATAATAGTTCCTAACTCTTGAATGTTCATCTGGAAACCACCATCACCGCAGAACATACATACTGTTCTGTCGGGAGCTCCAAAAGTTGCACCAATGGCAGCAGGGAGACCAAATCCCATCGTACCAAGACCTCCACTTGTCACAATGGAGCGTTTCTTGTTGAAGTGGAAATAGCGAGCTGAAAGCATCTGATTCTGTCCTACGTCTGTAACCAAAATGGCATCTCCTTTCGTCGCTTCAGCTACTACGTTCACCACCTCACCCATCAGCAAAGGACCTCCTGTCGGATGAATCGAAGGCTCAATCACCTGTTTCATCTCTTGTTCAAAATAGGTCTTAAACGAGTCTTTCCAATCCGTATGGTTATTCTTTTTCAGCAATCGAGTGATGGCTGGAAGAATGGCCTTACAATCACCGATTACAGGAACATCAGTCTTGATACATTTATTGATTTCAGCTTTGTCAATATCAATGTGAATTATTTTTGCTTGACGAGCATAATTAGAGGTGAGACCGGTCACGCGATCACTAAAGCGCATGCCGATAGCGATAATCACATCGGCTTCCTGCGTTTTCATGTTTAGCGAATATTGTCCATGCATACCCAGCATACCCATGTTGAGTGGATGACGGCTTGACAAGGCCGAGAGACCTAAGAGTGTTCTGCCAACGGGGATGTCGGCTTTTTCAATCAGATCAAGTAATTCATTTTGAGCATTTCCAAGTTCAACCCCCTGCCCTACTAATGCCAACGGGCGTTTAGCTTCGTTGATAAGTTGTGCAGCCTGCTCGATTGCCTGTTGTGAAGGCTTTGGATAAGGCACATAGCTACGCACAAAATCTACGTGTTCGGCACCATTCCATTCGCAAGTATGCTCTTGTGCGTTTTTAGGGAAATCAAGCACCACAGGACCGGGTCTTCCTGTTCGGGCAATATAGAATGCGCGGCTAACGGCCCAAGCCACATCCTGTGCATGACGTATCTGATAACTCCATTTTGAAATGGGTTGAGCCACGCCTACGAGATCGACCTCCTGAAAGGCATCTGTGCCCAACGCTCCAATGCCCACCTGACCAGCAATCACAACAATAGGAGTAGAGTCAAGCATTGCGTCGGCCACACCAGTTAGAGTGTTCGTAGCTCCGGGACCACTGGTAACAATAGCCACACCCACTTCTCCGCTCACTCGTGCCAATCCCTGAGCTGCGTGAACAGCTCCCTGTTCATGTCTTACCAGCACATGATGAAATGTCTTATTCTCTCCTCCTGCATATTCGTAGAGCGAATCGTAAACAGGCATGATGCTGCCTCCTGGATAGCCGAAGATGGTCTTCACGCCTTCAGCCTTCAAAGCACGCATTAGTGCTTCTCTTCCTGTAATGATTTCTTTCACCGAATCTTTTTTAGCCTTGTTCATTGTCCTTCGATTGAAAATTGCCGCAAAGATACAGCAAATTATTTACAAATCATCATTAATGCGGCCTTTTTCTTACAATATGTAATTTGGAGCGATTAAAATCATGACATTAGTCAATCAGGCGAACTCCTCCCTTATCAGCCGAACTCACACTCTGCGCATAGGCCCGGAGTGCTTTCGACACCACACGATTACGCTTGAGCGGCTGTTGTGGACGTGCTTCCAGTTCCTCGTCAGAAAGTTTCACGTTGATTGAACGAGAGGGAATGTCAATCACGATAATGTCACCATCCTTGATTTTACCGATATTGCCTCCGTTGGCAGCTTCTGGCGATATATGTCCGATAGAGAGGCCGCTTGTGCCTCCTGAGAAACGACCATCTGTGATAAGTGCACATTCTTGGCCCAGATGCATACTCTTTATATAAGAGGTTGGATATAGCATTTCCTGCATGCCAGGTCCTCCTTTCGGCCCTTCGTGAGTGATCACTACGCAGTCGCCGCTTTTCACCTTACCGTCGAGGATGCCATTACAAGCATCTTCTTGCGAGTCGAATACGACAGCGGGACCCTCAAAATGCCATAGCGATTCATCTACGCCAGCCGTCTTCACCACGCATCCGTCCTTGGCAATATTGCCGAAAAGTACAGCCAATCCACCATCCTTGGTATAAGCATGTTCCACATCACGTATGCAACCATTTGCTCGATCGCTGTCGAGTGTCCCCCACTCTACCGACTGGCTTCCCATCTTTGTCGAAAAGCGATTTCCCGGAGCGCTTTGGTAGATGCGATTTGCTTCGGGATTGACAGCCCCATCAACAATGCTATATTTCTTCATCGCCTCGCCCAGTGTCAAGCCATCGGCACGTTTGGCTGTTCCATCAATTAAGCCAGCCTTATTAAGCTCGTTTAATATGCCTAATATGCCTCCTGCCCGTCCGCATTCCTGCACACTGTATTTTTGAGTGTTAGGTGCCAGTTTGCAGAGACAAGGAACTTTTCTTGAGAGTTCGTCAATATCTTTCATGGTGAAGTCAACTCCAGCCTCTTGTGCAACAGCCAGCAAATGAAGAACTGTATTCGTAGAGCCGCCCATTGCAATGTCGAGTGTCATCGCGTTGAGGAATGCCTGACGAGTGGCGATGCTACGAGGCAGAACAGATTCGTCACCTTCATTATAATAGGCGATTGCATTCTTCACAATCTGGCGCGCGGCAGCACGGAAGAGTTCAATGCGATTGGTGTGTGTGGCAAGAATGGTTCCATTGCCGGGAAGTGAGAGACCGATAGCCTCCGTCAGTGAGTTCATCGAATTAGCCGTAAACATACCTGAACAACTTCCGCAGCCGGGGCAAGCACACTGCTCAATCTCCTTGATTTCTTCGTCAGTAACAGAAGGGTCGGCACCTTTCACCATAGCCGTGATAAGGTCGGCGTTCTCTCCGCGCCAGCGTCCTGCCTCCATAGGACCACCGCTGCAGAACACAGCAGGAATGTTCAGTCGCATCGCTGCCATCAGCATGCCTGGGGTCACTTTATCGCAGTTCGATATACAAATCATCGCATCAGCCTTGTGGGCATTCACCATATATTCAACAGAGTCGGCTATGATGTCGCGTGAAGGAAGTGAATAGAGCATGCCATCGTGCCCCATCGCAATACCGTCATCAATCGCAATTGTATTGAACTCGGCTGCATAACATCCCATCTTTTCTATCTCTTCGCGCACAATCTGCCCTATCTCATGCAAATGTGTATGGCCTGGAACAAACTGGGTAAACGAGTTGACGATAGCGATAATGGGCTTTCCGAACTGCTCATGCTTCATACCTGTTGCCACCCAAAGGGCACGGGCTCCAGCCATACGTCTGCCTTCGGTACAGACGCTACTCCTTAATTGATGTTTCATTTTCTTATTCTGTTTTTGTGTGCTATATTCATTTGTCGTTAGTGAGCAAGTCAAATGCTATCAGCATTCTTTATTCATATATTTGTTGAGGGGGTGTTGCTTCTCCTTCCTCTTCAGTGTTGTTTTCTTCGTTTGTTTCTTCTTCGGGCGACTTGCATGGATCAAAGCCCTCAGGAATATCGAACTTCTCGTCCTGACTATAATCCAATGCATCATCGTCGTAGATCTTTTTCATGTAATATGCAAAGATGGGGAGAGCCATCGTAGCACCTTGTCCCATCGACATTGAGTTGAAGTGAATGTCGCGATCTTCACCACCTACCCAGCAGCCACTCACCAGGCGAGGTGTGACTCCCATAAACCATGCATCCGAGTTGTTGTTGGTCGTACCAGTCTTACCGCCCATTTCTGCCTTCAGGTTATAACGGAAGCGCAGCCGACCGCCTGTACCACCATTCACTACAGCTTGTAGCATATAGAGCATCTTGTGGGCGCTATGCTCGCTAATCACTTCATTCATGCGCGGCTCAAACTTAGCCACTTCATTACCCTCACTATCCACTATGCGCGTCACATAAAGAGGTGCCATTCGGATTCCATGATTGACAAAAGCGGTATAGGCGCTCACCATCTCAGCCACTGTAATATCACATGGCCCCAAACAGAGTGCCATAGAGGGATGAATCTCAGGATTGCGAATACCATATTCGTGTAACAACTGCACGAAAGCCTCAGGATTCAGACGCGACATGATATAAGCTGAAATCCAGTTGTTTGACTGCTGTAAGCCCCATTTTAGAGTGACCATCTCGCCATAGCGTGAACGGCTACCGTTCCTGGGAGTCCAAGGCTGTCCTGCCACGATGTAAGTCTGTTGCACGTTGGGGGCCTCATCACAAGGAGTCATGCCATCCTCCATTGCCAGCGAATACAAGAACGGCTTAATGGTTGAACCCACTTGTCGGCGACCTTCGGTAGCCATGTCGTAGGCAAAATGCTGAAAGTCCAGACCACCAACGTATGCCTTAACATTACCGTTCTGCGGACACATGCTGAAAAACCCTGTGCGCAAGAAAGATTTTAAGTAGCGAATGGAGTCCATAGGAGTCATGAGCGTGTCAATCTCGCCATGATAGGTGAATACCTGCATTTCTGTCTTCGTGTTGAAGGCTTTTTCAATTTCCGCCTCACTCTTGCCCGCTGCTTTCATCGCGCGATAGCGGTCGCTCTGTCGCATAGAGCGCTGCAACAGTTGTTTCACCTGCTCTCTGCTCAAATCGCTGTAAGGAAAATTAGCTTTTGATGTTTTTCCCTTGTTGAAAGCTGGTTGGAGGAATTTCACCACATGGTCATAACAAGCTTGCTCAGCATAGCGTTGCATGCGCGAATCTATCGTAGTATAGACCTTCAGACCGTCAGTATAGAGATTGTAGCTTGATCCATCGCGCTTCTTGTTCTTATGACACCAGCCGAAAAGCGGATCTTGTTCCCAAGCGATGGAGTCCAAATAGAACTTGATGTTTCCCCAAGCAGGATAATCTTCACGAACGGGCTTTTTAGCCAACATATAGCGACGCAGGAAGTCACGGAAATAGGTAGCAATACCATCCTTGTGATCGTTCACGTGGAAGTGTAGCTCCAACGGCTCCTGCACGCAGCTGTCATGTATTTCTTGCGTAATATAGCCCTCTTTGAGCATTTGTCCCAAAACCACGTTCCTGCGGTCTCGGCTCCGCTCAGGAAAGCGTACAGGGTTGAAGTAACTGGGATTCTTACAGAGACCAACGAGCGTGGCGCTCTCCGTAATGTTCAATTCAGACGGCTCCTTTGAAAAATATGTATTAGCCGCAGTCTTTATGCCTACGGCATTGTGAAGAAAGTCAAAATAGTTCAGGTAGAGCGTGATGATTTCATCTTTTGTATAAGTACGTTCCAACTCTACGGCAATTACCCATTCAATGGGCTTTTGAAGCATTCGCTCTACTGTAGAGTGAGCTACGTCGCTGTAGAGTTGCTTAGCCAACTGTTGGGTGATCGTTGAACCGCCGCCTGCCGACTTTTGTCCCATCAGTCCACGCTTAATGATGGCACGCATCAAGGCATAGAAATCTATGCCCGAATGTTCATAGAAGCGGGCATCCTCCGTTGCCACAAGCGCATTTACCAAATTAGGCGACAGTTTCGAATAGTCCACCATCACACGATTCTCGCGGCTCATGCTCCATGTGCCTAACAGTTTGCCGTCACTTGAATAAACCTGTGTGGCAAAGCGGTTAATGGGGTTCTGCAGGTCCTCAATCGGGGGCATATAGCCTATTTTTCCGTTCACTATGGCCCAAAAACTTGTTGCCGAGGCTACGACAACCAAAAACAGAATGGTCCACAGGGAATAAACAAAGAATTTTCTCATTGCGATGTCAATAATAATCTTTTAGCATGCAAATTTAGATAAAAAACTTAATTTAAGTGCCACTTCTGCGAAGATTTTAATTTTTCTTTAGATAGAGGATGTCATAATTTGTGCGTCATTCTCCTTTTAACTTCGATTAACTTAATATAAAACAGCCATTTTTTCTTCATCTCGTATTTTATTTGTACCTTTGCGCCCCAAAACCCCACGCTTTTTTAAAGAAAATTTAAGGTATGGAAATAGCAAGCAAATACGACCCACGCGAGGTCGAAGGTAAATGGTATCAGTATTGGCTGGATAACAAGCTGTTCAGCTCAAAGCCTGATGGTAGAGAACCCTACACAATCGTCATTCCCCCGCCTAATGTGACTGGTGTGCTTCACATGGGTCACATGCTTAACAATACGATACAAGATATATTGGTACGTAGAGCACGCATGGAAGGCAAAAACGCATGCTGGGTGCCTGGTACTGACCATGCATCGATTGCCACCGAGGCCAAGGTCGTAAAAAAACTTGCTGCTGAAGGCATCAAGAAGCACGACCTGACACGCGAGCAGTTTTTGAAGCATGCTTGGGACTGGACAGAAGAGCACGGCGGCATCATCTTGAAGCAATTACGCCGTCTGGGTGCTTCTTGCGACTGGGATCGCACGGCATTCACAATGGACGAACCTCGTTCGAAGAGTGTCATCAAGGTCTTTGTCGATCTCTATCGCAAAGGCTATATCTATCGCGGACTTCGCATGGTGAACTGGGATCCCAAGGCTCTCACTGCCCTCAGTGACGAAGAGGTTGTCTATAAAGAGGAGAAGAGTCATCTGTTCAATCTGAAATACTATGTTGCCAATGAAGACGGTACCATCTGTAGTGATGGCATTACGACTACGCCTGGCGACGGAAATGTGATTCATAAAGACTCAAAAGGCTACTATGCCGTAGTAGCCACCACGCGACCAGAGACCATTATGGGTGATACAGCTATGTGCATCAACCCAAAGGATCCCAAGAATCAGTGGCTGAAGGGGCGCAAAGTGATTGTTCCATTGGTGAACCGCGTGATTCCCGTCATTGAGGACCGCTACGTGGAAATTGAGTTCGGAACAGGCTGTCTGAAAGTAACGCCTGCTCACGATAAGAACGATAACATGTTGGGCAAGACTCACAATCTGGAGACCATCGACATCTTTAATCCCGACGGCACCATCTCCAACCAATCCACTCTTTATGTAGGTATGGACCGTTTCGACTGCCGTAAGCAGATTGCCAAGGATTTGGAAGCAGCCGGTCTCATGGAGAAGATTGAGGACTACACCAACAAGGTGGGATACTCTGAGCGCAATCCTGATACTGCCATCGAGCCGCGCCTTTCATTGCAATGGTTCCTCAAGATGCAGCACTTTGCCGACATAGCCCTGCCTCCCGTGCTGAATGGTGAGATGCATTTCTATCCCCAGAAATATGTGAACACCTATAAAAACTGGTTAGAGAACATTCAAGACTGGTGCATCAGCCGCCAGCTGTGGTGGGGACATCGCATTCCTGCCTACTATTATCCCTCTCCTGTAAGCAGCGATTCTGAAAACTCTGAGCGCTTTGTTGTAGCCGAGACTGCAGAAGAAGCCCTTGAACTGGCTCGCAAGGAGAGCGGCAATGCCAATTTGCAGCTCGGCGATCTGAAACAGGACGAGGACGCACTCGACACTTGGTTCTCTTCATGGCTGTGGCCTGTCAGCCTCTTCGACGGCATCAACAACCCAGGCAATGAGGAAATCAACTATTACTATCCCACCAGCGATTTGGTGACAGGACCCGATATCATCTTCTTCTGGGTGGCTCGCATGATTATGGCCGGCGAGGAGTACATGGGCAAGTTCCCGTTCAAGAATGTCTATTTCACGGGCATTGTTCGCGACAAATTAGGGCGCAAGATGTCGAAGTCGCTTGGCAACAGCCCTGACCCCATTGAACTGATTGAAAAGTTTGGAGCCGACGGCGTGCGTATGGGCATGATGCTCTCAGCACCTGCCGGTAACGATATTTTGTTCGATGAGGCACTTTGTGAACAAGGACGCAACTTCAACAATAAGATTTGGAACGCATTCCGCCTGGTCAAGGGCTGGGAAGTTGCCGACAACGAGCAAAGCAACGATCATGCTACAGCTGTTAAGTGGTTCGCGGCCAAGCTTCGCCAAGCCAACTTTGAGATGCAAGATCATTTCTCGAAGTACCGCATCAGCGATGCGCTCATGACGGTCTATAAACTCTTTTGGGATGAGTTCTCGTCATGGTATCTGGAGATGGTGAAGCCTGCTTACGTAGATGGTAAGCCACAGCCCATTGATCGAAAGACCTATGATGCAACACTTTCCTTCTTTGAGACACTCTTGAAGATGCTTCATCCTTTCATGCCGTTTATTACTGAAGAACTGTGGCAGGCACTCTACGAGAGAAAACAGGGCGACAGCATCATGCGCGACAAGCTTACAATAGATGCCTTGAATAGAGATGACAAAGGTCTTTTAGATAGCATCGAACTGGTGAAACAAGTCATTTCAGGCGTTCGCACAGTCCGTGCTTCGAAGAACATAGCTCCGAAGGAAAAGCTTCAACTTCAGGCAGTTAGCCAGAATCCGTTCGAGCTTTACAACGACATCATTCTGAAGATGGCAAATCTCAGCGAAATAACGATTGTCAGCCAGAAGGACTCTACTGCTTCAGCCTTTATGGTTGGCACCAATGAGTTTGCTGTTCCTCTGGGCGCTATGATCAATGTTGAGGAAGAGATTAAGAAGATGGAAGCTCAGATTGAGCATCTTGAAGGCTTCCTTACCAGCGTGAAGAAGAAGCTCAGCAACGAGCGTTTCGTTCAGAATGCTCCTGAGGCAGTCGTTGCAATGGAACGTAAGAAGCAAGCCGATGCCGAGGAGAAGATTGCCATGCTTCGCGAGAACATATCCGCATTAAGTAACAAGTAAATACACCTTAAATTTATAGTAGAAGATATGAATTGGAATTGGCTTATCAATCTTTTCACAAATACTGAATCAGTAGCCCATATCGCCTTGCTTTATGCAATCGTGATAGCTGTAGGTGTATATCTTGGTAAGATCAAGATCGGAGGTGTCTCTTTAGGTGTCACCTTCGTGCTCTTTGCTGGTATCATAGCAGGTCATTTCGGCTTTACCGCCCCCACCCCAATCCTCACTTTCATTCAAGACTTCGGACTCATTCTGTTCGTGTTCATGATTGGACTTCAGGTGGGACCAGGCTTCTTCGAAAGCTTTGGAACGGCGGGCATCAAGCTCAATGGCCTTGCCACATGCATGATTCTGCTGAACATACTGGTTATGTTTGGTTGCTATTATGTTTTCTTTGACACTTCGGACCCCATGAGCCTCCCCATGATGGTGGGTACGTTGTATGGTGCTGTGACCAACACCCCTGGTCTCGGTGCTGCTAATGAAGCTTTGAGTTCTGTCTTTGGTGCCAATGCGCCTCAGATAGCTTCCGCCTATGCTTGCGCCTATCCACTTGGTGTGCTGGGCATCATCGGTGCCATCATTCTGATCCGTTTCATCTGTAGAGTCAACTTCGAAGAGGAGGAAAAAGCACTTTCAGCACAGTCGGAGGCAAAGGCCACACAGAAGCCCCACCACATGCACTTAGAAGTGTCGAACAAGTATCTTGAAGGTAAGACACTGCTGCAGGTTCACGATTTCTTGAATCGCGATTTCGTATGCTCGCGCATCCTTCATGAGGGACATGTGTCTATTCCGAATCGCAACACCGTCTTCCACCTTGGTGACCAGATGTATATCGTCTGTGCCGAGGCTGACTACGAAGCGATTGTAGCCTTCATTGGCCCAGTCGTTGAAGTTGACTGGGCACAGCAGGACCAGCCTTTAGTATCGAAGCGCATCCTGGTCACCAATCCGAGCATCAACGGCAAGTCAATGCTGCAAATGCATTTCTCGTCAGTATATGGTGTGAATGTGACACGTGTCACTCGACATGGCATGGACATTTTTGCTTCGCCTTCACTCCCTCTCCAGGTGGGCGACCGCATCATGGTCGTAGGTCCTGAAGATGCCGTGGATCGTGTAGCCAATAAGATGGGTAATAGCATCAAGCGACTGGATGCGCCCAACATTGCCACTATCTTTGTCGGCGTTTGCCTTGGCATCATCTTTGGTTCTATTCCTTTCATTCCAGGCATGCCGCTGATGAAGTTGGGCATTGCTGGTGGACCGCTGATCATCGCAATTCTTATCGGGCGCTACGGTTACAAAGTGAAATTGGTGACCTATACGACCACTTCGGCCAATATGATGCTACGCGAGATAGGACTTGTATTATTCTTGGCATCCGTAGGAATCAAGGCTGGTGCTGGCTTTTTCCAGACCGTGATGGAAGGCGACGGAATGCTCTATGTACTCACAGGCTTTTTAATCACGATTATACCTATTCTTATTATAGGCCCGATAGCCAGATGGAAATTCAAGTTCAATTACTTCACCATTGCCGGTATGATTTCAGGTACTTACACCGATCCCCCTGCACTGGCCTACTCTAACTCCATCTGCTCTAAGGAAGCTCCTGCCGTAGGCTATTCTACGGTCTATCCTTTGTCTATGTTCCTGCGCATTCTGACGGCACAGCTTATAGTACTTTTCTTCTGCGGATAACTCAATAACTTTATTTATAAACCCAAGACAAGAAAATGAACAAAATTAGACTACTAATTAGTCTTTTATTAGCATCGACCTCGATGACAATGTTTGGGCAGGGCGCCAAGAACATTGTCATCAGTGAGGTGCTGACTAACAACACTTCCAGTATTCAAGATGAATACGGCCAACGGGAAGCGTGGATTGAATTAGCCAATACGGCTTTCTCCACTTACAATGTCCGTGGCATGTACCTTACAACCGACCGTTCGGTGCTCGACAAGACCATGAGTGTTTCTGAACGCATCAAGCGCATGAGTGTCATACCCAGTGGTGACAGCCGTACTCAGATGGGGGCTCAGAAGCATCTTATCATTTTCGGCAATTCAAATGCCTCGAAGGGAAAACTTCACCTGTCTTTGTCGGTTCCTGTGTTGGAGCCGGTGTGGATTGCTCTCTACAACGGCAATGCAGTAGAGTTGATTGACTCCGTGACGGTTCCTGCGCTGGCAGCTGACCAGTCTTATGCCAAAGTGAATGGCAAGTGGAGCATCAAAGCCCCCGAGAATGTGACGCCGGGCATCGAAAACTTCATAGTAACGAGCGAGAGTAAAGTAGCCAAGTTCAAGCGAGAAGACCCTCATGGTTTTGCCATGGCCATCATGGCTATGGGCATCGTGTTCTTCTGCCTGATGTTGCTTTGGATTTTCTTCTCCATCTTCGGAATGCTGATGCGCCATGCCGAGGCGGCTAAGGCAGTTGCCAACAAGCAGCCTATCAAGCCGATTACAAAGACGGTGGAAAAGACCATTGAAATGGCTCACGCCACAGGAAACATTCTGCAAGACGGCTTCAAGATGAAGGGCAAGGACATGGAAGTGTATATGGCCGTGATTGGCATGGCCCTTCGTCAATATGAAGACGATGTCCACGATGTAGAGAGTGGCATTATTACCATCAAGCCAAAGGAAACTGGATGGGACGATGAATATTCACAAATGACGCATGTCCACGACCCGTTCCTTCCGTTCGACCACAATGCGCCCAACATTCCTACTACTTCGGAACTGCGCTAACAGTGTATATAGTTATCAAGAACCAACAGATTATAAGTTATCCATCACATCATAAAAAAAATCGCAACAATGAACAAGTATCAATATAAAGTACAAGGCATCGACTACGAAGTAGAAATCGCCGAAGTAGATGGCAACATCGCCAAAGTAAATGTAAACGGCATTCCTTTTGAAATAGAGCTGCAGAAACCTATCAATTCCGCCAAGCACCCTACTATGAACACGCCGAAGGTGGAAGCCCCGAAGCCAGCCGCACCGGCACAGCCTACAGCAGTTCCTCAGCCCGCTCAACAACCACAGGCTGCTCCGGCTGGAGCAGGCAAGCCTATCAAGGCTCCGCTGCCAGGTACCATTACCGACCTGAAAGTCTCCATCGGCCAGGAAATCAACGTAGGCGATGTGGTGCTGGTGCTCGAGGCCATGAAGATGCAGAACAATATTGAGTCTGAATATGCCGGTAAGGTTACGGCCATCTCTGTGAACAAGGGCGATACCGTCATGGAAGGTACTGTACTGCTGACTATCGGATGATGACACAACTTCAATCACACTAAACTATCAACAATGACTATGTGGGAATTTATCGTAGAGAACTTCAATGAATTTCTTACCTATACTGGCTTTGCCAATGCTGAGATAGGCAACCTCATCATGATTGTGGTCGGAGCAATCTTCATCTATCTGGCCATTAAGAAAGATTTTGAGCCACTATTGCTCGTACCCATCGGACTGGGCATCATCTTGGGCAATATCCCCTTCCGTGCCGATGCTGGCCTTGAGATAGGACTGTATGAGGACAACTCCGTGCTGAACATATTCTATCAAGGTGTGCGCCAGGGATGGTATCCGCCACTCATTTTCCTCGGTATCGGAGCCATGACCGACTTTTCTGCCCTACTGGCCAATCCCAAGCTCATGTTGATTGGTGCTGCAGCCCAGTTCGGCATATTCGGTGCCTACATGCTGGCTTTGCTTTTCGGTTTTGAACCAGACCAGGCTGCTGGTATTGCCATCATTGGTGGAGCCGATGGTCCTACGGCCATCTTCCTTTCTTCCAAGCTCTCTCCCAATCTGATGGGTGCCATAGCGGTGTGTGCCTATTCATATATGGCACTCGTTCCGCTCATTCAGCCGCCGTTGATGCGTCTGCTTACCACCCAAAAAGAGCGCACCATCAAGATGAAACCCGGTCGTGAAGTCAGTCAGACGGAGCGCATTCTCTTCCCCATCATCGGCTTGTTGCTCACCACTTTCATCGTGCCTTCAGGTCTTCCGCTGTTGGGCATGCTCTTCTTTGGCAATCTGCTGAAAGAGAGCGGCAAGACCACTCGTCTGGCTAAAACCGCCGGGGCTGCGCTCAATGACATTGTGGTGATGCTCTTGGGTCTCACCGTCGGTTGTTCCACTCAGGCTTCCGAGTTCCTGACCATGAACACCGTCTTCATCTTTGCCATCGGTGCCTTCGCCTTTGCCGTAGCTACGGCCAGCGGTGTGCTGTTCGTGAAGCTGATGAACGTGTTCCTTCCCAAGGACAAGCAGATTAATCCGCTGATCGGTAATGCCGGCGTGAGCGCCGTTCCGATGGCAGCCCGCATCTCCAACAATCTCGGACTGGAGTACGACCGTCACAACTTCCTGCTCATGCACGCCATGGGTCCCAATGTGGCAGGCGTCATTGGCTCAGCCGTGGCAGCAGGTGCGCTACTGGGCTTCTTGTCCTAATGAGATTTGCTAAAAAAAACAAAATAAAACATCCCGAAGATACTGAATTATCTATTAATTTATATCTTTGCCTGAGAATAGTACAATAACTCTAAAACCAAATTTATTCAATTATGGGAAACAACACTCAGCAGCTGGTTGCACAGTGCGAGGCACTGGCCAAGCAGTGGCTTACTCCGGCCTTTGACGAGGAGACACGTAAAGAAGTTCAGGCGATGCTCGATAATGAGGACAAGACAGCCCTTATCGATGCATTCTATCAGAACCTTGAGTTTGGCACGGGAGGATTGCGCGGCATCATGGGTGCCGGCACCAACCGCATGAACAAATATATCGTTGGCATGGCCACACAGGGATTTGCCAACTACATCCTGAAGGCATTCCCCGGCAAGCAGACAAGCGTAGTGGTAGGTCATGACTGCCGCAACAACGGTCGCATGTTTGCCGAGACCGTAGCCGACATCTTCTCGGCCAACGGCATTAAGGTCTATCTCTTTGAGAGCCTCCGCCCCACCCCTGAGATTTCATTTGCCATTCGTCAGCTCGGCTGTCAGGCAGGTGTGAACGTCACGGCTTCACACAACCCCAAGGAGTACAACGGCTACAAGGCTTATTGGGAAGATGGCGCACAGGTACTGGCTCCCCATGACAAAGGCATCATCGACGAGGTGAACAAGGTGAAGATCGAGGATGTGAAGTTCAATGGCAACAAGGAGCTTATCGAGATCATCGGCGGTGAGATGGACTGGGACTACTTGCAGGCAGTGAAAGAGGCTATGGTCGATCAGGATGTGATCCTGCGCCATAAGGACCTGAACATTGTCTATTCCCCCATGCACGGCACAGGTCGTGTCATCATTCCCGAGGCACTGCGCTCTTGGGGATTCCAGAACATCCACGTCGTTCCTGAGCAGATGGTCATCGACGGCAACTTCCCCACAGTCGTTTCTCCCAACCCCGAGAATGCAGAAGCCATGACACTGGGCATGAAGCTCGGTACTCGTCTGAATGCCGACCTCGTGATTGCTTCCGACCCCGATGCCGACCGTCTGGCCATCGTTTGCCGCAATGCCAAGGGCGAATGGGAAATCCTGAACGGCAACCAGACTTGCATGATGTTCTGCTGGTACATCATTGCCAACAAGAAGAAGCTCGGCCAGCTCAAGGGCAATGAGTTCCTCGTGAAGACCATCGTGACCACCGAGGTCATTGCCGAGATTGCCAAGAAGAATGGCGTAGAGCTGCGCGACTGCTATACAGGATTCAAGTGGATTGCCAACGAGATTCGCATCAGCGAGGGCGTGAAGAAGTATATCGGTGGTGGCGAGGAGAGCTTCGGCTTCCTGCCGTTCGATAAAGTTCGCGACAAGGATTCACCCGCCTCTATCTGCCTCATTTGCGAGATTGCAGCTTGGGCAAAGGACAACGGCATGACCCTCTATGATTTGCTCATGAACATCTACGCAGAGTACGGCTTCTCTAAGGAAGTGACGATCAATGTGGTGAAGCCAGGTAAGGCTGGTGCCGACGAGATCAAGCAGATGATGGTTGACTTCCGTAACAATCCTCCCAAGGAGCTTGGCGGTTCAAAGGTATGCCTTGTCAAGGACTATCAGACGTTGGAGGCCAAGTATGCCGACGGCAAGGTCGAAAAGCTCAACATGCCCACCACTAGCAACGTGCTACAGTGGTTCTGTGAGGATGGCACCAAGATCAGCGTGCGTCCCAGCGGCACCGAGCCTAAGATCAAGTTCTACACCGAGATCAAGGATCCTTCCTTCAAATGCGCTGGCTGCTACGAGCGTTGCACCAAAGCTGCTGAAGAGAAGATTGAGATCATAAAGAAAGATTTGAATCTCTAAGCAAAATGAAACGACAAGAGATCTATCTTGCAGGCGGATGCTTCTGGGGCACCGAGCACTTCTTCAAGCTTATTGAAGGAGTGCTCGAGACTCAGGTGGGCTTTGCCAACGGACATACCGAAGACCCCACTTATCAGGAGGTCTATACCGATACAACTGGTTTTGCCGAGACCGTTCGTGTGGTTTACGATGCCGAGCGTGTTTCACTTGAGTTCTTGCTCAACATGTACTTCAAGGCCATCGACCCCACCAGTCTCAATCGCCAAGGCCATGACGAGGGCACTCGCTATCGCACCGGCATCTATTACACCGACGAAGCCGAGCTTCCCGTCATCAACAAAGTGTATGCTGAGCAGCAGGCACTCTACTCCCAGCCGTTAGTGGTCGAGCGCGAGCCGCTTCAGAATTTCTACACCGCTGAAGAGTACCATCAGGACTATCTTGACAAGAATCCCGATGGCTACTGCCACCTGCCGTTAGAGCTCTTCGAGTTTGCAAAGAAAGCAAAGCCCCGTTGGTGAATAGTGATGGTGCGGAACCATCACTTGACGTGGCGATAACACTATAGAAAAAGTTTGCAAAACATCTGCTCCATCTGCTCCCTTTTGTAATACGTTGACGGACAAGTGATTAACGGTTGCAGACGGGGAGCAGATGGAGCAGATGTTTTTCAATCGCTTTCGCGACTAAATGGTGACGGGATTCTGAATAAATCACAAAGCGATATAGAATACATCACGTTATGATTTAGGCTATATCGCATCATGATCTAACCTAAATGACATGATGATTTATTCGCCGAGGCAACGTGAAACAGCCTAAATGGCAAAAAAGTCTTCCCATTAGGTTGAAGTCCACCTATCTATATTGTAACTTCGCGGCTCCTGTCGTGAAGTTACTTTTTTTTATGAAATCATTGCAGACTTCTGAAAAATGTTTGTACCTTTGTTTGCTGTTAAGCCGAGTATGGCTAAAATTGAGACTTTAATTGATGTGTAATATGAAAAAGAAAACGTTCAATAAGAAACTCTATCTTGTTCCAGCCGTGACCTGTCTGCTGATCGTGATTGCACTGACAGTGTATTATTTCTTTACGGGACTTGCCATCGGGAGTGAGACCAAGTATGTGTATATTGACGACAACGACAATCTGGACTCCGTCGTGTGCAAGCTTTCGCCCCTCAGTTCACCCCACTCTCTCGTAGCGCTGAGCATGCTGCTCCGTCACTTCGGCTATGATGACGAAGTGCGCACTGGCCGCTATGCCATCAATCCGGGCGATGGGGTCGTCGGTGTGTTTCGCCGTCTGAACAACGGACAGCAGGCACCCATGATGCTCACCATTCCGGAGAGCCGAACCATGCGACAGCTGGCCGGCGTGCTCAGCCGAAAGCTGATGATAGACAGCGCCACTATTGCCTGCACCCTCATTGACTCCAGCTACTGCGCTAAACTCGGCTATACGGTTGAGACCATCCCTGCCCTATTCGTTCCCAATACTTACGAGGTGTATTGGAACGTGAGCGTTGACAAGCTGCTCGAACGCATGAAGAAAGAGCATGATGCCTTCTGGACCAGCGAACGACAGCAACAAGCTCAAGCCATCGGTCTGACACCCGACGAGGTGTGTACGCTGGCCAGCATCATAGACGAGGAGACGGCTAACACTGCTGAGAAGCCCATGATAGCGGGCATGTACCTGAACCGGCTGAGCGAAGGCATGCCCCTGCAGGCCGACCCCACCGTGAAGTTTGCCCTGGGCGACTTCACCATTAAGCGCATCCGTCACGGCATGCTCACTACAGACAGCCCTTACAACACTTACAAGTACGAAGGACTGCCTCCCGGCCCCATCAAGATTGCAAGCATCAAGGGCATCGATGCCGTGCTTCATCGCGTCAAACATGATTTCATATACATGTGTGCGAAGGAAGATTTCTCTGGCACCCATAATTTTGCAGCTACTTACAAGGAGCATCTGCAAAATGCGGCCCGATATGCCAAGGCACTGAACGAACGCGGCATTGAATGAGTATGCCACAAGGCACTGAACAAACGCGGCACGGGAATGTGTATTCATGCCTATAGGAAAACTAAAATGCCCCACGCTTCGCAGCGTAGGGCATTTCTCTCAATAGGTATTAGTCTTTTTAAGGTAAAAAGATTGTATTCAGGATAACGATGCAAAGGTAATTGATTTAAATCAATGAACCAAATAAAAATACATGTTATATAGCATGTTTTGAAAAACAATGGCATTTCTGAATGAAAATATCACTCCGAACGGGCATTATGAGGAGGATAAAGCTTCAGAAATGGGATAATTCTGAGTAGATGCGCTGAACGGGAAGCCCCATCACATTGAAATAGCTCCCGTCAAGCCCCGTCACTCCAATATAGCCAATCCACTCCTGAATGCCATAAGCGCCAGCCTTGTCGAACGGATGGTAATGGTCGATGTAATAATAGATTTCATCGTCGGAAAGTTGTTTGAATGCCACATCAGTAGTGACTGAGAAGGCTCGCTGCACGGTGTTCGTGGTGAGGCATACGCCCGTGATCACCTGATGCTTGCGACCACTCAGTTTGCGCAACATCCTGTAGGCATCGGCAGCATCGACGGGTTTGCCCATCACTTCGTTGTCGGCTATGACGACGGTGTCGGCAGTGATGACCAGATCGTTGGTTGCCATGATGCCGCGATAGGCTTCAGACTTCTGCACGGCAATATACTGTGCCACTTCGGTTACAGGCAACGACTGCGGATAGTGTTCGTCAAGATTGGGCAATACCTTTACGTCGAATTCAATGCCAAGTCCGCCAAGCAATTCACGGCGACGAGGAGAATTACTGGCTAATACGATGTGATATTTCTTCAGATTCTCAAACATTCTCTTATTTTGTTGTTTTTTCTATACGGATTCAAAGATTAGGCATGGCTCACCATCCAAATGCGCGTTCGTCCATCATCCATTTGTGTTGTGCGCGCAGTGTCTGTTCAATCACGTCGCGGCCACAACCGTAGCCGCCACGACGGTCGCTCACATAAAGACTGGCTTGCTGTACCTCGGTGCATGCATCAGCAGGACAGACGGGACAGCCCACGCGGCGCATCACCTCTAAGTCGGGTATGTCGTCGCCCATATACATGATTTCGGCATCGGTGAGGTGACTGTCGGCCAAGAACTGCTCATAGGATTTCATCTTCACGGCACAGCCCATATAGACATCCTTCACACCTAAGCGCTCGTAGCGCAAGCGAACAGCCTCGGTATTGCCGCCCGTCATGATGACGATGCGCAAGCCCAGCTTGACGGCCAACTGAATGGCATAGCCGTCCTTGATGTTGACGGTACGCAAAGGCTCGCCCTCGAAAGAGAGCGTGATGGTTTCGGCACTGAGCACTCCATCGACATCGAAAACGATGGCACGAATACGGGTTAAATCATAATTAATCATGTTGCAAAGTTTCTTGATAGGAATGATGAATGCTTTGGCTCATGAGATCATAGATACGCGCATGAAAGTCGGAGTCGGCCAATAGTTGCAGTTGTGCCTGCATCACTCCCCGGTCGAAGCGTACGGCAGGCCCCGTCTGGGCTTCAACAGGTGGC
The DNA here is from genome assembly GCA_946614435.1 of uncultured Prevotella sp. Classification (GTDB taxonomy): domain Bacteria; phylum Bacteroidota; class Bacteroidia; order Bacteroidales; family Bacteroidaceae; genus Prevotella. Next base: position 22,818 of record CAMOGW010000012.1, on the reverse strand, counting down.
AGAGAGTGAACCTTGGCAGCGGTCTCGTCAATGAGGGGGAGCATCACCTCGAAGGGAATATGATGTTTTTCCAACAGCTCAGCCGACAGCTGATAGCAATGATTGGCAAAGTTGCAGGCGAAGACGGCTGCCAGATGCAGATGCTTGCGACCCTCAGAAGAGAGTGCATAGACCTTGCTACTCACGGTCTGGGCTAACGACTGAGCCATCTGCATCGTATGGTCATCATTGCCCTCAATGAAGAAAGGTACCTCAGAGAGCGACACGCGACGACCCTTAGAAAACGTCTGCATGGGATAGAACACGCCGTAGTGAGCAGCACAATCTGTGAAGACCGACATGCTGACGGAACCTGCCGTGTGAAGGAACGCATAGGAGTCGGCTGCCACGTTCTGTCGTCTTAACGAAGCGCCTACTCCCTCGGCCAAGGCCGGTAGCGAACTGTCGGTTACGGCAAAGATATAGACATCTGCCCCACCCTTGACGTCGCTCAAATCGGTGATGGCCTCGGCTCCCACTTCAGCAGCCAAGTTCTCGGCTGAGGTGAGAGTGCGACTATAGACCTGCAAGATGTGGTGGCCGGCTTGCTTGAGCGATGGGGCTACATTGGAAGCAAGCCGCCCGGCACCAATGAATACGATGCGCATGATGACCTTTAAAGGGATGGTTAGAATTTATTGATGTGAACGTTCTCCCATTTCAGTTTCTCCTCGTTCTGCGGCTTGCGTTCATCGGCCTTGTGACCAATGGCAATGACACAGAGCACGGAGAAATTCTCTGGAATGTCGAGAATGCCGCGAATGACTTCATCGGCACTGGTTCCGTCGGACAATCCGCGTCCGCGCATCTGAACCCAGCATGAGCCAAGCCCGAGCTCCTCGGCCTGATATTGCATGGAGATAGCTGCAATGCTGCCATCCTCAACCCAGCAGTCGTTTTGTAAGGGGTCGCCTAAGACAACGATGCATAAGGGAGCATCTTTCAGGAAACTGCCTCCCATGTCCTTCGCATCGGAGAGCTTCTCTAAGTCAAGCTTGTCATCGACCACTACGAATTGCCAGGAGCGCTGGCCTTTGGAAGTGGGCGACATCAGGGCAGCACGAAGGATGAGCTTTACGGCTTCAGGATCAATTTCCTGAGGGGTGAACTTACGATGTGAACGGCGAAGCTGGGCCAAATCTTTAAATGCAGTCATAATAAAATGTGTGATTTTGAAAAAGTTCGATAAATATCTGTGGTTGCTTTCAGTACCGACTGTCGCGTTTCTGAAAATAAATGTGCAGAAACAATCCTGTCAACAGGAAGCCGAGCGGTACTAAAAGCATCACGTTCAGTCGTGTAAGCCCCAGCAAATGTACTGCAAGGAGCAGGACGATGGCCAAGGCGATGAGGGAAAGTCCGATATAGCGTTTCATTTTTCACGAAGATACTTGTCATCCTGCCGCAGAATGGTGGAGCGTGGCACTCGGGGAGCAGCCAGTTTGGGTTGCAGCAAATGATTCCAGTTTACTGAGTAGTAATCGATGATTGTCTCTTCCTCATTTGTTGACACCAACGTGAAGATCTGCTCCCTGCAGATGATTTGTTGGCAACTGTCGTAGGGTTCGAGTGCATTTTGCAAACTAAGTTTAACGATATGGGTATCGTTGAGCCGAATCTGCATACTGTCATTACTCAGTTGTGTAATCTCGCTTGTGCCTTCCAGCTTGTTTTTCACTTCCGATTTCATCTGGGCTTCACAGAAGTCAATCATATCGAGTCGATTGTTCTTTGTGAGCAAAGGCAACAACGAATCGGGCATCTCACGAAACAAGTCGGCTATCTTCAGTTGAGCCGATAGCTGAAGCGCAAAAAACAGCAGGAACAGAATGCTAGATAGTTTCTTCATGTTTATCATATTTTTAGGGAAATACTAACTATTGTTGCGACAAGTGCATCATCATGACAGCCGACAAGCCTGCCGTCTCAGTACGGAGTCGGCTCTTGCCAAGGTCAACCGATACGAAGCCTTGACTAACTGCCATGCGCACTTCGTCAATAGAGAAGTCGCCTTCAGGACCTACCATCACTATAATGGGGGCATCGGGCTCATGCGATGAAGGAATTTTCCTCAGCTCCTCAAACAAAGAGCTACGGGGAATCTCGTCGTAGCAATGGGCAATGAACCGATGGCCGTTGGGATGACGATCAATGAACTGTCTGAAAGAAGTCATGTCGTGAAGATCGGGCATCCATGCCTTTCGGCTTTGCTTAACCGCTGAGACCACAATCTTCTGAAGGCGAGGGAGTTTGACGGTACGACGTTCTGAGAACTGACAGTCGAGCAGGGTCATTTCATCGAACCCGATCTCGGTGGCCTTTTCAATCAACCACTCCATTCTGTCCATTAGCTTGGTTGGAGCAATGGCTAAATGGAACCGCCCTTTCCAAATGGGCTCTTGGGGCTGTGTCTCGATGATTTCGTAATGACAATGGTGTGGTGTGGAAAGCGTGATGTGGGCGCGATGGAACGAGCCTTCACCATCCATAAGCATGATTTCGTCGCCCACCTGCAAACGTAGTACACGAACGGCATGAGTGGTCTCTTCTTCAGGAAGGGCATTCGTGTGCAGGGCATCAGGCACGTAGAAATATCTTACTTCTTTCATTCAGGGAAAACAAATTAGTGTTGAGGAGAATTTTTCTTCCTACGGTTAATTTCATCGCGCAGTTGAGAGGCTAATTCATAGTTCTCAACCTCAATGGCATTCTGCAAGGCCGTGTTCAGCCGATGCATATCGATTGTATTGATGGGTATCGACACTCCTTGCGCATGTTGGTCAAAGGGATAGCACTGCTGTCGCATCAGGTTCTCCTCAATATAGAGGGGATAACCCGAAATGATGGTTAGCAAGACAGCATCACTCATACGAATACGCGAACTGCACTCAAATCCGGAATCGGACAATACGACCTGATACTGACCATCATGCACGCCATAGATCATCATTTCGTATTGCCCGGTCAACATCTGTAGCAACGATTCGGGTAACAGCGTTTGGGCTTTGTCAGGTGATTGCAGACGGAAGAGTATTTGACGGGTCATTTGTTCATCACAGATGACCGATATGGCACGCTGCCGAGGCTCATCGGTCAGCACAATGACAGACAGGTTCTCGTTTCCGACAACCTGCTGAATGCTTTCAAATATGAGTCTGATACGCTCCATCTGTTTCTTCAAATTATGCTTTCTTCTCAGGATTGAATACAAAAGCGAATGACACACCTACAATCAAAGCAAAGCCGGCAAAAATAAACCAACAGGTCTGCCAGTCGCCAAGCAGATAACCGTCTTGCCATGTGCAATAGTGATTCACAATTTCGCCTGCGGCCAGAGTGCCTACTGTAGCACCAATACCATTGGTCATCATCATGAAGAGTCCCTGAGCCGAAGCCTTGACCGAAGGAGCACATTCCTGATCTACAAAGATACCGCCCGAGACATTGAAGAAATCGAATGCCACACCATAGACGATGCAGGAAAGAATGAACAGCAGTACACCGGGCATGGCAGGATTACCAATACCAAAGAAACCGAAACGGAACACCCATGCAAACATAGACATGAGCATGACGGTCTTAATCCCAAAGCGTTTAAGGAAGAATGGGATCATCAGGATGCAAAGTGCCTCGCTGATTTGGGAAATTGAAGTGAGCAACGTGGCATTATTAGCAGCAAAGGAGGTTGACACAGCCACGTCAGCACTTCCCTTGAAACTGGTGATGAAGGGGCCGGCATAGCCATTGGTGACTTGCAGACACATGCCCAGCAACGCAGAGAAAATGAAGAAAAGCGCCATCTTCTTGGTCTTGAACAATTTGAAGGCACTGAGGCCGAGACTTTCCATAAGCGACACATCTTCCTTCTTTTCCAAACGGCATTCTGGAAGCGTGAAGCAATAGGCGCACAGAATGATGCTCAGCAGGCCAGACACGAAGAACTGCATGTGCGTATATTGGAACTTATGCAGATTCTCCTGCAGAGAGAAAGAGAAAGAGCCGTCTTCCCATACAGCACAATTCACGAACCACATAGTGGCAATAAACCCTACCGTTCCCAATACACGAATGGGAGGAAAGTCCTTCACCGTATCATAGTTGTTCTTTTTCAATGCTGAGAACGCCACAGTGTTTGACAACGCAATCGTAGGCATGAAGAAGGCTACACTGATGGCATAGAGGGTGATAAACAACGATTTATCCGTTAATTCCTGTCCAAATCCAGATTGCTGTCCCAACCACCAGCATCCCAGCATGCCGGCTCCGGCAGCCAAATGACACAGTCCCAACAATCGCTGTGGCTGCACATATTTGTCGGCAACAATACCCATAATGGTAGGCATGAATATTGACACTATTCCCTGAATGGCATAGAACCATGCAATTTGTTCACCAAGTCCAGCTGAACCAAGGTAATTGCCCATACAGGTAAGATAGGCACCCCATACTGCGAACTCCAAGAAGTTCATTAATGATAAACGTAGTTTCAGATTCATAGTTATTTTAGTATTTATTGCGGTTTTAGATGATTTCCTTTCCCTCATAGAATGCTTTCAGCGAGCCGTCATCTTGAAGCTTTAACTGAATCAATCCTTTCCACCATTCTGTTGCGGCTTGTTCCTCCTTTAAGGGGTAATATCTTAGGACTTTCCCCGACTGAATCTCGACTACCGACATGGGCAGAGTCTGATTGTTGGGCAAGCGAATCTCGTGACAAGCTATCCGTCGTAACAGGGAGTTTTTCTTCATGTTTCTTATGGAATCTTATGAGTTGAATGTTATCTATGAACAGCATCTTCATCGTGGTAGAAGATTCATGTTCCTTACCCAAATAGAAATAGCCCTTGATTGTCTTTGGAGAGTTCTTCACGGGTGGGTCGATGCGTACCTGAGTAAGTCCGGAATAATAGAAGCGCGATTGGCGCACAATGGTGGTATCAGCATAGACAACTGCTACATAAAGCATGGCATCTTTCGTACCAGTCTGATAAACAAAGTCTGAAGTAAATTGCATCAGGAAAGTATCGCCTTCATAAAAGGTCGTATCGCCGGCTATCGTGAAGTCCAGACGATTATAAGGAGACATGGGCATCATGAAATGTGAGATACGCCCCGGCCAGATGTTTGCCGTATCGCCATCAGCTTTCAGGGCTGAATACCGGCCAATCTCACCTTCACTGATACTAAGAAGTGTGTATTGGTCGTTCAAACGGTCATATACTTGTTTATAGATGTCATCAAAGATATCTGCACGACTATAATAATAGACCATCGACGAGTCGAACTTCTCCTGTGTAATGCCGTGTTTCTGCATGGCAGCATTCCAATAGAGTGCACGGCTGTAGTTCTGCTCGTCATAATTGGGAAGTGATTGCGCCATCGCACGCGAAAGATGATAGTCAACCAAGATGTCAACGATCTCATCCGGTTGTATGTACTGACTTGGTATATTCGGCTTACATGCCAGCATACACGCCAATACTACTGATATTATGATGTGTAGCTTCTTCAATTTCGGTTATTTACTTTCCTCGCTTCCATTCTCTCCTCACCTTTCATTCTCTCCTCCACTTTTCATTCTCTCCCCATTTTCATTCTCTCTCGCGCTTTTCAAGGTTATCTCACTGATTTCCTTTCTGAAGAACAATAATAACAGGACCACACCAACAGAAATGGCTGCATCGGCAAAGTTGAAGACGGGACTGAAGAAAATAAATTCTTCACCCGCATGGAACGGGAACCATTCAGGATAAGTAGTTACTATCAATGGGAAATAGAACATATCGACAACCTTTCCCATAAGAAATGGTGCGTAGCCTTCACCGAATGACACAAAGCCAGAAGCAGAATAAGGGGTAGAAGCATCAAAGAGCAGACCATAAAACATGCAATCAATGAGATTGCCGATAGCTCCTGCCAGTATCAGCGAGAGGCATACTACATATCCCATTCGTGCATTGCGCTGCGTTTGAAGTCGTGTGTAGTAGAAAAGAACACCAATAGCAAAAATGCGGAACAAGGACAGCAGAAGCTTTGAGCCAATCTGCATGCCGTATGCCATACCATTGTTTTCAATAAAGGCAATATAGAACCAGTCAGTCACATGAATGCTTTCATGAAGTGCCATGTGGGTCTTCACCCATATTTTGATTAGCTGGTCAATAAGCAGTATGGCGACAATAATCATTGCCGCCAATCTGCCTTTTGTTATGAAGTTTTCGGATGTCACTTTCTTTGTTTCTCTAATTGCTTTGACTCAACGCTTAATGTCGCATGAGGAACTGCACGAAGGCGCTCTTTAGGAATGAGTTTACCCGTGATTCGGTCTATTCCATAAGTTTTGTTCTCAATACGAACCAAAGCTGCTTTCAGACCTTGAATGAACTTTTGCTGACGAGCAGCAAACTGTATCAGATCTTCTTTCGACTGTGTCGTACTCCCCTCTTCAAGCGTCTTATATGTAGGTGAAGTGTCGTCAACATCATTCGAATCTTGATTGGTCAGCACTCTCATCATTTGGTCATAATCGCGTTTGGCTAATGCCAGTTTTTCATTGATAATTTCACGGAACTCCTCAAGTTCCTCGTCAGTGTAGCGTGTTTTTTCAGCCATAAGTCTTAGGATTTAGTTATTTTGATATTAAGTTTGAAATCGTCAAATTCCACCTCCTGACCGTCGTTCTGCTCCATGACGATTGAATCGGCCAACACCTGCTTTGCCACATAAGTTCCAAATGCCTCAATGGCTTTGACAGCCGGGTCTTTTGGTTCAATATAGACGGTAATGCGATCGGTAATTTCAAGCCCACTCTTCTTACGAATGTTCTGAATGCGATTCACCAGTTCGCGAGCCATACCTTCACTGCGCAATTCGTCGGTCAGTGTGATGTCAAGGGCAACCGTGATGTTTCCGTCATTGCCGACAAGCCATCCGGGAATATCCTCGCTGATAATGTCAACATCAGCAGCTTCTATGGTCAAGTTCTGCCCCTCAACGACAATGTCAATCATTCCTGTTGACTCCAGTTTGGAAATTTCCTCCTGCGTGAGGGCTTCAACTGAAGCAGCCACGCCTTTCATGAGCTTGCCAAACTTCTTGCCCATCGTTCGGAAATTGCACTTCACCTTCTTCACCAAGATGCCTGCACCTTCAACGAACTTCACGTCTTTAACATTGACTTCTTGCAAGAAAATGTCCTTAACGCTCTCAATATCTGCACGTTGAGCAGCATCCATTGGAGGAATCATGAGAGTCTGCAAAGGCTGTTTTACCTTGATGCCTTCTTTGCGGCGCAGTGCCAATACGACGGTTGTGATGCGTTGAGCAATCTCCATGCGCTTCTCCAGATTGCTGTCAACGAGACTCATATCTGCTACGGGGAATTTCTCCAGATGCACAGAATCAAACTTACCGCAGAGGTCACGATAGAGCTGATCGGCAAAGAAGGGAGCAAAAGGAGCCAGTAACTTCGACACAGTAAGCAGGCATTCGTAAAGTGTCTGATAGGCCGAAAGCTTGTCCTTATCCATCTCCTTACCCCAGAAGCGCTTCTTGTTCAGACGAACATACCAGTTAGAGAGGTCTTCATCGACAAATTTGTCAATCAAGCGGCCTGCACGTGTGGGATCGAAACTATTCAATTCCGTTTCGACACCTTTCACCAGCGTGTTCAATGACGAAAGAATCCAACGGTCGAACTCAATGCGCTCGTTTACAGGTACCTGTGGAGCAGCTGGGTCAAACTGATCGACGTTGGCATACATGGCAAAGAGCGAATAGGTGTTATAGAGCGTACCGAAGAATTTACGGCTGATTTCTGCCACACCCTCAGGGTCAAACTTCAGATTGTCCCAAGGCTCTGAGTTTGTCATCATATAGAAGCGAACGGCATCAGAACCATATTTGTCAATCATTTCAAACGGATTGACCACATTACCTACATGCTTCGACATCTTATTGCCCTTGGCATCCAGGACGAGTCCCGTTGAGATAACATTCTTGAAGGCCACTGAGTCAAAAATCATCGTGGCTATGGCATGAAGTGTGAAGAACCAGCCACGAGTCTGGTCAACTCCCTCGTTGATGAAATCGGCAGGGAAAGCTTTCTGCTGATCAATCAGTTCCTTATTCTCAAACGGATAATGGATCTGTGCATATGGCATCGAACCAGAATCAAACCATACGTCAATAAGGTCTGACTCGCGCTTCATGGGCTTTCCGCTCTCACTCACAAGCAGAATATAGTCAACATACGGACGATGTAAGTCTATCTTGTCATAATTCTCCTGCGAATAGTCGCCAGGCACAAAGCCTTTGTCCTTCAGCGGATTCGAAGTCATCACGCCAGCCTTCACAGCCTTCTCAATCTCTGCATAGAGTTCTTCGAGCGAACCGATACACTTTTCCTCGCCGTCCTCACTGCGCCAGATGGGAAGCGGAGTTCCCCAGAAACGCGAACGAGAGAGGTTCCAGTCATTCAGATTGTCGAGCCAGTTGCCAAAGCGTCCTGAACCAGTAGATTCGGGCTGCCAGTTGATGGTCTTGTTCAGCTCGCTCATACGTTCTTTCATTGAAGAGCTCTTGATGAACCATGAGTCGAGCGGATAATACAGCACAGGCTTGTCGGTACGCCAGCAGTGCGGATAGTTGTGAACATGCTTCTCAATCTTGAATACCTTGCCTGCTGCCTTCAAGTCCATGCAGATACTAATGTCAAGTGTCTCGTCCTTGTCGGTCAATGTTTCGTCGTATGCGTTCTTCACATAGCGACCGCTATATTTCTGCCACTCTGTTACGTTGACATAGTTTTCGACAAACTTCTCATCAAGATCCTCAATCAGATAGTACTTGCCTTGCAAATCAACAACGGGGCGTTCGGCTCCCTTCTTGTCTATAAGCACGATTGGACAAATACCGGCCTTCTTAGCCACAAAGGCATCGTCAGCACCGAAATTAGGCGCGATATGCACAATACCCGCACCGTCTTCGGTAGTCACATAATCACCAGGAATCACGCTGAATGCCTTGCCCATAGGCTTAATCATGGGGAGTAATTGCTCATACTCCATGCCCACCAGGTCGGTGCCTTTGTATCGATTTACAATTTTCCAGGGAATCACTTTGTCGCCTACCTTGTAAGCATTCAGGTCTGCATTTTTTCCTTCCTCTTTGAAGTATGCGCTCACCCGAGCCTCGGCCAGCACGACAGTGATGGGTTCAGCTGTGTAGGGATTATAGGTCTGAATGGCTACATAGTCAATCTTCGGACCGACGCAAAGCGCACTGTTGGCAGCCAACGTCCAAGGCGTGGTAGTCCAAGCCATGAAATAAGCAGTTCCCCAAGCGCCCATTTCCGGCTTGGGATTCTTCATCTTAAACAGCGCTGTGCACGTAGTGTCTTTCACGTCACGATAGCAGCCGGGCTGATTAAGCTCATGCGAAGAAAGACCTGTGCCGGCAGCAGGCGAATAAGGCTGAATGGTATAGCCCTTATAGAGCAGACCTTTTTCATAGAACTGCTTGAGCAGCCACCAGAGTGTCTCTATATATTTATTATCATAGGTGATATACGGGTGATCCAAATCCACGAAATATCCCATCCGTTCTGTCAGTTCACGCCACTCAGCCGTGAACTTCATCACGTTCTCCCTACACTTTGTGTTGTAGTCTTCAGTAGAGATGTACTTTTCGCTTTCCTTATTGTCTATATCGGCTTTCGTAATACCCAGTTCTTTCTCAACGCCCAGTTCTACGGGCAGTCCGTGAGTGTCCCATCCAGCCTTTCGCTTCACTTGAAAGCCTTGCATGGTCTTGTACCGATTGAATGTATCCTTGATGGAACGGGCTAAGACATGGTGAATGCCGGGATGACCGTTTGCAGAAGGAGGTCCTTCAAAGAACACGAACTGAGGACATCCCTCGCGCTCGTCAATCGAACGATGGAAAATGTCTTCCTTTGTCCACTTCTCCAAAATTTCATTGTTCACCTGTGTCAGGTTCAAGCCGTTGTGCTCGGCGAATCTCTTTGCCATTTTTATCTTTCAGTTATTTGTTCTAAATTTTGACCTGCAAAAGTACATATAAAAAATGATTCTGCCAAATATGATGCTTTGAAATAGCTTTTTTTAAGGTCAGATGCTCAGTTCGTCGAGCACTTTGATCAATTTCTTGTCGAATGGTTTATCTGTACGGATGCATTCTGAGAATGGCACATATACAATCTCGTTGTTTCTGATGCCCACCATTACGTTGCGCTGTCCTTGCTTGATGGCCTCAATAGCTCCTACACCAGTGCGTGAAGCGAGAATACGGTCGTGAGCTGAAGGCGAACCACCACGCTGCAGGTGTCCGAGAATAGAAACGCGCACATCGAACTCGGGGAACTCGTTCTTCACGCGCTCGGCATAGTAAAGTGCGCCGCACTTCGGACTTTCAGAGACGATGACGATACACGATTTCTTCGACTTTCTGATGCCACGTCCCATGAACTGGGCCAACTGGTCCACATCGGTCATGTCCTCCGGGATAATGGCTGCTTCAGCACCACAGGCGATGGCAGAGTTCTGAGCCAGGAAACCGGCATCTCGACCCATCACCTCCACGAAGAAGATGCGCTCATGCGAGTTAGCCGTGTCGCGGATACGGTCAACACATTCCATGATGGTGTTCATTGTGGTGTCGTAGCCAATGGTAGAGTCGGTTCCGAAAAGGTCGTTGTCAATAGTTCCGGGAAGGCCAATGACAGGGAAGTCGAACTCCATGCCGAAATTTCTGGCACCCGTAAGTGAGCCGTTGCCTCCAATCACGATGATGGCATCAATCTCTTCTTTTGTGCATGTGTCGAAAGCTTTCTGCATTCCCTCTTTCGTCATGAATTCATTCGAGCGGGCGGTCTTTAAAATCGTACCACCTTTCGTAATGATGCCCGACACGTCTTCAGTCGTAAAGCGTTTCACTTCGCCTTTGATCAGGCCGTCATATCCGCGATAGATACCTTTTATCTCAAAGCCATTATAAATACCTGCACGGGTCACCGCACGAATAGCTGCATTCATACCTGGTGCATCACCACCTGATGTCAGAATTCCGATTGTCTTAATCTTAGTCATAACCGTCATTTTTTAGTTAATATTGTTGTATATATATAATTTCACTTTTTCGCATTTTCTAATCCATCAAGACATATTCCAAATAGAGCAGGAACATTCCACTGATAAATCCTGCGGAAATCTTAGGAGTCAGATACCTGAGATACCACAACAGACGCATCCGTTCCATCTTCATGAGGGCAATTCCGCTTGTAGAGCCAAACGGGAGCAGACAACCGCCCACTGCGGTGCAGAAGGCAATGAGCATCCAATAGATTCCGTTTTGCCCGAACTGTCCTTCCCCCACATGGAAGAATGAAATGTTAGTCATTGCCACCGTGAACGTATCAACGACGGATGAGAGTATGCCCGAGAGAAACGCGATGATCCACACATTACCGTCGAACACATGAAATATCCAAGTAGAGATGTCCCCCAAGACGCCGGTCTCAGCCATGACACCCATAGCGAGCATAATGCCCATCACGAAAAGTATCTGCTGAATGGCACCGTATTGCAGGACTTGCGGAATGCGGGGCTCTGTCATTCTGTCAGCCAGATAGAGTCTGTGATTGAAAGCCTCGTTCACCACCCAAAGCACCGAGAGCACGCAGAGTGCGCCAAGGAAAGGCGACAGCTTAGTGATGTTATGGAATGTGGGAATGAACCAAAGGCCCCCGAAGCCTACAAGCAGCATCAAGGCTCTTTGCCAGCGGTTCAGACGGGTGTCGTTGCCACGATAGGGAGCAGGCCCCCACTCTATGTCAAGTCTGCCCGGCAACTGATAATTAATGAGCAACGTCGGTATAATCCAAGCCACAATAGCAGGCATGGCCAGATAGGCCGAGAAGCGAGTGGCTGTGATAGCATCGTCGCCCCATAGAATCAATCCGATAGGATCGCCAATTACAGTGAAGCAGCCGCCTGCATTCGCAGCCAGCACGATAGCCGCTCCTATGAGCATGCGTTGCTGGTGGTTCTTCACCACTTTACGCATGATGAGAAGCATCACGGCGGTGGTGGTCAGGTTGTCAAGATTGGCTGAGATAATGAAGGTGGCAAAGGTGAGTGTCCAAAGCAACCGCTTTGAATTACGGGTCCTCACCCATTCGGATATGAAGTCGAAGCAGCCATTGTTATTCAGGATTTCCACGATGCTCATCGTTGCCATAAGGAACATCACGATAGCCGCTGCCTTACCCACATATTTCAGGAAGATATTATCGTATATGAAATACTTCACGGCATCGCTCGTCGGTGCATTGCCATGCAGGAACTTTGCATAATCCTGAGCATGGAGCTGCATCACGAAGTCTGTTCCCCAGCACACATACACCACCCAGCCTACAGTCCCGATGAAGACTGCAACGGCTGATTTGTTTACTCCTGTCAGATGGCACGTCGCTATTAGCAGATAGCCCATAACAAGTAAAAAAACGATGATTAGTGTCATATTTCAGTTCTGCTTACACGTCAAGTTATGGTAAATATTTTTCTTACCTTATTATTTATTATATGTCTATGACATCCATTTCATTGGTCAGTCGAGACGCGGGAAACACTTCTTTGGCTTGGTTGAGCAACACTCTTTCGTCAGTATATCGTGAGCTGTAGTGTCCTAACAGCAACTTACCCACGTTTGCACTGAGAGCTATCTGTGCAGCCTGACGCGCGGTAGAATGGTGATACTTCACTGACATGGCTTCGTTGTCGTCGCCATAGGTGGCTTCATGATAGAGCGTTGATACGCCCTTTAGTTGTGAAGCCAACTGGGGCTTATACTTCGTGTCGCTGACGTAAGCATAGGAGCGGGGCATTTCAGCAGGCGTCACCAGTCGTTCATTGGGCACAACCGTTCCGTCTGGCCGCACGAAGTCCTGTCCGTTCTTGATATTTTGAATCTGAGAGACGGGAATGTCATAGAATTCTATCATCTCGCGCCGGATATGTGGCAAACCTTGTTTTTCTCTGAACAGATACCCGCAACAGGGAAGTCGGTGATCAAGAGGGATGGTCTCAACCGTCAGCGAGCGGTCTTCGTAGATAACCGTCTGCTTTTTTGTATCTACAGGATGGAAGACCACCTCGTAGCTCAAGTCGCTACAGAACCATTGCAGCTGCCGATTCAATATCTCTTCTAAGGCAGCATCCCCATAGACGTTCATCTTAGCCGTTCGTCCCTGCAATCCGAATGTGCTCAACATTCCTATCAGGCCGAAGCAGTGATCCCCATGAAGATGTGAGATGAATACATGTCCCATCTTCGAGAAAGAGAGTCCTGCACGTCGCATTTGCAGCTGTGCCCCTTCACCACAGTCTATCATGAACAGCTTCCCTCTGCATTCCACTACTTGGGAAGTCGGGAAATGTTTCATCGTAGGCAGTGCGCTGCCGCATCCGAGTATATGTAGTCTGAATGGTTCCATAGATAAAGCGTTGTTCTTACATCACCATTTGCATGTCTTCCTCAGCTTCGTCGTCGAGCTCTATGCCCAGTCCGCTATAGTCTTCTTCGGGTTGCGGACGCGAATACTCATAGGTGTCTTCTTCGTTACTATAAGCCAGTGAGTCAGACGAGAGGTAGAGCAGTTGGTAGCGTTCCACTTCTTCAAAGTCGCCACCTCCGTCGCGCACGCTCATCAGCTCTAACTGTCCGTTTACCAGTCGCCACGTCTCATAGATGATAGCAGGCTGATTGATGCTCTCGGCTATTCCGCCGTCACGGATAAAGATGCCCATTTCCGACGTTCCGTCCATCGGGTTCGGCATCACCCATTCACCGAGCAGCGTGGTGATGTTGACAATCAGGATTGCCTTCTGCTTGCTCTGGTCTGTGAGCACCGCCATGTGGTCGCCGATGGAATAGCCGCCAAACAAATGACCGGCTTCCTGGGCTGGTATCGTGCTGAGTGTGAGCGTATCGCCGTTGTCGGTAATGAGCTGTAGCGTATGCATGGCTGAGCCTTCCGCGCAGATGCCATAGATGGTAGAATCCCTGAGACTGTTATCTACCGACTCGGTCTCTTCAAAAGGAACATCCGATTTCTTGCCGTCTCCACAGGCCACCATGTTCAGCAGGCTTATCGCAGCAACTGCCATTAAGACATATTTTTTCATAATTTCTTATTTTCTTTTTTTTCTAATTGTTTTGCTTCGTTCCATAGTCCGTCCATTTCCTGAAGAGTCATTTCCGTAAGAGGTTTCCCGATGCGGATGCTGTGCTCCTCAATATAAGTGAACCGTCTGATGAACTTATTGTTTGCCTTTTCGAGCGCATTGTCAGGATTCAGCTTATAGAGTCGTGCCGCATTGATCACCGAGAACAGGAAGTCGCCCAATTCTCCTTCTTGCCTGCTTCGGAGTGCGGCCTTTTGCTCGTCTGTGGGATTCTCTGGAAGTGTCTTGGCCAACTCCTCCTTCAGCTCACCCAATTCTTCATTCACCTTGTCCCACACGTCTTCTTTCTTCTCCCAATCGAACCCTACGTTACGGGCTTTGTCCTGAATGCGATATGCCTTGATGACTGAGGGAAGCGCAGCAGGCACACCCGAGAGCACACGCTTATTGCCGTCTTTCTCTTTCAGTTTTATCTGTTCCCAGTTCTGCAGCACTTGTTCAGCGGTCTTGGCTGTCGCGAACTGGCTGGTTTCACTTTCAGCAGCAGATTGCTCTTCGCCATAAGGCAAGGGCTTCGGTTCGTCCTGCCCCACCTGGCTCTGGTGATAGATGTGCGGATGGCGGAAAATGAGCTTGTCGGCCTGTTGGCGCAACACGTCATAGATGTCGAACTCCTTCTTCTCACTTCCTATCTTGGCGTAGAAACAGAGATGCATCATCACGTCGCCCAGTTCCTTCATCGCGTCGTGATAGTCATTGCGTGCCAGTGCGTCACACAACTCATAGGTCTCCTCTATGGTGTTTGGCCGGAGGCTTTCGAAAGTCTGCTTCCTGTCCCAGGGACATTTCTCCCTGAGCTGGTCCAGTACGTCGAGTAGCCTTCCAAAGGCTTTCATTTGCTCTTCACGTGTATGCATGTATATTTATTTGTTTAATTTCGCACAAAGGTAAAACTTTTTTTCGAAACAGCCAAATATTTACTGATACTAATCTGCTGAGCCGCTTTTTTGGGAAGATTAACAAAATTGCGAAAAGTGTTTTTCCTGTTCTCAAAATTATTTCACTACCTTTGCAGTCGAATAAGCTAAACCTTCATTATGGACAAGCACAATTTTGTTACCATTGCCGATCTCACTCGTGAGAAGATTATGTACATGATTGAGATGGCACAAGAGTTTGAACGTCATCCTAATCGCGAACTTCTGAAAGGTCGCGTAGTTGCCACCCTCTTTTTCGAACCGTCCACCCGGACGCGCCTTAGCTTCGAGACGGCTGCCAATCGTCTTGGAGCCCGTGTGATTGGTTTTGCCGATCCCAAGGTGACGAGCGGCACAAAAGGCGAGACCTTGAAGGACACCATCCTCATGGTGGCCAACTATGCCGACGTGATCGTGATGCGACATTACATTGAAGGTGCAGCACAGTATGCTGCTGAGGTGAGTCCCGTGCCCATCGTCAATGCTGGCGACGGTGCCCATCAGCACCCTTCGCAATGTATGCTCGACCTCTATAGCATCTACAAGACACAGGGGACGCTCGAGAATCTGAACATCTACCTTGTGGGTGACTTGAAGTACGGGCGCACGGTTCATTCGCTGCTGATGGCCATGCGCCATTTCAACCCCACCTTCCACTTCGTAGCACCTAAGGAGCTGCAGATGCCAAGGGAGTACAAGCTCTACTGCGACGAGCATGGCATCAAGTATCAGGAGCACACTGCCTTCAACGAAAAAGTGATTGCCGATGCCGACATTCTCTACATGACCCGTGTGCAGAAAGAGCGGTTCTCTGATCTGATGGAATATGAGCGTGTGAAGAATGTATATGTGCTCAACAACGACATGCTTCGTCTGGCTAAGCCCAACATGAAGATTCTCCATCCGCTGCCTCGCGTCAACGAGATTTCCTATGAAGTGGATGACAATCCACACGCCTACTACATTCAGCAGGCTGGCAATGGACTCTTTGCCCGCGAAGCCATCTTCTGCGACGTGCTCGGCATCAGCCTTGACGATGTGAGAGCCGACAAGACCATCATCCCCGTCAATTTCTAATAACAAATTAACGTACTGACACCCTATGAAGAACGAAATGCTTGTAGCCGCTATCAAGAACGGCACCGTAATTGACCATATACCCAGCGACAAGACTTATCAGGTGGCACAGCTGCTGGGGCTTCATCAGCTTGCCACGCCTGTGACCATCGGATACAACTTCCTTTCCAAGAAACTGGGAAAGAAAGGCATTATTAAAGTTGAGGACAAATTCTTCACTGACGAGGAAATCTCACGCCTCTCAGTTGTGGCCCCCAACATTGTGCTTAACATTATTCATGACTTCGAAGTGGTTGAGAAGAAGACGGTTACCACACCTGAAGTGATACGCGGAATCGTCCGGTGCAACAACCCCAAGTGCATCACTAACAACGAGCCGATGCCTACCCTTTTCCATGTGGCAAACGGAATACTTACTTGCCACTACTGCGAAAAGGAGCAGGACATCAATAAAGTCGAGCTGGTATAACTGCCAACTCGACTTTTTTATCTGAATCTTGATTGAACCCTTTTTTATCTGGAAGAGTGGAAGCCTTCCAGATTTTTGTATTTCCGCTTCATCATGCGCACATAGACATGGCGCAGCCACAGTGGGTGCAGCGCTGTGAGCACAATGCCGATTGCCAGCAGAATCATGTAGCACGTGTCTTCCTCGAATGCCAGCAACAAGAGCATGACCAGTATCAGGGGAAGTGTCATTCCTACGAGCTCGAAAATCAGCTGATGACCATTTTCCACTTGAGCCTTGCCGGTCAATTTCTGATCAAGCGGCAAGGTCTGCTTATTGGAGACTGCCAACTGGAACAGGATGAAATAAAGCAGTCCGCTCGACAGCAGCATGTAGCTGAGCATCATGAGAATGGAGAACTTGCCTTCTATCACGGCAGGCAGCATCACCAGCAGAGGCACTATCAGCACAGCACAATGAAAATAGTACTTGGCACGCAGCAGCGTGAGTATGTTCTCTCTATGCACCATCAGCAGGTCAATGTAATTGCCCTCAGGACCCATAATCTTGACGAGAGCCGTCATACCATACAGTGAGAAGCAATAGTAGCAGAAGAAGTTCAGCATCATGCGCCCGTCATAGATATGGGTGTAGGCAATCAGTGCCGAGAACACGATGATCAGCAACAAGCTGGAAATGACACGAGCGCGAATGGCTTTGTTGCGGAAGATGGACTTCAGTTCCAGCTTCAGGTATTCGCCGATTTCCCCGAATCTGTTGAAGAACGAGAACTGCGATGTGGCACTGATCTTCACCGTTGACTCCTTTTCCTGGCGAGCCACCTCTTCATAGACGAAGGCATTCTGCATGTTGCGGTTCAGGAAGAACAGGCAGGTCAGGACAGCCAAGACCCCCACTGTCACCCATCCGCTAACGCCCCACTCCGTCACCACATCGAGCACATCGTCGAAGAGGTTGCCCTTTTGGTCAATGAGCAGAGGCACGAAATAGGCTCCGTAGATGAGTATGGGCATCAGCCACCAGAACAGGTTGCGAGCTACCAAGGTGCGCACGAGCAGATAGATCTGGCTGTTGAGCATGATGAGCAGAATGCCCGAACACAGCAGCGAGCACGCCTCGCCCCACTCGCAGCCGCCTGCCAGGACAATCACTAAATAAGGCAGCAGCAGACTGAGCCACAGAAAGTTGTATATGCTCAGGAGCGACGTGATCAGAAAGGTGTCAATCACTCTTTTCCGCTGCACTGGCAGCAGCATGTAAGGCTTCACAAGCATCGCAGGTGTCTGCTGCACCATGAAGCGGAGACCGAAATCTATAATCAGGAGAACAGGCAAAATAGCCATGATGAATCCAGGCTCGTGGTTACTGCTTGCTATCGAGCCGAACATGGTGCCATAGATAATGAGATAGAGCACAAAGATGCAGGCACCTATCCCCATCAGGACCTTGGCCACCAGACTTTGCTCGTAAGCAGGCGAACGGCGGAACTCCAGATTGTTATTTTTCCGTAGCAGGCGGAAAAGCGAAAAGGCATTCATGTCAGCGTAAGTGAAGTGTCACCGCAGGTCAATGACCTCAGCCGTGGGAAAATCCTTTGATTTGAAAGTGAACTCCGTGTCGGCAAGTTTCACCGTCTTGAAATCGGTAATGAAGAACGTGGTCCATTTCGAGCCCTGTCGCAGCTTCACTTCTGAAGGCGAGAACGTCTTCTTGTCAATGGTGATGAAGAGCTCCTGAATCTTCCTACTGGCATTCTCAGCCGTCAGATGCACATGATACGATGACGCATTAGTGGTCATGCTGCTCTTGAATCCCGACTTATACAGATTGATAAAGTTATAGGGGTTGATGGCTTGCAGCTGCGCCTCGGTCGGTGTCGTGACGCTCACCTCGTTGTTGCTGTTCAGGTAAGTCCACTGTGTCTTACCGTCGAACCACATGCTGGCTACAGCGGTTGAGGCATGAAACTTCCTGCCCTTCACCTTGATGGTGCCATTGGCTTTTCCATATTGGGCGCTCTCCATGCGGAACGATGCGCTCACTCCTTCCTTGACGCTGACGGCTGCAGCACACTTGTCGAGCACGCTACGCACATCCTGAGCATTGCTCGTGGTGAAGTGAGCAAAAAGTGCCAGCAGTGCTATCACGAATGTTTTTGTCTTCATAATCCAGTCTTTAAAAGTAGAATTGTTTTTTTTTATAGAAAATTAATGTCTCAGTGAATTTAAGAGTTGCTCCAGGCTCAGCTCGTCCTGAATGAGCACTTCGCGCGGCTTGCTGCCATGCGCCGCCCCCACCACTCCGGCTTTCTCCATCAGGTCCATGAGTCGGCCTGCACGGTTGTAGCCTATTGAGAACTTGCGCTGGATGAGGCTGGTTGAGCCACTGCCACTCTGAACGATCAGGCGTGCGGCATCCTCAAACATGGGGTCCAGATGCGTGAGATCCACCTCAGCCGAGCCTCCTCCCATATCCTCGCCGCTCTCAACGACTGGCTCGGGCAGTTCGAGCGGAGTAAGATAGCCTTGCTGCGAAGCGATGAAATTGTTGATATTCACCACTTCGGGCGTATCGACGAACGCGCACTGCACGCGTATGGGGTCGTTGCCCAGCAGGTAGAGCATGTCGCCGCGACCAATGAGCTGCTGGGCCCCCATGCGGTCCAGAATGGTCTTCGAGTCAATGCCTTGGCTCACCTTGAAGGCGATACGCGCAGGGAAGTTAGCCTTAATCGTACCCGTGATGATGTTTGTGGTAGGACGCTGCGTGGCTATAATCATGTGGATGCCTACGGCGCGTGCCTTCTGGGCGATGCGTGCAATGGGCAGCTCTATCTCCTTGCCGGCGGTCATGATCAGGTCGCCATACTCATCTATCACCACTACGATGTAAGGCATGTACCGATGGCCTTTCTCCGGATTCAGCTTGCGGGCCGTGAACTTGCGGTTGTAGTCTTTGATGTTGCGCTCGCCGGCAGCCATCAGCAGCTCATAGCGGGCATCCATCTCCACACAGAGGCTCTGCAGTGTGCGCACCACCTTTGAGGTGTCGGTGATGATGGGATTGTCTATCTCTTCAGGCAGACAGGCGAGGAAGTGCTTGTCAATGTTCTTATAGATGCTGAACTCTACCATCTTCGGGTCCACCAGGACAATCTTCATCTCAGCAGGGTGCTTCTTGTAGAGCAGCGAGGTGAGGATGGCGTTCAGACCTACCGACTTACCCTGACCCGTAGCACCGGCCACGAGGAGGTGGGGAGCCTTGGCAAGGTCGAACATGAACACTTCGTTGGTGATGGTCTTGCCCATAGCGCAGGGCAGGTCCATCGTGGTCTCCTGGAACTTTTTCGAGTTCAGCACCGATTCCATCGACACCACGTTAGGCTTGGCATTAGGAACCTCAATACCAATCGTGCCCTTACCTGGGATGGGCGCTATAATACGAATGCCCAGTGCTTTCAGGCTCAGGGCAATGTCATCTTCCAGATTGCGAATCTTGGAGATGCGAACACCCTGTGCAGGCGTAATTTCATAAAGCGTAATGGTAGGACCTACGGTTGCTTTGATGCTTGAGATCTCTATGCCGAAATTGCGCAGCACCTCAACAATCCGGTTCTTGTTGGCCGTCTGCTCCACCATGTCAATGTAGGGCTTACCGTCGGTTTCGTAGGCTTTCAGCAAGTCGAGCGTGGGGAATCGGTAGTTCTCCAGGTCGCGCTTGGGATCATAAGGCTCCAGCGACGGCTCGTTTTCGGCCACTGGCTTCGATGAATCCGCTGTTTCTTCAGCTTCAGCCATCTCCACTTCCATGTTCAGCTCGTCACTGGCATGCTGGTCTTCAGTCGGTTCGTGGTTGACTGTGCTTGAGCGCCGGTTAGGATTCTTCGTTCCGTCGTCTGCAGGCTCCTTTTCAGCAGTCGCGTCGGGCTTATGATCGAACTCAACTGTCTGTGTCTCGGGATTGTCGAATACGAGCGGCTCTTCTTGCGTCTGTATGTTATTCTCATAACTGTCTTCAGGAGCTACTTCTTCTTTAGAAGTATCAACCACCTTGAACTTGATTCGGTCGATGATCTTCGATGGATTTAGCATTTTGCGAATCAGGTCGATGGTGGCCGTACTGATGTAGATGAAGAAGGCAAGGGCTACGAGCGCAAGGATAGCCACCAGTCCCGGTGCCCCCACATAGCCCTCAATCGTCTGACAGATAGTCAGACCGTGGTCACCGCCTGGGCAGAAGTGGCTGTCTGCAAAGATGGGGGTCAGGAATTTTGCCATTGTCACCGAGCTCCATATCATGACGATGGCCAGTGCAAAGAACCATTTCCAGAGATTCACCCGGTAGGCTTTCATGAGGTGGAAAGAGACCAGAAACAGAAAGAACGGGATGATGAAGGCGGCCAATCCGAAACAGCGATTGATAAAGAAATAAGCCGTATAGGCACCGAGCGAGCCACAGTAGTTTTCAAATATCTGATGCTCGTTGGCCATCTCGCCCCCTCTTATATTTTCAATCAGGCTCTGGTCGGCATGTCCGTTTCCAAAAAATGAGATAAATGACAGCACGAAATAAAAGGCCACTGCAAAAAACAGCAAGCCAATAAAAAACTTCAATTTTTCATTGTGAAAAAAATTGATACCCTCAATCGATTCAATGAATGAGGGCCTCCGTTCCTCTTCCTTTTTCTTTTTAGCCATACAGTGTGTTATCTGCTATGTGTTGATAGTTATAATATAAGGTTTACATACGTGCGCGAACATTAATATATTAGTTCAACAACCTTTGTTCTTTTTATAATTTTAATGCAAAAGTAATCATTCTTTGCGAATTAATCGACTTGTTTCTTCACATTTTTGCGATTTTACAAAGAATTAAGATTTCAACGAGTGAGCGTAATGATTCCGTTGAACTTGTGACCCACCCTATATCAGGGAGCCGTGACGATTGTTTCAAGGAGCAGAATGCCATTGGTTTCGGGGGCATTCAGGTTGAATGAGTATAAGCAGCTGCAGCGGATTATATAGTCCGCTATAGCCGATTATATAATCCGCTGCAGCTGCTTATGCTGAAATAGCCTGAATCATCCCGAAGAACATGGAGTTTTCTCCTTCGGTTTCAGCTGAATCACTCCATGATTCGATGCCCCCTCCTGAAGTCATGCCCCTCCCATGCGGATGCCCCACAGGACTGATCTGCGTGCCAGATGTTTGCAAATCAAGTGCAAAACATGTATAATGCAAAGAAAAAGAAATGAAAAAATTTGTCTGTTTCAAAAAAACTTATTACCTTTGCACCGCTTTAAAAACGGATAGCCATCGAAAACGATGACTCCTCGGCAAAAGGAGAGTTGGCAGAGTGATCGATCGCGCTGGACTCGAAATCCGGTATACCCTTATGGGTATCGGGGGTTTGAATCCCTCACTCTCCGCAAGGCAGATGTAAGTCCCTAATAATGAGAGTCTAAATACAGGCTCTCATTATTTTTAATTACCCTAAAATCCGCAACTAATAGTGATGCTACCCACAATGAGGTCGCCAATGACGGCCACGCCGGGACTGTAACCTGTGTGCTCGAACTTGTTCGCTTCGCTCGCGAAGAACTTCTTGTAGGTCATCTTCGCATCGTACTTCTCCGTCTCTATGAACTGATGGTCGAAGTCAAGGTCGTACGACGCTCCAGCCATGAGCTGCCCTGTGCTCAGGAGCGCCTTTACCAGCAAACGGTTCAGCTTCGTGGCGGTATTGAAGTCATAGCTCTTGCCCGTGTCAGAGGTGTAGGTCGTGTTAGCCGTGGCCAGTTCTGAAATCGCTCTCAGGATTGTGTCAGAGCTGCATGTGCGAAGTGCGGGATGCAGCGAGAGATGGGGCATCAGGTGGCTCGTAACGTCCTCCACGCAGTCACCGCCACAAAAGTAGACGCTTGCCAGCGAACCTGCAATCTCGCTGTACTGGTAGCCGAATGACGTACATCGGAGACCCAGTACTTTGTCGATAACAGGACCTACATAACGGGAAAATTGCTCCCTCACGTGAAATATTCCTCCAAAAGGAG